>NZ_JBLWZP010000033.1:0-6252 GCF_048266365.1 Galbibacter sp. | reverse complement strand
CAAGACGATAATGGTAATAGCCCGTGGCCTCCATGACTACCAACCCCTTTTTGTCCAATACTCTCAGAAAGGCCGTAAAGCCTTTGGGATCATTGGAAAACTGCTGATGCCCCTCTTGGGAACCGAATACATCAAAGACATCCTTGCTGATGTCCACTCCATAAATTTTGCTATATTTATTCATAGAAAAAAAGATGACGAAAGGACAATCTACTTTGGTTCCAACAACTTGAAAACGAGGTCCAGGCCTCACAGATCTAAACGAAATTAAAGTAGAAAAGAGCGGGGATTATCAATGTTGCCGAAGTCTAAAAGCTTCACCGTATATAGTAACCTTACTCCGCTCTTTTGTTCTTTCTGATTAATACTTAAAGTTAACTGATTTAAGAAAAATCAAACTTAAGCCGTATATAAAAAATTGCTGGTGTTGTGCTAAAACAAAGGTCGTTGCACGTTTGCTACGTCTGATTTTCCTTCGGAAAATCCTCGCACGCAAACACGCAACTTTCCATATACAAACACGTTGGCTGTAATTTGAGAAATGAATACTGAAAAAATATTTAACGAAAATGGAAATGGATTTATCCGAGTATTTGCTTCAGACAAAGTAGAAAAAGTGAATCCTGTTGATTATTATAAAACCGCTGAATTAAAACAAAGCGCAACTTTAATAAGAGATTTATTATATACAAAAAGTCCATTATTGACTTCATTTTTGGATAGCGAATACTTTGAGAAAAAAGCAAAAGAAATGGTCGTTGGATATTGTGAAAAATGTGAAAAAATAGAGATTCACGAAAATTTTATTGAGTTATTAAAAACTGAACGAAAGAAAGACCAAGTAAGACTATTAAAAGGAATGTCTTTAAATCCAGATATTTTAGTGTCTTTGATTTTTAAATCTTATAATGACTTTGGTTATTTATACAGCAAATATCATTTCAAAAATCTACCAAACGGATTTGAAGGAAAAAAACTTCCAAAGGTTTTTCACTTAAACGAGGATGGTAGCATTCACAAAGTTGGAGAAACTGAATTAACTGATGGAGAATTAAAACATATAATCGAAAACAGAAAAGTAATAGTATCGCACTTTTTTGAAAAAGATGACATTTGGCATTGTTTCTTTTTGACTTATAAAAGTATTGGTGGTAAAGAAAATTGGAAAGAAGGTCAACCTCATTTTCATTATATTTCAAATGGTTTTGGAGTTTCTAAAGAAGATTTTATCGAAAGTATGAGAACTGGAAAATATAAATCAACTTCAGTACATATTGATTTATTGGAATACGGAACACAACCAAATGATGATGAAAAATAAAAACTACAGCCAACAATGGCTATAAGTATTTGCTTGTTCTCGCTTACTTCTGGCACGAGCATGAAGTGCGAACTGGCGAAGCAAAATCCTCGCGGATTTTCAGTTATGTGGGTAATTGTAAAGTTAAGTGCTAAACCACGCAACTACTCATAGCCGAGACCGTTAGCGGTAAATATCAAAATGACGTAAGAATGTCACATTAATGACATCCAATAAACTAAACTAATAACATACTTTTAGGATGAATATAAAACGACAGCAAATAATAGCAACAATCGTAAAAGAAAAAAGGGTGGAATTAAAATATACGCAACAGGAGTTAGCAGACATATCAAATATAAGTTTACGTTCAATTCAACGAATAGAAAAAGGTGTAGTGAATCCAAGAATGCACACATTAAAAACCCTTTCAATTTACTTAAATTTTTCAATGGATATATTAGATAATAATTATGAAAATTCTACTGTTTCAAAAGAATTATCATTTTATAAAGAGGCTATTCTTTCTGTCATTATACTTTGTACCATTCTACTTATAGCTACTGCTTATATTGCTCAATCAAGTAGCTTTCCAGAAACAAATTTTGAATTATGTATTTATTATTTAATAATAATTACATTAACAGGTTTGATGCTTTTTAAACTTTGGAAAAATAAAACCCTAACTACCCTTATTAAAAACTCAAAATCAAATAGTCAATAAAAATGTTGGGAATTATAATTATTCTTATAACATCTTGGCTGTTACTATATTATATAGAAAGAGAAAACCTACGTGTGTTAGGGTTTTGCCCTGTCAACAATAGAATCTTCCAATTCGCCATCGGAGTAGGTTTTATTTTCGTTCTTAAACTTTTATTTATTTTAATTGATACTCAAATGCTGTCCATCTCTTGGACAAAAAGTCCAACCTTTAATTTAAACTCCTTCTTTCTTTCTGGTTGGTACCATTTAAAAGCTGCTTTAACAGAAGATTTAATATTTCGCGGAGCACTTTTATATATATTGATAAAAAAAATAGGGTTACAAAAAGGACTTTTAATATCCGCTTTTGCCTTTGGTATTTATCATTGGTTTTCTTACGGAATAATTAATTCTGATAAAATTATACTCTTAATATATGTGCTTGCTACAACTGGTTTTACTGGATATGTTTGGGGCTATACATTTGCAAAAACTAAATCAATAATGATGCCTTTAGGATTTCATTTCGGTTGGAATTTCATCATTACCTTATTCTATGACGCTCAACCTTATGAACATTTGATAGTTAAAGAAACAGCAAAAATTGAATTATCAGCCCCATATAACACATACTATTCCTTATTTATTGGATTAACACCTGCATTAGTAACATTAATATTTGTAAAGAATATAATTAAAAAGTAAGTAATATTCATTGATTTGAATCGTCCAATAAAAAATAGAAACATTTATGAAATTCCTAATTCCCTTTCTCTGTGTAGTTTTAATTACTGGATGCAAT
Source organism: Galbibacter sp. (assembly GCF_048266365.1). NCBI lineage: Bacteria > Pseudomonadati > Bacteroidota > Flavobacteriia > Flavobacteriales > Flavobacteriaceae > Galbibacter > Galbibacter sp. The sequence continues at coordinate 3,445 of NZ_JBLWZP010000033.1, read as the reverse complement.
GAGCAAACGAATAAATCAATTGCACCAAGTTCCTGGATTGGAAAAGTAAAAATGGGAGAGGCCAACCCAGAAGTTGTTTTCAATGTTTTTAAAGATAGTTTAGGACAACTTACTGGAAATTTAGGTATTCCGAGTAAAGGGATTCAAGACATCCCATTGAGCAAGGTTTATATCAAACAAGATTCAATTATCTTAGAAAGTTCTGCTGCTCAATTAGTTTTCAAAGGTGTTTTTGAAAATAATGGAAAATCTATTAATGGCAATTGGATAGAGCCTCATTTAAAATCCTCACTTATTCTTGTTCCTTTAACCAAAACAATTGATTATAATAATTTTAAAAAAGAAAATACAACTTCTTTAAATTTAGAATTCGAGAGTCAACATTTTAATTTCTATTCAAAAAAAACTGATACAAGTGTTCTTAAAAATTTATCCCAGTCTCTTGAAAGTAATTATTTAAGGATAACAGAGGATATGAAAACTAATTTTGAATCAAAAATTGATGTTTTCATTTATCCAAATATTAAATCATTTCATAATGCTATTAACTTGCTTGATGCACCTGAGTGGGTAGTAGGAGTAGCCGGTAAAAATGAGTTAAAAATGGTAAGTCCTTTAAAACCAGGAAGCCAGCATACTTATGAATCACTTATGAAAGCAATCGTTCACGAACTCACTCATACTATTTTGCTTAATTTCAGAAAACAAGGACTTGTAGGTCTGCCAAATTGGCTAAATGAAGGTTATGCTTATTATGAAGCCAAACAACTTAATGAATCACAACGTGAGTTAGTTCTTTCTCAACTACTCAATAATAAAATTCCATCTTGGAGTGAATTAGAAAAGGCTAATAATTATCAATTTGGAGATATGAATGGATACCCAATTTCGGCAACAATTATCGAATACCTTGTAAAATCATATGGAATCGATAAACTAAAACAATTTATAACTGAACCAGAAAACGTAAATAACATATATAAACAGTCTAAAGAAAACTTGGAGGTTTTATGGTTGAAAGATTTAAAACAAAATAATAATACAATAAAAAACTAATGAAAAACCAACCAAGAACCAAATCATTAATACTATCTGCGAGTTTCGTGGTAGTTTTTATAATAGTTTTTCCTCGTCTTATGGTAACGAATATATTGAAATTATAACCGACAATCCTCCAAAAACAGTGAAAGAAATGACTGACTTATTACTTGCTTTTTTAAATGGAGAGAATACTTGGATAAATGAATATAAATCTTCTGAAGAATACAAATCTTGGGTTGAAGAATTTAATAAATAACGTGTTACAACAACGGCTATAGTTCATTGCGGCGAAATTTGCTTGCGCCAGTTCGCTGCGCTCGTGTTCTGCCGAAAATTGCTGGCTCCAGTTCGCTTTGCTCGTGTCTCGCCGTTTTGCTATCTTTCGGCTACAGCGGAAAAGTCCTTCGGACATTTTCCGCAACGAAACCATAGCCAAAACCGTTAGTGCAACCTGAATTATAACATATATGAAGTTTCTTTTTACAATTATTTTATTAACTACATTAATACAAAATGAGGCTGATACTTTAATTGGAAAATATTCCTACTCACAAAGACATTTTTCGGAATCATTACAGTTAAACGCGGATTATACTTTTCAATATGAATTAAAAATGGAGTTATTTCAGCAAAAAATAAATGGGAACTATAATGTTGTAGGTGACAGCTTAATCTTAAATAGCTTTCCTCAACGAGATAAAATAATTGTAGATGAAAAATCAAAAAAAGCAGAGAAAAATATTTTTAGGGTGACTAATAAGAGTGGCCATCTAGTGAATTATCAATTGACCATAACCACCGATGAAGGAAAAGTTGTTGAATTAAAAGACTGTTATGACAAAGTGAAAACGAATTATTCGAATATTAGAAGCTTCCACATAATCGACACCAAAGGACTTAAATCTCCAGAATATTTGATTAAAGGAAAACAGACTAACTATTTCGAAATAAGATTTGAAACTATTAGGGTTTTTGAAAATGAAAAATGGTTCGTTAATAACGGATTAAAACAAATTAATCCAATAGGTATGGATGGCGAATTTCAAAACTATAATTTGACAAAACAATAAAAGGCAACAGCTAACAATGTATAACCGCAATTACGGCGGATTCGACTGCGTCCGAATCCACTCGGAATTGCTAACGCCAGTGCCAAACCGAATATTAACGCATATTAACCCGTAACTGACGGTTATACGAGACCGTTGCCAGTAATTTAAAAAACATTGAGAAAACTAACAATATTCGGAATAATTTTAAGTTTTTTATCCTGTAATTTATCGGATAAAAAAGCGGAATTTCAAAAAGACAAAGAAATGTTTGGACTGTTTAAGAAAAAAACGGAAAAGAAAAAGGAAATACTTTCGCACGCTGATTATAATTTGATTTTTGAAAACGATACTGTAGAAGGAATCCCAATTGAGTTAATTGAAATTGGAAAATTAAAAGTGCCAACAGGAAAAATTGTCGTTTGCGACCCACTTGTAACGCCAGATATGAAACCATTAGAGCGTGAAATTAAAATTGGAGAATATCCAATAAAAATATATGTAGCTAAAACAAAAGATTCAGGAGATAGATATGCAATTGCTAAATTAGAATTCAACGACAATAGAGCTGAAAAATGGGTTTTGGCTGTTCGTGAAGGAGAAGATGTTAATGAATTAACTGGAGACGGAGACTTTTTCGGATTTCCTGTCGACGCAGGACTCGGAGGATTTTTTGATATAGAGGCTGGAGTTGAATACTTGAAATTTCAAGATAACTTTATGAAAGCAAACCCAAATGGAAATATTTATGACGACTTGTTTGCGGATGAATTTAAAAAAAATGCGAAAGACATAAATGACCTGAATGATTATGGAGATTGGATAAATTTCAAATTACCAAATTCGGATTTAAACATAACAATGTTCCATTCGGGTTATGGCGACGGAACTTATCCAGCGTATTGGGGAATTGATGAAAATGGAGAAGTATCATCATTGGTTATTGATTTTTTTGTATTGTTGTTACCCGAAGATGGCGAGTAAAAACTACTGGCAACAAAGAACTGAGTTGAAAAACCAATCAATTAAACTTTGGTAAAAAAACACGAAATTTTGCCTAAGTTTAATTATGCCATTTTTTCGCTGCACAACTGAAATTAGAATTAATATCACAACAGACAACCCACAACAAACAACAACTTCGTCCCTCGTCCATCGTACTTCATATTTCTTTCTACATACTTCCTTTCATCCATCCGCCTCCACAATTTTATTCTGAATGCAGGTCTTTAAAAAATCCAACAACTTGGTCTGATTGTTTTTCCGCATCCTAATTTCCAGAAATATTCTATAATAATCGCCGAGCTGTATTGAGAATAGATCCTCAAAACCTTTGGCAATTTCCTTAATTCCAG
>NZ_JBLWZP010000032.1:0-6470 GCF_048266365.1 Galbibacter sp. | reverse complement strand
AAGTTATATGGTATTGAAATATTGATAATCCTTCGGAATTATCAACATTCCAACATCCCAAAATCATCATTATGAGATAATTAAAATAAAAATATTATTTTTGAAGAACGGGATTAGTGCTTTTCATAGGATACATTGTTGGCAACTGGCTTTTTTTCATTCAGGTTGAGTTTCATCATTATGTCCGTTTGTTCATCGTTTCCGAGTTTGAAAACGTGTTTATCGAACGCTACAAATCCATTTTTTTCATAAAATCGAATTGCTCTCAGGTTTTGCTCCCAAACTCCCAACCAAACATAATCCACATTTTTCTCTTTAGCCAATTCAATCGCCTTGTCGTAAAGTATTTGCCCAACTTTTTTTCCGTGAAATTCCTTTAGCACGTATATTCGTTCAATTTCAAGTGCGTTTTTGTCCTTTATTTCGGTTTGCGACTGTCCAACGTTTATTTTTAAATATCCGATTGTTTTTCCGTCAAGTTCCGCAAAGTAAAATTCAGCGTTTTGGTCGGTCAGTTCCGTAGTCAGTTTTTCCGTTGAAAATCCGTTTTCCAAATATTCTTTCATATTCTCCTCGCTGTTTTCCGAGGAAAAAGTTTCGGCAAAAGTCAGTTTTCCGATTTCTTTTAGTTTTTCAATATCTTGAATATTTACTTTTCTGATTTTCATTTTTTATCGTTCATTTTTTCAGCTTGCAGCTAACGTTTATGTGTAAGGATAGTTGCGTGTTCAAGCAATTAACTTACTAAAAATGGAACAAACCAGAGGAAAATCCTACGGATTTTCCAAGTAGACGAGAACCAAGCAATTATTTTTACACGGTGTTGTGTGGCGTTATTTTTTTAATTCAGTTATAAATATTGTATACATTAAAGAAATAGCCTCTTTTGCGTCATCAGCCATAATTTCATAAGGTTGTCTATATCTTTTGTCAGATTTTAAATCATTCATCATTCTTTGAGTTAAATTGAATTCATGGTCTGTCGTTTTGACATGTGAAAATGGATTTCTTCTTTTTCTTAAAACATCTATTCGCTCAATTAGATATTCATGTAAAATGTTATTCTTTTTAGCATGAGTTACAATAGCCTTTAAACCTCTTTTTGCAATAATATCTAATCCTAATGATTGGTAATGAAGTTGTAATTTTCTTTCAATAAACGCTTGGGAAAGTAAAATAGTCGAAATAAATTCTCCGTTGATAAATGCCATTTTCGCCTCCCCAAAAACATAAACAGTTTCTGGGTCAGCTAAAATTCCGAATTCTTTCGGGAATATTTTATTTAAAAATTTAAGTCTTTCAAGTCTTTCCTCAAATGTTTCTTTATCATATTTTTCAAGTGAGCTTTCTAAACGAGATTTTCTTTTTTTCTTTTTGACGGATTCTCCAAATAAATTTTTTTCTGATTTTCCAGTCATACTTTTTAATTACTGAACATTATTTAAGTAATGAAACATTAGCAAAATATTTTTTACAACTCCTTTTGCTCTCTGTATTTATTAGTGAATTTTTTACTGCAAAATAACCTCCAAGACCAATTCCGAGTGCAGTTAAAATATTCTTTGCGTATTCTTCGGTTAATGCATTTGGGTCGTTAATGAGCATGTAAGACGCTAATGGAATTACTGTTGCTCGTGCTCCTAAAAGCAATATTTGTTCCGTTAACTCTTTATACGAACTCTTAAAACTTTCGATAAAGGCTTGTTCAGTTAATCCATTTCCAATTGAATCTTCTACATTTTCTATCTGTCTATTAAATTCTGAAATTCTATTTCTGTTTTTATTTCGAAATTCTATTAGCTGATTAAAACTAACATTAGAAATATCGGTTGGAATGATTAGTTGCAATATTCCTTTCATAAATTCATTTCTATTTCTAACAGCTGGCGTAAAGACTCTTGAGTAATTAGTGTAATGGTCAAATTCTGAATTGTCTGTAATTATAGAACCATTTCTGTCGAAAGAGATTTCTTTTGCAAGATGTGTCATAAAAAGGTAGGCTAATTCTTTTGGTAATAGCAATCCATCAGCATTTTGAACACCAATCTTATTTTCAACACAAAATTGACCAAACTGATATGAAAATTTTTCAGAGTAAATTTGAAAATTCCAGTTGAGTTTATTATTCCAATCTCTTTTTAAATTAATTCGGTTAAATCTACCGCTTGTTCTGTAAGGATGATTTAATATTCTTTCAGCTTGCCAAATTGCTTTTTCGGATGCTCTTTCTCCTTGTTGGAAACTTGGTGAATATAAATCAACTAAATCTGTTTCATTAGAAATCTGTCTATAATCGTCAGAAATTAAATGTTGTCTTTCATATGGAACAATACTTTCGAATTTTTCTAAATATAAAAGTGAAAATTTCAACCATTCAGTATTTGGTGGTTCAAAATTCGGATAGTATAAATATTTCTTCATATGGTTGTTTCTCTAATGACGCACAACGATCTCGGCTATGAGTAGTTGCGTGGGTTAGCACTTAACTCTGCAAGTACACACCAAACTGACACGAGCGTAGCGAACTGGCGTAAGCAAAATCCTTGCGGATTTTCAGAAGTAGGGGAGAACAAGCAATTACTTATAGCCATTGTTGTGCTTTCGTTATTTTTTCGCTTTTATTTCAGATTCTAAGAGTTGAATAATTTCCTTGTTCAAGTCCATACAATCTTTATATCTGTCCTTTACTATGTTGAAAAACATTATTTGGTTTTCTATTCTATTTTCAAATTCAGGTAATTTTAGCATTTGTTTGTTGTCAATGTCAAAGCCAGATTGTGGCAATTTTATGTTTAAGCTGTTATTGAAGCCAATGACTTCATCGACATTCAACCAACTGCCATTTTTCATAATAAAATCAATCAATGCAAAATCAGATTTCTCTGAAGCTAATTCTCTTAACGTTAATTCATCTAATATGGTAGGCCAAGAAGATAAAAGGTTACGTAAAGCATTATTTTTGATTAAGCCAAGGTTTCCAGAACTGACTAAATCATTTAAAAATCCGTTTTTGGCAACGTAATCTGGCGATGCGGCAGCATCATTTAAATATTTCTCCAAAATAAAGTCTTCTGTATATCTCTTACCTGTGTGGTTAAGTATTATTAAACAAGACTTAATATTTCTTGTATTTACACTATCAATGCGACGTAATTCTGATAGGTTAAAATCAAAATCTTCTTTTAAGTTTTTTAATGCTTCTAATTCTAATTTGTTTCGGGTAGAATTTTGATTCCAATTATTAATTGATAGCGCAATTAAAATTCCAATTACTACAAGAACAATTTCTCCAATGGCATAAAGTAAGTATTTACTGAATTTATTTTCAGTCAGCATATTTTGCCTAATTTTTCTAAAGAATTTTATCATTGGTTAGTAGTTTGTCATAATGAAGCACAACGTTTAGTATATAAAAAGTGAGCGATTTCGAAGCTCTAAACTTTCGGTTAAGCACAAAGTTTGATGCGAGCTAAAAACCTCATATTTAAGACTATTTCGCCTATTTTTTTATAAACATTGTTGTGCTTTCGTTAGTTTTCAATTTCTGCGATTATTTCTTTTGCGTCTTTTATAGTGTTTTTATAGAAATCAAAAATAAGTTTGGATTGATATCGTCTATTCATAATCATTATTTCCAATTTCTTATCATCTATTACACTTTTTAAATCAATATTCTCTAGTTTTCGAGGGTCATCTTTATAAAATTCCGATTGTCGATGCCAAGGATTTGTTTTATTATATATCCAATAGTAATTTTCTTTTACATAAGGCTCATACATTGTTTTGATTTCTGTATTAGCATTAAGTTCCCTACTTTTTAACTGTTCGATATATCTATAATAATTCAATATTTTTGTTTGAAGTTCTTTATCAATAAATGCCATTCCATTTGAATTCACAAGAGCATTAATTCCGCTCTCGTTTATTTCTATGTTTCTTTCAAACATCATATAAATCAGATACATCTGAATATTTTTGTCTACTGGTTTTAGAGTTTTAAATTGGTCTAAAAAGTCATTTGCATAATCAATCGTTGTTTGTGTTTCTGATAGTAACTTTTCGGCTTGTATTATGTCATCTTGAAGATTTAGTTTTATTGTTTCTAAATGCTCTTTAGCTTGCTTGATATTACTTTTGTTTTCATTCCAATTATTTATTTGAAGTGCAATTAAAATTCCAATAACAACAAGTACAATTTCTCCAACAGCATATTTGAGATACTTTCCAGTTTTGTTTTCCATCAGTAAGTTTTGTCGGATTTTTCTAAAGAATTTTATCATTGATTAGCGGTTTCTGATAATGACGCACAACGGTCTCGGCTATCAGTAGTTGCGTGGGTTAGCACTTAACTTTGCAAGTACATACCAAACTGAAAATCCGCAAGGATTTTCAGAAGTAGGCGAGAACAAGCAATTACTTATAGCCATTGTTGTGGGTAGTTTTTTAAAAGTTGAACTTTTCAATTAATACTGAAAACATCAATGAAAATGAATGATTGATGACTTTAAACCCATTTATTGCATTTATCTCCTCATCAGTTAAAAAATCTCTCCCCTCGTTAATTTGGTTTTCTTTTATTTCTAAAATTAATTTGTAAAATATTTTTAAACTTTTTAATCTTCTGGTATCTAAAATCTCTGTATCAAGTCTATATTTTTGAATTGTTCTTAATCCTAATTGAGAATTATTTTTGGCTTCAATAAATTCATCTTGAAATGTTAGATGCTCCATAATTTCTTCATCTGTATTTAAACAAGGATTTAAGGTGTCATTAATGGAAATAGTGGAATGCGGTATCTTATTGTTACAATTGTCACAAGATAAATAAAGGTTTGTCCATTCGTAGGAAAGGTTGGGATTAACACTTACCTCAATATGATGGTCAACTTCCTTTCTTTTACCTTTTAATTTTGTTTCACAATAAAAGCACTTATTAAAACTCATTGAGTTTAATTGTATCTTAATGGAATTGTGAGCATATTTACTGGAATCTGGTCTTTTTTTTCCTGAAGCCAAAAAACTTGTTAGCCAAGCATTCTTTCTATCAATTAAAATTTGAGGTTCAGGAAGTCGCTGAAATCCTCTCATTTTTTTATAGATTTTATAAGTGAATCTAAATTTAGGTAATCAAAATATTCAGGATTTATTTTGAGTAATTCTTTTTCAATTCTTTCAACTTCTATTTTTTCTTTTTTCTCGATAGCCTCTTTTCGTAACTCAAGAAGCTTTGAAATATCCGAGTTAAAATTTCTAGTATCAAATAAGGGACTTAATAAGACTTCTTCAATTGGTTTATTTGTATAAAAGTCTGTTTCTTCCTCAACAACTGAATAATCAATTTTACTTTTACATACAAATACTTTACAACTGCTAATAGACGAAACAATAAAAGGTGAATGCGTTGATACTATTATTTGAAGTTTTGGAAAAAGTTTTTGAATATTTTGCAAAAACACCTTTTGCCATTTAGGATGTAAATGGTTTTCGGCTTCATCTATAAGTAATAATCCTTTAATTTCTTTGTATTTACTTATAGATAATCTGTTGATTGCACAAATGGAATATACTTGGCTCAATAAACTAGTAAATCTCTGTATTAAATATAAATTACCACTACTTAATTTTTCAAGAGATATTTCATTCGAACCGACTTTAATTATAGGCTGCAAATTAATTCTTGAAACGTGAGAAAGACTACCATTTGAAATTGAAATATTTATAATATTTTCTAAAATGTCATATAGTGATTGACCTAATTCTTTTTCGCTTTTATCTTTACTATCTTTTAAATAATCAAAAAATGAAATAACCTTTGTCAATTCAACGTTTTTGTGAACCCCTGAAATAGAGTTTGATAGATACTTATCAGTCTCTAAAGATGTTATATTCGAGATATTGAACGTGTCATTTGATAATTTGGATGTCCAATAATCAAAAATGAAATCTTTTTTGAAATCTGATTCTAAACTAGCAACAAACAACTGATTGATGTTCATATTGTTTGTGTCCAAGGCATTACCATCTTTTTTAAACTTTTGAGTAGTTTTAAAATTGAAGGCTTTATCGTTAAAGAAAATTTCTGATTCAACTTTAAAATTGTCAGATGAAGTTATGTCTCGTTCAATTCCACCTGAAAAACGACCATTAAATAATGCTCGAATAGAATCAATTATTATTGATTTACCTGTTCCGTTTTCTCCAGTTATACAAACCACTGGTGGTTTTTCTAATTCATTGTCGTCAGAAATAAATTCAAGTTGGGCGTTTTTAAATGGCCCAATATTTTCAAGTTTTAAATTTTTTACTCTCATTTTTTTCTTTGTTATTCAATTACCCACAACATGTGTATAAACGCACCTTTCAAATGTAAACATTTGTAAGCATTTGTAACATTTATAAAAACATGCTCTTTAATTTCGCTTGGCCTTGCTAATATACAAATTTACCCTTCCATATACGTCCACCACCCC
>NZ_JBLWZP010000031.1:0-6597 GCF_048266365.1 Galbibacter sp. | reverse complement strand
TTTATAATACAAAAAGAATAGCATCATAAATAATTAGATATATATTTAAACTGTCTTACAGATGGGGAGTAGTGTATAGTGCTGTGTGTTCATTTGAAATAAAATTAACATTACTAAGTTCTATATCTTCAGCATTATAAATTCCTCCACCCGCTACTGCTTGATTTTTGAAAAACAATGAATTTGTAATTTTGATAGTACCAAAATTATTATATAATCCACCCCCATATTCTTCTGCTTCATTATTTTCAAAACGAACATTCTCAAGTGTTAATTCACCAAAATTAGCAAACAAACCTCCTCCGTTTATAGCTGATCTATTATTCTTAATAACCGAATTAGAAACCGTCAAACTATTATTATTAAGAAATATAGCACCGCCACGATTATGACTATAATTACCTTCAAAAACACAATCCAAGATATGCGCATTATCTGCAAATGAATGGATAGCACCACCTTCGTAATAGCTACTGTTATTTTTAAATTCGCATGCTTTAATCACATTATTAGCTCCGAATCGAATATGTATGGCTCCCCCTCCAATATTTCCATATTCCGCATAATTTTCTAAGACACTATTGTTCTCAAAAATGCAATTCTCAACAAGTACATCATCCGCCCAAATATATATGGCTCCGGATCCCATACTATTTCTTGAATTATTATTTCTAAAGACACAATTTAAAATTACGGATCCATCTCCTCTCAAACTTAGTCCTCCTCCCTCCGATAGATCCTCAATCTCACTTTCAGATCGTGCAAGTCCGTTTTCAAAATAAAGACCATCCAATAGGACCTCCGATGCTCGACTGGTAACATCCAATACACTCACCTTATTACCTCCATTTAAAATACTTTGATAATTTTCTGGATCGCGATTATTCCCAACCCCGGAATAACCGCCATATAATTTTAAAGAAAAGTCGACCTCTAAAGTCTCAGTGATTATATAAGTGCCTTGTCTAAGCCATAGTTCATCTCCTGAATCGGCATATGCAATTGCGTCTTTAATGTTACTGGCTTTTGCCCACGTAGATCCATCAGAAACTCCATTTGGAGCGACATAAATTACATTTTGAGCACTAAGGGTTAGACTTATAAAACAGATAATAATATAGCATATCGGTAATTTACATGACATAATATATTTATTAGATCGTAGTAGATTTGAAGTTAACAAAGAGTAATATTCAGGTATTATCCCCTTGCATTTAGGTTGAATTAATAAAAAATTATGGCTTAGGAATTGGATAATTACACCCTATGGTTTGGTTATCTTATAGTTAAAAATCAAACCTTCCCTCAAAGAACTTTCCGATAAGTGGCACAGGTTTTTTGACCTCATTATTAGCGGCGATAATTCCGAAAATAATAAAAATTAGAGGGGATATAGCTACCACATTAAGTAGGCTTCCAACTGTTGGGGCAATAAACACCACGATTATTAATAGAACATTTAGTAGTGCTGCAAAAAGGAAAACACCCAATCCTTGTCCCAAATGGTAAGAAGCAAAATCACTTTTTATGGAATTTTCTTTATTTTTAAAATATGCAATTAGCCATCCTATGATAGTAATGTAAGAGACTATAGAAATTGTTTTTGCGTTCATATCTATATGGATTAAAGGTTGAGAAATTGATTAAAACACCTGAAACAAAAGTAGATACGTCAGCGGTTTATTACAATTGATTACCACATACACGGCGTCTACATCAGTTTATAAAATCGTCTACAATCCGTATACATAGCTCCCACGGATAATAATGAGCCCTTGATAAACATAGAAATGTGTATATTTACACTATGAGAAATTACCTACATAATTTTATTTTTCTTATAGGTGCGCTCCAAGCTTCATATTTGCAAGCCCAAACTATTATTATAGATTCTCTAGAAACCGTTATAGCTCAAATTGAAAATACCCGCAGTGCACGTATTGAAGCAATGACAGAATTGGCTAGAATAATGGCAAGGGACAGACAGTCCGAAAATGCTATTGATTTAGCTAAGGAAGCCTTACGACTAAGTGCCTCAGAGAAGGATCAAGGTTACACTGCAATCTCCTATTCGACTTTGAGTTATCTATATGCACAACAGGATAGCCTAAACCTAGCCTATAAGGCTATTGATAGTGCAGAATTGTATGCAGGTAGAACGAAAAATAATATCATTAAGGGGCGAGTACGATCTCAACATGGCTGGCTCGAAAACTTGGTAGACAACAGAGAAAAAGCTTATAAATATATGCTCGATGCTCTTCGAATGTTTGAGGGTGAAGATGCGTGGTTGTACAAAAGCAATATTTACCATCATTTAGGAGCAATACAAGGGTATTGGAACGAGCCTGAAAAACAGCGTAACTACACGAGACTTTGCCTTGAAGCTGCTAAAAAAAGTAATGACCCTAGCGCTCTTGCCAATGCCTACTTGAGTATGGGAACTTATCATTTATACCAGTATCGTAAAGAACATGTCCAAAAGCAACTAGATTCTGCAAAATTCTATTATTCTTCCATTTTAAAACTTACTGAATCGCATCGTGAACGTGTGAAAGCGAAAAGTATTCAAGGTATTGCATCCCTAAATATGGCCAACCTTTATTTTGAATTTTATCCTGAATCTTTTAAGGATAGCGCAGTGATTTTTTTAAACCGAGCTCTTGAGAATGGACGAGAATCTAAGCAAGCAGAAATCATTGCCAACAGTTACGGGATATTGAGTGAGTACGCATTAAGAGAAAACAATTATCAGAAAGCTGAAAACTTGCTTCAAATGGCTATGACTGAGCTTGCATCAAGTACATGGGGTGGAAATTTACCAAAATCCAGGGTGAGTAGTGCTTTAGCAAGGGTTGCCGAAAAAAGCGGGGATAGCGAAAAAGCTCTTAAGTACTACAAACAATATATGGAATATGACAAAGAATTATTTAACGAAGAAAAACATTCTATCACTCAAAAGTTAGAAGCCGTATATCAATCAGAAAAAAAAGAACTTGCATTGGCTACCATACGCCAAGAAGCAGCGTACACCAAAAAATTAAATAATCTTTACCTGATTCTTACCAGTATAGGATTGGTAGCTTTATTTTTCCTGTTCCGTTCCTATCACTTTAGATTAAAAACGGCTAAACAAAAACAATTATTACTTACCGGGTTAAAAAATGAAGCTGAACTTCAAGCCAGTCTAAAAGATGAAGAAACAGCACGATTACAAGCAGAGCGGGAGCTATTGCAGGAAAGACTTGACCGTACAGAAAAAGAACTGCTCGCAGGTAGCCTTCAAGTAGAAGAAAAGAACCAGCTATTTGAGGATTTAAAGGTAAAACTTGATTCGTTAGATAGATCAGATCCATTATACAAACAAATTAACCGATTGCTTTCAAGAAATTATGAAGTCGACAGAGGTTATGACGATATAAAAACAGAATTAACTGAAATACGACCTGAATTCATCGAAGGTCTTCAAAAAAAATCTGGTAACAAGCTCACCCGTCTGGATTTAAAGTATTGCTCTTACATCCTTATGGGGCTCACTAATAAAGAAATAGCCATTAAGCTAAATGTCGATCCTAAAAGTATCCGAATGGCAAGGTACCGTATCAAGCAAAAATTACAATTAGGAAAAGACCAGAGCCTCGATCACTTTATCAATACTCTGGTCACAAAACAAGGTTAAGTTGCTAGTTAGTAAAATTGTCAAAAAGAAGAAATCAAATTAATTTAATTCTGGGACTATAATGTCACTTACGTTACTCTTATAGGCCTTGAGAACCTCCAAAATTGTTTCTTTTTGATCGGAGAAAAACGTAGTTTCATTACAAAAGAGATTTTCATAATAGCTAATTCCTTCCAAGAGATTACTTTTAAATGAATTCCAACGTTTCACCTTAGCCCTGTTAAGTCCCACTAGGTTGTTTCTAATATCATCCACAAGGAAATCAGCGTATAGATGCAATTCTTTAATAAACATATGTGGTCGACTTCCCTTTCTCAATACATTGGTATACCCATAAATGTGTCGTACCATTTCATTAAGTGAAATCTCCTTATCAAAATAGGCCAAGTTTGGACCTGGACATATAACAACTCCCTGTTTTTCTCCTTTAATCTCCATTTCCTTTTCCATATATGCAGGATTAGCAAGACCAACACACAAGCAAGACTTCACAGTGATGCTATCGCGTTTAGCTTGTATGGCTTCAGGACTATACTCAGCGGTGGATGCCTCCAACTCCTTGAGTTTAATTTCTTGATACTTCCGAGATGCCGTGCAGATACCTTCCTCTCCTAATTCTTTACTTAGTGCAAGAAATTTTTTAGGACAAGAACTTCCAGCCTTTTGTTTATCTATACGTTGCTGTTTGAAAGACTCATTACTACTTCCTCTAAGGGTGTTGAAAGGCACTCCTAGTGGCGATAGTTCACTTCTATACAGATCGCCTTCAACAGCGTTTGCTAGAAGTCCGCGTGTTTCCTTGTCCGTAGCGGTTGCTTCAGGAACTAACAAAAAAGGACTACCCCAGCCAACGGCATCAGCATCATAATGTTCTAAAAGAAAATTATGCTCATCATTTGTCCCAACCCCTCCTTGCACTGTTATTCTTGTAGGCATTGGACTAGTTGGAACAAAGCATCCCTTCTCTTCAAGTGCCTTGGTCAGCAAGGCATGTACATTCTCCTCTAGTTCTTTTCTTCTTTGTTTAAACTCGTTCATAATGGGCCCTAAAAGCAAACCATCCGTGGCAAACGCGTGCCCCCCACAATTAAGTCCCGATTCAATTCGGTATTCTGACACCCATACTCCTTTTTTAGCTAAAAAGCTTCCTTGTATCATGGCGGATCTAAAATCGCTGACCTTTAAACCAACTTTCTTTTTCAATTTACTTTCTGCATCCGGTAGAAAATCTTTAAAAGTTCCGATATAGCTATACAAGGATGGATTCATTCCTGCAGAAAGAATCAAAGTAGAAGTAAGCGTACTCTCTGCAAATCCTCTAAGCGAAGCATGAGCATCATTATAGATGGTGTCTAGAGCAACTTTATTTCTAAAATTGGTTTTATCAACCTTAGTCATAATATTGACATCAATGGCTCCGGGTGAAAGATGCTCTGTAATGATCTTAGCAGATTGTTGCAAGAAATTATCAGAAGAAAGACGCTTTATCTTTTCTAAGATAATAGATTTAGGAGGGAGCATCCTGATAAATTGATCCAATTCCTTCTTGTTGACCTCTAGTTCCTCCACAAAGTTTTGAAACTTTTGTTTCACCAAACAATCCAGCACATTGAGGTACTCGGTAATTCTTTTGGCTCTATGGTCTATAGATTTTGCAGAAATAGAGGTATACGGTAGTTTATGTTTTTTACAAAAAAACGCCCGCATTTTTTCAGCTAGGTCGTCATCTACGATGGACACCACAGAATCAATTCCTTTAGAAGCCACGCGTAAAGGTGTATCTATGGTGTATGCAAGTCCCATTACCGGGATATGAAAACTATGTGTCATACAAATAAATCACATTATTATGTTGACACAAAGGTTCATATTGTCATAGCCTTAAAAAATGATAATTATCATTTAATTCTGAATTTGCTATTTAATAGGGAAAAGATCAAACGTACTTTGAACATAAGAATCAGTACCAATAGAAAGCTAAATAATAATTCTAAAGGTCAATACATTTTGACGGGTCAAAATTTCTATGTTCAAAATGATCCACATATCCCAGCTGGTTGGACAGTAATTTCGTTCCACCAAGATCAATTGGAGGTAGTACACGATGATTATGCCCATAAATCCAATAGCTAACATCAGATTGAGTGATAAACTCCGTTTTATCTACACAGAATGCCTCATTGTAATGACTATCCCGGTGCTCTTCTGCATTACACGCAACACTGGGTAGATGGTGGGTTACAACCACTTTTTTTCCGTTCTCTGAAACTTGACCTTCGATAAAATCCATACATTTATTATGAATGTTATTAAAGTCAGAAATACGGAGCCGATTTCCTTTGTAGTTGATCTTTCTAAAATCATTAATTCCCATACTAATTTCATCCGGAAAGTGTTCTATAAATGACCACATGGTCGAGAAGATCAGTTTAATGTCCTTATGGTACACAAAATCATTATGTATGAGCTTTACGTTTGGAAGTAAATCTTCATGGATTTTTCCTTCACAAACAGCTACATCATAACCTTTATAAAATTCATGATTTCCCGGAATAACGTAAGTCTGCTGAAATCGATCGGAGATATCCTTAAAAAAGTCCAGTTTTCTATATTGATCATCTAAAAGATGGGTATCCCCTGCTATGACTAGTATGTCGCCTATCACTGGTATGGGATGCTTTGCGATCCAACTCGCATTGGACCGAAACTCCAAATGCAAATCAGATAGGTACTGAATTTTCATAATAGTCACTAATTTGGTTAATAGGCACCAAATATAACTAAAACCAAAACTTTTAAATTATCTGAAGCTCTTAACTTATAAACAAGTCGTATTAGTCTTGAAGTATTTCAGAAAAGGGCAAAAAAAAATCCTGATGCTTTAAAAACATCAGGATCTTTAAAAGAAGGCGGCGACC
>NZ_JBLWZP010000030.1:0-7496 GCF_048266365.1 Galbibacter sp. | reverse complement strand
GATGAGATTCATCACTGTGCTGGGCAGTCTCTAAACGATGCTAATGCTTGGGGAGAAGAGATCATCCTGAATATTCAAAGCCAAGCGGAATACACATTAGCGTTAACAGGCACACCATGGCGATCGGATCAAGCACCTATAGTTCTATCTCACTACTCAGACCCTGATAACCAAATCCAATGTGATTACATTTACGGCTTAAGGGACGCAGTAACGGATGGTGTATGTCGCTCCCCAAAAATTGTTCTAATCGACAATGAAAAAATTTCGGTTACAGACGAAGAAAACGATACTAAAACATTTAATAGCCTCGATGAGCTATTCAAATGTTCATCTGTTCCCTACCAATCTCTAATCGAACATGATTTCGCTATTCGGCATGCATTAACGTTAGCGATAAGCAAGCTTAAAAGTATTAGGCTGTTTACTCCCGATGCTGCAGGACTTGTTGTGGCATCTTCTGTAGAGCATGCCACATATATTCTGAATATTCTCAGAAACGAGTATGAGCAAACAGCGGAAATTGTTACCTATAGAGAAAAGCACCCAAACCATAGAATTAACGAGTTTAGAGACAGCGAGACTAGCTGGATTGTCAGTGTAGGCATGATTAGTGAAGGAACAGATATCCCTCGTCTACAAGTATGCTGCCACCTTAGCCGAGTACGAACGGAGCTCTATTTTAGACAAGTCCTTGGTCGAATTTTACGTAAAAGTAGAAACGGAGCCCAAGATGCTTGGCTTTATACGTTCGCGGTCCCCAAGCTTGTCGAGTATGCAAACCGAGTCGCAGAGGAAATACCTGACTTTTCCGTGGTATTAAATGAATCAGTAAAAAAAGACAATATCACGCAAATTATCGCTAGAAAGCCATATCTACCGCATATAAATGTCGAAGAAACTAACAGTTACAGCCTCAAATTAGAAGGTAGTGATTTTGAAAAAGATACTTTGTCACAATTTGAGACTCAGAACTCTGTAGCGATTAAATCCTCACGGTCCAGTGAATCTATGTCATTTGAGCTCTTGGGGGGATTTAGAGAAAAGGTCGTTTCAATCTATAGTTCACCATTTTAAAAGTAAAGTATGGTGTCACCATACTAATTACTCATTAATATATTGGAATACAGATATGTGTAAATATGTGAAGCTAAGTCTCTACCAATAAATGTCGCATAATATATTGTTTTGTACGGGAGTTTTTTAAAATTTATCAGTTGCGCATTAATAGCGCTGTACTGAAAATTTTTTATCTTCTCACTGGTTTTAAGACTTCAGTTTGTTGCTCTTGCACAATCTGAAAAGTGATTTTTTAAAATTTTACCTTAAGGATGAAGTTGTGATAAAGCGCTCCTCTATTAGTTTTTTTGTAACCGCTATATTTACCACGATGAATACTCAAGCAATGACTGAGCAAGAGTATTTAGACAAGATTAACAGCTTGAACCCTGCCGTTATTAAAGCGAAAGCTATCATTGCCAGCAAAACAGCAGAACGCGCTAAGCTTTTGAAAGCCATGTCACGCGTTAACTCGGTGACTTCTCAACGTGCGGAATCCGACAATCAGTCATATGATGATGATTTTGCTTTAGGTTGTGATGTATCTCCATTTGGCCAGCTTGGTCAAAACTATAAAACAGGCTGTACCAACATCGACGCCTCTAATAAAAAGGTACGTGTCTATGCTTTCTATCACCCCGAATGGTTGGCTAACTCAGTAACCAAAGGTGTTGCATATGAATGGCTTGAAACACGAGTTGCCATTATGAACGAAACCTTAGCTAACTCTGTTGGTGGTTCAGCAGAACTGGCAGGCTTTGGCACCTCTATTTCTATCAATGCCAATGGTATGGCGTATGATGATGATGTAGTTAGTGGTGAATACGTGCAGGGTTGGGCGGGTGCAATCCAACCATTTTTCTACAATGACGAAGTGATCACCGAGTTTCAACCTGAACGTCAAGAAATGGATGAATACGGCGCAGATTGGGCAACGATTATTCGACCAGCCATGTCATATGATGCAGGTTTATGCGGTGTTAGTGGTGAAGGTTCACCGTTAGCAATCATTAATGCTAACGATGCAAATAACACGCAGCTTTGCCAAAATGTGTTCGCTCATGAATTTGGTCATGGTGTTTTTGCTGACCATGAAAATCGCAATAGCAAAGCTGACGGTAATGCTACGGCGCAATATGGTAACCGAGCCGCTACTTGTGGTAACCAAAACACAGTGATGTGGCACTCAACCACTACCAATGATTTACGTTTCTTCTCAAGCCCTGACAAGTCAAATGGTGGTGAAGCTTGCGGTGATGATACCCACAACAACCAGCATTACGTGGAAAACTGGCTTCCGTATATGTCAAACATCGCTGGTGAAATGGAAGTGTTCGGAGATGTTCATTTTTCAGCAACCGCCCCTATTTCTGTTGAGCAGGGTAATTCATTTACGCTGACTGTTGAGCGTGACGGTGACACAAGCAAAGCTGCAAAGGTAGCAGTGTTTATGCGCGGTGCGACCCACATTTTCACACCAGCTACGCCTGATAATCTGAATGTACGTGAATACCTTGATTCTGACTACGTTGATGTGGATTTCGATGCTGGTCAAAGTTCTGTGACTCTTACTTTCAATGCGCCAGTTACAGATTATGCGACCTACGCTGAAATTCCAGCTATTACGGCAGAACTGGTTGTTCCGAAAAACTTAAAAGTGACTGGTGATAAAATCAATGTCAGCGTAACTGCGCCGCAGCCTGAAGATACTGGCAGCGGTGATACTGGTAGCGGTAATACTGGTAGCGGTGTTAGTAATAGTTCAAGCGGTGGCTCAAGTGGTGGCAGTATGGGTTTCCTGAGTCTGTTACCTTTAGTTTGGCTTGGTTACAAACGCCGCAAATAATTTGATTAGTGATACGATTAAGCCTGCGTATGCAGGCTTAATTTTGCCCCAAAGCTAGTTACAACCAAACTTGCCCAAGCAATGTAGTTCGAACATGTTGAGCAAATTTTAGTAATACTACAGAGTGTCTATAGAAATCAGGCCGTACCAACCATTAGTTGCGGCGGAGGGGTAGCTTCTATGCGCAAACCTTGTTCACATCACCCTTGTATAACTTCAGATGCTAATACTTTAAAGGGGATTTTCAGCGAGCCTCAATTATTTGGAACTATTTTGGTAGCTAATATCGTTGATATACCAGATTTTTTCTCCCTCTGGGGTGGGCACAATAGCTTCGTCATCGACCTCTTTCTTTATCAAAGCCCTTGCCATTGGCGCATCGATAGATATGTAGTCCTTGCGCTCGTAAATTTCATCAGGGCCAACGATGCGAAACATTTTGACTTCTCCCTGTTCATTTTCCACTTCAACCCATGCTCCAAAGAATACCTTCCCCTCTTGCACTGGTGAATATTCGACGACTTTAAGAGCATCTATCCTTTTGCGAAGGAATCTAATCCGGGAGTCGATACTGCGAAGCAGTCTCTTATTCTCTTTGTAGTCTGCGTTCTCAGATCTATCACCTAGACTAGCTGCCCAAGCAACTTTCTTTGTTATTTCAGGACGATATTCTCGCCATAAATAATCAAGCTCTTTGGTTAATGCATCAAAACCTTCAGGAGTGATTAAATTTGTTCTCAACTGACTTCCTACCATTTCGAACTAGAGGTGTAACAATGCCTTCTTCAATGCGTCTAGTGTGGCAACGGGAAAAACCTGACTCAGATCTTCACGTCGCAATATACTGCCCTTTGGCCCGACTTCCAAATCTTCTCGCCGCATAAATTCTGTAGATAACAAATACTCGAGAGCCTCTCTTTCTAATGCAGTTAGTCGAATTTTTGATACTGGAGATGCACCATTATCAAAGATTTCTATGACTTGGTTGATAGGCACCACTTCAAGCAATAACCTTTCAGCTTCCTTTTTCTGGGAGTACAGAATGTTTACTTGTAACTTGAGGACTGGATCTGTGATGTTCTCAATCCATGCTGCGGATTTTCCGAACGGGGAAAGTTTTGGCTTAGGGACTTTTTTGTTTGCAGCAGCATCAGCGAAAGATTTGATCAACGTCCTATACGCATCTCCAGATTTATTCCTAATGCTCTGTGCAGCAGGCACCCCTTTTTCTTTGCCAAGTCTTGAAATAGTGCTAAAACTGAAGTCGTAGATTCCTCGTTCGAACTGCTCTTTGCAAACAGTGTATACAGCGTCCAAAGTCGAACTTACCCGCATTGATGCGTTTTTTTTAAGTTGTTTAAGAACCGTCTCTGGGGACACTTCAAGCATTCTTGTTCTCCCCTTTTAGACCGAGTTTTAGCGGTTTAGCTTTTTGAAAAAAGTGCTTTATTTCATCAGCATTCAGTGAATTTTTGTAACTCAAATCTCGTAACGTCATACGACCATCTATCAATAAATCGATTTTTTCCCAGCTTTTTAGTCGGCTAAGCATTAGTTGCGTAAATTGGTTTCCGACTATCAATTGTTCGCTTTCAGAAAGATGCATCATATGGGCGGCCAACCCATTATTGAGCATCATTCGATCTAGTGCTTGGCTCCTTCGAGTTACTGCGAGCTCATCACTGCAGCTGTGAAACAGCTCTGCGTTCTCACAGACTTCACATAACTGTTGGAAATGACTACAGTCTTCCAAATCTAAATTTATTGAAAAGTCTGTGGGTACCATGAGTTGAAGCTTGTTCTCATCTGAAGGGTGCATCCCCTCAATCATCTGATGGCAATTATTTATATGTTTGAACATCGCATTTAGGTCTGCCAAGTACAGATCCATTTTTTTTGCTTTAGCCTCAATTTCGGAATTCAACTGCTTTCTTATAAAAAGTAGTCGAGATTTTTCAGATGCTAGCGTTTGGTTTTGAACACCTAGCTTCATTTCGTCATATTGCTTAGATGAAATGATATCAATCTCTTGTATTGTACTATCTAGTTCATTCTTGATCTCTTGGTCACGCAGTTGTAAGACGTACTGTGATAGTGAGACTTCATTGAACAATGCGACTAACCCCACGAGAAACGCAGGACCAGTGACAAAAAAGCGACATTGAATGCAATTTTGATCGCCGAGATGCCCTGCTGGCACAGGATGAAAAATATTCGCTTTTGTTGCGACGGCATCTCCGCCGATGTCGCAAAATCCGCCTCCAACAGGGCAAATGCCAAAATCTCTAAAAACGTAATTGCCCGCTGCTCGTTCATTAGTGAGTGATGCAAGGAATTCGGGGCTGTTTGCAGTTAATTGGGACTTTATATCTTCAATTCGATGCTGTTCGATAAAGCGTCGGGTGGTTTCTGTTGCACAACTTAGAGCCTCCTTTTCCGCTTTGTTCATTCGTTCTCGTAGCTTTAGGCCTGTCTGATCACTTTTTAGGTAATAAATAGACATCACGATTGATGAGTGCCCAACCAATTTCATAATAAATTCAATTGGTAAGCCAAACTCAGTGCTATAAGCATTAATCAAACTCACTCTCATACAATGTGGTGTGAATTTTGAGCTAAATTTCGATAACGTTATAGCGGTGCTGTCTAATAAGCTCTCGCCAATATCTGTGAAATTTTGTCCGTCATATTCAGCAAAGACTTCATCAACTTCGTTGGCAAAAAACAATGCTGCTGCCAATCTTGTCGATAATCTATAACCAAAAGTACCTGGTTCAACATCATTCAGATCTCTAAATAGAAAGCAGTTTTTGCCTTTGAAGTTTCTCTGTACTTCGTTCAGGAATGTTCTTTTGCAACGCAGCCATGGGGTGGGAGATGAAATGGCATTAAACTTTGATTGCCAATGTCTCAGTTTTATCAGCCAGTACGCCAATTCGACAGGCATATAAGGGGTGTTATAGCCTTCTCCGAATAGTTGCGTCTTATTTGATGTATAATGAACGCCAAAATCCCCACTTTTTGTCTTATAAATCATTCCTTGTTTTTTAGTTAATCCAGCTTTCGGATGGTTGTTTGCTACCCAAACAATTTTCCCATTCGAGAAACAAGGGATTTCTAAATCCATTTCACCAGAGTCACAGTAGATAATCTGCCTTCCTCTCGCAGGTAATTGCATCAGCGCGTATGTGTACGTCCAAAAGATTGGCACCCAAATAAATCGTTTTCCATTCTCTTTCTTGGTAACACAATCGGGGTCATTAGGGTCGACAGGGAAATCATCGCTAATTTGGACCCAGTCTGCGTTAAATTTTTGCAGGTGGCTAAGATCTGAATAGGACAATCCTGTTTCTGGAGAGTCGACTGGAAATATCCAGTCTCGAGTTAATTTTACATATGTGTATGGGAGGGACAATTTTTCCGTTTCATTGATTTTCTGTGGAATTTTCTCATCGTCAAAGTTGATATACTGAAATGGATTTCTTGCTCCGAGGACAATACTCACTTCACCAGTTTCAGGGTCTTCGATAGTCAAATCTTTATTAATAATCCAATCAAGAAACTCTTTAATCGAAAATAGCTGCTTCTTTTTTGCAGGCACCGTTTTTTCATTCAACAGGTCTATGCACGACTGAATATTGATTTTATCTCTTCTTAGGAAATCTAGCGGATTTCTGTCTAGGTCGTTAGCTTCAATAAACTCTCGTACAAACTCGCATAGATCACTTGCTTTTGTGCCAGACCCTCTTGCTTGTTTGAGAAATTCGGTAATGCACCCTCCCCAGATTTGCCAGTCATCAGTGAGGTATCGAACTTGATAAGGTCGTTTGTTACCAAAAAAGTCATATGTGTTAGTCCAACCGTTGTGTCTATACGTCTCTTCAGGGCTAGAGGGGATGCGCGGGTCATTTAATTCGGCACGCAATTTTTTGTAATCTTCCATTTTTTTGCAATGGTGCTTTCTGACAATAGAAGCCAGTTCGGGGTATGGGTAAGGTCTTGGAATGTTGAGAAAGTCATACCAATCAAGCCAACCATCGAACCTTTCGGGGTGGGCAGGCAGGAATTTATAAGTCTTACGTTGTTCGTAATACTGTTTTGAGTCTTTTACGGAAAGAACCAAACATGCATGTTCAGCAATTGATAAATCATGGATTTCTCGTGGTAATAGAAAGTCCGTCCATCCTGTCCATTGGTCTTTATATCTAATGTCAGGAGAAGAGGGTAAGCATGGATCTTTTTTGTATGCTTCTAAATAATTTTTCCATGAGGTGATTCTAAGAGTAATAGCAGCTTTTTTCGCCTCGGCATAAGTTAAATAAAATGAGCTTTTGGTGTTAAGAAACGTCGGCCAATCATGCCAGTCGTTGCGAAAGTGCCGGTCCGGGTTTCTGGGCAACTTGGGGTCTTCGGCATAACGTCGCAGGTATTCAGCGCGGGTGCTAATGCCTAAGTTTTGGGCGGCGAGACTGGCGTCGGCCAAGGTGACATAGCGTTCTGGCTTCTCCCGGCCGAGAAACGTCGGCCAATCATGCCAGTCGTTGCGAAAGTGCCGGTCCGGGTTTCTGGGCAACTTGGGGTCTTCGGCATA
>NZ_JBLWZP010000029.1:0-7505 GCF_048266365.1 Galbibacter sp. | reverse complement strand
GTGTTAAATAATATAATAAACTTGACTTTCTCATTTTTTTTCAATAACTTCAGACAAACTGTTTAACGTTTTCAAACGTTCTGAGAGCGCGCTCTCAACGATTTCAATCGAACAGTTTGGCGCTTTAAAAATCTTCCTACGTCGATTTTAAAATCACATCATTTTTAGAAACTTAAAAGACCTCGAAGAAAGCTACAATGTTTGGTGGGTGACCGAAAGTCGGCAATATTAATCACAACGTGATTGTGTATGGTTAGTTGCGTGGTTAAGCAACTAAATTAGTAAACTTTTACGAACCCGTGAAAATTCCACAGGAATTTTCGCAAGTAGGCTAGAACCAAGCAATTAAATATACACGGTGTTATGTGCTGGCTTTTATTTCCGTTATTAATTTGTTTCCGTAATTCAGATTTTCAAAGAAACTTAATTGTCGCTCAAATAAATATCCATTTGCAATGAACTCCATTTCATAATCAGTCGTTTCGATATTCAGTTCCATTTGGTCAATTGAATATTCGTGAAGTCTAAATCTAAAATATCGAGCGTATAATTTAGAAACTCCGAGTTTTAATAAAATCCACATTGGTGACATAAAAAAAGGGTCAATATTTTCTTTTCCACGCTTTAGAGTTATTCCGATTATTTTTTCATTCGGAATAGGAATAGCCGTTAATTTATTGGAATAATTCGCACGTAATAAAATTCCGCCAGTTCGCTTTTCAAAGTTACATTTCGATTCCAGTTTCAGAGATTCAGTTCCGGTGTTTTTCGCTTTAAATAACTTTAAATAAAATCCAGTACTACCAATTGCTTTCGGTTTTTGTAAATCGATTTCAGCTGGTTTTCCAATCTGTTTTATTATTGATTGTTCAGTCATTTTGTTTTTAGTTCGAATCTTTCTTCAGCTTGCACATAACGTGTTTGTGTATGATTAGTGGCGTGTTTAAGCACCTAATTTAGCAAATAAAAACCGAATAGAAAATCCGCGAGGATTTTCGTAAGTAGGCGAGAACCAGCCATTAATTATACACGGTGTTCTACGCAGTTTTTTATTCAGCTTACCCAATTTCCGAAATTTTCTTTTTCAATCCATTTACCATTAATATATTCGTAAATTCTTTCTTCTCCGCCACCACAAAGTCCTCCGCAAACATTTCCGATTTGTATATAAGCAAGAGTATAGTTTTCGTTAAATATTGGTTTGGAAATAGAACTATAACCATCTGTACAATTATCTTCTAACCAATCCCAAAAACGAAATTCTCCTAATTCAGATTTACGTTCAAATTCTTTAAATTGAGATTGAGTTATTATGTTTTTTCCTTTTGCGATATCAGAGGTCAGAACGAATTGTTTATAAAGTTCAGATTGAAGTTTGTAATGTATAGTATCTTTAATTCCGAGATGGGTTTTTACATATTCATCAAAATCAGTAACCATTGGATAGTTAACACCTCTCGTTTTTTCGGTTATACAATTAGTTAATAAAAATCCTTTTTTTTCATCCTCAAAAATTTGAGTCAGAAGTTCAGTTGTTTTTTCCGAATCGAGTTTTTTTAATTCAGACACATTAGTTTTCAACTCCTTTTTGCAAGAAGTCAAAATCAAAGTTATAATTAGTATTTTGAGTATGTTTTTCAAATTGCGTAGAACATGTGTATATACGACATGACTATTGCTGCTATACCGCACATGTGCGCATGTCATGTGTTTTGTTCTTTGTCAAATGTAACCGATTCATACAAAGTATCCAAAGGACTCTTTAATGTTTTGTTATTAATACCTATAACTCTGGTGTAAACCTCAGTTGTCTTTGTGCTGGCGTGGCCTAGGGCACTTTGTATGTAGCGGATGTTCACTCCGCGCTCCATAAGGTGTGTGGCAAAACTGTGCCGAAGCGTGTGCGGCGTGCTCCACGGATTTGTATTGGTGGCTTTCACCGCACTTCTAAAAATGCTCTGTATGCTCTTGGAAGAATACTGTCCACCATCTTGGCCTTCAAACAGCCAATAAGCAGGTTTAAATTGTTTGTAGTATTCCCGCAAAAGCGCCAAGAGTATGGGACTCAATACTGTATGGCGGTCACGCTTGCCCTTACTGTCCTTTATAAAAATGTACCCATCATCGCTTCGAATATCCTTTACCCGGAGCCTAAGGACTTCGCCCACACGAAGGCCAGCGCCATAAATTATATGCAGGATGGCCTTGTGCTTCAAGTTTTTTGGGTGGTTTATTATTTGTATAACCTCTTCAATGCTCAGCACATTTGGTAGATCCTTGCTTTTTTTTGGGCGGGTAATGTTGTAGTACTCCCGGGGCATTTCCAGAGTATGTTCGAAATAGCATTTTATGGCATTGATAACCAGGTTCTGTTTTTGCTCGCTAATGCGGTGTTTGCTTATCAAATAAAATACATAGCCTTCAATCTGTTCTTTGGTAATGGTGCGCAGCTTCGCAGTTTCAAAATATTTGAAAAAATGTAACAGGTTGTGTTGATAATTGCGAATGGTTGCTGGGCTAAAACCTTTTAAAACCATTTTTTGTTGATTGCGGTCCAGTTCCTTCTGTATCTTTTCCGAAGGATCAAAACTGGGTAGCGCAGAAGGGGCTTCGGCGGTTTTCATCTTAAGTTTTTTGCCGAAAATCCTTTTTAAATGCATTATGTTTTCGGTTGTATTTACTATACTCCAAAGCTTTTGGTTATAGTGGTAAAAGGAGCCCTCCAGCTTCTTGAAAACCTCCCTTTCAGCCTGCATTTCATAGGGAATTTTAAGTTTGATGCGTCCGGCATTGGCACGAGGAGTATATAGTACTATAACAGTATTTTTAGAAGTTTCCATGATCAAAAAGAATTCCGTTAGTATCAAAATTAAAGAAAATAGAGCCCAACTCACTTAGGAGATGTGATAATAAAAGTGGTTAACCGTTAGGAACGAATAGCGTATATTTGCAATGATAGCAGTAGCTTCATGGACAGAAAGTGTAAAATATGCGAAAAACCACTGAAAGGGCGAACCGATAAAATCTTCTGCAATACCTATTGCAAAAACCAGTATCACAAACATCTTCGCTATGCATCCAAACAGGCAGCCATAGAAATAAACGGGTATTTAAAACGAAACTATTCCATCTTAACAGAATTGCTCGGAAATAATAAATCACAAGTCAAAGTATATAGAAACGTGCTTGAAAAGAAGAAATTCAGGTTCATGTATCATACCCATTTCCACATAAATTCACACAACAAAATGTTTCACTATATATACGACTTGGCCTGGATGGAATTTTCAGACGATGAAATCCTCATTGTTAAAAAACGAAAGTGATACTAACCCTAACCAACAACATCATGAACTACCCACTACCCACAACAAACAACCCAATTCTCATTTCATACTTTTTTCGTATTTTAAATGTCTAAAATTAATGCTATGTGCTATCACACTAAATTAACAGCTGAAAAAGAAGACATTGAAAAAGAATTTGAGGCTACATATTACGAACCAGAATCATATATACCTAAGGAGGCTATAAATGGTTTTGCTTTTGCGAAAAACCCAATAGTAATGGATGAAGATAAGGGCCATATTGTTATGGCCAATTGGGGCTTGATTCCCTTTTGGGCCAAGGATGATTCCATAAAAAAAATGACCTTAAATTCCCGTATTGAAACGGCAGCTTCTAAACCCGCTTTCCGCAATTCTGTAAAAAACCGTTGTTTGATTATTGCAGATGCCTTTTATGAATGGCAATGGCTCGATGCGAAAGGAAAGGAAAAGCAAAAATATATTATCAAGCCCACAGATCAGGAAATTTTTGGCTTTGCTGGCTTTTATAGTGAATGGACCAATCACCATAACGGTGAAAACATAACTTCCTATACAATTGCTACTACCGAGGCAAACGAGTTGATGGCAGAGATACATAACAATAAAAAGAGAATGCCCATAATCTTAAAAAAAGAAAATAGAAATGATTGGCTTAAAGGGGAAACTTTAGAAAACTTTCAGTTCCCCTACGAAGTTGATTTGATAGCAAAAGCAATATAAAATTAAACCATAGTTCAATTCTCCCCAGTAAATTAAACCCAGACATATATGCTATGTTTGGGTTTTCTTTGTAGAAATAATTAAATTCTTCAATATTTTAAAATGGAAATATTCCAAAATATGGAAATAATCCATAGTTTTGTATTGATGAAAAAATCCATTCTCCATCTTGATTTGGACACTTTTTTTGTGTCGGTAGAACGTCTATTGAACAGTGAACTGCTCAAAAAGCCTGTCTTGGTAGGAGGTACGGGAAGCAGGGGCGTGGTCGCTGCCTGCAGCTATGAAACCCGAAAGTACGGGGTTCGCTCGGGAATGGCAATGAAAATTGCACGACAACTTTGTCCCCATGCAATTGTCATTCGTGGCAATGCGGGTACCTATATGAAATACTCAAACCTTATCACTGATATTATCCGCGATTCTGTACCTCTCTTTGAAAAAACAAGCGTGGATGAATTCTATGTGGACCTTACAGGAATGGATCGTTTTTTTGGGAATTACAAATTCGCTTCTGAACTGCGCAGACGTATCATTAAAGAATCTGGTCTCCCAATTTCGTTTGGTCTTTCCCAAAACAAGATTGTAAGCAAGGTTGCAACGGGAGAGGCAAAACCCAATAACCAGCTAAAAATTGATTACGGTTTTGAAAAGGCTTTTTTGGCACCATTGCCAATCCGAAAAATACCGATGATTGGAAAGGTTTCTGCCCAAACATTAATCCACCTTGGGATTGATCGCGTAAAACTGATACAGGAAATGCCTGTGGAAATGCTTACCTCCGTTATGGGAAAGAACGGCCAGACTATTTGGAACCGTGCCAATGGTATTGACAATACCCCCGTAATACCGTATTGTGAGCGAAAGTCCATATCCAATGAACGTACCTTCAATCTGGATACTATTGATGTCCAAAAACTTCGCGATACCCTTATCGCTATGGCAGATACACTGTGTTATCAGCTTCGGCTTGGCAATAAAATGACGGGTTGTGTTTCTGTAAAAATTAGATATTCCGATTTCCAGACTTATAACAAACAAATTCGCATTCCCTATACAAGTGCAGATCATATTCTTGTGCCTGCCGTAATGGAACTTTTTAGTAAACTCTATGAGCGCAGGATATTGGTTCGGTTAATAGGGGTAAAGTTCTCCCATTTGGTTGGCGGCCATTATCAAATCAATCTTTTTGATGATAATGAAAAATCCCTTAATCTATACAAGTCTTTGGATCATATCCGAAACCGCTTTGGGGCAGGCAGTGTGATGAAGGCATCCACACTCGATGTGAAAACGGTAATATCTGGCCGTAATCCCTTTGATGGTGAACCGCCCATTTTATTGGCCCATAGAAATCAATAATGTATATCAATTGCCATACATATTACTCGTTGCGATATGGGGTAATGTCGGTACCCCAGTTATTGAATTTGGCTAAAGTGAATGCCGTTCAACAATTAGCCCTGACGGATATAAACAGCACTTCGGCCTGCTTGGAATTTAGTAGGGAAGCAACAAAAGAAAACCTTAAACCTGTGGTGGGGGCCGATATTCGTAACGGAAACACCCGATGTTATGTCTGCTTGGCAAAAAACAATAAAGGCTACTTGGAAATCAACCAATTTTTGACCAAGTTCCTTCATGCCAAAAAGGAGTTTCCTGAAATCCCACCTTCCTTTTCGGATGTAATAACTATAATTCCCTTTGAAAAAGTACTTGAATATGAACTGGAAACGTTTGCTCCGGACTGGCATATAGGTATTTCGGTAGCAGACCTCAACAAATTAAAATTCTCCCATCTAAAACAGCATACTGAAAAATTAGTGTTATTACAGCCAGTAACATTCAGCAATCAGACACATATAAATATTCATAGATTACTGCGCTGTATAGACCTCAATATTGTTTTAAGTAAACTCCCGGAAGCTGAACAGGGTACTGCCAAAGATAAAATGTATTCGCTAACCGAACTTGAACGTTTGTTTGAGGATTTTGAGCATATACTATCAAACACCCAAGGCATTTTAAATTCCTGTTCCATAGACTTTAAATTTGATGATACACGCGAAAATCAAAATCAATCCAACTATTTAAAAAATAACCAAGAGGACTATGATTATTTGGTTTCCTTAGTGGAACAACGATTGGAATCCCGCTATAAAACAATCAATTCTGCAATAAAGGAACGCATGGAAAAGGAACTTAAGGCCATTCGGCAAATGGATTTTGTGTCCTACTTTCTCATTAATTACGATATTGTTCAATATGCCATAAAAAATGATTATCCCTATATAGGGAGGGGTAGTGGGGCGAATAGTGTGGTAGCCTATATTTTGGGGATTACCAATGTGGACCCTATTGAATTGGATCTTTATTTTGAACGGTTCATCAACCTGTATCGTTCCTCACCGCCTGATTTTGATATAGATTTTTCTTGGAAGGATAGGGATGATGTTACCCGCTATATTTTTGAACGTTTCCCAAATACTGCCCTTATGGGTACCTATGTAACGTTTCAATTCAAAGCAGTTATTCGGGAACTTGCAAAAGTATTTGGATTGCCAAAAGCTGAAATTGATGCTTTTTTAAATGGCAATAGAGAGAACAAAAAAAACGATCATTATTTTAAATTGGTAATAAAGTATGGTCATCTTATCCATGGTTTTCCAAATTATCTAAGTGTACATTCTGGAGGCATTGTTATAACAAAAAATCCTGTACAAGCTTATTGTGCCACCTTTATGCCCCCGAAAGGGTTTCAAACTTTGCAAATTGATATGCATATTGCGGAAGCAGTGGGTATTTTTAAATTTGATATCCTTGCCCAGCGTGGGCTTTCAAAAATTAAGGATGCAATTCAATTGATCAAGGAAAATCAACCAGAAGCCCAGATCAGAGACATTGACGATACCACTCCATTAAAAAATGATCCAGCGATTAACAACCTCCTAAAAGTAGGGGATTGTATGGGGGTATTCTATGTTGAATCCCCTGCCATGCGCACCTTGATGACCCGCCTGCAAACACAGGACTATTTGGGTTTGGTCGCTGCCAGTTCCATTATACGTCCAGGTGTAACCAATGGGGGAATGAAAAATGCCTATATAGAACGACATCGTTTTCCAGAAAAAAGGTCAGAGGCACATCCCGTTCTTTTGGAAATAATGCCAGATACCTACGGCGTGATGGTCTATCAGGAAGATGTTCTAAAAGTAGCACATTATTTTGCAGGCCTAAGTCTGGCCGAGGCAGATGTTTTACGAAGGGGAATGAGCGGCAAGGGCAGGAGCAAGGAACAATTTGACGCCCTTGAAAAGAAATTCTATGAAAATTGTAAAGGGAAAGGATACACCCAAAAAGTAATTGAAGAAGTTTGGGATCAAATCAAAGCCTTCGCGGGTTATGCTTTTGCCAAGGGACATTCCGCAAGTTATGCAGTGGAAAGCTATCAAAGCC
>NZ_JBLWZP010000028.1:0-7519 GCF_048266365.1 Galbibacter sp. | reverse complement strand
AGCGGTTTCGCGGGTACTGCAACGCGCGCCCGAAACGGTGCACAGGTTTACCAAGCGCCCCTCCTTACAGACTGAAATTTTATGGCAGCTATGCACGGTAATGAAACACAACTTTTTTGCAGACCTCGCCGCCCAGCTGCCGCCAGACTTTACCACCAACGCCCCAGACCCAACACTGCCCTTGCAGGAACGCATTGCAGCGCTGGAGGAGGAGAATAAGGTGTTGACAACTAAGGTGGAAACGCTTATGGCGGTGGTGGGGAAGGGGTAAATTACAGGTTTATACCCCTGTTGTAGTTCCTTTTTTAAATAGTTGTAAACGTTTAACTTTTTTATAAATATTTGTAAACGACTATAAATGGTTACATAGGTATTCTGTAAGGAAAAGCCCTTTATATTGCACCCGTTATGGATTTTTCTGCTATACAACGGTTATTGGAACGCAAAAATTATTCGCCACACACCCAGCGAACCTATAAAAGCTATCTTACTATGTACCGCGATTACTGCTTGTTGCATACCCTAGATGCAAGCATACAGGAAAGTGGCGAGGTGTTCATTACCTCCTTAATACACCAAGGGTATGCCATTAGTAGCCAAAACCAAGCTATAAATGCTCTTAAGTTTTATTGGGAAAATCTCTTGGGGCAAGAGCGCCTTTACCTACATGTAGTTCGCCCGCGCAAAGAAAAGCGGTTGCCCACGGTGCTGTCCCAGGCAGAGGTGATCCGTATTTTTTCTGCTGTGGCAAATGTAAAGCATCTGGCCATGTTGCAAACCCTCTATGCCTGTGGGTTGCGCATTGGAGAGCTTATCAATTTACAGATAAAAGATATAGATAGCAGCCGCAAGTGCATTACCGTGCGGCGAGGAAAAGGCTTTAAAGACCGCACAGTACCCTTGCCGGAAGAGTTATTGCACCTATTGCGGAAATACTACAAACAGTATCGTCCCATTACCTACTTATTTGAAGGGCAACACGCCCAGGGTGCTTTAAAAACAGTTCCCTACTCACCCACAAGTGTCCGGCGGGTATTGTACCGTGCTGCAAAAAAAGCGGGCATACGCAAAAAAGTAACCCCACATACCTTGCGCCATAGCTATGCCACCCACCTTTATGAATATGGAGTGAACCTACGGAGCATACAGGTGCTTTTGGGGCACGGCAGTAGTAAGACTACCGAAATTTACACCCATGTAAGCAACCACCACATTACAAACACCCCAAGCCCTTTGAGCTTTTTAAAATAAGTTGTACTTTGGCCAAAGACATGCGAAATAAAGTGCATGTTGATATACACTAGTTACCTGCAAGCTGAAAAAACATCCGTGAATGGAAGAAATTAACGAAAAAGAATTTAAAAGACGACTTGCTTCAACAGAGATTTCTGAACATAATGACCTTTTAATAAACTTCCAAAATGTTACGAATGTAAACTTGAATAAGATTACTCTTTCTAACAAATTCAAAAACTGCAAATTCACAGGGAAAAGATTAGATTTTATGGATTTGAGTATCGGTGAAGCATCCGAATTAACTCATACATTTAAATTTGATGACTGCGAATTTGAAAATGATGTTTTTTTTAAAGACTGTGCTGTACAAGAAATAAGATTTATAAATATTTCAAAGCCAGTAAAGAATTTACATTTAGCACCAAATAAACTTGGATACTTTACTTTTCAATGTGCAGAAAGTTTAGAAGAAGAAGTATCAAACGATATAAATATTACAATACATAATTGTGAAATCGTAAAATATTTGGACTTTTTGCACCTAAAATCAAATGGCAATCTATTAATTTCTGGTTGTAAAATTAATAAAGTTAAAATACACAACTCAAAATTTAAAAGAGTTGACATTGACCATTCTAAATTTAAAAATGACTTTCAATTCACTTTAAACTTTATTGAAGACAGTTATTTTAAGTACAACGAATTTAATAAAACCAATTTCTCTAATACAGATTTTGGAATTGATACAGAATTTTCATTTAACGATTTTAGCGGAACTGCTCTATTTCAAAGCTTAAAAAATGAAAATAGGACAAGGATAAAGTTTAAAAGTTGCAACTTTATGAAATATACATATTTCAATAAATCAACTCTTTATGACTTACATATAGATACTTCTAAATTTCAAGAGTTCACATCATTCCAAGAAATGGAACTGAATTCAATTTTTTTAGATAGAACAATATTCGAGAAACCAGCTTTCTTCGATGATATAGAAATAATTAGATTCAGTAAGTGTAATAAAAGAACTCTGCGAAATATAAAACAACAATTATTAAGAGCTGACAACAAAATAGATTACGACAATTTTCGTGCTCACGAACTGAATTCATATAAAGAGGAACTTAAAAAAAATATAAAGTTAAATCCAAAAGCTAATCGTAAAAAATTGCGCAGAGATTTGACAATTTTACGAGTTAATTCTTTCTATTCAAATAATGGAACTGATTGGGTAAAAGCAATTAAGAGAACGTTATTAGTTGCATTAATATTCTATTCAATATTTTATGCGATTCATAATTCTGATAGAGGAATTGACCTTTGTAGTGCTTCAGCGTATAGCGAATACTTTATTGGACTTTTTAGATACTTTTTGCTGACCGATTTTCACAATCCTTTAGCCCAAAGTAAAGAGTATTTAATAAATGTTTGGGAATGGATTCCTTTTATATTTGGCAAAATATTAATTGGAATAGGAATTTATGAAATATTAGTTTCATTTAGAAAATTTAAGAGATAAAGCCAGCAGGTAACAACGTATATAATCCATTGCTAGTGAAAGCCTACTTACGAAAATCCTCGCGGATTTTCTATTCAGTTTTTATTTGCTAAATTACGTGCTAAACCACGCAACGTATCATATACAAAACCGTTGGCAACAATATAACCCAAATCAATGGAAGTACTTTTTCACTTCATATTTCAGTTAATTAAAATAGGAATTCTTGCATCGATTTATTCTTTTATTTTAATCGGAATTTTATTAATTATTGGAAAATTTAAACCGACTGAATTTATAAAAAGAGTAAAAACGGAAAAGAAAAAATATTGGTTTTCTTTTGGTTTCTTAATCTCAATTGGACTTTTTATTTTCTCGTTTACATATTGGGGAAATCACGGACTTGGAGATGGACCAATGATTCCAATCGGACATTGGGAAACGATTGAAAATACAAATTGGACTGAATACGGATATTTAAAAGGACAAAAAACCAGCGACGGAATTGATATAGAAACGACACAATTTAAAGTTGCGAATGATAAATTATGTGGGAATCTAAAAAGTTGGTTTTATGACTTTGAGAACACATATTTTGTGTTGGACTTGAAAACAGACGAAATGACCGAATTCAAAACGGAATCTGAATTTAATGAATATACGGAAAATAATAAATTGCCAAATTCAAATGAACTTTTGAGTTTTGAAGAGAATTATAGAAACCATTGGAGCGGAATAAGATTTCTGCTATTACCATAAAAAGAAAAAATACTGTTGCCAACACCGTATATAATTTATTGCTGGTTCTAGCCTACTTACGAAAATCCTCGCGGATTTTCTATTCGGTTTTTATTTGCTAAATTACATGCTAAACCACGCAACAAACCATATACAAACACGTTGGGCACAATATAAATGAACCTAGAGCAAGAAATATTAAAATTAAAGCCAAGAGAGGAATCGGGAAGTAAAACTGCTCGAAAGTACACCTTTCAAAAGGACTTATCTCTATATCTATTATTGACTGTACACGAGAAAAGTCAGGACTATGTTTTTCTTTTCGATTTTCACGATGATTTAGTCGTTTTGGATTCTGAAAAGAACCCACAAAAAATGGATTTTTACCAAATAAAGTCTAAAGACTCTGGAAATTGGACAGTAAAAGCTTTAACCAAAAAAGAAAAAGACAAATTATCAATTACTGGGAAATTATATTTGAACAAAATAAACTTTAATAAAAACACCAACTCATTAAATTTTATTTCAAACTCAAGTTTTAGCTTCAAAAAATTGGCCAATGGAGAGGAATCATTAAAAAGGTCAAAAATAAGAGCAACTGAACTTGAGAAATCAGTTTTAAAGGAATTGGAAGATGCTATCAAAGATGAACACAAAATAACAAAAACTGAATTTGAAAAATTAACCAACTTTCAGGTAACAAAACTTAGCAACAAAGATAGTTCTACTCATTGTTTAGGAGAGTTAAGTAAGCTCATAAATAAAATTAATCCAGAAAACACCATTAATCCAGAGCTTGCATATAAACAAGTATTTAATGAAGTTTCTCGTCAAACAGAAAATACATTTGGAGATAAAAGTATTACGAATCTTGAAGAATTAATTGATATTAAGGGAATTTCCAAAAGACAGTTTCTAGAATTCTTAGAAAAAGCAGGTTTATATAAAAGTGTCCAGCAAGAATGGGATGAAATTAAATTATCATTAGAATCTTGTGGAATTGGATATATTGACCTAATGAAATTTAAAAAATATTGGAGAGATGTAACGGCAACATTGATAAAAGACTCGAATAAAATTCCGTTAGAAAAATTAATTAAGGAAGTACAAAAAATTTACGAAGAAGAAGTATCTAACGGTTTCATAAATGAGTCGACTAATCTTTTGACAATTGTAAATCATTGTTACCAAAAGGTTTCATCCTCATTTTACGATGAATATTTTATAAAGTGTCTTATAATCAAAATTATAAATGAATAAAAAAGGTAATTTAAAAAAGCTTGTCAGAAATTTAAGAGTTAAAAAGAATGAAAAAATTATACATATCGGAAATGCTATTGCTGTCTCAAAAAGAGAAAAAAGCAAAGAGAGTTAGTTTCGATAAACATAGAACTCTAATTTATGGAAAGAACCATACAGGCAAATCCTCTCTGATTAAAAGCATTTATAGAACGTTTGGAGCAGAACCACTTTTAAACGCAAAATTTAAAAATGCAAATGTTACCTCACTTGTAAAATTCGAGTTGGATGATACAAAATATCAAATCTTAAGAGATGGTAAAAGATTTGCTATTTATGATGCGAACAATACTCTAATTCAAATTTTTGATTCTGTAACTAAAGAACTTGCACCATTTCTAAGCGAATTGTTTGATTTCAATCCTTTATTTCAGTCTCAAAATAGCGGTTTTATCATTCCACCACCAGCCTATCTTCTACTTCCATATTATGTTGACCAAGATGAAAGTTGGAGTAAAAGTTGGTCTTCATTTAAATCTTTACAACAGATTAAAAGCTATAGAAATCAATGTATTTTTTACCACTCAGGCATTAGACCAAATAAGTATTATGAGACAAAAAAGGACATTGACATATATTTAAAAGCGATTGAGGAAACAGAAAAAGAACAAAAGCTTACTGGTAAGATTTTAGAAGACGTAAAAAGTAAATTATCTCAGACCAATTTCAATATAAATATTGACGAATTTAAAAAAGAGATAACTGCTTTACTAACAGAGTTGGAGTCCCTTAAAAAGAAAGAAGATAATTTAAAATCGGATTTGCACGACTTGTATCACCTAAAAGCCTCATATGACGCACAAATAAATATTGTAAAACAGGCAATTCTAGAAAGTCATAAAGATTTAGAGTTTGCTTCCAAAAAACTACCAGAGGTCGTTGGATGCCCAACTTGTGGAGCAGAATACGAAAATTCCTTTTCAGAAAGATTTGAAATTGCTCAAGACGAACAAAAGAGTAAAGACCTTCTTATCGAGTTGCAGAAGGAATTAAAAGAAATTGAAGATAAAATTACTTTCGAGAACAAAAAACTTAATTCTACTCTAAGTGAAGTAAGTAAAATTGATAAAATTTTACAAGAAAAGAAAGGCAATCTTAAACTCAAGGATGTAATAGAAAGCTCGGGTAAAAATCAGATTAAAACAATTTTTACAGAGCGTTATGATTCTCTACAAAAGTCGTTGGTGGAAAACACTTTGCAAAAAGAAAAACTTGAAAAAAGACTTAAAGAATTTGAAAGTAAAAAACGTAAGGAAGAAATAGTAGGATTTTACAGAACTAAATTAACCTCATTTCTAAAAAAATTAGATGTTCACTCATTAACAGAAGACGAATACAAATCCATAACTACGAAAATCGAAGCTAAAGAGACTGGCAGTTCACGTCCAAGAGCATTAATAGCCTATTATTTTACCTTTTTTCATCTTATGAAGAAATTTTCGTCTTCGGCTTATTTTCCCTTAATAGTGGATTCACCAAACCAACAAGACCAAGATATTGAACATATTGATAAAATAATGAAATTCATTCAAGAAAATCAACCAAAAGATAGTCAATTAATACTAGGACTTGCCGAGACTTATGGTGTAGATTTTAAATGTAAAACCATAACGCTAACTGAAAAATACAGCTTATTACAAAAAACTGAGTATAACGATGTTCATAATGAAATGATTGATAAATTAAGTGAGTTATGGAAATAAATACTGTGCCCAACAACGTATATAAAAAATAGCGGTTTATTCGCTTAATCAAAACAAAATGAATAAATTAAAGGTCAGTTATAATCCGAAAAGTTAGTGTGTAAAACCCGCTACTTTTCATATACAAGACCGTTGTGCACTATTTGAGAAATGAACGAACTAACCGACAAAATATATTACGCTGATAAAAATATTCTCAATATTATTGAGTCGGATTTTGAATTAATTGACCAAAAGAATTGGTACAGATTATATAAAAATAAAATTGACAGTTCATATTGGAGACTTGACGAATGGGATAAATATCAAGAGCAATTTTTTGTCAAACTTGAATCAACTGAAAAATGGTCTGAATTTAATGACAAAACCTTAAGAATTGAACTTTTAAAAAAGTCAAGAGGACTATCAAACGAAAAGTGTATTTGGAAAGATTGCGAAAAAAACGCTTTGAATAAAATTGTTTACTGTGAGAATCACGCATATAACGAAATGGGAATAAGAAAATGAATTTCGAGGGTTTTAGAAAAGACATAGAAAGTAAACTCAATCATATTGCGGAATTTGAACTTCAGGAATTTCATTTTGAACCACATAGTTTTGGAAATGGAATTCTTGCATACCGAATTAAAGGACGAATTCACAAGTTTGTTTTTGATGGACGAGAAAACGAATTGACTTGGTTTTCAAGTAAACCCCATCAAAAATATTTTGGTGCGGACTTTAAAATATTAATGAGAATTGACGGACTTGAATTAAACTCGGACGAATTAGAAAATGGAATAAAAAACAGTGCACAACATTGGCTATAAGTAATTGCTTGTTCTCACCTACTTCTGAAAATCCTCGCGGATTTTCAGTTTGGTTTGTATTTGCAAAATTAAGTGCTAACCCACGCAACTACTCATAGCCGAGACCGTTGTAAGTAATTTAAAAAAACCAATTTTATGTTTAAAAAAGTAATTTTAACTTCACTTCTAATTTGCTTTGCTTATCCAATCTTTGGTCAAATAACTTCAAACAAAAAGGCTAACGAAACTTTGAATTG
>NZ_JBLWZP010000027.1:0-7837 GCF_048266365.1 Galbibacter sp. | reverse complement strand
TGTTATGCCACAACAACAGCAAAACAAAAAGCCGCAACCTGCAAAAGGCCCACAAGCCAAAAAACAGGATAACAAAAAGGCTTCGCCAACTGCTCCTAAGAAGAAGTAGTTCGCGATTGGTTAATGGAACCAAAGAAACCATCCCTCGAAAGACGGATGGTTTTTTCATTGTAGTAAATTTGTAGGGAAAATTTAATATCTCACTTAATTTTATATTTTTAGACGAATAACAAATTACAAACAAATGAAACAAATATTAGGAATAGGCTCTCGAATAGATCACCCCGAATACGGAAAAGGAGTGGTAACCAATGTAACGGCAAAAATGTACTGGGTAACTTTTATTGAAAACGGTCTTGAAACCATAGCCACCGACGACGATTTCGAAATTATTGAAGCCGCGGAAGACGAGGTGGACACGGTAAGTTTCTATGAAGTGGAAAAAAGCCTTCGCGATATTCTAAAAAAATGGAATGGCTTTAGCGAGATCGTGCCGATAGCCGATAAGTGGAAGGGAGGCAATATGGTACTGAAACCTGCCGATCCAAATTTGGCCTCAAAGGAAATACCCATCGATACTTTTTTTCATAAAATCGTAATGTTGAGAGATCGACTGCGGGTAATGGAACAAAAGATAAACGCCAGTAAAGAATTGGCCGAGCAGGACAAAATTGATCTTCAGCAGTATATAACCCGTTGTTATGGAAGTTTGACCACCTTTAATGTACTATTTAAAAGCAATTCCCAACAGTTTAAAGGTGAAGGCTCCGCGAAGTAGAAATATTGCCCAAGCTCTTATTTCTCTCCATTAATTTTTATCAATCAGATAAGAGAAAATTTACGAAAACCGCAATAAAAGTTTAACAGGACTTTAAGATTTTATGCTAATTTGTTAAAATAGCATAAATCCTTTTGGTTTTGCGTTAGTAGTGCAATTGTTGATAAAGTGTTTGAAAATAATTCATTTTTTTTTCAGACCCTTTTATTGAATGTGGGTTTTGAAGTAGCTTCCGAAAACATAAGGAAATCAAGGGTTTGTAGAAATTTATGTTAAAAATTAGGGTGAAAGACCGTTTTTAAAATAACTTTTTGATAAAATTTTCATAATCTACTTTCATTAAAAGTTGGAATTGTAAGATTTTATTGGCACTTTTGGGGTGCTAATTCAAACAAACAAAAAAATGAAAACAAAGTTTAGTGGAATTTTAACACTTTTGTTAGTGTTGATTGTGCAGCTCGCTTTTGCACAGGAAAAAACAATTTCCGGAACGGTGGCCGATGACACAGGCCTGCCACTTCCAGGAGTTAACATAATTATAAAGGGTACTAGTACTGGAACGCAGTCTGATTTTGATGGTAACTATACCATTGATGCTGCAGTAGGACAAACACTTGTTTATAGTTATGTAGGTTTTGATACCCAAGAGATTGCTGTTGGGGCATCAAATAAGATAGATGTTACTATGCAAGCTGGATCCGTTCTGGACGAAGTTGTAGTAACTGCACTAGGTATATCCCGTGAAAAACAATCACTGGGTTACTCTACGCAACAAGTAGCAGGAGAAGATTTGGCTACTGTAAAAACAAATAACTTTACGAACGGTCTTTCTGGTAAGGTTGCGGGTCTTCAAATTAGAAGAAACAACAACTTTGGTGGTTCTACTAACGTAGTTATTAGAGGTATTACTTCTTTAACAGGTGACAACCAAGCATTATTTGTTGTGGATGGAGTGCCGATTAGCAATAGAAATACCAACGATGCGAGTCAAAAGAACTCGTCTGGAGGTAACTATTATGATTATGGTAATGCTGCTGCAGATATTAATCCAGACGATATTGAGTCTGTGAACGTACTGAAAGGTGCAGCTGCATCTGCACTTTATGGTTCTCGCGCCGCAAGTGGTGTAATTATTATTACTACCAAAAAAGGTAAAAAATCTAAAGGGATGGGTGTTACTATTAACTCCAATGCACAAGTAGGGTTTATTGATAAAAGCACATTTGCTGAGTATCAGGATGGCTACGGAGCGGGTTATGGTGGACAAGCTTTTACTTCTGAGGATATTGATGGTGACGGCATTGATGATGTTGTTTCCAATTATCTTGATGACGCTTCTTATGGGCCTGCATTCGATGGACGATTAATCTATCAGTGGGATTCATTTGATCCTGCATCACCAAACTATCTAAAAAGAACACCTTGGGTGAACTCTCCAAATGGAGCAATTACATTTTTTGAAACTCCAGTTACTTTAACTAACTCTATATCTCTTTCCAATGGTTTTGAAAACGGTTCATACCGTATGTCATATACTAAGTTGGATCAATCAGGTTTATTGCCTAACAGTCAAATAGATAGACATAACTTCATTTTTAGCGGTACTTTTGATCTATCGGATAAGTTGACAGCTAGTGGTTTTGCAAATTATATTAAAACTAGTGCAATAGGGCGTAACTCAACTGGTTATAATGATAACGTAGTTGGTAACATGAAACAATGGTGGCAAACCAACGTTGATATTAAGGAACAGTGGAATATTTACAATAACACTAAGAGAAATATTGGATGGAACCCAGGTTCTTCTGCGCCAGGGACAACCCCAATATATTGGGATAACCCTTATTGGACTCGTTATGAGAACTATCAGAATGACGGTAGAAGTCGTTTCTTAGGTAATTTTGAGCTAAATTATAAGCTTGCTGATTGGGTAAATGTTACAGGTAGAGTTTCAACAGATACTTATAACGAGCAGCAGGAAGAGCGCAGAGCCGTTGGGTCTGTTCCAACTAGTTTTGGTGTAGCACCTCCAGGTGTAGCTCGTCCTAATGCAGGTTCTGGATATTTAAGACGTGATTTGACCGTTACTGAAACCAATTATGATTTAATGTTCAACTTTGATGCTGATATTTCTGAAAGTATTAATGTAGCAGGTATATTGGGAACAAACATTAGAAGAAATGAGTTTAACTCTATAGCAAATTCTACCGCTGGTGGATTGGTTGTTCCAGGACTTTATTCAATTCAAAACTCAAGAGATGATATTCCAAAATCTCAAGAAGTAGCACAGAAAGTTGGTGTAGATGGTGTTTACGCAAGTGCCTCTCTTGGTTTTGGAAATGTTGTTTATATTGATGGAACAATACGTAGAGATCATTTCTCAACACTTCCTGTAGATGATAGTTCATTCTATTATCCATCTGTTTCTACCAGTTTTGTATTTAGTAAATTAATTAACGTAAATGCTATTTCTTTTGGTAAGTTAAGAGTTAACTACGCTGAAGTAGGAAATGGACCAGAATTTGATAAATTGTTTAACACTTTTGATATTAATATAGATACTGGAACTTCTGTTCCTAGTACCGCTAATAATCCAAATTTGAAGCCTGAGCGTACTAAAAGTTATGAAGCAGGTCTTGAAATGAGATTTGTTAATAACAGAGTTGGTTTTGATTTTTCTTACTACAAGACAAACTCACTTGACCAAATTGTACAAGTGCCAATTTCTGAAGCAACTGGTCAATCTAGAAAATTGTTAAATGCTGGTGAAATCGAAAACAAAGGTTTTGAAATATCTTTGAACGCTACTCCGGTAAAAACTGATAACTTTAGCTGGATGCTAAACGGTAACTTTACCCAAAACAAGAGTGAGGTTATTGCGCTTCCAGAAGGAGTAGAAGTATTTCAGCTGGCTAGTTACCAAGGTGGTGTAAAAATTAATGCGGTACCTGGACAACCTTACGGTGTAATCTATGGAGCTGATTACGTTTATAACGATAATGGAGATAGAGTAGTTGGAGCCAATGGAAGATATTTAAAAACTGGACCTAATGAAAAAATTGGGGATACTAATCCAGATTGGTTAATGGGTATTACCAATACTATTAATTATAAATCGTGGTCATTTAGTTTCTTGATTGATGTTCAGCAAGGTGGCTCTGTGTTCTCCCTGGATCAATATTACGGTCAAGCAACAGGTTTATATCCTGAGTCTGCTTACATAAATGATTTAGGAAACCCTGTAAGAAATACTATTGAAAACGGAGGTGGTTTTATTAATCCTGGAGTTGTAAATACTGGAACAGACGAGAACCCAGTGTATGTTCCAAATACAACTAGAGTTGATGCTTCTGAGTTTGGTCAATTTGGTTATGCTGCTTATCCACAATCTGAATTTGTGTATGATGCTAGCTATGTTAAGTTACGTCAAGCTTCACTAAGCTATACTTTGCCTTCAAAATTCCTTGACAATACATTTATGACAGGCCTTCAGTTTACGGTAACTGGCTCAAACCTTTGGATCATTGATAAAAAGACACCTTATGCAGATCCAGAATCTGGATTGAGTTCAGGTAACTCTCAAGGATATATTACAGGTTCATTGCCAACTACCCAAGATTACGGGTTTAACATTAAAGCACAATTTTAATATAAAGAAAAATGAAGAAACTGATTTTAATATTAACAGCGGCAGTTTTCGCCGTCTCTTGTTCAGACAACCTAGAGGATCTGAATCAGAATATAAAAGACCCTACAGCAGTTAGTGGTGAGAGTTTATTCGCTTCTGCCCAAAAGCAGCTAGCTGATCAAATCACGACGCCAAACGTAAACTTTAACAATACTAGATTGTTTGTTCAGCATTGGCAGGAAACCACTTATCCTGATGAGAGTAACTATGATCAATCAACCCGTCCAATTCCAGATAATCACTGGAGAGAAATGTACAGAGATGTGTTGAGAGATCTTAAGGAAGCAAGCATAAACATTGCTGCTGCTGATAACGACATTACAAACCCATTAAAGCCTAATAAATTGGCCATTATAGAGGTAATGAATGTTTACGCTTGGAGCAATTTGGTTGAAACCTATGGAAATGTTCCTTATTCTGAAGCTTTGGATATTGATAACTTACTACCAAAGTATGATGATGCTATGACCATTTACAAAGATTTACTTGTACGCTTAACAGCTGCTATTAACTCTATGGATACCAGCAAAGGAAGTTTTTCTGGTGATGAAGAAAAAATCTATTCGGGTGATGTTGCTTCATGGAAGAAGTTTGCAAATACACTTAAATTAAGAATGGGTATTATCCTTGCCGATGCGGATGGTGCAGCTGGAAAAGCAGCAGTTGAATCTGCTTTTGCTTCTGGAGTATTTACAAGCAATGCAGACGATGCTGGATATGCATATACAGCTCCTCCAAACGGTAATCCTTTAAATAATAATTTAGTTTTGAGTAACCGTAATGATTACGTTGCCGGTAAAACTATTATTGATTTAATGAATACCTTAGAAGATCCACGTAGAGCTTCTTTTTTCACTGATGTTAACGGAGAATATATCGGAGGTGTAATTGGTGACCAAACTGTTTATTCTGATTATAGCCATGTAACTCCATCTATTTTAGGTGGCGATTACCCTGGTTGGTTCCTACAGTATGCTGAAACTGAATTTTTATTAGCTGAAGCAGCTGCAAGAGGATATAACGTTGGTGGTGATGCTGAAAGCCATTACATAGCTGGTATCACTGCTTCTTTTGATTTCTGGGGCGCAGATGGCCTTGCTGGTTATCTAGCTAATCCTGCTGTTGCTTATAACAGTGGAGCTTGGAGAGAATCTATTGGTACTCAAGCTTGGTTAGCAAACTATAACAGAACATTTGCTTCTTGGCTTTCTGTTAGACGTTTAGACTTTCCAGTTTTGGTTAAACCAATTGATGCCGAGTCTGG
This sequence comes from Galbibacter sp., assembly GCF_048266365.1. Classification (NCBI taxonomy): domain Bacteria; kingdom Pseudomonadati; phylum Bacteroidota; class Flavobacteriia; order Flavobacteriales; family Flavobacteriaceae; genus Galbibacter; species Galbibacter sp. The sequence continues at coordinate 2,107 of NZ_JBLWZP010000027.1, read as the reverse complement.
TTATCCTGTTCGCTACCCTTACCCTGTTAGCGAAATTAACCTAAACCCAACAAATTATGAAGAGGCTGCTGGTGCAATTGGCGGCGATGCAACAGAAACTAGACTTTTCTGGGATAAATTTGATAACACTTGGGGCTTTTAATTTAGAGCCACATAGAATTAATATTTAATAAAATCCCCGGCATTATGCCGGGGATTTTTTATTTCCTATCATTTGCATATTTTTAAAGAAATAAAGAAACTTCTAATGCGTTTTAAATACTATAAAAATTTCATTTAGCCCCATGCCAATTTTTCTTCAATCTGAAGCTTATGCCCCTTGGCTCGCTCCATATGCTTACGGAATAGTTTTGATGGGTATTGCTTTTTTTCTTTTTAGAGTATTTGAAAATTGGTTTGCTTCAAATTTTGACAGACCTCTTTTTAGGCATTATTTCGTTTATAGAAAACTGCCCCCTTCACAACTAAAAATACTCCAAAATGAATTTGTGTTTTATCGCATGCTTTCAGAAAAAAATAAAAAGCAATTTGTTCATAGAATGGCACAATTCCTATCAGAAAAAAAAATTATAGGAAGGGAAGAAGTTATAATCACTGAAAAAATGAAGGTTTTGGTTGCTGCAATTGCCTGTATGTTAAGTTTTGGGAGAAGAAATTACACTTACAATCTTGTTGATTTCATTTTGATTTATCCAGAGGAATTTTATAGCGCAATAAATGATGCCTACCACAAAGGGGAATTTAATCCACGAGAGAAAGTAATTGTGCTCTCATGGAAGGATTTTGAAAAAGGATATAAAATTGAAAATGATAATTTAAATATAGGAATCCACGAATTTACACATGCAATGCAATTAGAGGCAAAACAAGCCAGAGATTTGGATTCTGCCCGATTTTCAAAACATTTTCAAGCTATCTTAAAACAATTGATGCGACAGGATGTAAAAGATCAATTAGACAAAACAAGATATTTTAGGGAATATGCATTCGCCAATCAATACGAATTTATGGCTGTTTTAACAGAATATTTTTTTGAATCCCCTGAAGATTTTAAGAGAATATTCCCTAAAATATACGAACATACAAAAAAGTTGCTCAACTTTAATTTTGCAGATTATTGATTCTTTTTTGAAATGTCTTGAATAATAATTTTCGCGTGCACACGTGAATTTTCAATAAACCACTTGTGTGTTTCCAAACCGCCACAAATTACACCTGCCAAATAAAGTCCTTCCACGTTTGATTCCATAGTTTCAGTATTGTATTTTGGGAAGTAATTGCCGTCTTCAGAAAATTGAACCTCCAAACTTTTTAAAAATTTAAAGTCTGGTTTATATCCTGTGAGTGCAATCACAAAATTATTATCTAAAATCTTTGGGCCTTTTGGAGTCTGTATAAAAACTTCGTTTTTAGTAATTTTTATTATTTCAGAATTAAAATATGCTTTTATACTTCCTTCTTCAATTCTATTTTCAATATCTGGCTTTACCCAATATTTTACACGTTCTCCAATTTTAGGGCCTCTAACAACCATGGTTACGTCACCGCCTTTGCGCCAAACTTCCAATGCGGCATCAACTGCCGAATTACTTGCACCAACAACAATAACTTTTTGCATTACAAACGGATGTGCTTCTTTGTAGTAATGCATCACTTTTGGCAATTCTTCGCCCGGAATATTCAACATTTTTGGAATATCATAAAAACCCGTGCTTACAATTACTTTTTTTGTGGTGTAGTTATTTTTTTCTGAAATAATTTTGAAACACTCATTCACTTTTTCTACAGAAAGTATTGTTTCATATAAATTTATGTGAAGATTATTTGAAGTAGAGACGCGGCGATAATATTCCAAAGCCTCATTCCTATTGGGTTTTGGGTTATTGCTTATAAATGGAATATCACCAATCTCTAATTTTTCCGAAGTAGAAAAAAAAGTCATGTTTAGCGGATAATTGTAAAGGGAATTGGTTAGCGCACCCTTTTCTACCACAACATAATCCAGCCCCTTCTTTTTACATTCAAGGGCACAGGCTATGCCTATGGGCCCCGCACCAATAATTAGAACGTCCTTCGTTTTTTTGATAGGCATTCAAAATTTATTTTA
>NZ_JBLWZP010000026.1:0-8131 GCF_048266365.1 Galbibacter sp. | reverse complement strand
TGCAAAAGAAATTTTGATTAATACATTTCAAAAAATAATGATATCTAGCTTGTGGGGTTTAAAATCCTTTGTATCTTTGCAGTCCAATATTTCTATCGGCATTATGAACCGAAAGTTGAAAGCTAAAGATGAAATATTGAAAATCCACATCGCGGGATAGAGCAGTAGGTAGCTCGTCGGGCTCATAACCCGAAGGTCACAGGTTCGAGTCCTGTTCCCGCTACTAAGCGAGACGCATCATCTAAATTAGATGATGCGTTTTTACTTTTAGCTCCTTTACCAATTACTATACTTGAGATTACAGAGAATACCGAATTTACTTCAGAGGTTCGATATTGAAGATTTTTCGGGTCAATGACTATTCCTGATGGAAACACTAATTTTTGAACTCGCACTTTGTTTTCAATACTCCCATGCTTCCAGTAATCACTGATATTTTGAGTTACTTCAACGCATTTTTCTATTTTTTTATTCAGGTTCGATATTGAAATTCCCAATTTTGATTTTTCAACATTTAAGGCTTCAATTTTACCAGTTAGTTCTTTATCAAACTTATCGAAAAGCTCTGGTTTTAAATTATCAAAAGCATACTTTCGTTCCAGATTATCTTTTTGAACTCCCAATTCTTTTAATTGCTTATTTAACGAACTTTCAAGTTCGATTGACTCTTTATTTTTGTCTGCTATGATGAGTTTCATCTGTGCTTTAAATACCTCAACAAATTTTCTATCCAAACAATACTGACTTAGATAGTCCTCAAATAGGTCATTGAGACCTGTTCGGAGTGACTTTTTTGAACTTTTGGCGTTCATATCTCTGCATGTACAAGATTTGTTTTGACATTTGTAATAATCATATTTCTTTTTCGCTTTGTAGCCAGTCATTTTTGTGCCGCAGTTACCACAATATAAATCTGATTGTAATGGTCGGTCTTCACAAAATTTAGACTTTGTATAGCCTGTATTCCTATTGCCATCAAGTCTATCATTGATGATTCTGAAGTCCTCCTTAGAAACTATAGATTTCCAGTTTCCTTTAATTGCTTCACCTTTTAAAAGGCTATTTGTATTTATACCGCAATAGAATGGCTTACGCCACATTTCACTCAATGATTGCTTGGAGATAATTAATTCTAAAGCTTCAAGCTTCTTACAAATCTTGTAGTCTGGAATATCTTTTAGTTTCCATTTCCAAGCTTTTTTTAATAATCTGCCTTCATAATTTATTTCTAATTTTTGTGATTCAGCCTTAAACTCTATGTTTTTTACTCTGTCCCCATAATGGTCATAACCCCGAGGAGCTTTACCTAGCCAATTACCTTTTTTTAAAAATGCTATCATTCCTGGTATGGTATATTCGAGACGTTCAATATTTTCTTTTCTGGCATATTGAAGTGATTCAATGATTTCATACTCACCTCTAGGTGTCGTTGTATCTTTATTGGTCGATACTTCAATTAGATGTACACCATGAACATTGATAAGTTTATTTACAAGCCCAATAGCACTTCCACCAGTTCTAGAGAAACGGCTCATCTTGTAAATCAAAATAGCAAATGGTTTGTGTTTTGCTTTTTTTACTTCAGATATTAATCTATTGAACTCTTTTCTTGTAAAATCACCTTTGGCGGATTCGTAAGTCCCGCCAAAGGTTTTTGTTATTACATATTTATTTTGCGCCAAGAGATTGGCAGCGTTTTTTTGATTTTCTATACTCCCGTTAGTTTCAAATTGGTCTTTTGAACTCACTCTGGTATATAACCAGACATTTTTGTTATTGTTTTGCTCTTCTTTATACGAGCTGTATTTTTTAAAATAATCTAATTCCATTTTTTTCTATTTTATTAAATCATAAACTAAGTTGCTTAGCCCATGTAGTTTATTAATTATTATGTTGACTTCTTCATCCGTACTTATATCGTCTTTTGTTATTTTTCTATAAGTTGTAACCGTAAGTCTTGTTTTATCTGTATCATTCACTTTTATTTAGGTGTTAATATGCGTCCAGCAAGATGTCAATCAAGCTGGTTTTATTTCCTTCGAAAGCACTATCCAAGGTTTTAATGATAGTATGCTTCTTCCAAATAGGGATGGAAGTAAACCATGAACTAAAAGCCAGAACACTTGTAAAAAGTGACTACTTTCCAGGTTGAAAAATTCAAAATAAAGTTTGAATGAATGGAGACTTTTAGCTGATTGCTTTTAAGTCATAAAATGAATACCCAATATCTTCATTGTGTTATTTGGGCAGAAGAAATTTATTCCAAGAAAGCCATGATATGGCACCAAAGTCTTGTTAGTGCAATTCAACACATTTTTTTGGATATAAACAAGTGATTTTGAATTATTTTCATATTTATTTTGTCTTTTCTATTTACTTATTCCAAAATAATACGATTATTATCTATAGCAATTAATTCCAGGTTTTAATGTACCTAGAAGATATTTATTAGAAAATAACAACACCAAATCTAAGGGAAGTAGTCATACTTCCTAATACATTTGGTACGCCTTTAAAGAAGATAAAATGGTAGAAAAAGAGTATTTAAGTGTTGCTGAAATAGCAAAACAAAAAGGGATGACAACAAGAAATGTCAGAAGATTAATAACACAATTAAGTGAAACAAAAAACAATAATCTTTTACGGAAAAATAAATTTAACAGATGGGAAATTCATCACTTATTGGAACCAAAATTCAGAAGAATGAGGAATCGAAAACAAAAGTATTTTGCATTGAGTTTTAAAACTTATAAAATATATAGCCAAGAAGATATTAAACTGATATTGAAAAATGTTTTTAATAAAGTTGATGACCCTGATTTGGAAATTAATTATACAATAGAGAATAAGAAATCTAATGAGCAACCTCACGTACATAGTTTTATAAAAACCAATAATAAAAAAAATGAGCTATTTCGAACATTGGATTTATTGTTTGCAAACATGAGTTACCATGAATCTAAAATATTCGATTTAGAACGCTGGAAACAGTATATAACAAAGGACGGAAGTCCAATAATAACATTAAAAAAATAAATTATGAAAATGAAATTTGATTTACAGAGATTTAAAAAAGAGAACAGAATAAAAGACCCAGTTATTGGAAAGGATTTTGAGATTTACAAAAGTTATTTTTCAAACTTAGAAAAGGAAATGTATTTGATATTAGAATGGAATGGCATGTTAGGTAGATTATTTAGAGGTCTAAGAATAGATTTAAATAAAGAAAATGTTCATATCCCTTTTAGTTGGTGGAGATATCAGATTTTTAAATCAACTAATCAGAATGTTCCTTGTATAAAAAGGGAGGACAATCCCTATTGGAAAATATAAGGGATGTAGGTATCCCAGGTCTTATATATGAAAAAAGTCATTAAAAAAAGTGCCCTATGGACCTTTAAAAATTTTTTAGAAAAAATCGGGTACTTTTTTTAACATCAACGACACCTTATTGCTGTTGATGTTAAAAATTAAATCATTGAAAAAAAGACGGAATCAAAAGAATAGAAATAAGCAGTTCGACCTATGAAAAAATTATGACGCTATGAACAAAGAAGAGATTACAGCTAAAATAAGAGCTAAACAGGAGCTAATTAACCTTGAGGATGAGCAAACAAGGAAAAACGAGCTAATGCAAGATATAAGGGTTCTCCAGATGAGGTTAGACATGGACGATACACACGAGAAAATCAAGAAGCTTACCAATAGAGATTGATGAAATCGATAGTAGAGAATTCAACAAAATCCTTCATTTGATTCAGGCTGGAGAATGATAACCAATAACTTCTGTTGCCATAAGGTTTTCCAGAGGTTCATTATAAATTTGACCATCGGGATTGCTCATCGGACCCATCCAATCACTATGGTCTGGATTAATCCCTATTCGGTTACCATTTAGTAATTCTCCCATGTAGGCTCCGCCATGATTATAAAACGCATTGTTCGCTATTGCTAATGTTCCTATTCTATCTCCATTTCGTGAAAATAAGCTGCCGTTATCTGTAAGCCATCCATAAAACTGACCATTTAATTTCCAAATACCATTCATCTTTAGTTTTTCAACGAAGATACCAAATAAAAGCCTTATCAAAATTGGGGTATGCCTTTGTCAGATACACTTAATATAGCTAAATACCTGGTTTTCAGGTGTATTATTATGCCACTCTAAAATAATACACTATATTTGTGATATAGATACAAGATTATGAAAGTTAAGTACGTAAGAGTTTCAACATTAGAGCAAAATACCGCCAGACAGGAAAAAAATGAATCAGAATTCGACAAAGTCTATGTGGACAAAATCAGTGGTGCCATTTCTTTCTTCGATAGACCACAAGGAAAGAAAATAGTGGATGATATTAATAATGGTAAGATTCATGAGGTTCATGTTCTATCTATCGATAGAGTTGGAAGGTCCATTCTAGACATATTGACCGTATGCAAGTACCTTAACGATAAAGGTGTTAATCTATATGTTGAAAATATAGGCATGTACTCGATGGTTGACGGTAAGCAGAACCCTATCTTTAAAATGATAGTTTCTGTACTTGGTAATGTAAGTGAAATGGAGCGTGATAACATGCTTGAAAGACAACGCCAAGGCATTGAGATTGCCAAAGCCAAAGGAGTCTATAAGGGGCGTTTACATGGCTCCCGAATGACCACTGAAGAGTTCTTAAAGAAGTATAAGAAAGTTGAGGTTGAACTAAGTAATGGAGAGTCACTAAGAAGAGCCGCTGCATTGGGTGGTGTTAGCCTTGGGGTAGCTCAGAGAGTGAAAAAAGCAATGAATGAACGAACAAATTAAATTATAGAATTATGTCAACACAGGGAGAAAGACAGAACTATCAATGGAGACCGAATGACAATTCCAGCACCACACGATTAAGGTATGACCTAGAAGCCGAGCATTGGTACAAGTCATTCAAGAGCGCAGAACGCAAACATAAACCATCATCGATTAGTTTGAACCTAGGTGTAATTGGTTTGTTTATCCAATTAACATTTACATTGTTAACTTTGGTGGTATTAGGTCTTATACAGTTGGTTAAATGGGTAAGGTCATAAGAACTGAGGGGTAAGACCTAAATAGTTCCTCTAAATTTTGATACAATTCTCATCACTAACTTGATATGAAAGGTCATTATTTATTTGATTAGTTGGTGAAATGGCTACTTTTTTACTAATAATATTCAGCTTCGCAGAATTAGCCATGGCTAATTGAGAGGTTTGTGCGTTCAAATCAGTTCTCTCTAATATGTAGTTTGGGTGATTAGTGAAGAATTCTATAACTTCTTTTGAAGGGTGTTTATAGCCATTTTTTCCAACAGAAATAACGGCATAAGTTTCGGGGTATTTTCTTAATCCACTCCAAAATGACTTGTTCATATTCTTTTTTGCACCATGATGTGGTACTTGAACTAGAATGGATTTCTGTTCTTTAAGGCGCCCATTTTTTTTGTTTAGCCTTTTTAAAACTTGACTCTCAACATCAGAGGAAAGTATTATAGATGTATTATCATTATAAATTTTTATAATTGAACAAAGCCAATTTGCATTAGGGTTACTTGTGCTATCCTCTTCGTCAAAAGGAAAAGCAACTCCTCTAATATACTTATCTATTTCTTGAGAAGAAGGAGCTAGAAATGCTAACTTAAAGCCTTCTGATAAATTTTTAACAGTATCAGGGTTATCATCAACAGTATGCAATTCTATCAGCCCCCTGTCTCGCATATCCATGAGCAACTCATAAAGTTTGGATAATTCCTTTTTCTCAATTATACTTCGAGATGCAGCCATCAAATAATCAATAGATACATTAGCAGTATGAATAAATCGTTTTATATTAATTTGATTACTTAAACAATATTCAATCAACTCCATAAACCCAGAATAATGGTCTTTATGTGGATGTGACAAAAAAAGAAACTCAATTTCCTTTGTTTTTGATTTGATTACATGTTGTAATACAGGATTAAGAGTAGATGTAACTTGATTACAGTCTATAATCCCAATTTTGTTATTCAAGCCTTCTTTCCATTCAATTATAATAGAATCTCCCTGACCAACATTTTTAAATATAATGTTTACCACTCTCGAAGCTTTGTGCCTAAACTCCTACCTTTGAGCCTTTGGATATCATCCTTTATTTCAAATAAATTAGCATTTACAAGACCTTCACCAGGATATACATCAACCCTAAATGAACCTGGCTTAGATTTTAGTTTTATCAACGCTAAATCACCTGTTTCTAAAGTTTTAAAATTTGAAAATAAGCTTTTATGAAATTGCCTAAGTTCGAAATACATGGTTTCTAAATCTATAATACAATCCAAATACACACTATCATTGTCTGAACTTACTATCCTAGCTTTAATGATTTCATTTGAAACCCAGCTTTCACTAGGAATGAAATCTCTACCTCTAAAAATATTATCTAAAATACTCTCAGAGTCTTCGTAATTAATGTTTTCTCGATTATTATTTATAGGAGTGATTCCTCCATATTTGATAGGAATAATAGGTTCGTTATTGTTTGGTTTGGTTATGGAGGACTCATCTACCTCGTCATTCTTAACATTCCAATTAGAAAAGTTATTATCTTCTTGAAGTCTTGATATAGTTTCGTTTACTGTAGATTCAGTATAATAAGAACCTCGCCTTCTATTAACGTGACTATTAAAAACTTCTTTTATTTTCTTACTTGAAGTTACTATAGTTTCTTCCATATCTTTTTAAATGTGCCATTAAATTCTGAACAATATTCTATAAAAGTATTAAAATTAACTTCAGATTCCGATTTAAATCGTTTGTACTCTAACATAACTCCTTCAAAATCTATATTTCCTAAAGCAGTAATGTCTATTGGTTTTATAGGTCTTTTTGATAAATCTTTTGGACCCAAATAAGGTCCAAAAGTTATGGAACTACTACCTGAATCTGTGTTTGACTCAACGACAACTGCAAAATCAGTTACATTATTGTCTAATTCTTTAAGGTTAAATGCTAAAATATTTTTTGAGAAAGTGCCTAAAATATCTTTATCTTTAGAATATTTAGAAATAGCAATCCCATAGAAAACACTACTTTTAATTTCACCAAATCCTTTTAATTTGCATATCTGTTGAAAAATATCAAAAAATAGTGTTCCAATAGGTGAATTTTTTTGGAAATATGCATCAAGGCTTCCTTGACCTTTAAAAACAGCTCTATCCCAAGAAACAATAATCATATACCCATCTTCCTCAAAATTTAGAAAGTATGTTTCTTCAACAGTATTTTGCTTATCAATTTTTATGCTATCGGTGAGCTTTACATATGGTGCTAGTGTATTTCTAACTATTTGAGAAAAATCAAGAATATGATTAAATCTAATCTCAAACTGAAAAACAGGAATGATTAAGTCCATTATTATATGTTCATTAAAAAATTGAAAATCAAATATACAAGAATTTATTTATAAGCATTTAAAGCCTTTAACAATTGATGATTAAGATATTAAAAACAGTTTGTTTAATTCTAAAATTCTTGATTTTTATTCTCTAATTTATTATCCATTGACAATTGATTACCATTTAGATTGTTAGCTTACCCAAAGTAGAACTTCTTAGTGTTCTAAAACTTTTTAATGTTACTGCTTTTAATTCTGAAACCGATTAAAATTTAATTGGAGGAGGCTCAACTCAATCCACGTTGTCAGAATTCGACCAAGTCTATTAATATATGATAGAATCTATAACCGAGAATTAGCACGATAACAGATGAAGTTATGTGATGAGGTTATGAAATTCAACAACCTTTAAAAAATCACTAACAAGCTCATTAAGGTTCGATAATTCATCCTTTCCCGCTACTAAATTTTCTCCAAAAGGCCGACTTTTTAAGTCGGCCTTTTTTATTGAAGCTCTATTTTTAAAAATAGAAAGAAATCTATTTAATTCATTTTTTCGAAAAATGCCTTCTAGTTTAGCTCTAAGACCTCTTAAAATGGATTGTTTTCTTAAAATTTTCTTTGTTAAAGTAAGGATTTCATTATATAATTTATGAAAATTCTTACAGGAAATTAAAAAAAAAAGCGGAAAGTGTGTAGTTGACCGATAAACTGTATCCGTTTGGCTAATAGTACATTTCT
>NZ_JBLWZP010000025.1:0-9175 GCF_048266365.1 Galbibacter sp. | reverse complement strand
CGAAGCCGAAATTATTGATAAGAAATATTATGAAGTAAAAGTGACCTTTGCGCAAGATGGAGGAGGAACCGACCACGAAGATGAATATATGTACTGGATAGCGAAGGATAATTTTACGGTAGATTATTTCGCCTATAAATTCTATACAGGTGAAGGCGGCATTCGTTTTAGGAAAGCCTACAACCCAAGAATGGTCAACGGCATCCGCTTCGTTGACTATGAAAACTACAAACTGGAACCCTGGAAATCGGTAGATCTACAAAATATTGAAGAGCTCTTTGAAGCAGGAAAATTGGAATTGCTATCAAAAATTGAAACGGAAGCCATCTCAGTGGAGATTTCCGAAAAGCGCAACTAAGATTCTGATTTAGAACCTATTTAAACAGTGTTTCCTTCACGTGTTCATAATAAGAATCGCTCACGGGAATCTTGGTGGCGGCTATCACCAAATCCCTTCCCTTTAGTCCCGTCACTTTGGCCTTATTGATAATATACGAACGGTGCACGCGCATAAACTGTGATGGCGGCAAGCTTTCTTCCAACGACTTTAAACTTTGGTAGGCCATAATTTTTCCGTTTTCGGTATAAAAAGTCACGTATTCACTATCGCTCTTTATGTATTGGATGTCCTCAAACTTTACCTTATGCAGGTCATATCCAGACTTTATCGTAATGGTTTGGGAAGTATTTTGGCTTACTTCCACAGTACTGTTTACCTTATTTACCGCCGTGAGAAACCGTTCAAAAGTGATAGGTTTTAAAAGGTAATCCACCGCATTGAGCTCAAATCCGTCCAAAGCGTATTCGGAATAAGCGGTTGTAAAAATAATTCGGGTTTGGGCAGGGACCAATTTTGCAAAATCGGTACCTCTCAATTGGGGCATCTGTATATCGAGGAATATAACATCTATGTTTTCATTTTTCAACAAAGAAAGTGCTTCCAAAGGATTTTCAAATTCGCCTTTGCAGGTCAGAAAATTCAATTTATCCACATAGCTTTTCAGCAGGGCTCTTGCCAATTCCTCATCATCGATTATGATACAGTTAAGCATTGGTTTCAATAGTTAGTTCAACAGTAAACACATTTCTTTCATCTGAAATTTTAAGTGTATGATTTTGGGGATATAAGATAAGCAAACGTTTTTTTACGTTTTCCAAACCTATGCCCCCTACTTCATCCTTCGCCATATTTCCTTCGGCAAACGTATTTTCAATTTTAAAGGAAATGCTATTGGCATCATCCCTGATCCAAATTTTGATAAACGCTTCTCCTAATTTTTCAATATTGCTGTGCTTAAACGCATTTTCCACAAAAGGAATCAATAGCATTGGCGCAATTTCAGTCTGCGGATTTGTTATGTTGAAGTGCGTCTCAATAGGATACTTTTTACTGCTTTTTAAGGTAAACAACTTTATGTAATCCTCAATATAGGCAAGCTCCTTTTCCAGTGCAACAAAAGGCCGTTCACACTCATAAAGCACGTACCGCAACATATTTGAAAGATAACTAATACTCTGTTGTGTCCTGCCAGTATCAATGGCCGAAAGCGCGTAAATATTATTGAGCGCGTTGAACAGGAAATGCGGGTTTATTTGCGATTTTAAAAGTTTTAGTTCGGTAGCAAGCGTTTCGTTTTGGCTTAAAATAAGCGCTTCCTCCTTCTTTTTGGCAAAGAGAAAAGTCTCAATAATTATGGACAGCACAACCGTTAAACACAACACTAAAAAATTGATAATAACGGGAGCCGAAAAAATCTTTCCAAAAGGGGTAAGCCGCTCCCTTCCGCCCATTGGGGGTTGCCCGGGCGCAAGGTGGGGAGGTAAATTATGCGGCATTTTGAGTGTGGGTGTTGCAGAAAATTGAAAGGCGAAAAAAGCGCAAAAAAGCATAACGCCTATTCCAAGAAAGATAAACAAGGCTTGGTTTTTCTTTGCCAACAAAGGTTTAAATGTGAGTGAAACGGTGATAATTAAAAGCACCTGAACTACAAAAATGCCCCAATTGCCAGACAAAAAAACCGACTTGTTTTCGTGTCCCAAGGCAAGAATAACCGTGACTACAGTCCAAAAAAGAATTTGAAAAACGATTCGCTTTACTGCTTTCATACGGCAAATTAAAGTAAAATAAAAGTAACGATATCCAGAAAATGACGGTTTTAAACGGTCAAGAATAGGTCTTTGCGGATGTTTAAAAGCCATTCGCTGAAAAGTTGGGGCGTTTCACTGAATATTCATATTCAACATTGGCATTTATAGCACCTTTGTCCCTGAAATTCAATTAATAATAAAAAAATATGAAACGAAAAAAACTTAAAATGAAACCATTGGGAATATTGGTATTCACTGCAATTATCAGCTTTTTTGCAGGTCAGAAATCTTTTGCACAGGATTTATACGATATCAATACCATCCAAACGATAGAGATTGTCTTCACACAATCCAATTGGGATGAACTTTTAGATCTGGAAATGGCGGGCGATAACAATTATACCCAAGCCGAATCTGTAACCATCAACGGAGAGCTTTTTGAAACGGTGGGTGTAAAATACAAAGGGAACAGTTCGTATAACCCAAACTACACCAAGAATCCATTTCATATAGAATTGGACACTTACATAGATCAGGATTATCAAGGTTATAAAGACTTAAAATTGGCAAATGTAATTTTTGATCCTTCCTTTGTTCGCGAAACTGTGTCTTACAATATCGCAGGACAATATATGGATGCGCCAAAAGCTAACTACGCAAATATTTATGTAAATGGCGAATTGATAGGTTTATACACCAATACCGAAGCCATTACCAAGAGATTTGTGGATGATACCTTTGGTTCAAAAACCAATGCTTTTTTTAGCTGTAGCCCTCCAGATGGAGCGGGCCCACAGTCAAATAATTATCCGAGTTTAGAATATTTAGGGCCTAACAGCAGTAATTATGAAGATGCCTATGAAATAAAATCAGACGGTGCTGATGATTGGGATGAATTAATTGAATTAACAAACGTCCTTAATAACGATATAACAAACATTGAGACGGTACTTGATGTTGACAGAGCCTTGTGGATGCTGGCATTTGATAATGTTATGGTGAATTTAGATAGTTATATAGGACAGTTTAAGCAAAACTATTACCTGTATAAAACAGACTCTGGTGTTTTCAATTCTGTTGTTTGGGATTTGAATATGTCTTTTGGAACCTTTAATATGACAGGGGAAGGACCACCACTAAATTCAACTACACAAAAAGCGCAAGTGAGTCATTTGTTGCATTTAAATAACACGAGCTTTCCGCTTGTATCAAAGTTATTATCGATTCCAACATATAAAAAAATGTATTTGGCGCATTTCAAAACTATATTGACTGAGAATATTACCAATTCAAATTATCTGACACTGGCAAACGACTACCAAGATATTATTGATGCCGCAGTTCAGGCTGATAATAATAAGTTTTACACCTACGCACAATTCGTTGGAAATATCAATACCGATTATAATCTTGGACAGAATACCGCTTCTGGATTGACCAATTTAATGAATGCCCGCGGAAGTTACTTATCGGGGCTTTCAGATTTTACGGTAACCCAGCCTACAATTTCAAATGTCGCTCCTTCAAATAACGATCCAGATGTTGGTGATAATATTACCTTCACTACTACAGTAATAAATACTAATAGCAATGCTGTATTCTTGGGTTATAGAACAGACCAGCACGCTCCTTTCACAAAAATACAGATGTTTGATGATGGTAACCATAACGATGGAGCTGCAGGTGACAATGTATATGGAGTTGGTTTTACAATTACCAATGACTACACACAATATTACGTTTATGCAGAAAACAATAACATAGGCGCCTTTTCCCCAGCCAGGGCACAACACGAATTTTACACACTTAATGCAAACTATATTCCGTTGCCGGTTGGCTCTTTGGTGATAAACGAATTGATGGCAGATAATGAAACCATCGTTACAGACCAAGATGGCGAATATGATGATTGGATAGAACTATACAATAACACAAACGAAACATTAAGTCTTGACGGTTTATATTTATCTGACGATGCATCTGACTTGTTACAATGGCGTTTTCCTAACGGACTTACGTTAGCACCTGATAGTTACTTAATTGTTTGGTGCGATAAAGACTTGGATCAAGATGGCTTGCACGCTGATATAAAATTTTCTGCTGGTGGTGAAAGCGCAATACTATCATATGCCGATGGAACCATTATAGAGAATATTGAATTCGGGCAACAGGAAGTAGATTTGAGCTATTCAAGAATCCCGAATGGCACAGGTGATTTTGTTATTAAGCAAGCTACATTCGAGCTAAATAACGAAACAATCTTGGGCGTGGAATCTTTTGATACTGACCACTATTTAAAGCATTATCCAAATCCTACAAAGTCAATACTGAATATAGAAAATGTTGACGGTGGCATTACCTCCGTAAAAGTGGTTTCAATTAAAGGACAATTATTGTTTTCACAATCCTATAATAATGCCTCATCAGTACAAGTGGATTTTTCAGCTTTTGCCAAGGGAACCTATTTAGTATCCGTAAACGATACCCAAGTAATTAGAATACTTAAAGATTAAGACTTTCCCCTTATGTTCAAAAAAGCCTCGCCTATTTAGGGGGGCTTTTTACTTTATAACAGTATTGATAACAATATTTCAGATGTTATAAAATATTGAAACATAAGTAATGTCCCTTTCCACTGAAAACTAAAGCCCATTCACTGAAAACCCAACTTTTGCATAAATCTATTGCAGACCTTTGGGGTCATAAGTATGAATTTAAAACAATTTAATATGAAAAAGATAGTATTTACAGCAATGGTAATGTGCCTTGGAATAACATTTTCAAATGCACAGCAAAAAAGGGAAAAACCCCAAAAACCTCCTACCTATAGCGAATTGCTAAAAGAGTTGGACAAAGATGAAGACGGGAAACTCGCAAAAGCAGAAATGAAAGGCCCATTAAAGGATGATTTCGCAAAACTTGATGTAGATGAAGATGGCTTCCTTTCAAAAGAAGAATTTGAAAAAGCTCCAAAGCCCGAAAGGAAAGAGCGAAAAAGAGATTAAACAATAAAATATTTTGTTTGGTTGATTAATTTACAAAAGGCTTCGTGAACGATAGCGGAGCCTTTTATTCTCAGCCTAATCTTCAACATATCAACTTCAAAAGAAATTTAAAACAAACAGATTATGAATTTTATAAGTTCCTCTAAGGTTAACTTCCAATTGTTTTCGGCTGGTTCAAATTTTATTAAAGACAATACTTTAAAAGTTGAATCTACAAACAGACATTATAAATTAAAAATAAAGAAAGATGAAAAATACATTTAAAATTTCAACTCTATTTGCAATAGCAATCTTGGCTTTTATGGCTTGCTCAAGCGATGATTCAACCACCCAGGAAGAGGAAGAAGTAGTAACTGAACTCCATGCTGCTTTTGCGGCATTTAATCCTGAAGCAGTAACTATTTTTTTGGATGGAGGAAATGTGGTTATAGAAACTACGGGATTACCCAATCACGAAACGGTATATTGGGGCGAGGGGCATCCGTTGTATAGAGAAGAACCTGGCGTGGAATTAACTCCTTCCATTATTTCCAGTAACAATAATGCAGTAACCATTACTGTGGACGCGACTCCCAATTTAACGGGAAATACCGTTGCCACCCAGTTGGGCACCATTGGGATTGCCGTTAGTGGTTCGTCTATTTTTAATGATCAAGAAGGCGGGGGGCCTTTGGATCGAGCAGCGGCAAGTCTCGATTGGACGGGCGCACATATTGGCCCCGGTGTTTATCATTACCACTTGGAGCCAAAAGCTTTTACAAATGATGATGATAATTTAGTAGGAATTTTGCTGGATGGCGTTTTTCTTTACGGAAGGAAATGTAATTCAACAGGCACCTATCCTACAGATTTGGATGCTTCCGGCGGTCATACTTCTACTACCCAATATACCGAGAGCGAGGAAGAATATCATTATCACATAATCAATGAACTGTATTCTAATACTGGATCTTATATAGCATTTGCAGGCCCTTACCAAGGATATTAATATATTTATGAAACTACTTCTTTTAATATTATCTACGCTGCTTTTATTTACTTGCTGTAATGAAGTTTCATTAGACAACAAGAAAGGTGAAGTTGCAAATAGCGCAGAAAAAAATATTGTAATTGACACTGTAGAAGTATTAAAAGAAGCCTTGGTTTTAAATCAAATTGAAGGGAAATGGTATTATAAAAACGAACCTTTTTCTGGGTATTCCCTGAAATTTCATCAAAACGATACGTTAGCGGAAAGGTTGGGATATTACAACGGTAAAAGAGAAGGGATTGCAAAAAAATGGTCTGAAAACGGAATGCTTCGTACTGAATCCTATTACAAACAAAACCGATTGGACAGCGTCTATAAAACCTGGTGGGAAAATGGGGCATTGGCTTCACAATCCAACTACGTAAACGGCGTAAAACAAGGGGTTGAAAAGGAATGGTACCCCACGGGACAGCTTGCCAAGGAAAGGCAATTGGTCAACGGCAATGAAAATGGCCTACAAAAAGCCTGGTTGCAAAATGGAAAATTATATGTTAATTACGAAGCCAAGAACGGACGAATCTTTGGAATGCTCAGAGCAAATTCGTGTTATAAATTGGAAGATGAAAAAGTTATTAGAGATAAAAAAATATAGCCTTTTAAGCTGTTTGTTTCTCCTACTTTTTGCGGGTTGTAAAAACGAAATTAAAAAGGAAAACGCAAAAGTTGTTGAAACCAGCAGAACGGAACATCTTCCCTATTATAACGAAGAATCCTTTACTCCAAATTGGCTGACGCCAGGTTCGAAAGAAGAACGTGCTTTTCATAAAATTCCCGACTTTAAATTGATAAATCAGTTAGGCGATACGGTTACTCAAAAAACTTTTGAGGATAAAATTTATGTCACCGACTTCTTCTTTACCATTTGCCCGGGAATTTGTCCACAATTGGCTGAAAGTATGATAAAAGTTCAAGAAGAATTTAAAAACGATTCGGACGTACTTCTGTTATCGCATTCTGTAATGACTTCAACAGATACGGTTCCCGTTTTAAAAGAATATGCCGAAACCCATGGCGCGATAGATAATAAATGGCATCTTGTTACGGGTGATAAAAATGAAATTTACGCCTTGGGAAGAGAACAGTATTTTGTGGAAAATGATTTGGGGGAACCAAAAAGCATAGATGATTTTCTACACACTGAAAACTTTCTGCTTATTGATAAAAACAAGCATATCAGAGGAATTTATAATGGTTTGAACAGAGCGTCGATTGCCCAATTAATTACAGATATTAAAACCTTAAAAGCAGAGTGATTTAATTCACAAAAAACACCGCATTCGCCAAAAATAGTTTTCCGTTTTGCCAAAAGGAGCGGAAGGAAACATCGTCAACCATATAAACCACGCTGCCCCTGCCCTTTTTCGCTTCCGCAAAAACAATGGAATTTTTTAAAGCAGCTTTTGCCGTTTCCCCGGAAAAACCCGAAACGCTTTCGGGTTCTTTTATATAGCCTACATTGAAACCTTCATTTAAAAATTTATAGGAATCGCTACCCAATTTTAAACTATAGTAAGTATCACCATAACCAAACGCCAAAGGATGGGTATTATCCAATTTCACTTTATAAATACTTCCCGTTATGAAATCTTTGGTGCTTTCCAGTTCGCGTTGGGCATAAGGCACCATATTTCCTAAAGTGTCTTTCTCTTTTTCAGCTTTTTCATCGCTATTCTTTTTTAGGTCATAACCATCTTTACCTTCAAAAACAGCTACGGCATTGCCAATTGCGATTACCCTTCCACCTTTGTTAATCCATTCTTCAAGATTTTTGAAAGCCCCTTCATTCAATATAGATTTGTAATAACCGTCCGGCAGCACCAACACATCATAATCTGACCATTGAATGTTCCCAATATCGCCTGTATTTATTGAAGTGATTGGGTATTTTAATTGGGTTTCAAAAAAGTGCCAAAGTGCCCCATAGCTCAATGAGGAAGTTCCCTCCCCTTGAAGCATTGCAACTTTTTTATTTTTAATTAAATGAACATATTGCGAGCCAAAATCAGTCAAACTATCTGCATAACTTGTTGGGGAAGCGTATAATTGGCGGCCCATTTCGTTCGCGATTTCTATAAGGATTTTATCAAAATCTGGATTCGTTTTATTGTCACTTCGCGTAATAATCAAGCTACCGCGACCGAAATTATTTCCACCAAAACTGAGTTCATTTTCAGAAAAACGCACTTTTATATCTGCCTGTAATAAAGCTGAAAGAAATTCGGCATCCTGCAAACTGTTCCATTTTGCAATATAGCCAGCCGCCATTGGTGAAGAAATATTGGAAACTTTATTATTTGGATTAGCTCCCGTTGCTGCAACCAGAGTAGTGCTAGCCACAGTTTCAAGTCCGAAAGCATACGGTAAACTCCAAGCCGTAATATCATAAGTAATGGGCGTTGACAGTGCTGCGTTGGGTTCAAAAAGTACTTGTGCCATTTTCCCTTTCGGCTGGTTTGTGCTTACAACCAATGCGCCTTTAGCGTCCATCGCGCCTTTTTTATTTTCAGAATAATTGAAGCCGCTTACACTTCCGCCAGTTGCATATCCGTATTTTATTTCGTGACGGTCCAGCATTTCCGTTAGCGATTTTATATTATCGGGATTGCCTTTTAATACAAAACTTTTATAATTAAGATCATCGTTTTTGAAGAATTTCTTAAATTCATAATTAAGGGAAGCAGCATTTTGTGAAGCAACTTCAATGGTTGAAAGTCCAGTGGTAGTGTGATGTGCCACACGGTCCACAAGGGTAAGCTCAACATCTTCGTCATTAATAATTCCCAAACCAGCCATTCCGTGACCAGCTTGTTCATAGGTCATTCCAATAGCGCCCATATAAAGTGGATAAGTATCGCCATAGCTCGGGTATAGCAAATCAAAGCTTTCACGGGTAAAGAAAAGCCAGCCGTTTTTGTCAAAATACTTTGCGTTGTTCTTCCCTATTTTATTTTGAAATTCGCGTTGCCAATCGGTTATTATTTCGTGACGGTCCAGCATTTCCGTTAGCGATTTTATATTATCGGGATTGCCTTTTAATACAAAACTTTTATAA
>NZ_JBLWZP010000024.1:0-11159 GCF_048266365.1 Galbibacter sp. | reverse complement strand
CTATTCAGTTTTTATTTACTACCAGCCTAACACACAAATAACCTTAAAACCAGATCAGTTTTTAAGAATTTTAACTATTTTAGAGGTATAAACATAATATAGATAAACACACTAGTGTGTTTATACAATTGTTGGGTACAATTAACCAAAACCACAATGAACAGTAGTAAAATTCAAGATAAGATAATTAAAAAAGCTGTTGAAATTGGTTTAAAGACAGATATTAAAGGATATGTTTCGTCTAATTTTGAAAATCTTATTTCTACGGTTAATTCTTGGGAACAGATTGAAAAAGAATTGGA
The DNA here is from genome assembly GCF_048266365.1 of Galbibacter sp. Taxonomy (NCBI): domain Bacteria; kingdom Pseudomonadati; phylum Bacteroidota; class Flavobacteriia; order Flavobacteriales; family Flavobacteriaceae; genus Galbibacter; species Galbibacter sp. Next base: position 10,857 of record NZ_JBLWZP010000024.1, on the reverse strand, counting down.
AAAAGGCCAAGGAAATGAATTAAAACCTGATAGGTATGGAAATATTCCTTTCAACGCAGTGCATTCTTCTTCAGCCTTGTGTGTGAATAACTTTGGAATATTAAAAAAGAAATTAAATGAATTTACATTTTTAAACTACTCAAGTTTTAGTAAAGCTACATTTGAGAAAAAACTACCAACAGGAATTAGCACACCAAACCTTGATTTTTATTTGGAAAATGAAAATGCTATAATAGGTATAGAATCAAAATTTACAGAAACCTTAAAGAAAAAATTACCGAATAAGGATAGAAATCTAGAGAAATATTTGAATAGAAAAAAATTGGAATACCTTCCAAAATCATTTCAAAAAATAATTAAAAATTATATTGCTAGTCCAGAAAGATTACATTTAGATGTTGCTCAATTAATTAAACATTCTATAGGATTAATAAATGCTTCAAAAAAAAGTGATAAAAATCTGAAACCAGTTCTTGTTTATATTTATTGGTTACCTGAAAACTGGATTCATTTTGACATATTCAAACAACATAATATTGAAATAAATGAATTTAAGAATTCAATTAATGAATATATTGATTTTGTCCCAATGTCATATTTAGAATTTTGGAATCATTATGGTGATGAAAAAACTTTTAAGGAATCGATTTACGAAATGAGAAAAAGATATGAACTAAAAATTTGAAAAAAATAACTGTACCCAACAACGTGTAACACGCATTGCTTCTGATTTTCCCTTCGGAAAATCCTCGCAAGTGGCAAATGCAGTTTTTTTTAAGTATTTTTATTGTTCACAACACGCAACGACGTGTTACACAAACCCGTTACCCAACATTTGAGAAAAACATACGACATAAAAATTGGAAATAAGGTTTTGATTAATAAAATCGGAGTTTTTCTCGGAATTGTCGGAGCTATACTCTCAATTTTCATCGGACTTTCAATTCTCTCAAATATACTTATGCCGAATGAAATGACAGTAGTTTACATAATTGAGTTTTTTGAGAATAAAATCTATTTGGTGCTTCTGACTTCCATTCTATTGCTTGTAATTGGAAAGCAAATAGCCGAAATTCGGAATTACAAATCATCGGAATTGACTATCGAAACGGAAAAAATTTCTTTCTTAAAAAATGGAAAATTGATTGAGATTCCTGAACCAAGACTTCATAAGATTACGGAAAGAAAAAACCGCTTATCAAAAGTGAATCTGATAAAAATAAAAACGGACACGCATAAAGAATATGATATCAAAGGAACTGAAAAAATCCTTGAACATCTGACTGAATTGTTTCCGAATAAAACTGAATTAAAAAACGTTGGGTAACAACGTGTATAGCTCATTGCGGCTGAATTCCTAATCGGAATTCATTGCAATTTGCTATCTTTCGGTTACGGCGGAAAATCCTCGCGGATTTCCCGCAACGAGCCATACACAAGACCGTTGTGCCCAATTTAAACTAACATTCGGCTGTTAATTAAAATTTCGGAATTAAGCCAAATCAATTAAATAGATAATTATCTTTACGATATGTATAGAGAAAAACTAAAATTTATTGACCTCTTTTGCGGAATTGGAGGTTTTAGAGTAGCCTTTGAGGAGGCTTGTGAAGAAAACGACATTCAACCTGATTGTGTATTTTCTTCAGACATTGACAAATATGCTCAAGAAAGTTATGAAGAAAATTTTGGCGAAAAACCTTTTGGAGACATCACCAAAATAGATGAAAACGATATTCCTGACCACGACATTCTTTTCGGCGGATTTCCCTGCCAACCTTTCAGCATCATTGGACAAATGAAAGGCTTAAACGATACACGAGGAACACTATTTTTCGATATTGCTCGAATAATCGAGGCAAAAAAGCCAAAAGCATTTATTTTAGAAAATGTCAAACAACTTGTAGGACACGACCAAGGAAAAACTTTAAAAGTAATTGTTCAATCCTTGAAAGATTTAGGTTATCACGTTCAGTACAGCGTTTTAAATGCTCTGGATTATGGTTTGCCACAAAAGCGTGAAAGAGTTGTAATAGTTGGTCACAGAGAACCAATTATGTTCACGTTTCCAAATCCCGAAAAACCATATAAATCCTTGAACGAAATTTTGGAAACCAAAGTTGACGAAAAATACTTCGCTTCCGATTTTATTCAAGAAAAACGAAAAGACAAACACAAATCTTCTTATTATCCATCAATTTGGCACGAAAATAAATCAGGTAATATTTGTTCATATCCTTATTCTTGCGCACTTCGTTCAGGAGCTTCACATAATTATCTTTTAGTAAATGGCGAAAGACGTTTGACACCAAGAGAAATGTTTAGACTACAAGGATTTCCGGATTGGTATAAAATAGTTGTTAGCGATGCGCAAGCGAAAAAACAAGCTGGAAATGCAGTTCCTGTAAATATGATAAAGGCAGTTGTCCAAAAATTACTTCCTTATGTTGCAAGCACGCTCGAACCAGCAAGCGTTTTAAGAGAATATGATTTAAAATACAATCCAAGTTAATGGCAAAACGCAATTCACCAAAATTAAGAACAGTCAATAAATCGGTTGCTGCTTTCCCATTAAACCAATTCAATTCGGATTTTCCTTATTTGCTCGGACAAGAAATCGTCTATCTTTTGGCAAGTAAAGGTCGTGGCGACCTTGAAGGTTCGGAATGGGAACAAATCTTTGCAATTTGTATTGGTGCGGATTGGAAGCCGTCAAATGTTGGTCTGGATGACGTCGTTATGGGAAACACAGCTTGGGGAGCTAAATCAGTCAAGTCTTCAGTTAAAGATTTTAAAAATCTAAAACAAATTCGACTTATTTCGGGTAGAAATTCGCCAGTCTATTCTTATGGCGGAACTATTGATATAACCGCTGACCCAAATGAACTTGGAGAACAGGTATTGGAAATTTGGAACGAGAGGGTATCTGCGGTTCGAATGAAATTCAAAAATTTAAGAACTGTAGTACTTGTAAAATCAAATGACCTTTCTCAAGTTGCCGTTTTTGAATTTGACACCATTCGATATGATGCAGAACTATACGAATTTGTATGGAACAAAGGTGGTAATCTTGAGGGATTTGTGAAAGGAACTAAAACCAAACGTTTTACTTGGCAACCACACGGTTCACAATTTACAATTCACGAGCCTGTACCTGAACAAACGCTAATATTGAAAATCAAACAACCCGAAAGATTAGACAAGAAAAAAATACTTAATGCAATAGGTTTTGACAAATCTTGGGTTACAATAGAACGGAAATAAAAACTGGGCACAACAACGGCTATAAGTAATTGCTACTTTAGGCTACTATGGAAAATTAGTGCTAAACCAAAAGTAGTCTTGTATCTGCAAAAGTCCGTTCTAAACCCACGCAACTACTCATAGCCAAGACCGTTGGCACCAATTAAAGACATAACTTTCCGAATTCAACAACTTCAAGTAACAAACATCCCTTTAAATCGTCTTCCTTTTAAAACAGAACGATGTTCAAAGAGAATTTTATTTCGGTTTCGCCAAAGAATGAACTTATAAAAAAACTCATTCCATATTACTACTTCCATAAAATTTATGATTCTGGTTTTCACAAAAATATCAACTGCTATCTGCATTATCTCCTTTTGCTTAACCATTCAAAAAAACAGTCAGATTCATTGGGATTCCAAATCGCAACTCACAATCCATAAGAAATGAACAACAAGTTTAAAATAAATATTGAAGCTGTATTACATATCCTTTTTTGGCTCTTTATCTTTAGTGCTGTTAATGTAAGTTGGACGACTGATTGGTTTGATAAAACAATACGAACTAATACGCCACCACCACTCTCCGTTTTAATATTTCCAGTAATTTTTTATAGTCATTCATTGTGGGCGATTCCTAAATTTATGAATAGGTTTAAATGGAAAACCTATGTGCTAATTTTCGTACTTATCTTCATTTTTCCAGAATTGGTTCGCTCTGGTCTTCTTACTTTGAATAATCCAGAAATTACTTTTTGGAAAGAATTTTGCAGTAGAGATAGCTTAATAGTTGGAAAACCCAATGTGCTTTGGATGGCGTTTACTTTTTCCATTGCTTATCGTTTTACAAAAGATTGGTTTGTCAAGCAATATCAAATTGAGCATTTAGGAAAACAGTTGTCCGAGCTCTTGAAAAGTAAGTCATCTGTCATTCAGCCATTAGATGAAAATGAAGCTTCTGCACTCAAACAAAAGTTGGAAGATACCTTGACCCAAAACAAGGTATTTTTGAACCAGAAACTTTCCCTTGCTGAATTGGCAAAACTAATTGATTGCTCCGATAAGAAATTATCTACGCTTCTCAACCAAAACTTACAAACCAATTTTTACGATTACATCAATTCATTTCGCATAGCTGCCTTTAAAAAAGGTGTAGCTGAAGGGAAATTAGAACAGCTTTCTATTGTGGGACTTTCTCTTCAGTGTGGTTTCAAATCCAAAAGTAGCTTTTACCGTGCATTCAAAAAGGAAACGAGAATGTCTCCTTCTCAATTTATCCAATAAACTCTTGTTTAATTCTATCTCATAGATTTTTTGAGACTCCTCTCTACCTCAAAAAACCGTCCCAATGCTTCTTTTGGGACTAACGAGACAGTAAAACCGACAAATATATCGACTTAAAACAGGAATTTTGACTTATTCAAGACCGCCTTAAATGTTCTGTCTTGAGTTTTTAAGTACCAACTAAAAAAAATCAAGCTCGTGAAAAAAACATTTTTATATATAGGTGTCGCATTAGTAGCAACTATGTTTCAGTTAGCAAAGGACATATATCCAACTACTAAATTGATTTTGAGACATCAGCTCTGTACTTATGAGTTTCAAGATGTAAAAAAGAATCTGCAAAAAAATAATTTAATAGCATATACAAATGAAAAAGAGCTTGAAACCTTTTTTATACAGATTAAAAATTCTTACTGCCAGAAAAACCAATAATTATGAAACTTCAAATTGAAAATTTAACAAAAACATATCCAAATGGCGTAAAAGCAATGGATACTATTTCATTACAAATTGGTACAGGAATGTTTGGGCTTTTGGGTCCCAATGGTGCTGGAAAATCATCTTTGATGCGTACCCTTGCCACTTTGCAATTACCAGATAAAGGGGCTATTGATTTTAATGGGTTGAATGTGCTTCAAAACCCAATGGAATTGAGAAAACAATTGGGCTACCTTCCACAAGATTTTGGTGTTTATCCAAAACAGTCCGCAAGAAAACTGTTGGATTATTTTGCGCTTTTAAAAGGTATTTCTTCAAAAAAAGAAAGGGATGAAAGTATAGAATATGTTTTGGAGCTGACAAATCTCACGGAGGTTCAAAAGAAAAATGTAAGCGATTATTCTGGAGGAATGAAACAACGTTTTGGCATTGCCCAATTGCTGCTCAATAAACCCAAATTGATTATCGTGGATGAGCCAACTGCTGGACTTGACCCAGAAGAACGCCATCGGTTTTTGAATGTGTTACGTGCCGTTGGCTCGGAACATATTGTTTTGTTTTCTACTCACATCGTGGAAGACGTTACCGATTTATGTACAGATTTGGCTATTATGAATAAGGGTAAAGTACTCAAAACGTCCACACCCAAAAAGGCTATTGAAGCATTAAATGGAACTATTTGGTCAAAAACCATTGCTTCAAGTGAGTTGGGCGATTACCAATCCAGATATGCTTTTATTTCGTCACATTATACCGAAAAAAATCATTTGGTCATAAGGATTTTTTCAAAAGGGCAACCAGATGCAACATTCAAAACAAGTAACCCCAATCTGGAAGACGTCTATTTCGTAACCTTAAACCATACTGTTTGATATGCTGTCTTTCATCTATTTATACGAACTTAAATATTGGCTACGGAAACCAATAATCTACATCTATTTTGGTGTGTTCTTTTGCTTTTCGTTGATTTCTTTTTTAGGAACTGGCGGCTTTTTTGATGAACCTATTAAAGCAACTGAAACTGTACGATTGTTGAATTCGCCACACGAACTCAACTATCTGTTTCAATATTTGGGCAAGTTGTTTCTCTTTCTTATTCCTGCCATCATAGGGACAAGTATTTATAAAGATTTTAAGCACAAAGTATATCCTGTTTTATATTCTTACCCAATTGATAAAAAAGCATATTTAACAGGAAAATTTTTAGGAGCATTTACCATTGTTGTTCTCATTGCTTTATCTACTGGAGTAGCTTTTCTATTGGGCGAATTACTTTTGGGCAATGGGAATCCAAAAATCGGACTGTTTAATATGATTGGCTATTTACAGGCATACCTCATTTTTTTAATCCCCAATCTATTTGTTTTTGGTGTTTTTGTATTTGCCATTGTGGCATTAAGCCGAAATATTTATTCAGGGTTTATACTGGTTATTTTCCTGTTTTTGTTGCAATTGATAACTGAAAACAGTTTTCAAGGAAACGATTTATTAATTGCCATTACAGACCCTTTCGGACAAAATGCTGTTGGTTTTGAAACCCAATTTTGGACATTAACCGAACAAAATACCAAGCTCATTCCAATTTATGGCACGATTTTGTTCAACAGATTATTTTGGTTGGCATTAGGTCTAATTGTTGTATTCTTTCTTTTCAAACTATTTACACTATCACAAAATGGATTTCAATTTTCTTTAAAAAAGGGGGGAAAACCTCTTAAAGTAGAGGCATTGAAAATTTCGACTGAAGAAAAAACAAACTCTAGCGTAGTCTTTGATTTTTCACTAAAGCAAAAACTTAAACTAATTTGGAAACTTTCAAATACGGATTTTAAGTATTTGGTTGCCAACCCAATGTTTTACATTTTCAGTTTTTTAGGCATTCTCTCTATAGTATTTATGCTCTTGAAAGTTACTAATGCTGGAGAAATGATAATGCTTCCATTAACCAGAATAATGCTGGCAGTACCATCATTTTTCTTTGTGACGATTATTATATTAATCTTGTTTATCTACTCTGGAATGTTGGTGCATCGTGCACGTTTAACAGGTATGGAGGCTTTAATAGACAGCACTCCGGTAAGCAATGGAGTTTTGCTGATTTCAAAAGTTATTGCCATTATTAAGGTGCAATATTTGTTATTGCTCATTTTAATGCTTTGTGGTCTAGTGCTACAAATGGCGAATGGTTTTTTTACTCTGGAAATTGGTCAATATTTATTTTATCTATTTCTGCTTACTGGAATTTCACTTATAGTCTGGGCTTTTGTTTCTGTTTTTGTTCACACAGTAGTGCCCAATCTTTACCTCGGTATTTTTATTTTACTTCTAATTTGGTTAGCAAAGGGAAGCTTTTCAGAATTGGGCATTAAAACCTATTTATTGCAATTCAATACACCACCACAGCTTATCTATAGCGATTTGAATGAGTACGGAAGTCAACTTTCAGGCTATTTTTTGGTTCAATTTTATTGGGTACTGATTGCTTTAATTCTAATTCTTTTGAGTTATTTGTTTTGGAAACGAGAACATAGCTTTTCAATCAAAGAACGCTTTCAAATTGCAAATTCTCGGTTAAATGGCACTTCAAAAATTTGTTTGAGTATTCTTTTTACAAGCCTTGTTGCATTCGGTTTTGGCATTTACAAAGCGGAACATTCCGAAAATGTTGTGAATACTAACAAAGATGTCTTAAAACAATTTGAGACACATTTTTCAAAATATAAAAACCAGTTACAACCTCGGATAACATCCATTAAAATGGCTGTGGATTTGTATCCAGAAAACAACGTTTTCAAGGCTTCTGGAAAGTACATTTTAGTGAATGAAACGAAAAAACCTATCGACACTATTCTTATCAAAACTGGATTTGACGAACACACAACTTATACTTTAAACACAGAAAATACCTTGATTGCTTCGGACAGTTTGATGAAGTTTTTTGTCCATAAACTACAGTCGCCATTATTGCCTAATGACACGTTACTTTTAAATTTCGAAATAAAAAATGCACGCAACACATTGTTTCAACGTAATTCCAGCGTGCTAAAAAACGGAACTTTTTTAAAACAGGACATTCTTCCACGACTGGGTTATTTTATTCAAAATGATAAGAAAAAGCCAAGTGATTCAACTGCACTAAATAATCATTATCAAGCCTTTGATAGCGATTTGATTGATTTTGAAGCTACTGTTAGCACTTCTGAAAATCAAACGGCAATTACGACTGGTTTTTTGCAAAAGCAATGGCAGGAAAACGGCAGGAACTATTTTCACTATAAAGCAAACAAACCCATAAAAATGGGAATGGCTTTTAATTCTGGAAAATTTAAAATCCAAAAAGACCAATGGAAGAGTATTCCAATTCAAGTGTATTATCACAATACCCACACCTATAACGTTGAGAATATGATAGCTGGATTGAAAGCTGCAATGGATTATAATTCAGAACATTTCAGTCCATATCAGCATAAAGATGTTAAAATTATTGAGTTCCCTTTAACAGAAGGTAGCTTTGCCACTACGTTTGGCAATGCTATTTTAACATCCGAAGTCCGTTTTGGAGTCAATGGGAAAAGTGATGCTAAAATCGATTTATCTTTTTATGTTTCTGCCCACGAATTGACCCATCAATGGTTTGGAAACCAACTACTGCCAAAAGATGTTCTTGGTGCTAAAATGCTCACAGAAAGTATTACCGAATATATTACCCTAAAAATTTACGAGCAACAATTTAGCAAAGAACGCGCTTTACAATTTTTGAAATTACAACGCCTTCGCTATTTAAAAGGACGCACCAAAGAAACCAAGAATGAATCGCCATTATACCTTGTAAAAGCAGAGCAGGACTACATCTCTTATGGAAAAGGAACAATAGCATTCAATACTCTTTCGCATTATTTAGGAGAAAAGAAGATGAACGACATTCTTAAATCATTTTTAGAAGCTTATCCATCTAAAATAGAAATTTATCCAACATCGTTAGACTTTCTTAAAATACTAAAACAAGAAACCCCAGAAAAGTTGCAGTACTTAATTACAGATATGTTTGAAACCATTACATTTTACGATTCAAAAATCAATTCGGCATCTATTAAACAAAACGAGAAAGGTTTTGAAGTTTCACTCGATTTTACCATAAATAAATATGGCAACCAAACTACGGCAGAATCATTATCTTTAAATGATTTAATTGAGATTGGGCTTTATGACAGCAATAATAAGCTTATAGAATTGAAACAGGTTCGCATACAAAAAGTGATTAATAGTATGGCTTTTAATACAAAAGAGAAGCCTTCAAAAATAGTAATCGACCCGAATTTTCTGACCATTGATAAGCAAATAGAAAATAATGAATTCAACTTTTAGACCAACAAAAATGAAGCAAACTATCACAACTTTAGCTATAATTTTTAGTATCTCAATAACGTTCGCTCAAAGCAACATCAAAATTCCTGATTATGTAAATTTTACAATGGATTCCTTAACAAAGGTTAGTGTACTCAATACATTTGATGCTCTTTTTACGGAACTAAAGCAAGGCACGATAAATACAGATTATCTTACTCCAAAAAACTCTGATTTAACAAAGTCAGTACTTCAAGACTTAATGGATTACGAATTGAAAAAAGATAGTATAACCTCAAAGTTAGAGGACAAGCAATTGATAAATATTTATCCGGTTTCAAAAAACGAACAGTTCCTCACTATTATTTATGACCAACCAAATGATACCAATTTACCTAAAATACAATACATATTTAATCTTGTTGCTACTACAATTAATGATAAAACCACGTTTGCAATTCCGTTGGACTACCTTACCAGAAATTGGAAAGTTGAGAAAGTAGGGAACACAACTTATCATTTCACAGACCAAATCAATGTTAAGAGAGCCGAAATATTTGACCAAAAGCATAAAATAATTGCTTCTAATTTAGGGATTATACCAGAAGAACTTGATTTCTATATGTGCGATAACTATCAGGAAATATTAAAGTTACTTGGCTTTGAATATTCATTAAACAAAAATGGAAATTACCGAAATGGCTATGGTGTAGATGCAAAAACCATTTTCTCAATTATGAACAATGAAGACTTCTCGCACGATATTCTACATTATTATTCTGGACAATTGTATGATAAAGATGATAGAAATTGGGTAACAGAAGAAGGATTAGCATATAATTGGGGAAACGCTTATTATACAGACCAAAATGGCGAAATGATAAGCCAAGAAAGATTAGTTAATGAGCTTAAAAAATATCTGTTAGAATATCCAAATACAAATATTTTTGACCTTTTTTGGAACAACACAAAAATCTTTAATCGCATCGCAACGGAAATTTCCGTTCGCTCTGTAATTTCTGGAATTATTCTCAATGAAATTGAAAAAGAAAAAGGACTTACAGGAATAAACAAAATGTTGACCTGTGGTAGAGCAAAAACAATGATAAGTTATCTCAAAGAAACAGATGAATTAATAGGTGTTAATAGAGATAATTTTGATTTAAAAGTATCTGAATTATTAGAAAAATTTTATTGAAAATAAATAGCGAGCAATTGAAGCTTCTTCAACCTAAAGAATAAGAAATAACTGGCGCTAACAAAGATCTAAGTTAAAAACCTAATCTTTTTTTTTACAATTTCGACATAAATTTCTCGTTATAAGGCAGTCCACTCTTCGCGATTGCAAATGCCTGTTTCAGCAATTTATTTGCCACTGCTATCAACGCCAGTTTTTTGCTTTTTCCCTTTGCCACTATACGCTCATAAACCTCTCGGCATGCCTTGTTGTGCTTGCATGCTGAAAACGCGCACAGGAACAATAGGTTCCTCAACTTTTTGTTGCCGACCTTGCTGATCTTGCTGCGCCCCCTTACACTGCTCCCGGATT
>NZ_JBLWZP010000023.1:0-13008 GCF_048266365.1 Galbibacter sp. | reverse complement strand
TCGCCGGCATGTATTTTTTCCTGCACCAGAGCAAGGGTTTCTTGCATGGAGAGATTATCTATGGCGGTGTTTAGGATTTGGATTCTAGTGTTTGGCAAAATATGCTTTGAAAATTGCGGCAAATATACTGTTTAAAAAAAGAAATGGTAGAATACCTTTTTCCATTATTTCTTTTAAGATAATTAATATCTATGAATTAATCTGTATATTTAACTTGATTCATTTCTTTAAGGTTTTTTGAAAGAGATTTTGAAATTTAAATTAAGGAAAAGTTAGAACAAATGTCTAAAATATTTATTATGAAATTTGCACTATTAATTTTTGTCTTTTCATTGACTTCAATAACAAATGCTCAATGTGAAGGAATGGTTATAAATTTAACCACTCAGGCTGATATTGATAATTTCGCCATCAATTATCCGGGTTGCACTACAATTGGTCGTTTAAGTATTCACGGAGAGATATATAACTTGGACGGACTTTCCCAAATCACTAGAGTTAATAATGATTTAGAAGTATCAAGTAATGAACTAGAAAGTCTACAAGGATTACATAATATAAATTATGTAGGTAGCGATTATAGAATTTATAATAGCCCGCTTTTAAGCGATATCAGCGCTATTAGTAATTTATCTGAAGTTTTATTTCTCACATTATCTAATTGTGATGCTATTACAGATTTACAACCATTTAGTAATTTATCACAAGTATTAATTTTAGCTCTCGGTATAACAGGATGTGATGGGATTACAGATTTGCAAGGCTTAGCTAATCTAAGTGGTATTTCTGATACTTTTGCGCTTACCATTTCCAATAATAATTCACTTACGAGCCTACATGGTTTAGAAAGTTTTGTTAATGCCAAGAATCTATTTATTCACGATAATGATGCACTTTCCTCTTTAGATGGATTACAAAATTTAGAATCGGCTGATATGATTAGTATATCAGCTAACAATAGTTTAATAACTTTAGACGGTCTTCAAAGCCTAACATATTTAGGAAAATGGTTATCGATAACTGATAATAATAATCTAGTTAGTTTAGAGGGGTTAAACAATCTTTATCTCGTTCATGGTATTGACCAAAATTTGAATGCAGTAGTGGTTTCTATTGAGAATAACAATTCTTTGGTAAATTTAGAAGGGTTAAACAGTTTGCGAACTGTGAATGGAGGTTTTCTTATTAAAGAAAATAACAACTTAGAAAGCATAGAAGGGGTTAATAGTGTTGTTAGAATCCTATATGCCTTAGAGATTGAATTAAATCCATCTTTGCTTTCTATGAGCGGATTTGAAGGACTTGAAGTAGCTGAAGAAATAAGAATACATCACAATTCACAACTGGAAACAATCTCAGGCTTTAATGCTTTGCTGGATGCAAGAGTTTTCTTAACCGATAATAACAATTTACAATCAATTAGTGACTTTAATAGCTTTGTAAAAGGACTAATTCTCGTAAAAGACAATAGCCTTCTAAGTACTATTACTGGTTTCGACGGAGTTGCTGGAAACTTTGGACAAATGTCCGTATATATAGAAAATAATCAAAGTTTACAGAGTATAGATATATTTAAAAATGCTTTGTCAAATTACATAACTGTAAATAATAATGAAATCCTTTCACACCTAAAAATAGCTTCTAATGCAACCGGGACAGTTGGCCTGACATGCCGTAATAACCCATCCCTGATTAATATCGTTCCATATACAAGTGCTACTAATATGTCGTGGCTCTTTTTTGATAATAACGATGCATTTGAAAGAATAGATTTTTTCCCAAATACACAAACAGCAAATTACTTAAGTATTACAAATAATGAATCCCTAAACGAAATTACAAGTTTTAGTTGGCTTGAAAATATTGGTCATTATTTTGAAATTAAAAACAATCCTTCTTTGGAAATGGTGGTTGATTTTAATGGTCTAAATGCTATAGCAAATTACTTATCTATTGATGGAAATGAGCTACTTACAAAAATTCCTGAAATGCAAAATCTTACCACGATTGGTGATAGTCTTCTAATTTCACACAATAGCACCATTACTAATCTAAATGGGCTAAGTGCTTTAGCGTCCATTGGCGGTCCATTAAAAATTATAGGAAACAATAATCTAAATGACATTTCTGGTCTCTCCAGCTTAACAAGTTTGGATGATGACGAATTTCATATAGAAGATAATGCACAATTAGCTTCGCTAGAAGGAGTTGAAAATATTGATCCAAACTCTATCTCAAAAATTATTATACAACAGAACCCCAATCTTGAAGTTTGTAATTTTGAAAGTATCTGTACTTTTTTAGAGGAACATCAAAGCCCTTATTTTCATGAAATTAATAACAATGCCAGTGGTTGTGAAACAGCTGTTGTAGTTGCCGAAGCATGTGGTTTTGTTTTAGGTACCTCAACACAAGATTTTTCCGCTTTCAATCTCTACCCTAACCCTGTAAAGAATATTTTGAACATCAATTCAGATTATAATTTAAAAAGTGTTCAAATTTTTAATACAATGGGGCAAAATGTATTCTTTGAAGAAAACCAGAATACAACTGAAATAAATGTTTCCAGCCTAAGAAGTGGCGTTTACTTGCTTAAAATGACTGATGACCAAAACAACAGTACTGTCAAGAAGTTTATTAAAGAATAATAAATTTAATTTTTCAAAATAGGCTTCTTTTTTGAGATATTTTCATTTAAAAATAAAGCAATCAAAAACGAAAAAATAACAATCCCACTATGCCTTTGGAAAATGGATTCTGTGAGCATATAAACCAGAAAAGCCATTAAAATGCTTAGTGCAAAATAGTCCTTGTTCTTTTTAAAAACCCACGATAAATAAAGAATCAAGGCCAAGAAAATCACGAATCCCAATAGTCCAAATTCCAAGAAAACTTCTAAATACTGGTTGTGGGCGTTATAGCCTTCTTTGTATGCTGAAGTAAGACCATGCTCTTTGTATTTAGTGTATAAATAATCTCTGTGGGTACGAGTTCCATAGCCTATTAGTAGGTTATTCTGGGCTATGGTTTCCAAAACAGCTTTCCAGTGGAGTTCCCGGAACTCAATATCACTTATTTGAGCTGTTTCAGTAGTGCTAGGGTCAAAACGTTTTTGAAAATAAGGTGTAAAGTAAATGGAGCCCAATAAAACTGGAATTATTATTAATATCAAGATTCTTTTCCAGGTTGAAGCAACGAAACTTAAAATGGTTACTAAGCTACCAACAGCCAAGGCTATAATACTTATGCGCACACTGAGTAAATAGAGTATATATAATAAAGCCAACGCTCCAATGATTAATAGTAATCTATTGGCTTTTCTGTGTACAAACTGCCATAATAACCAAAGCATACAGATAACTACAAACAAAGAGAAATAGGTAGTATGCTTATCTAAAAACTCAGAGAACTTACTATAATAAAAATAATTCCCAAGATTATTAATTTTAAAATATACTACTTTGGCCAGTGCGAGAAGTGAGGCTGCCAATACACCAAATAAAAATTGATTCATCACAAAAGGACGGCAATCTTTTAGACGAACTGTTAGCAATATTAGCGGAAAAATCAAAAAGGGAAGTTTAATCCGTAACTCATCTAAAGCAGCATCGAGGTTGTTAGTATAAATCGTTCCCAAGAGAGGAATCCAAAACAAACTCGAAAGTAATAGTATTGAGAATTTGTTCTGTAAAAAAAGTTCTTTCTTTTCTGAAAAGGAATTATATAAGAGCCAATAAACAAAAAAAGCAATAATTGCTTGTGAATTAAAACTATAATCAGGAAAAGGCAAAGAGATTAGGCAAAAGGCCAACAACCAATAAAAAATTCTATCTTTTAAAAGTTCGTTTTTTATGATCATTTTATGTGTTTGGCAGTTTCCTTTGCAAGTTTATAATATCCATCACGGCTAATATTAATACCATCTTTGCGGATGTACTTGTCTATATTTTCTGAAAATATTTGAAATGTATCTATCAATTCAAATTCATTAGTTTTTGATAGCTCGAGAAATACGTTGTTAATTTGTTTATTCCTTTGATTTACTATAGTATCATTAGAAGGAGGTAGTGTAATTAAAATCGTTTTTTGTGGTCTTTTGGCTTGTAGTGTTTCTAAGATTTCCTTCGTGTTTTTTTTAAATGTTTCCAATGAATCTAAATTCTCATTGGAGCCATACATTAAAACGTAATAATCTGCTTTTGGTATATTTTTAATTTGTTCTAAAATACTTGTTGAAGTATTTGTTTTGATAGCCTCATTAGGAAAATCAAAAACATCAGAGTATTCGCCTTTATAGATTACAGGGAATAAGTTTCTTAAATCCTTCCTGTAGTATTTAGCCTCATTCTCAATAAGTAATCTATCACCCAATGTAACTACCGATGGCCCTGTTCCGTCTTTTAAGGGTAGAAAAACCTCTTCGATATTATATTCGATGTCTGTTGATTCAGGAAGGTCAGTTATCCATTCCACCCCTTTAAATCGAATAGTTGCGTTTTTAAATAAATGATAAACATATCGAAAATAATAACTGTCTGTTTTGGTTGAAAGTTTATATGTGTTTTGTGGGTTAGGCTTAAAATTATTATTTCTAATCTCCACATAATTGTATGAAACAGAATCAAGTATTGCCGTGCCCAGGTCCTTTATTGGTTTCTCTTTATCCCAATCAAAATTCAATTGAAAAAATTGCTGGTTGGAAGAAGAAATGAATTTTATACCAAATCCTGAAGTAACCAAGAGTATGGTTATTAGCATTAATTTATTTGAAGGAAACGGGTTCATTCTTTTATATAACTTTCAATAATTCTATTGAATACTATCTCGCTATTAAACTTTTCAAAACTCTCTAAAGCATTTTTACAATATTCCGGATAATTAATTTGATTGAACTTTCGCATTGCTTGTGCTAAAGCCTCAGAGTCTTTTATTGGCACCAAAAGTCCATTATAGCCATCCATAATAACTTCTGGCAATGCTTTCCACTGAGTTGCAATAACTGGAATGCCCATTGCCAAGCTTTCAATTATTATTCCAGGGTACCCTTCTCCTTCAAAATAAGAAGGGAGCAAAAGCACATTGTATTTTGAAAGTGTGTCTTCAATTTCATCAGTGCGCAGTATTCCTTTATAATTCACGCTGGAACTCTTGAAAACACTATTCTCATAATGCCTGTCATCTATAGGGCCATAAACATCTATAGAATAATCATCTGGCAAAATAGCGGCTGCTTTAACAATTTCCGTAATTCCCTTTTGGGGTATTACACGCGAAATAAAAACAAATTTCTTCTCAAAAGTGGTCTCAATATTTTTTTTCTGGATGGGTTTTCTGGCATTTGGCAGCCATTCGGCATTCTTAACGTTTTTGTTTTCAAAATAAATCATTAACTGCTGGGTTTCAAAAAATACAGTATCCGATTTTAAAACGGTCTTTTTCAATATAAATTGAAATGCTTTTGGCATAGCTTCATATTGATCCATAAAATTCCCGCCAAAAAAATGATATATGGTTTTTCTATTTAAAGCTTTTGCCCATAACCATAAAATGGGGGCAATGGTAAAATGAAAATCTTTGGTGCCGTGAAAACTGATAACATCAAATTTTTTTGCGACAAAGGGAAAACGGAAAACCCAAAAAAAATAGTCAATTAGTTGCAATTTGTTTCTCCAAAAAGTTCTGATTTGTTGATGGGTTATAGCAACACGAGAATCTAACACAATAAAATCAAGTATATTTTTTGCCAAAACTGTTGCGCCACCAATAGAGCGTTCCTCATTAGAAACGGGAATATTTGCAAAAAAAAGAACCTTAATTTTCCTTTCAATTTCCATAGATTGGTTGCATTTCGTCTTCAACGCTGTTTTCTTCTTTGTAATATAATATTGGATAAACAAACGCCAATGAAAATAGTAAATAGTCCATATTATTAAGTGAAAAGGAGAAAAGCATATCAAAGAACAAACAGAAATAAATTGCAAGAACTAATAGATAACGCTTGTTGAATTTTCTTCTTAAAAGTGGTGTGATGAGCACCAACAAATATAGAAGTCCTCCAATTATACCCAACTCCACAAACAAGTGAGGCGGGAAGGTGTCTGTGGTTGTTAAATTTAGCCATTTAGTGTCGTACCAATTGAAGCCAACCATTTTGTAGTACCAAGAGTTATATGTTGTTGAAGCGGGGCCGCCAAAAACTCCAACACCCTGACCGAAAAGATTGAAATTTCCTATTTCGTTAAACATTACTCTGTAGGATTCACTACGTGCAGAATTACCTTCAGTAATATATAAACTTATACGCAGTAATAAACTCTCTACAAATTCATTTATCTTTTCAGGAAAAGTGAGATATATTCCTATTAACAGCAATACAAAGAATAAAACCAATTTATAGATTCGCTTATAATTATAAAGCAAAAGCACTATCAGGAAAGCTCCAAAGGCTTTAAAAGATACACTTGCCAACAACATAAATAAAGTGATGCCCAAAAATACTTTTTTAAAGCGACCATGATAAAAAGTATTTATTATAAAAAAAGCCACCATGTTTAAAAACCCAAGAAACCCAAAGAATACAACGGTACCTGTGGCTCTAATGATTCCTGCTGTTTCATTATAATATGCATATCCATTTTCTGTTCTATAATAAAACCATTGTTCTATACCCCGCGCCCAATTAAAATAATTGAGTATTTGAATCAAAAAATTAAGCACAACGAAAAAAATAATAAATTTCAATAATAGGCCAAAATGCTCTTTAATGGAATAGCTGTAAAACAAAACAGTAATAGGAAACAAATATCTGAGGCCATCACTCAGTCCAGCTTTAAGTGTCCAAGAGTTGAGGATCCCATAAATCAATAAGGGCAAGAAAATTAATGTGCTCAAAAAAAGGTTTGTATTGACTTTTCTAGTATAAAAAATATATACTAGCATATAAGCAAATGCTAATACTTTACTAACGGAAGTAATTTCTTTAAAAGTAGTTTGGAAAACGGTACCAGCATAAATTATTATAAAAGGTAGTAATACCAAAAACTGATTAAAATTAATTATATGTGAAATTTTTTTTATCATTTATAAAACTCGTGCTGATTTTCTGTTTATTTTAATCAATAAAAAATATCTAATAATCAGGCAAATTAAACTCGCCATTGCAACTCCAATCAAATCAAATTGAAAATACAATAAATAACTTACAACTATATTTAAAAGCAACATTGCAATATTTATATATAAATTTTCCTTGAATTTTTTCAGAATTATCAGGTTGGTTCCAAATAATGAAGAAAGGGAATGAAATATTTTAGCCAATAGGATTACAATGAAAATGGTTATGGTATTGCTGTAATCTGTAAAAAATTTGTGAACCAATATAAAATAGAATCCCAATAAAAATACTGAAGCAGTCAATACTAAAATCAGGATTTTTTTATTTATTTCGTTCAAATAGTTTGGTTTTAGTTTCAATTTTTCAATATCAACTTGCACTAAAGTTAAGGGTATAAGCAATAGCATATTGGCAATGTTCAATGCGAAACTATAATTTGCTATATCCACATTGGGGTTTTGAGATAGTAATTTTATTACAAATATGTCTGTATAAAGAAAAGTGAGATTTGCAAAATTGCTAATTACAAGTGTAAATGAACTTAATAATAATTTTTTGAAAAGCTTCCAATACCTTTTTACTTTTTGCCAAATAATCTTTTCACGATAAAATAAAGTAACTACATGAATAAATGAAATTGGTAGCAGTAAGTAATTTACATATACATAAGCATAACCTGCAACATCAAAACAATAAATTGAAATAAAGATCAACCCATAAAAAAGGATTGAAATAATTATTTTATAATATGAAGCATAACTACTGCCTTGACTTACCAAAAAATAAGATTGGGCAATACCTCCAGTAAAAAAAATGGCATAAAAAACGAATGGAACAATCAGAAACAACCAGCTGAAAAAGCTAAAAAAAATGGCCCCAATGGCCGCAACAAAAAGAACAAATAAAATTCCTAAGAGGAAGAAATAGTTTTTGCTATCCCTACTTTTTGTATAACTCAGGATGAGTGCGGGAAATCCAAAAGCAAAAACGGATGAACCGACCTCAATTACTTTTTTATAATATTCTAGCTCCCCGTAATCATATTTTGACAAATGATGGGCGGCAAAAAAAAGAACTGCATATTCTAACCCTCTACTGAAAAGTATAGAACTTCCGTAAATTAAATAGTTTTTATGTAATAAGTTTTTAAGCACAAAAATTATTGAAATTCGATATTCTTAAGAACCAGTTTTTCTCCTACAACACCTTTATATTGCTCAGAGTTAAAAAGAAATAATTCCAACTGTTTTACTTCTTTAATCTTACTATTCAGCTGAAAATTTAATATGCTGTCTTTATCTTTTAATTTTATATCTACTTTGTCAAAATCCCAATTTCTTGATTTGCTATAATCACTTAACTCATCGATATTATAGGGAAAAATTTTTAAAGAAATACTGTATTTTTTATTTTCCCTTTTAGAATAATTGGTTTTATCAATATATATTTTTGCATTTAATTTATTATTCAAAATTTTCATTTCAATCATTTTTAATTGTATTTCTTTTATAAAATTAAACTTTAATTGCTTCTGAAAACTTGCTGTTTTATTTCGTTCATTAAAACCTATATATATTTTGTTCATAGAATCCCAAATAGGTTCTGAAGATCTATCTTTGAGTTTATAGTTTTTATTAATATAGCTCGATAAATACTTGCTGGTTTTTATTGCTCCCTGAATATTTAGATGTGATGGATCCCTAAAATCAATAATATTTAAACCCATTTCATTATAGTGATTATTAAGATTTAAGTAGTTTATTTCTTGTTGCTCACAAATATTTTTCAAATCATCTAAAAAAGACTCGCTCCAGTCAAATTTGGCTCTAAGATCAGGAGATGAAACTACCAAAACTTGAGAGCCTTGAGATTTTGCTACTCTAATTAATTCAACAATATCTCTTTTTCCTGTTTCATCAATTTTTGTTTTTTTGTGTTCAGGGTATGCTATTATTTCTTTAAAACCATTAAATTTCGATCTTCCTAAAGAGTCAATTACTGTATTAAATCCTATGTAACCATTATTAAAAAAAGTTGTGTTTTCATTAAAATTTTCTTTGCGGGATAGTTTAAAATATTTCATTTCATTCCATTTATTGTGATTTCTAATTAATGGAAAATATACTCCTGCTAGTTCTTTGTTTGTATAGAATCTTTCAATTTTTTCTTGTTTTTTTAAAGAAAAATTCGAAATCATATCCAAGGCCCTTAATTGATATCCTTTTATTAAATCATTTTCCGGACCTGGTATAGAAGGAGGGTATATTTCAATAACTATAAGCTCAGGATTTGTTTTCTTCAGAGCTTCTTCAATAATTAAATCTGTAAATGGAACCCTTAAAGCATCAGATCCTAAATTAAATGATACTGTCTTAGATTCTTTATCAATTATTAAAGGATTAAATGCAGTGTAAGCGTGTGAACTGCCAAAAAATAAAACATCAATATTGGTATTCTCAGCAAGTGCTTTGAATGATTCAAATGTATTAACATAATGATTGCTCGTTGAAAATATTCTATTTAAATATATAAAGCTCAGAATTAATAAAAATGAAAGTAATAATATTGATTTTTTTTTCATTAATGATGTGACATTTTATAGCTTGGATATGGTTTAAAAAAAATTATTCTAATAAATCCAGATTGTTAATAATCAGTTTTTCTCCAATTACACCTTTATATTCTTCAGTATTGTAAAGGAACATTTCAATTTGTTTTATTTCTTTAATCTTACTTTTAAGTTGAAAAGTCAGGATACTGTCTTCATCTTTTAATTTTATATCTTCTTTATCAAAATTCCAATTCTTGGATTTGCTGTAATCACTAAGCTCGTTATTATCATAAGGAAAAATCTTTAATGATAAGCTGTATTTTCCGTAATCATCTTTATAATTTTTGGTTCCATCAATGGTAATTTTTATTGAATAAATTTGACCGCTATTGGTTAGTTCAATATCCTTTACTTTTATCGATTCTATGAGATTAGCCTGTAATTGTTTTTGATATATTCTTTCTTCATAGGTATTTTTGAAGTCCAAATATTTTTTATTGATAGA
The DNA here is from genome assembly GCF_048266365.1 of Galbibacter sp. Taxonomy (NCBI): domain Bacteria; kingdom Pseudomonadati; phylum Bacteroidota; class Flavobacteriia; order Flavobacteriales; family Flavobacteriaceae; genus Galbibacter; species Galbibacter sp. Next base: position 2,838 of record NZ_JBLWZP010000023.1, on the reverse strand, counting down.
CTGCCAAGTAGATTCAGAAGACCTATCATCAAACTTATAGTGCTCATTAAGATAATTCGCCAAAAATTTTGATGCTTTTGTCCCTCCAGTCCTGTTTAAATGTCCTGGATCTCTAAAATCGTTAACAGATAAATCCAATTCATCATAATAATCATTTAGATTAAGATAGGGAACATTAAATTTATCAAAGAAGATTCGAAACTCATCGTATAGGTAATAGTTTTCATAAATAGCTCTTAAATCTGGTGAGGTTACGGCTAAAACAGGGATGTTTTGTTCATTCGCTATTTTCAAAAATGCCGCTATATCCTCTTTAATTTTATTATTAAGTAAAGTATCTTTATTGTTTTTACGTTTTTCCTGATTTCTAAAGTTTTCATATTTTGAGCGATTATCTTTCTCTCCTATTATAGTTCCATATCCCACATAACCTCCGTAATAAAAATCATTTGGGTCAAAGTTTACTCTTTTGGAAAAAGAAGAAAAGTTTTTACTATTCCAATCAGTATGGTTTCTTATTAATGGGAAGAGTACCCCTAAATATTCATTTTTATTATAAATGCGCTCTACTTCTGTATATTTTTTAAATGAAAAGTTTGACACCAGGTCTAAGGCTCTTAGTTGATAACCTTTCGCCTCTTTCGTGTCTGACGGAGCAGTTATTGTGCCTTTATATACTTCTAGTATAATAAGTTTTGGCTTAGTTTTTTTTAATGATTCTTCTAGAACAAGATCTGTTAGAGACATTAATAATGCATCGGAGCCTAAATTATAGCTCGTCGTTTTTGTTATATTATTTATTATTAAAGGATTGTAGCATGTGAAGGAATGGGAACTGCCATAAAAAATAATATCAATATTTTCTTTTTTTGTTAATTCATCAAAATCCTCAATTGTATTTGCATAACGATGGCTTGATGCAAAGACCTTATTTAAATAAATAAATCCTAGCAACAGAAAAACTGATAATATTAATGCAGAAAATATTCTCTTTTTTATCATCTGTTATCCATATATTAATTGAATAAAAAATTAATATTAAAAATCAAGATCATCAATAGTTATTTTTTCACCAACCACACCTTTATAAACTTCTTTATTAAAAAGAAACACTTCCGCCTTATCTATTTTCTTAATTTTAGTAAAAATGTGAAAGACCATTGGATTGGTTTGATTTTCTAATATAATATCTACTTTGTCAAATTTCCATTTTTTAGATTTGCTGTCATCATTAAGGTTATCCAAGTTCGTTGGAAATATTTTAAATGAGAGCTTATATTTTTCAAAGATTTCATCTAATCTTTTATCATTTTCAATGTTTAGTGTTATAGTATGGTCTCTATTGTTTTTGCTAATACTCAGATTCTTTATAACCAATCCATCAATAAGTTTTTTGTTTAGCTCAATACCATAAAATCCGTCTGATTTTACAAATAAGTCTTTGGATTTTTGGAGTTTCTGCATTTCAAGCTTATAACTTTCATCATTTGAACGATCTGAAAATTGATATTTCTCATTTAGATATTCTCCCAAAAACTGACTGGTCTTAGTACCGCCATATATATTTAAATGTCCAGGGTCCATAAAATCATCAGCTGTTAGACCTATTTCTTTATAATAGTCATTTAAATTCAAATAAGGTGTGCTAAATGACTTGCACAATTCCTTTAATTCTTTAAAAAAGGGTTGGTGTTTCTTATAACTTGTTAAATCCGGAGAAGTAACAATTAGGACTTCTATTCCTTCTTTTTTCGCTGTATTGATAAACGCTTTAATATGTTTTTTTGATTCTTCATCAAAATAAATTTTTCCGTTCTTCAATGGGGCATTGATCTTGGTAAGGTCTTTAAACGATTGGCGTTCTGTTAAATCTAATTTTTTAAAATGACCTCTATACCCTGAATGAAAAAAAAGAGTGTTCTTATTCAATGTTTGTCTTTTAGAAAACCCAATAAATGAAGATTCATTCCATTTTTCATGGTTTCTAATAAGGGGAAATAGGGCACCGAGATATTCATTCTTGGAAAATATATTTTTAATCGAATTAATTTTTTCAATCGAATAGTTTGGGATAATGTCTAAGGCTCTAAGTTGAAATCCTTTGTTTCTTTCTGAAATAACTTCTCTTACTGTCCCTTCATAAACTTCAAGAATGATTAATTTGGGCTTCGTTCTTTTAAGTGTTTCTTTTAAAACAAGATCCGTAAGAGAAATATATAATGCGGCCGAACCTAAATTGTAACTTATGGTTTTACATTTATCATCTATAATCATTGGGTTAAAAGTAGTATAAGCATGGGAGCTTCCGTAAAATAATATATCTACGTTAGTTTTTTTTGTTAAGGATTTATAGTCTTCATAAACATTGACAAAAATATTCTGAGAGGCAAAGATTCTATTCAAAAAAATAAACCCTAAAGTCAAAAAAAGGGTGAAGACAATAATAGATTTTATTTTTTTTTTCATCTTCAAAATTGAAAATAAATAAATTCTGAAACACTATCATTACCGTATATACCAAAGATTACTATACTATAAATAATGACTGTATAAACTGCACACCGTATTATTACATTTGTTTTGTTGAGTATTCTTAAACTATTATATTTTCTATGAATAGCATCAAAAATCAATAATAGTCCTATTACTACAATCGCTAAAATAAATTCGTGTTTTGGAAGTCCTAAATTGTAATAATTATGATAATCTGGAACAAAGTCTAACAAATGTTTTACAATATAAACACTATCATTACCGTATTTACCAAAGATTACTATACTATAAATAATGACTGTATAAACTGCACACCGTATTATTACATTTGTTTTGTTGAGTATT
>NZ_JBLWZP010000022.1:0-15035 GCF_048266365.1 Galbibacter sp. | reverse complement strand
AATTTGCAGGTTATTTCGCTTGGTTGCTATGGTCAATTGTACACTTATTATCCATAAGCGGATTTAGAAATAGATTGATGGTTGGTTTTAATTGGGCGGTAAGCTATTTCACATATGAAAAGAGCAACCGCCTGATTATTAGAAATTTTAAACCCAAATCATTAGTAAATGAAACAGAAGAATAATTTAAAAACAATTCAAATGAAAAAAATAGCAGTTATAGGATACGGAGTCATTGGAAAAAGGGTGGCCGATGCTATCAATCTACAAGACGATATGGAGCTTTCCGGAGTATGTGATATCATAAGCGATTGGCGCATTCAAAATGCCGTAAGAAAAGAGTACAATATCTACGCAGCAACTGAAGAAGCAGAAAACAAAATGAAATCCGAAGGTATTTCAGTAAAAGGCAATATGCAGGGGCTTTTAGAAAAATCAGACCTCGTCGTGGATTGTACACCTAAAAAGATTGCGGCTCAAAATGTAGCAATTTATAAAAAACAAAATATCAAATTTATTTTGCACGGAGGCGAAAAACACGAAACCACAGGTCATTCCTTTAGTGCCGAAAACAACTATAAATCGGCATTAAATTTAGATGCCACAAGGGTTGTTTCCTGCAACACCACCTCTATTTTAAGAACATTGACAGCTCTAAAAAGAGCGGATTTATTGGATTATGCCAGAGGCACACTTTTAAGAAGAGCCACAGACCCTTGGGAGAGCCATTTAGGTGGTATTATGAATACAATGGTCCCAGAAAAAAACATCCCGAGCCACCAAGGTCCGGATGCTAAAAGTGTAGACCCCGATTTGGATGTCATCACTGCCGCAGTAAAAGTCCCCCAAACCTTAAGCCATATGCACTACTGGAACGTGAAGTTAAAAAAACAAGCATCTAAAAAAGAAGTGCTAAATGCATTTAAAACGTCAAGCCGTATTAAATTGATTCGATATGACCAAGGGTTGGTGTCCAACAACACTATTAAGGAAATGTTTTTGGATATGGGAAGACCTTGGGGCGATATGTACGAAGTTGCCCTTTGGAAAGATATGTTGAAGGTAGTGGGAGATGAACTTTTCTACGCCTACGTAGTCGATAACCAAGCCATTGTAATTCCTGAAACAATCGATGCCATTAGAGCATTAACTGGAATTGAAACAGATGGCGCAAAATCCATTTCCAAAACCAATGAAAGTTTAGGAATCAAATAAAATTGACTTATGAAAACAGATGAAAACATAACAAAGATTTTAGGAGAAAAAGCATCCTACTATTTGGACCACGTTTGTGAAAAAATAACAAAGGATGAATTGCAAACACCAAGCAAAAACAGTCTCGACAAAGTATTTACCAATAGTAACAGAAATCCGCAAGTATTGCGCAGTCTTGCCCAATTGTACAATCACGGAAACATAGGTGGCACAGGTTACTTGAGTATTCTTCCTGTTGACCAAGGCATTGAGCATAGTGCTGCTTTCTCATTCTATAAAAACCCAGATTATTTTGACCCAGAGAATATCATCAAATTGGCAATAGAAGCAGGATGCAATGGAGTGGCTTCAACCTTTGGTGTTTTGGGATTAAATGCAAGAAAATATGCCCATAAAATTCCATTTATAGTGAAGATTAACCACAATGAACTGCTTACCTATCCCAACAAATATGACCAAACATTATTTGGAAAGGTCAAAGCGGCTTGGGATATGGGAGCGGCTGCAGTAGGTGCTACCATCTATTTTGGTTCTGAAGAAAGTAATAGACAGCTAAAGGAAATTTCGGAGGCTTTTGAAGAAGCTCACAATTTAGGTATGGCTACCATTTTATGGTGCTATACCCGAAACGAAGCCTTTAAAACTAAAAAAGAAGATTACCACGCTGCTGCCGATGTAACTGGACAGGCCAATCACTTGGGTGTTACTATTCAGGCAGATATTATTAAACAAAAATTGCCTACAAACAATTTTGGCTTTAAAGAGATAGGGTTTGGAAAATATGATGATGAAATGTATGATACGTTGACAACAGATCATCCTATTGACCTTTGTAGGTTACAAGTAGCCAATTGTTATATGGGTAAAATAGGATTAATTAATTCCGGTGGCGGCTCTAAAGGAGCGTCCGATATAGTGGAAGCGGTTACAACAGCCGTAATCAATAAAAGGGCAGGCGGTTCTGGGTTGATAATGGGTCGAAAGGCATTTCAAAAACCCTTTGGTGAAGGGGTTAAATTAATCAATGCTGTGCAAAGCATCTATTTAGATGAAAAAATAAATATTGCATAATCACTAAACGAGGACATAAAAAAATTGATTCATCTTTTAATAATGACGTTACTATTCATTTCCATAGTGTTCATTTTACCTGTAGTAGCTATTGCAGGCTATCAGCATTACAAGATTGGTACGCAACCAGCTTATGATGCCAACGAAACGCTCTTGAATTATGAAATAATAGGTTCTGGAATAAACAAACTCGTTTTGCTGCACGGTTTAACAGGCTCGTTGAATTATTGGAAACGTGAATTAGAAAGCATAACTAAAACACATTCCTTGCTTTTGATAGACCTTCTAGGCTTTGGTGATTCGCCAAAACCAAAAAGTGATTATTCCTTATCGGTACAACTGCAAGCGTTAGAATTGATTTTAAAAAAAGAAGGGTTCAATGATGGAAAAACAACTATTGCGGGACATTCAATGGGAGCGATAATTTCATTAGCACTTTTAGAGAAATATGCTCATTGGTTCAAGGCAGGAGTTTTTATCGGCATACCTGTTTATAAAGATGCAGATGAATTTAAGAAAGTAATGTCCACACATTCCCTTGTGGATAGGATTTCGTCAAGTAAATTCTCAAAATACATCTGTATGATTCATCCCATATTTATGTCACGTGCATTCAAACCCGATAACCTAACGGATGAAGTTTATGAAGATGCAAAAAAGCATCATTGGATGAGTTATTATTATTCGCTCACTGAAGTCATCTTGAAAACAGATTTATATGTGATGGCAAGGAAAATTAAGGATAAAGACGTGCTTTTTATCCACGGAGAAAAAGACACCACGGCGCCTTTAGAGAATGCCTTAAAATTATCAAGGGAATTTAAAAATGCACACCTGATTACTTCATCGGAAGGAGACCATCAATTCTTTTTGAAAGAAGCAGAATTTGTTTGGAACACAATCCAAGGTTTTACTATTTCAGAAAAAAAGTTACAAAAAACCATATCTAATGAACACTATTAAAATTAAACATATAGGCGTATTTACATCTGGAGGTGATAGCCCTGGTATGAACGCTGCTCTGTACGCCATTGCCAAATCCGCTGAAGCAAAGAGTATAAAAACTAGTGGTTTTCGAAAAGGGTATGAAGGGTTGATAGATGGGGATTTAATATCCTTAAAATCACACGAATTACAAAAGTCATTACACCAAGGTGGCACTGTCCTAAAAACAGCACGGAGCAAGCGATTTCTGGAACTGGAGGGTCGAAAAAAAGCATTGCAAACCATAAAAGCGAACAACGTAGATGCCCTAATTGCTATTGGCGGCGATGGCACATTTAAAGGTCTATTGGCTTTTTCAGAAATATGCGATATCCCATTTATAGGTATTCCAGGAACTATCGACAACGATATTTCCGGTACAGATTACACCCTCGGTTTTGATTCCGCAGTAAATACAGCCATTGAAAATATTGATAAAATACGAGATACCGCTGAATCCCACAACCGTGTGTTCATTGTAGAAGTAATGGGAAGGGATTCAGGCTATATCGCTATTCATTCGGGTTTGATGGTCGGTGCAGATGCCATCCTAATTCCAGAAAGCGGGAAAGACTTTATATACCTATTGGACAAGGTTAAAAACTACGATAGCGAAGATGCCTTCCTTGTCGTGGTTTCTGAAGGTGATGAAATAGGTGCTGAACTTGTTTCCTCAAAAATAAAGGAGGTTAATCCCGATGTCGATTTACGAATCACCAAACTTGGCCACGTACAGCGAGGCGGAAATCCTTCTGCTTTAGATAGAATGTTGGGAATTAGACTTGGAGTGGCAAGTGTAAACGTCCTTTCAGAAGGTAAAAAGAACGCGATGGTTGGAATTTTGAATAATCAATTGCACCTAACCCCTTTTAAAGAGGTAGTCAAACAACATCAGGTAAATACTGAATTATATGAACTTTTAGAACTATTTGGGAAGTAAAATAAAAAGAAATGAAAACAACCATATACAGCACACATAAATTCGATAAACCTTCCATTGTAAATGCCAATAATGGAAAGCATCAACTGAATTTTTTAGAATTTCGACTAACAAAGGAAACCGCCTTATTGGCAGAAGACTCAAAGGCCATAGCACTTTTTTCCAGTGATGACGCCTCTTCGGAAGTGTTGAAGATTTTACACAAGCAGGGCATAAAATTCATCGCTTTACGCTCGGCAGGTTTTAATCACGTCGATTTAAAAAAAGCATCAGAACTGGGTATAAAAGTGGCTCGTGTGCCAGCATATTCCCCGTATGCAATTGCCGAACATACAATGGCGCTGATACTTGCATTAAATCGAAAATTAATTAAAGCGCACAATAGGGTTCGCGAACAAAACTTTTCATTGAACGGCCTGACTGGTTTCGACCTCAATGGAAAAACCGTGGGTGTGATTGGAACAGGGAAAATTGGGTCTGTGCTCATAAAAATTCTACACGGATTTGGTTGCAATATTCTTGCTCAAGATATTAATGAAGACCAAAATATGATAGATAAATATGGTGTAATCTATACGGATTGTGCAACGCTCTGTAAACACTCCGATATAATAAGCCTGCACATACCATTAAAAGTTTCAACAAAACACTTGATTGACAAAGAACATATTGCACTTATGAAACCTGGAGTAATGCTCATCAATACCAGTCGTGGCGGATTGGTAGATACCAAGGCGGTTATCGAAGGATTGAAAACCAAAAAAATTGGCTATTTCGGAATAGATGTTTACGAGGAAGAAGAAGGGTTGTTCTTTGAAGACCATTCTGAAGATATTTTGCAAGACGATGTGATTGCACGATTAATGACCTTCAACAATGTATTAATCACAAGCCATCAAGCATTTTTAACCGAAACAGCTATGACCAATATTGCTGAAACAACCATATATAATCTGGACTGTTTTGAAAAGCAAGTGCGTTCTGGAAACGAAGTCTTTTCGGAAAATTAACAATAACCAAAAATAACAATGTTAAAAATAATCCTTCTATGGTATAAAACAGTTGCAGCAAAAGCCGCAACAGAAGTGCTGACGCCCAATTTTGAAGATATTGAAATTAAGGCAATCCTCAAGGGCTATTGGCTACGCTACAATGCGTTGAAAAGGGAGATTAAAAAAGAACCAACTTTTGGAGGAACACTTATGGTTCATCTTGCAGCAATGTCTACGGCTTTTTATCAAGAATTGACACAAAGAGGGATAAGTAATGCCAAAACCACAAAATACTTTTACGATATCGCTTGGAAGGTCTATAAAATAATGGGTAAGCTATCTTGGAATATTACTCGACTAAAGTATCAAAGTAATGCTAAAAGGCTAAAATATGCCACCGAACTGTTTAGGGCATTTCCCTTCAGCAGCCCTTCCTATAAATGGGAAAACATTCTTCAACCCGATAGTTCTGTTTGCTTTAATTGCACCAAATGTCCCGTTGCCGAATATTTTGAAACCAAAGGACTGTCCGAGTTCTGTGTAAATACTTGGTGTGCATTAGACTTTCCATTGGCCGAAATGTGGAATGCTAAATTGGAACGCACAAATAGTATTGCAGGTGGAGCAAAACTTTGTGATTTTAAATGGAAACCTAATAATTAAAATTTAAATAAAATGAAAAACATACTCGTACCCACCGATTTCTCTGAAAACTGTATCAAAGCTGCACATTTAGGCATTAAAGTGGCCAAACTGTATAAGGCCGAAATACACTTTTTACACCTATTGAAAACCCCTGTAGATTGGGTGAAATTGGATAAGCAAAAGGAAAACAGATATCCAGAGACATTAAAAAAAATTGGCATTGCCAGAGCAGCTTTACGAGAACTGGAAAGAACCGCAGAACGTGAAGGATTAAAATGTCGCAGGTTTCTACAATTTGATGCTGGACAAGGCGATATTTTAGACCATTCAAATCATTATCACCACGATTTCATCATAACAGGAAGCAGTGGCACCAAGGGGGTCATCCGAGAAATAACTGGTAGTAATGTCGAAGAGATTGTTCGAAAAGCAAATGCTCCTGTTATTGTGGTAAAGGATGAACCAGTATCGTTTCCGTTCAAAGACATTGTATTTGTTTCAGACTTTAAGGAAGATGTCAGTCGACCGTTTCAAGAAGTGCAATCCATTGCTGAAAAATGTGATGCAAAAATCCATCTGTTACGGATTAATACAGAAACTGACTTCAATAGCATCGAGCAAGGATTAAACCCAATAAAAGAGTTTCTGCAAAAATTTCCATCAGTAAAAAACTATGGGATGGCTGTTTACAATGAACCTTCGGTAGAAACGGGAATCAACACGTTTGTAGAACAGCAGCCAACAGATTTAATTGCAATGGTTACACACGGCAAGACAGGGTTTTTAAGTCTATTCTCTAAAGGCATCGCTGAAGGTGTTACCAATCATTCCACATTACCCGTAATGACAATACATATTTAAAAAATGGAAAACTCAATTAAAATAGTGAAACACTCTGGAGATGTAGTTGAATTTGATGTGGACAAACTCATCAATTCACTAAAACGGGCACAGGCAAACGATACCGTGATTAAGCAAATAGTAGCACAAATTGAGTCTACAATTTACGATGGTATTACTACAAAAAAAATCTACCAAATGGCATTTAAAATGCTTAAAGGTAAATCACGTGTAAGTGCCTCAAAGTACAAACTCAAAAAAGCCTTGATGGAATTAGGGCCTTCCGGTTTTCCATTTGAAAAATTAGTGGGGAAACTATTGGCACACGAAGGGTTTGAAACAAAGGTTGGTGTGATTGTACAGGGCAATTGCGTGCAACACGAAGTAGATGTTATAGCCCAAAAGAATAATTACCATTATATGATTGAGTGCAAATACCATAGCGACCAAGGACGGTTTTGCAATGTCAAGATTCCCTTGTACATCCATTCACGGTTTTTGGATGTTGAAAAACAATGGGAACATCAAAAAGGTCACGAGGCCAAACTACATAAAGGCGGTGTGTACACCAATACACGATTTACAACCGATGCGGTGCAATATGGTAAATGTGTTGGATTGTTATTGACAAGCTGGGATTATCCTATGGAAAATGGTTTAAAAGACAGAATAGACAAGTCTGGATTTCATCCCTTAACAGCATTAACAACTCTGACCAAATCCGAAAAAACAAAATTATTGGATAAAGGAATTGTACTCTGCAAAGAGCTTCACGAAAAACCTACTTTATTAAACCAAATTGGAATTGATAAAACAAGACATAAAAAGATTTTGGAAGATTCTGAAGCATTATGCAAAAACCATTAAAAAATATAATCTTAAAAATAATTATATGAAAACTAAAGAAACAAAACCACAGAATAACATAGATTTTGAGCCTTTTTACGAAGCATTGGAGAATGACCCGAAACTACTTGAAGAGGCCTTGGAAATACTATTGGATATGGTAGACTTTGAACCTAAATCCATAAAAAAGGTAGCACTCTATATCAAAGAGGATTCACGAAACCTATATAAAGAAATAGTAGAATTGAGTAAATCTAACCAAGATAAAGGGAATACACCTTCTTGCTGTGGTGGACTTTAAATAAATAGTACAAAGATGAATAACACTAAAATAAACATTCACTTTCTGGGCGCAGCTGGTACAGTAACCGGCTCAAAATATTTAGTGGATACGGGAGAAAGAAAGATATTGATAGACTGCGGACTATTTCAAGGGTTGAAGGAATTGCGCCTTAAAAACTGGGAATATCCACCCGTTGAAGTTTCAGAAATTGATATGGTCTTGCTTACCCACGGCCATATGGACCACACAGGGTATTTACCTCGATTGGTAAAACAAGGGTTTAAAGGCCCGATTTACGGCACTAATCCCACTTTGGACATTGCAAAAATCATTTTGAACGATAGTGCAAAAATCCAAGAGCAGGAAGCCGAACGCGCCAACAAAGAAGGCTATTCCAAACATAGTCCGGCAGAACCGCTTTACGATTTAAACGATGTTGAAAAAACCCTTCCACATTTCAAGGGAGTACCACCTGCTCAATGGATGCCATTGATGAAAAATATAAAGGCCAGATTTCAATACAATGGTCATATTCTCGGTGCCTCTTACATCGAGTTGGATATACACGGAAAACGTTTTGTCTTTTCGGGAGATATTGGAAGAACCAATGATTTATTGCTCTACCCACCACTAAAACCAAAAAAAGCAGATGTGCTTTTCATTGAATCCACTTATGGCGGAAGATTTCATCCAGATGAAGTAGAAGCACTGCCACAGATTGAAAAATTGGTCAACGATACCATCAATAGAGGTGGCAGCCTGTTTATTCCAAGCTTTTCGGTAGAACGTGCCCAATTGATGATGCTCATTTTTTGGAGATTATTAAAAGAGAACAAAATACCGAAAGTACAAATGATAATGGACAGTCCAATGGGAGCGAATGTACTCGAACTCTTCCACCGTACAAGGGATTGGCACAGATTAGAGGACAATGAATGTGATGAAATGTGCTCACATTTCACGGTCGTAAGCAGTTATCGTGAAACAATGGAATTACGGACCGACAACAAGCCAAAAATCGTGATTGCGGGAAGTGGAATGCTTACTGGTGGTAGAATGCTCAACTATCTTGAAACACAGGCACAAAACCAAAAAAACACCTTGCTTTTTGTGGGTTATCAAGCTGAAGGCACTCGTGGAAGAAAGCTATTGGAAGGCGATAAGGAATTAAAAGTGTACGGAAAATGGGTGCCATTTCATATGGAAGTTGCAGAAATCGAAGGGCTCTCGGCACACGCAGACCATACAGAGCTTATGGATTGGATGAGCAAAATAAAAAATAAACCAGAGCGGATTTTCATTGTACACGGTGAAAAAGAAAGTGCAGAAGCACTACAAAAAGGTATCAGGGAGACCTATGGGTGGGATGCTGAAATCCCACAATTATATAGCATTGAAGAAATAAAATAAACTATGGAACAACATTCAAATATATTAAAATACAAACATCTTGGAATCTACACCCAAAACGAAAATGTGGTGTATATGCGTGAAGACTGCCACGTGTGTATTTCAGAAGGTTTTGAAGCATTAACACGAATAAGGATATCCAATGCAAGCACCTCAATCGTTGCAAGTCTAAATGTTTTAAAGTCTGATGTCCTGATGCCCAACGAAATAGGACTATCGGATGCTGCCGCAAAAAAGTTGAATGTTTCCGACAATGACACCTTGTACGTTTCCCATTTAGAACCTATAGAGTCGTTAAGCCACGTCAGGGCAAAAATCTATAACCAAAAACTAGATTACAACGCCTACAACCAAATCATAACCGATATCGTTGAAGGCGACTATTCCAACATACACCTTTCAGCATTCATTACTGCCTGTGCAGGAGACCGAATGGATAGTGATGAAATATCCGACCTCACAAAAGCTATGATTGCTTCTGGAAAACAATTGAATTGGAATAAAGAAATCGTTGTCGATAAACATTGCATTGGCGGATTACCCGGCAATAGAACCACACCCTTGGTAGTGGCCATTGTAGCTGCTTATGGACTTACAATGCCAAAAACGTCCTCGCGAGCCATTACTTCGCCCGCAGGTACAGCAGATACTATGGAAGTTCTGACCAATGTTACGCTCTCTTCCGAAGAAATAACGGCTGTGGTAGAAAAAGAAGGAGGTTGTTTTGTTTGGGGTGGTACAGCGCAATTAAGTCCCGCTGATGATGTACTGATTAAGATTGAGAAGGCCTTGGATATTGATAGCGAAGGGCAACTCATAGCCTCGGTACTTTCCAAAAAGGCTGCGGCAGGTTCAACCCACGTTGTTATAGATATTCCCGTAGGAAAAACTGCGAAAGTTAGAAGTGAAGAAATGGCACAAAAACTAAAAAACCATATGGAAACGGTAGGCAACACTGTCGGGTTGAATGTAAAAGTGGTCATTACAGATGGTACGCAACCTGTAGGGAGAGGGATTGGCCCAACTTTAGAAGCCATCGATATACTAAAGGTTTTGAAAAATGAGACAGATGCACCAATGGACTTAATGGAAAGGTCATTGCTTTTGGCTGGAGAACTTATAGAGCTTTCGGGCAAAGTCGAAAAAGGAAAAGGAACGGAAACCGCACATCAAATACTAAAATCTGGAAAAGCGTATGAAAAATTCCTTGCCATTTGTAAGGCCCAAGGCCGTTTTTCAAAGCCTGTTTTAGCACCTTATAAAATTGAAATCAGAGCAGAAAAATCAGGCAGTCTAAAGCGCATTGATAATCGAAAGATAGCAAAGCTTGCCAAACTTTCAGGCGCACCTCAATCTAAATCCGCAGGTATTCTTTTAAATGTCCATATAGGAGAGCAAGTTGAAGAGAACCAATTACTATATACCATATATGCTGAATCCCAAGGCGAACTCAATTATGCAATGGAGTATAAAAATAATCACAAGGATATTATAACCATAAATTAAAAACATACTATGAAAACGATATTATTCAGCCTTCCGAGAAACGAGGAATTAACAGAGCTAATGGCAACAAAAATGAATGCTGAAGTGGGAAAGACCACCTTACGAAAGTTCCCTGACGGCGAATCCTACACGCGCATATTATCTGACGTAAAAGATAAATGTGTGGTCTTGGTCTGCACCCTACACGACCCTGATGAGAAATTATTACCGCTATATTTTTTAAGCCACACCGCCAAATCATTAGGTGCTATGTGTACCTGTTTGGTAGCACCGTATTTGGCATATATGCGACAAGACAAAATATTTAATGAGGGTGAGGGCGTTACCTCTACCTATTTCGGGAAGTTAATTTCCGGTTTTGCTGATAGCATTACAACTGTTGACCCGCACTTACACAGGATTAGCTCTTTAAGCGAAGTCTATCAAATTCCAAACAAAGTCATTCACGCTGCAGATGACATTTCAAAATGGATAAAAGAAAATATAAAAAACCCAGTATTAATAGGTCCGGATTCCGAAAGCGAACAATGGGTTTCTGAAGTAGCAAAAAATGCAGGAGCACCATTTACAGTATTGCAAAAAGTGCGTCACGGTGACCGGGATGTGGAAGTTTCTGTGCCTGATGTGGAAAAATATAAAAACGCCACACCAATTTTGGTAGATGATATTATTTCTACAGCTCGAACAATGATTGAAACCGTACAACATTTGAAAAAAGCAGGAATGAAACCACCAATATGTGTTGGTATTCACGCCGTTTTTTCAGGTAATGCCTATCGGGATTTGTTGGATTCCGGCGTAGAAAAAATAGTGACCTGCAATACCATTCCACACCCTTCAAATGGGATTGATTTAAGCGATATACTGGCAAAAGAAGTAAAGAAATTAATGCACCATATATGAAAAAACGAGTCTTCATAGTATTACTTACTTTATTCAGTATTACAATGACTGGACAAACTGAAATGCTTATTGGGCAGATTTCGGGCAGGGTTGTAGTTCGGGAAAATTTTGATGAAGATGGCGATTTTTTAAACAAACAAACTTTTGAAGCCGGAAAAACAAAAAGGAAAAATGAATATTATGAAATTGAGGTAATCACAGAGTTGTTTGACAAAGACAAACAATCTACCGACAAATATATAACCACTTATCGTTGTAAACCAGATGAAGCCAGTATTATGGTAATGGCATTTCCGTTCTCCAACCCAAAATCAAAGGAAACCGAAATCAATACCACATCTGCAAATTTTAAAGAGCTATATGATTTGGAAAACTTGGCAAATATAGAATTGGAAATGAGCTTTGATTCAGGATTGTTGAATTTCTTCGGTTCAAAAAGTACTATAAAGATTTACAACCGAAAATTAGACAGTAACAAAAACAATATTAAATCAAAAATCAATATTAAGGCCTATGCGTTGGGTATTCGTATCAAGCAATTAAATTATAATGTAATAGAAAAATTAAATGAGAACGGCCTATTGACCTTTCAGAAATTTACCGAAGAAGACAACAGTTATTTCACAATGACTTATAAATAAAAGAAAATGAACAACTACGACACCCTTTCAGAAGCAATCAATGACCTTCAACAAAGAGGATATACCTATGATTTTAACTTGAAACCAGAATGCTTGCAATGTGCCTCACTGAACATAGAAATTCAGCCCGAAGATTTTGATGTGGATGAAACCCATCGTTTTGAAGGTATGAGCAGTACAGACGATAACAGCGTTCTTTATGCTATTTCATCAAAAGATGGTATAAAGGGACTTTTGGTAGATGCCTATGGTGTCTATGCCGAAAACATTTCAGAAGAAATGCGGAAAAAATTACGATAACACTTAAATAGAACAATATGGATAATAACAAAAATCACAAGGACAAAAAAATGGACCACTCGAAGATGGGTCATTCAAAAATGGACCATTCTAAAATGAAAGACCCAAAATCAGACGACCATAGCAAGATGGACCACAGTAAAATGGACCATTCAAAGATGAAACACGACCACGGAAGTATACCGATGGGTATGGCAGGGCACGACCATCACAAGATGATGATTGCCGATTTTAGGAAACGGTTTTGGGTAACCCTTGTACTTACTATTCCCATTCTTTTCTTTTCACCAATGATTCAGGACTTTTTTGGATATGAGTTTTTGCTTCCCGGAAATCCATATATCCTTTTTGCACTTTCATCGGTCGTTTATTTTTACGGTGGTTGGCCTTTTTTAACAGGGTTTTGGTCTGAAGTAAAAAAAGGTGCACCAGGTATGATGACGTTAATAGCAATGGCCATTAGTGTGGCCTATTTTTATAGTTCCGCAACAGTCTTTGGATTGCAGGGTGTTGATTTTTTCTGGGAACTGGCCACTCTAATCGCAATTATGCTGGTGGGTCATTGGATAGAAATGAGAAGTGTCTTGGGTGCCTCAAAAGCCTTACAGCTTCTAGTTAGTATGATGCCTGCCGAAGCTCACAGGGTAAAAGGAGACACTATTGAAGATATTTTACTAGAAGATTTATTGAAAGATGATGTGATATTGGTTAAGCCGGGAGAAAAAGTTCCTGCTGATGGTATTATCGTAGAAGGTTCCAGTTACCTGAACGAATCAATGCTTACAGGGGAATCAAAGCCAGTAAAAAAAGAAGAAAAGGATAAAGTAATTGGAGGTTCGGTAAACGGCAATGGCAGCATAAAGGTTAAAGTTGAACATACAGGAAAAGACAGTTATCTCAACAAGGTTATCACAATGGTTGAGGAAGCACAAAAGACCAAGTCCAAAATGCAAAACCTTTCCGATAGGGCGGCAAAGTGGTTAACTTATATTGCCTTGGCTATTGGATTTGGTACGTTGGCAGTTTGGTTGATTTTAGGCTTTCCTTTTGTCTATGCATTAGAAAGAATGGTTACCGTTATGGTCATAGCTTGCCCACACGCACTCGGTCTTGCAATTCCTCTTGTAGTTGCCATTTCTACCGCTGTATCTGCACAAAATGGATTATTGATTCGTAATAGAACTGCATTTGAGGAATCACGTAAAATATCCACTTTGCTCTTTGACAAAACAGGAACATTAACTAAAGGGGACTTTGGTGTTACCCGAATTGAATCTGTAGATGAAAAATATTCATTAGACGAAGTATTAAGACTTGCAAGTGCCTTGGAGCAAAGCTCTGAACATCCTATTGCCGTTGGTATTATAAAAAGGGTTAAGGAGGATAAGGTTGCTATTCCCAATCCTGAAAACTTTAATGCTATTACAGGAAAAGGTGTAGAGGCAAATGTAGAAGGCAAGCAGGTGAAAGTAGTGAGTCCTGGTTATTTGAGGGATGAAAAAATCACTATTCCAGAAGAGGCGTATAGCGATGCTGCTGAAACTGTTGTATTTGTGTTAATTGAAGGTGCATTAGCAGGATACATCGCTCTTGCTGATGAAATAAGACCTGAATCTGCCGAAGCCATAAGGGTCTTTAAAGAGAACAACATAAAAGTCTTGATGGCAACTGGTGATAACGAAAAAACAGCCAAAGCCGTAAGCGATAAACTCGGTCTGGATGGTTACTATGCTGAAGTATTGCCACACCAAAAAGTTGAAATCGTTAAAAAATTGCAAGGCAAAGGCGAATTTGTTGCAATGACTGGCGATGGCGTAAACGATGCCCCTGCTTTGGCACAAGCAAACGTTGGTATTGCCGTTGGTTCGGGAACCGATGTGGCAGCAGAAACAGCAGATATTATTTTGGTAAACAGTAACCCACAAGATATTGCCAATTTGATTTTATTCGGAAAGGCGACCTACAACAAAATGATTCAGAACTTAATATGGGCTACGGGTTATAACGTTGTTGCAATACCATTAGCCGCTGGAGTTCTGTATTCTTCAGGATTTGTTTTAGGTCCTGCGGTGGGAGCTGTATTTATGAGTTTGAGTACAATTATAGTGGCCATTAATGCGCAATTATTAAAGCGAAAAATCGGTAAAAAATAAATGGAAAGAAAAGAAAAACTCAACAGGGTATTTTTAATCCTGTTGAGTTTATTTGTAGTGATGTTGGGCTATGGTATATTATTGCCAACCCTTCCTTACTATACCGAAAGGCTATCAATAAAGAGCAATTTCGACACCGATCTTATCAACTTCCATATTGGATTGCTTACGAGTATCTATCCATTTTTTCAATTACTATTCGTAGTGGTTTGGGGAAAGCTTTCAGATAAATATGGTCGAAAACCTATAATCATTTGTGGACTAATCGGTTTTGTAATTATGCAATTGTTCACTGGTCTTGCCACA
>NZ_JBLWZP010000021.1:0-19222 GCF_048266365.1 Galbibacter sp. | reverse complement strand
CTATGTGTTGCGATATTGCTCATCTAGCTTCAGGTTTAAAACCCAATCCATCGCTATGCGTGGTTGGGTAGTTTATTTATGGCGTGTTAAAATACTGTTTGACAAAGCTTATGAAATAAGGCCAATTTGGCACAACCGTATGCCCACCTTCGTGTATTCTAAAAACGAGTTTTCCTCCGGATAGAAATTCTCCTACTCCGGGATAACCTAATCCTGTTAAGCCGTTTCCTCCATATAGTTCATAGGCCGGGCTCGCGTATTGAGCACCCAAAAACATTCCTTTTGCATCAATCCAGCTTCCTTCTACACTTGGGTTTCCGGCGCTGACAAAAACGGGGCGCGGTGCTGCAAGTGCAATTAAGTGATGGGCATCAACGGGCAAATCACCAACCGTTAATGGTCCGGCATACTTTATAAAGTTAGGGGCGAACCAATGGTATTCAAAACTAGAGGCTAAGTTTTCCACCTGTTCACCAAAATTTCGTCTTAGGATCTTTGTTCCTCCTGCACCTGCCGACCCAATAAAACCTGCAGCAAATCGCTGGTCGTATGCCATGGTTACCATGGCAGCTTTACCATAACGGGACAGCCCTTCTATGGCTACATTTTTAGCATTAACCTTAGGGTGGGTCTCAAAATAATCAAGTGCACGACTAGCACCCCATGCCCAGGCTTTTAGCGTTCCCCAATCGTCAAGTTTTCTAGGCTCTCCTTTATTTACAAGGCCGATAATTCCTTCTCGAAGTCCTGCGCCGTTGTCGGCCTGATAGCTCGTAGGGATTAAACTAGCATACCCAAAGTTTTCTGCAAGTAATTGTTGCTGCCAAGGATTTTCATCTTCAGCATTTGGATTAAAACCTGCTGGAAAATTCCAATCAAATTTTAATATCACCGGCACCTTATTCGGTGCTTCCTTTGGAAGGGTTAGTGTCATGGTAATCTTCACCTCAATAGCCGGGTAGTTCCTGTTGTCCACTACCCCTGAAAGCTTCTGAATCACCACGGGATATGTACCGATAACTGAATCCCTTTCGGCAATAAGCCTCCAGTGCACTCCAGGGATTTCTTTTGGAAAACGCCCATACACCTCAGCATCAAAATCCTCGAAAATTTCCAATCGACGCTTTTCCCATTGGGAAACTGAGCTCACCATAGAACCCTTATTAAAACGAAGTAGTCCCGGCAACTCATAGGGAAGTACCTTGGACTCATCCGAGTTTGCTGCACTGGGATCGTTTGGATCTCCTGAGGGTCCTGCTCGTAGGGATTCAATGTCCAATTTATCCATCATCAATTTATGGTCCGCAGCACTCAAGCGATGAATGCTGTCCATATTCTGTCTTGAAAATTGGGCATTCGACGGGCTCGAAAGCACAAAAAACAACATGGTGATTAGTGATAGTTGTTTCATCTTTTTATCATTAAATCCCAGCCATCTAATAAACTTAGAACCGCTGGGTTATTTTGCTAATTCTATAAGCTTTTCCACTACGGGTTTGGCGTTATTTTCACGGTCAAACAATAATGGATAATCGGTTCTGCCTCGTACAGGCCAGTTATTTTTCCAGGAATTCCCGTCGTTAATACCCCAAAGGTTAACCCGGGTAATATTGTCTTTATGTTTTAAGAAAAGCTTAAAAAAATCAATAAAACGATGGGTGAATTGCTGCTGTACATCATCAGGCAATCCATTGGGGAAAGGATTCATTTTATCGTCATAAGTATAGGTATCCGATAGTTCTGCACCAGCATCGCCCCAAGGGGATGGCAATACACTTAGTTCCAATTCGGTAATCATAATCTTTCCTAACTTTCCATAAGCTTCTAAACTTTTATCGAACTCCTCCAAATCTGGATTGTTTAGTCCTACATGTCCCTGCATTCCAATACCGTCAATATGAATGCCTTCTCTACGTAATTCCTCAACCATTTTCACCACTCCATTTCGTTTTCTTGGATTGGCCATCGAATAATCATTATAGTATAATTTGGCCTCCGGATCTGCTTGATGGGCAAATTTAAAAGCCAATTTTATAAAGTCTTCACCTAGGATCTTATAGAAATTACTCTGTCTATAGCTACCGTCGTCTTCTATGGCTTCGTTGACAACGTCCCATGAGGCAACTCTTCCCTTATACCTGCCGACTACGGTGAAAATATGTGTTTTCATTCGCTCGGTAAGTACTTCTTTAGACACTAAATCCCCTGCGTTATCGGTAAAGAACCAACGAGGTGCTTGAGAATGCCATATGAGGGTATGTCCATGAATATGCATATCGTTTTGCTCACCAAATTCTACGAATTTGTCTGCCAGTGTGAAATCAAATTCGCCTTCTTTTGGCTGAACTCTTCCACTCTTCATTATATTTTCGGCAACGATGGAATTAAATTGCGTCTTGGCAATATTGAGTTCCTCGGGCCTTCTACCCATCAGCTGCCAAGCGTTCAGTGTGGTACCCATATAGAACTTATCTTTAAATGCTTCTTTTAAGCTAATGTCTTGGCTGTCATTATCAGCAACTGCCTTAGTTGTCGTACAGCTATAAAATGATACTATACCGCCGCATAATAATGGAAAAATAGCACTATGTATTGTTTTTAACATTCCAGTTTATTGTTTAAAAAATGAACTAAAGTTTCAATGCAAAAATTCGTTTTGTGACTGTATTGATGTCAATACAATGACATCTCGATATTATCAAACAGTTCTCCTAAGCTCGACAAAGCCTTAAGTATACTGGTTTCTTTTATGCGTCACCGCGCTTACCGATATAAAAAAACTTCCTCAAGTGAGGAGAACTATGTTGTGTGAAATTACACTTGTCTAAAATTAAATATATGTATGATTATTCTCTGTTTCTTAAGATTCAAATTTAAATGTTATAGTCCCTTCAGCGCTTCAGCGAAACTTTTGTACGCCGGCTTTCTGTTCAAGTTGATATCCCATAAGCCTTGGAATTCTCCAGGTAACCAATTGGCGTCTTCTGCACTATCACTGATTCCCCAAACTGTAATACCATAGCGCTGTTCCTTTGGTACATTTTCGATATAGGCATCAACCACATACTTATACATTTCAGCTTGAAGTTGCAACACCTCATCGGTAGCCTCTGGCGCATTTGTTCTTACATCTAGCTCAGAAACCTTAACAAGTTTACCTGTTTGAGCAAGAAGCTTGAACATTTCAGTGATTTTACCTTTATCAGAATCTATACTTAGATGCATTTGAGTACCAATCCCATCTACTTTAGCTCCTTGACTTTCGATGTAATTTACATATGCGATCAGACCCTTACACTTATCCAGGTTGTATTCAAGGTTATAATCATTTATAAATAGGAGATCTTCAGGCTTGCCATTCTCCCTAGCTAGGTTAAATGCTAAAACAGCATAATCCTCACCAAGGTAGTCTTGCCAATAAAATTCATCACTGCTAATATCACTGTCTGTCTGCGCACTTTTCAATTCATATGGATTACCATCATCCATAGGCTCATTGACAACATCCCATGCATTGACATAAGGCAGTCCGCTTACAACTGTTGAAATCCAACGTTCTAATTCGCTTTTAACAATGGCTTGTTTAACCTCTGTTGATCTCACTAAGATAGTCGTAGATCCGCCACCTCCCGAGGCGCTGGTAAGACTTACATTATCGATATAAACAGTCCCGGCAAATTCACCATAACTAAAAATAAGTCTTTGACGATCAACGGCCGTAGCCGTTGTGGAAAGTTCGACGCGTTGCCAATCTTGGGTTACGCTGACCTGTCCAAAGGCATTGGAGCTATAATCCGGACTTTGCAATTCCGGTCGAATAATACCTTCTGCATTTCCTTTTACCCAAAAGCTCAGGGTATACAGCTCTCCATTTGTTAAAGGCTTTGCAAATTCATAAACCGTTTGTACTTCCCAGAAACCACCTGTTACTGAAGGGTTGGTTACATAAAAAGCCTTGCCCTGATTCCCATATCCAAGACCGTCCTCGGTTATACCTCTTTCTGAGTTATTTCCCCAGCCTCCCCAGCCGGTACCGCTTTCGAAATCGCCATTTTCAACAAGATTGCTCTCGATAGGTTGGCCTTGAGTATCATAAATATAAAGGTTATTAATGTCTATAGAATAGTTTACTCCTGCCAAATAGCCAAAGTCGAAGTTTAAACGAAAAGTTTCTCCTGCGAAGTCCTTAACTCTGAACCTTACTTCTTCCCAGGCAAAATCAGTTTGAAACGACTCGGTGGCTTCACCACTTCCGTTATAATCTAAAAGTGGTAAATTCTCATTTAACCCTTCAAAAGAGATGCGTCCTTGTCCGGGAACGTCAGATTTTATGTAAAATACAACTTCGTATTCGTGTCCTGCAACTACCGGTATTTCAGGCGTCGTTAATTGTACTGTTGCCGGATCTTCATTTGAAGTAGTTACCGCAATGTTAAGAGCATCCGCACCCTCACCTATACCTTGACCATCGCCAATGGTAATGGCTTGACTTGCATTGGTTGTATAACCGGTTAAGCTGCCGTCCTGTATACCTGTTTTATCCAAATCATTTGGAAACGAAGGGGATTCAATTTCAAGTGGAGCCAAGGATCCGTTTAAATAACTTGCGTTTTGGTTAGCATGCCATACAAGCGTATGACCATAGACTGAGGTTCCAACCTGTTCTGCAGCAGTGACAAGCTCATTGACTTGTCTAAGCTCTATAGCACCATCAGCCTGAACCACAGCACCGTGTTTCATGCCATAACCTACAGTGAGTTCATGAAAGTTTTTATTGATCAGCCTATATTGAACACCCTTATTGATATAGTCTGACATTGATACTGCGCCACCTAATTTAAAATTAGCATTGGAGCTACTGTCAATATAACTTTTAAGGGGTTCATACTGATTAATTTCTTCTTGAGCCTCATACCCTTGTGGTTTTTGCACTGCAAACTCTAGTGGATCAGGATCAGCACAGGAAAAGACCATAGCCAATAAACCACTATATACGAGAAAACGATTTATATATTGCATCATCGATTATGTTTTAAATTTATTCTACTACGGGTGAAAAAGTTTCCATGGCAACCCCACGATCTCTAAGGACAAGGGTATCTGTTGTACTCACGGTAATTTCATCCATATTCACTTGATACTCCAGGTAAAGGGCATCACGATCTTCGCCTCCCCAACTTTCCTTTTCGCCGTCTTTTACAAACTTACCGCTACCACTAGCAGTATATTGATCTGAATCCGAAGTTACCGTACAGTTTCCAGCTTCATCAAAGCTTAAAATTAAAGTACAGTTAACAGCATATCCGTCACTGTTTTGAAAAGTTAAATCCAAGGCAGTACCCGTCAAACTACGGGTTGAAAGTGCTATGACTTGGTCATTTTCTACATACTCCTGATGTCTTTTTACAGTATCATCAAGACTTTCGTTCCCGGCAGTTCCTTTAATAACATCCACACCGCGACGCAAGTAATTTCCATCCCAGGCATTTATGTATTGCACTGCGTATAAGATATAGTCCTTAGGTAGTACATCCCAGTCCTCTGCAATAGCCTTTCTTGGATTTGCTGCCAATGGCTTTCCTGAAAGGATAGAATCTGCATTGACCACATTGGTCATTTGAAGTGGAATGACGTAGTTTTTGCTCAGTGCGAGCGGATCAGCAAAAAAAGCCTCACTGAATTGAACCTCAACACCACCGGAGATCTCTCCTTCCGGTATTCTAATCTCGTTGGATGCAAGGGTATAATAGTTCTCTGGCATCGGTAGGACCTTCTGACCTCCTTCTTCAAAAAGAATATTCTCAGTTATGGTATTATCCACTTGGAAATTTATACGAACATCTCGATCATTATGGTACGTCCCCCCAATGGTAGCCATTATTTTGGTTTTCCCTTGGTTATCAAGTGTGGTATCAAAAACATCTTCTCCAAATGTAATTGTCCTTACCGGAAATTGGTAAGCAAAATACACCGTTTGGTACTGATAATCATCAAATTCAGACTTATTATTATGACAAGAAGTCAAAACTGAAAAAGTGAGTAATGCTGCTATATAGAGTTTGATTTTCATTTTGTTTTCTTTGTTTATTAAAAGGGACGGTCTGACTACCACCCATCGTTTTGAATTAGCTTATCGTATTTTAGAACCTCACTAAAAGGGATAGGGCCATATTGCATATAATCTTCGAAAATTCTGTTTTCTACTGTTATGGTTTCATGGGTATCATTAGTGATGCTAACTCCTTTGGCTGGAAGGGTTAAATCATTGCCCCAACGACGTAAGTCCCAAAAGCGAAATCCTTCAAAACACAGTTCTAATCGGCGTTCGTTTCTTATTAATTCACGCATAGATGCTGCATCCAGAGCACTAGCCTCTAAATAGGTGTCAGGCTGAGTAATTCCAGCACGTGCTCTTAGCGCTGCTACAACATCATAGGCTGAGAAACCATGGGCTCCGGTACCTTTAGGCCCCCATGCTTCATTGGCCGCTTCAGCATAAATCAGATACAATTGCGTATACCTCATCCTGGAGGTATAGTGCTGCTGTGTATTGTTAATTACAGGATCTAAGTTTACATCTTGTCTAAGGTGTTTTCTTAAATAGTAACCTGTTCTGGTGGAGGTTTCTACCGCATTTAGTGCATCGTTAGTTGTTCCATCAGTAGCTGTAACAATAGTTGTATTGTTTGCTCCTGCGGTACTTTGATTCACAACCACATAATGGTTTAGTCTAGGGTCTCGGTTTACATAAGGGTTTGATGGATCATATCCGCTCAATGGATCAGAAAT
Source organism: Galbibacter sp. (assembly GCF_048266365.1). Classification (NCBI taxonomy): domain Bacteria; kingdom Pseudomonadati; phylum Bacteroidota; class Flavobacteriia; order Flavobacteriales; family Flavobacteriaceae; genus Galbibacter; species Galbibacter sp. The sequence continues at coordinate 12,433 of NZ_JBLWZP010000021.1, read as the reverse complement.
TGGATAACCATTTGCCATCGGAAAGGCGTCCACTAAATTCTGTGTAGGATTTACCTCTCCTGATCCAAATAGGGTTGGAGGGAAATTCCTTTTTTCCAAATCATTGGTTTCAACCACATCGGTTCTCCAAATAATTTCCGGTGGATTGTTACCTCCTCCAATTCCACTGATAATAGAAGTGTTTTTATACCAAGTATGACCGTTCTCTGCTATACCTGCTACACCTCCATTGTCGACCAATACTTGTGCGGCGTAATTCGCTACATCTACCCAGGTTGTACTATTTCCTTCTGAGTATGCTGGACTTGCTGCTAATAAAGCGGCCTGTGCCCTAATGGTTTTAGCAATTCTACCTGTCATTCTTTGTTTGGCATATTCACCGAAAACTCTATTGTAATCTGCTAGATTCTCATAGCCTTCCGGCAAATCAGTTTGGGTTTCATAATCCATTGGAAGTAATATTTCGGCTTGCTCCACATCGGCGTATAATTGTTGAATACATTGTTCGAATGTCGCTCTAGGCTGATTAAAATCTGATCCTGTTTCTTCGGGCTCCAATAAAATCGGAATCCCTAGAAGCTCACCATTAGCCCACCCTGCGGTGGTACGTAAAAGGTAGTACATATATAGTGCTCTTAGCCCGTATGCCTCACCTTTAAGTCTGTCATTAAACATCTTACTTATACCTTCATCGGTTGACCAAGAAACCTTGTCTGCCTCAGCTAAGAATATATTGATATACTGAATAGCTGCTCTTGCATTACGCCATTGATCGAATGGATTGTTTTGTGAGGTCCACTGACCGGTTGCCACTTCGCGATAGTTGTTCCCATTTAGGTTGCTGACCGCATCGTCTGTCGCCACATCATCAAAAGAATAACCGTTGTTTGGCAAACGTGTATAGGCGTTGAGTAAAATACCTTGGGCGTACTCTGCTTCAGCATACATATCATCAAGGCTTCTATTATTCTCTATAGCGGGTTCTATAAGATCATCACAACCCGTGATTGCGACGATTAAAAATAGAAGAAGTAGTAGTTTACTTTTCATTTCCATTACTGTTTAAGTTTTTAAAATATTGCTTTTACGCCCAGGTTAAAAAATCGATTTTGAGGGGCTCTTCCTACGTTTAACTCGAGTACTTCACGTTCAGAAGACACGGTTAATAAATTACTACCATTGATATAAACTCCTATTTCATTTACAAAGGATTTTGCAAATAACCCTTTAGGTAAATTATAGGAAACTTGAACTTTGGCCAGGTCAAAACGATCCGTACTGTAAAGCCAGAAATCCGATGATCTAAAGTTGTTGTTACTGTTGGTTGTGGTCAATCTTGGATAGCTTGCAATTGCGCTTGTTTCAGGCGTCCAACGATCACGGGCTATAATGGAATACTTATCCTCACCATCCATCCAGTAGTACGAACTATTTTTCATAGCGTGGGCTCCGAAACGCCCAACCCCTAGGACGAAAAATGTGAAATCTTTCCATTTGGCTGTGAAATTCACCCCTAGGGTAAATGGTGAACCATACCAGCCTCCTTTGGCTAGATATACCTCATCTTGATTGTCGATTACTCCGTCACCATTTTGATCCTTGTATTTAATATCACCCGGTGCTACTTGTCCAAAACTTTGAGTCGCTGAATTGTCGATTTCTTCAACACTTGAGAAAAGTCCATCGCTCTCTAGACCCCAAATAGCATCTAAAGCATTTCCTTGTCTGTTTTGATAGGCGTCTTCATACATTTCTGCACGTTTGGTTGCTTCAGTTTTATAATAAGAACCAACGACTCCAAAGCTTGTTTCTACTTCACCAAATTGCTGTTTCCAATTGATGTTAAAATCAAACCCTAAACGTTTATCCTCATTGTAATTCACATAAGGGATAAAGGAAGAATTAGGCCATCCGGTACTGAAGTAGTTTGGATACAAAATTGAGGCTTGTACAACTCCACCTGACATTTTATTGGCGAAAAACGATCCTTGAAACTGAAGTCGTTCATCAAACATGGTGGCTTGAACGCCTAAATTGATTTCTTTCCTTTTTGCAAAGGTCAAATCCATATTCTCACCTCGTCTAGAATCTGTAGAGCGGCTTAAAGCGCCATCTCTCCAGTTAAACCAAGCACCGTCAGTCTGGGTGTAGATACTCTGGTAAAGAAAGTAATCAGTTATGTCAATATCGGTATGTAGAATCCCAGCGGAAACTGTAAACTTCAGTTCATCAACGATTTCTGAATCTTTTAAGAAATCTTCCTCACTTAAACGCCATCCTAATGAAACAGTTGGTGAAAAAGCCTCACGGTTACCTTCCGGTAATTTTGCGGAGTGCACTACTGCACCGCTAAAATTTACAAAGTATTTATCTAAATAGTCATAACCGAGGTATAATCCTAAATTGGCATTACTAGTACGGTGGTACTCTTCTGATATCGATTGCTGATATCCGTTGGCTATAAGCATTGCAGAAAGGTTGTGATCCTGTTCGAACACAGTTTCGTAATTGAATTGACCTGAAAAGGAAATCGTTTGTCTGTACCAACTATCACTGATATTCTGAACTCCTGATTTACTATCTTGACCATATTGGGTTAATCCGGAAATTAAATCAGATCCATTATAATTGGTCCAACTCGGCTGATAAACGGCATAACCATTATTATAAGACTGGTTATAGGAAGTCGAATAATCCACTCCAAATTTTGAATGAAAACTTAATCCTTCTAAAATATTTCCAAGGTCGGCCCCAACACCGGTGTTAAATTGGAATTGTCTACTGGTATAGTTATTACTTCCACCGGCATAGATCGCGGCAAAGGGATTGGATTGATCCAATTGAGTTCCTCCTAAAAGGTACTTCCCATTTATTATATTACTACTGTTATTCACATATTGCATTGAACTCTCATCACTTGGTTCAATCATATCAATTGGGATTAACGGAGTAAATCTATTCGGTCTTAAAATTGCAGCATCTGCCCAATAATCTGCATTAACACCCCAACCATTATAATATACGGCAGATGCATCCACCGTAGCATAAATGGTTTTTGTGATGTTAATATCAACGTTTCCACGGATATTAAATCGTTGGGTTCTGTTGTTTTGGGATTCTCCAAAATCCATCAGTGAACCTTCAGTGGAAAATCCTAAATTGGTATAATATTGGGCGGTCTCATTTCCCCCTGTAATTTGAGCTGTCGCCTCGTGACGATTATAGGTTTCCTTTATATAATCTGATGAGTAATAGTTCACATCCGGAAACCTATAAGAATTCTTTCCGGATCCATAGTTGTAGATGGTTTCTTCATCGTATAATTGACCTAAACCATCATTTGCTCTTGCTTCATTATACAAAGTCATATATTCTGCAGAACCTAGGTATTTAGGATAACTTTTAGGAACTAAAATTCCAGTGTTTATATTTACTTTGATTTCTTGTTTTTGTATCTTACCTCTTTTGGTGGTAATTTGAACAACACCTTTAGCAGCTTGGCTACCGTATAAGGCCACTGCCGAGATCCCTTTTAGGACCGTAATTTGTTCAATTTCCGTTGGATTAATGCTTCCTGCATCTCGTGGAACACCATCGATTAGAACCAAATACTTATCCATTCCCCAAATGTTTCCATGAAAACCGTTGACAAAGGCTTCCATATTCTCAAGGCTACCCGTATTGTAGTTCTTCTCCATGAGCTCTTCATAATCCACAACAGACACGCCATCGATTAAATTTCGCTTTTCTACGGTTCTAAATGCCACATTAACGTCCTTGTACTCCGCTAATGGTTTAAGAAGAACCGTATTTAAATCTGGTTTAACAATAACGGTTTTTGGTGTGTATTGATTTGCCTCAACGACCAAATTAGAGAGTAAGCGCGTTGAGATAGAGAAACTGCCCTGTGAATCTGTAAGGACTTGCTCACCTGATTCTGTCCTGACAATTGCTCCAACTAGCGGCGTCCCTTGTTTGCCTCTGACGGTGGCCTGCAGATCGATAAGATCTGAGGTTTGTGCGAGCCCCATAAAGGGCAACATGGCAATTAGTGCACAAAAGGCTATTTTAAATTTTATATTATTCATTCTGTATATCTTTAAGTTGAACACTATATGGTTACCATCCCGGGTTTTGACTAAATTCCAAATACATATTTACGTCCACATTCTTTAGAGGTAGCCAATAGTGTTTGCTACTAAAATTTCTTTCAAGAATTATTTCTTCCCTTAGGTTTAGAACTCGGTTTTGAGTTGGGTCATCAGTATTGAGTTCCCCGGCTCTATCAAATTCTACTGATTTCTTTAGTGTATAAGGACTTTCGATAAGCAACAACCACCGTCTTAGATCGTTAAATCTGTGGCCTTCATATGCCAGCTCAACGGCGCGTTCTCTGCGAACCTCACCCATAAAAGCATCCAAAGAGCCTAAAAACTCAGCTGCTACATGACCAACCCCAGCGCGGTCTCTTACAATATTAATGGCATCCACAGCGGTCTTACTATATCCAGAGGCTTGGCCCGTGGCAGATCCGTATGCCTGGGCTGCTGCTTCGGCATACATAAGGTATACATCTGATAGTCTCATGTACGGAAGGTGAATATTAAGGTTGTTTCCGTAACCGTAACCGTCGTCATACTTATTTGCTGTTCTTGGAATAAACTTATACAATAGGTAACCTGTTCTACTCCCTGTACTTATGTTTCTATAGCTTCCTCCAGTAAAGAGATTTGCATAACGGTTAAATTCCTCCTCTGGCGGCATTGAACCTTGAACGGCTCGAACCCCGTCAAACATAATGTCATTATAGAATCTTGGATCTCTATCTTTCCATGGATATTCAGGGTCATAACCTGATTCGGTATCAGCCTGTGTAATATCCTCAATTGGCATTCCGTTAGCCATTCCGTAGAAATCTACATAATTGGCTGTCGGAAGGAATTTCACATCACCGTCTGTTAGGATTGGGGCAGGTTGATATTGTTTTGCAGTACCATAGGTAGATCCATGCGCTCCAAAATAAGGGCCTCTAAAAATAGCCTCTGTACTCCCTGGCATTTGCCAGTTTTGACCAGTGGTATAGAAGTTTAAATGATAATCTGAAAATGGTAAGAGGGAATACCCGGCTTGACCCGATTCAGTGAGGTTCAGTAATTCACCAAAGGCCTCAGCAGCTTTTTGTGCATAAGCAGTATTATAACCGGTATTACCTGTGGATTCCTTATTCATTAGTGGGCTAGCAGCCCATAAATAGTTCTTACCTAAATAACCAAGTGCCATTATTTTATTGATTCGCAATTGGTTTTTACCTAAGGTCGCCGTTCCGGCAGCAGTGTCGTCCCAGTCGATTGGTAATAAATCCGCTGCAGCGCGGAAATCTTGTGCAGCAAGTTCAGCTGCTTCGTGATAGCTTAAGCGAGGTAATTTGAGGGGTTCATCACTTGGTAATACCTCATTTATATAAGGTAGCCCTCCAAAATATTGGATAAATTGGAAATGGAACCACGCTCTAAAGAATAAGAGCTGCCCTTTGATTAAATTCTTTTCTTCTTGACTAGCATCGGTTAGAAGATCCAAATTTGCAAGGCCAATATTCGTTTTACGAATACCGTACCACCCCAATTGCCATAGAGATTTTGTAAATCTATCGTCATTGGTGTTGGTATTATTTCTATCCATCCACCCGGCTTGCCAACCATCAAATTCTGATTGCCATCCCCAGAAGTCTCCATTTTCAATCTTGCACAAAAAGTGAAAGTCTCTAGCGGTGGACTGAATTTCATCATCTCCCCAGTTCCAGGAATTTGTCCAATAGGCATTGGTGAAATCTGGAATACAGTGGTACAATTCTTCAGTATAGCCCTGAAAATTAGTGAAATTCTTAAATGCTTCTGCTTCTGAAACTATGGACTCATCCTCCCTATCCAGATACTTTTCGCAGGAAGAAATCATTATCATAACACCAATGGCAAAGCTAAATTTTATAATATGTTTAAAATAATTTTTCATACGACGCTAGTTTAAAATGTAATATTAACTCCTAAGTTATATCGCTTTACAGTAGGGTAGGCTCCCTGAGAAGCCCATCCTGTTCCAGCAAAATTTGATTCCCTGTCGTCTGGCATATCCGACCATAGAAATAGGTTGTTACCGCTTAGAAATATTCTGAGGTCCTGAATTCCTAATCGTTGAGCCAAACTTGAATTGCCATCAAACGTATATGCTATTTCCGCATTTTTAAGACGTAGATAAGATCCGTCATAGAAAAACCTATTGGCATCATTAAATCCACTAGGCGTGGTAAGCCATCTCGGCATAGGAGTATCGCCATGGATGTTATCTTTTGACCAGTAACTTCCCTCATCATAAACAATGTGGTTCTGACTTGTTAAACTTCCCAATACCACCTGACGTGATACATTGTTGACTCCGTAGAACTGTACATAAGCACTAAAGCCCTTCCAATCAACCCCTGTAGTAACATTATAGGTGTTTTGTGGAGATCCTGTAAAACCATAAGGAATATTATCATACGAATCGATTACCCCATCTGCATTAAAATCTATGATATGATAGTTCCCAGGTAATTTTTGACTGTCGTTCGCATTGTGTATAGTACTTGAGTAAAGCTCATCCCAAGTATTGTAATAACCGGGAGTTACATGAGAATAAGCTTGTCCAATTTGAAATCCAGCTCTTTTTTGGTAATCAGGTAATAAAGCAGGATCATCTGCGTAGATTACCTCATTTTTAGAATGAGTCATATTGATGTTTGACCAAAGTCTTAATCCACTTGGGAATCGGTGACTTAGATTAAGTTCAAATTCAAAACCTTTATTTAGTACATGTCCAAGGTTAGCCACCGGAGCTTCAGTACCATAATACGAAGGTATTGCTCTATCTCCCCCATTGATCAAAATATCCGTTCTCTCATCCCTAAAGTAATCAAAGCTACCTTTGATGAATCCATTGAGAAATCCAAAGTCAACTCCGACGTTTGTTTTCTTTACCTTTTCCCAAGAAACTTCGGGATTACCTACAGATTGTTCGGTATACCAAGTATACGGGCTTTGTTCTGCAGCCTCACCTGTCATTCCCATTCTCGCTAGGCCACTGTAACCCCATTGTGTCATATATAAGAATCTTCCTGCCACATTATCATCTCCAATCTCACCGTAATTTGCTCTAAATTTAATCATGTCTATGAATGAAGCAGACTCAAGAAATTTTTCTCTTGAAATGATCCAACCAATCCCTCCGGATGAGAAAAAAGCAAATCGATTTTCCGGACTAAATTTTTCAGAACCGTTATAGGCTCCATTATATTCAAGGGTGTATTTGTTATCTAAAGTATAGGTTGTTCTAAAAACCCAATCTTCTCTATATCGAGGAATCTCACTACCGGTGGCGTTTTCATTCCTGTTCATAAGTCCCATCGCGGAAACATCATGTCGACCACCAAAGTTTTTAGCATATCGCAGTTGAAACTGATAAAATAGTTTTCTATGAGAAGCCCAATCCCTAACAGACCCGGCACTTGGAGACCATTTTACGCCTTCTTGAAAATCAAAGCGGCTATTAGCATCATATGCTTTCTTATAGAGTGTAACCCCTGTTACCGGATCAATCCATTTTTCCTGTGCGTCATTGTACAAGTCATTAATCCCACGGTCACCTTCAACAAAGGTATTATCTAGTGCAACTGTTCCACTAAAATCAAGACCATCTAAAATCATATCTAAATCCTGATTCAAAGTAAAGTTTGTGGTTAATCGGGTAGTGGTGGTATACTGAACCCCACTAAGACCTAACACTCTAACAGAGTTGGTAGCCCCTCCTTCATTTGGTGCATAATACCCCCAAGTTCCATCTGAATATCTTGGAAGGAATACATCCGGTGCAGTACTATATGCTGCAACCCACATGCTATATTCACCTCCACTGGCACCCCAAGGACTTTTCTTAACCCCACGGGATCCTGCTAGGTTTACTTGAAACAAGGTAGAAGGTGTTAATTGAAAATCAAGATTCCCACGAACATTCAAGCGATTGTATCCATACCCAGGTTCGTAGCCCCGGTTATTGTCATATTTTTGCATCAAATCTCCCTCTCTAAGGAAATCTGCTGTTGTAAAGTATTTTACAAAGTCTGTACCCCCGCTCACATTCACGTTTGCGTTGTAAGACATGGTGTAATCACGAAACAGGGTATTTGCCCAATCGACGTTCGGATAACGCTCTCGCTCTTCTAGATTTGCTGGGTTTCTGTACTTATCAATAATATCTATCGGCAAGTAATCATTCCAACCATTAGGATTTAAACCGAGTTCATTTTCAATAGCACGATTACGAACCATTAAAGCACCATAGGAATCAAGTTTACCCGGCAATTTAGATGGCACTTTCATGGTAGTGTTTACCTTAACTCTGATGGTAGCCTCTCCCTTCTTACCTCTCTTTGTGGTAACCAGAATTACACCATTAGCACCACGCACCCCGTAAACGGCTGTTGCAGAGGCATCTTTTAATACAGAGATGGACTCCACTGAGCTAATAGCTACGCTAGACATGGGTCTCTCGACACCGTCAACAAGAATAAGTGGTTCAGAACTGTTCCACGTGCTTTGCCCGCGAATTAGGATTCGAGGCTCTTCTTCCCCTGGCATCCCAGTACTTGCACTGGTGACAACACCTGGTACATTACCAGTTAAGGCAGATCCAATATTGGATACTCCACCAGTTCTCTCTAGTACTTCACCTCCTACTTCAACAATAGAAGCCACAACAGCTTCTCTTTTTTGTTGGCCATAACCTACAATAATTACTTCCTCCAGGGTCTGGGAATCTACTTCCAAGGCCACATTAATAACAGACTGGTCACCGATTATTCGCTCCACGGTCTTAAAACCAATATAGCTAAAGACAAGTGTAGCGTCTGAAGGCGCTTCAATAGAATAATTTCCTTCCATATCGGTTACTACGCCAACGCCGGTCACTTCTTTAACAAGTACATTAACACCGGGTACACCAAGGTTATCTTCTGAAGATATAACTCGTCCGGTTATAGTACGTTGCACACTATCGTTAGCATAAGACGAAGTAGAAAAAAGAAACAAAATCAATAGCCCCAAAAACATAGTTATAGTTTGGTAAGGGCGACTTAGTAAATTTATTTTCATATTAAAATGTTTTAAACTCTTGATAAAATGATTAGAAATCACTTCAGATAACTGACCGTCAACAACCTACAACGTTGTAGTAGTCAGCGATAAAGAAAAAGCGACATTTCTTGGATCATTCCAGTGGAGTTCATCCATTTTGTGAAAAGATTTTTTTTGAAGTGGTGTTGGATAATAATGTGTCATTTTTTAGTGGGATTAGTTAATTAAAAATATTGGTAGTTGATTCCCTTATTGTGATTTAAATAATTAATACTGAAGTGAAAATCTCAGTTTATATAGATTAATAGCACTTAGAAAAGCAAACAACTGTTAATTATTCCTTAAAACAATTGTCTCAAATATATCTGTTAATTAAGCTGTTTAACAATGGCATGTTACAAAAACATAACACCTTGTTACATTGGGAAAAAATGAGGAAAAATAAGGGATAAAATCGATCAAAATCGGGCTTGATTTAGTAATATTTTATGATTTAAATCGCTGAATTACAGTTGCTTGAATTGTGATGTGTTTTTGATACAAACAATATTACTTAAAAATGTTAATTTTACACTTAAGATTGAATCTAGAGGCAGAAAACATATGAAATTATTGCATTTTGATGTAATTTGAGCAAAAAATAAGGCTGGTTTTTGGTGTCTTTTTGGCAAGAAGAGCTGTTAGTTGACATATTATTTAACAGAAATTTAATCTAGAAAACAAAAGCAGAGTACGGTTGTTTAAACCATGCTTAACATTGTGATTTAAAAATCACAGGATTTAAAACACCACTGTCCGATAAAAATATAAAATGAAATCGAAGCACCTAAATTAGTTGCAGATCAAGTATTTTTATTCTACTTTTCAAAGTAAAACCGCCTGTTCAAATAAACTGAGTTGGTGGAGGTTGCTTTTGTCTCTTATACAGGCTTTGGTATATCTTAACAGTATACCTGATCCCTAAAATGTTTAACTTTAAATCTCGGGGAGCAAGATGAACCCCTTAAAAATTCGAACTAAACCCACAAGACATTATTCATTCATGAAAAACGGCTTTTCTTTTACCGGCCTTATCTTTACTATTATAGGGTTGATGCTCGTCTTCTTCTGGAAGCTTAAAACATTAGGTTTTATTTTGTTAGGTATCGGTTTTTTGTATTACACCGTGATCTTAATTAAAGAAATTAAAAAGAATAACAGCTAAAGATTTCCCCTCTTAAATTTCCTTCTTTCAAATTAATAGCAACAATTGCTTTGTTTTTAGACCTTGGATCGTGTATGGGCAAAGAATAAGCCTTAGTGAACTAACATTAGTTTACAGTTTTTTCGATTTTGTATGATGTGGTTCCGTCTGTAATAATTATTTCGTAGTCCCCTTTTTCTAAACCAAGATGAAGGGTACTCAGGCTATCCTTAGTACTAACTTCCAATAATATCCATTGGAACCCCATAGTTTATGTCTTCACCCTTTTTATAGGCCAATACCATTAGCGGATAGTTAATATCAATATCAAGGACTGAAATAGCCACGTTTTGATTTCCGTACTCAAATAACCAATGGGGTCTATCATTTATATAATGGGTATTAGGATGAAAGACGACAATATCAAACCAGCCTTTCCCATGTTCATATTTGTAGGGATTTCCTGTGGAATCCATTAATATTGATGCTTCCTGAATGTTTAGCGCCTTCAAAAAAGGACGATTAAATTCTGGCTTGCTTTTCTCAAGATAAGCCGTCTGATTAATGGTAATCGGGTCAGTATTGGTGTATTCAGACAATATTCCTGCCATAGCCTTTCCCCACTGTTTGTGCTCTCCTTCCATACCGTGATCAAATCCACAGTATCTTAAAAATTTTTCATCAGGGTGTTGTCTCATCACTTCTACAATATTTTCTGCCTGCTCTATATTCTGACATTCAAAAATATGAGAAGAATAAAAATGTGATAGGCAATACTATAACGCAATCACAACATAGAAGATACCACACTACCAAATATATGAAAGAGTTTTACAGGCAAAGATTCTTTTTAGATGGCACAACCAATAAACAGTATATTGATTACTTGGAACTGACAGAATCCCGTGAATCTTCCCAAATGGCATTAAAAAAAGCAGATGAATCTATTAAACTTGCCCAAGAATCTGCTATGTTAGCTAAAAAATCAACAAATTTTGACGGCTGGGCTTTAGGGATATCAATAGTTACAGCACTGGCCTCTATTGGTTTATCCCTATATCAACTAACCAGACCAATATTAACATATCCCCAACCACCTTATGATGTGAACATCACTAAGACTCTGAATGTCAAACTAGCTGAACCAGTGGGAATTAAACAATCCGACACCATTAAAACGAAGTGACTTGATACATCCTAGAGCTCTTTCACCTATAAAAATAGCGAATGAAAACCTAAATGAAATTCTTAAGGTTATCAAGTAATAAGTTAATACATGTAATGGAAATATTGACTGAACTTATAATTTTGTATCTTTGAATCAAAGCTTAAATTATGGACTTAGATACTCGAAAAATAGCCTTTGTACAGGAGTTCTTAAAACTTCAGAGTGAAGATGTCGTCTCAAGATTCGAAAAAATATTAAAAAAGGAAAAAAAGAATACCTCTGAAAATCTTTATGAACCAATGTCCCATGAGGAGTTGAATAAACGAATCGACCAATCTGAAGCAGATTTCCGTAGTAATCGATTTAAAAGTAGTTCCGAACTTCTAGCTAAATACCAGTAATGACATTAAAAATTATTTGGTCAGAATTTGCGGAAACGCAACTTGACGAAATCTATAATTATTACGCAAAAGAAGCGAGTCCGAGAGTAGCCAAGAAGCTATTAAAAGGAATTATCCATGAACCCGAAAAGTTGATAAAAACACCAAATATCGGACAAGAGGAGGAACTCCTAAAACAAAGAAAGGTTCAATACAGATATTTAATCATTAGTGTCCGGTAAAACCGGAATTCGATTAATTTATGTATTTACATCACTGATTATCAGTGATGGTTTGTTCTATTATCAAAAGTAAGCCCCCTGCATTTCTGGGAACAGTGAATTTTGATAATTCATTTTATTTTCGTTTAGGATCTTCCTCCAAGTGCCTTCAGGGTCTTCCATAAATCCATATATATCTACATAGTTCATCAGTTGTTGCCTTATCAAGGAGACCAAGTTGGAAAAGGCCCATTTGCGCTTTACCTTGTTCTTTACTAGGGTTATCAATAGGTTAGCCAGCATCGCTGCCCATATCTGTG
>NZ_JBLWZP010000020.1:0-20021 GCF_048266365.1 Galbibacter sp. | reverse complement strand
GTGGGAGAGTAGGTCGCCGCCTTCTTTTAAAGATCCTGATGTTTTTAAAGCATCAGGATTTTTTTTTGCCCTTTTCTGAAATACTTCACTGATTATAATCCTCTATAATACACTCCTACCCCCTATACTTAATAGTTTTTTATAATTGTATTGTAATTACATCACTTTTTGAGTGATCTACGTAGATATAAATGAGTGTTTTTTTCCGTAAAACTTCCGAAAGAATCAATATTTATACTATTCTTGTAACCTTATTTTCTAACTAACAACTAAACATTTTTAATCATGAAAAAATCATTTAAAATCCTGATGGGTACCCTAATACTATTTAACATTGTTCTATTGGGTATGGTCTCCTATATGCTTTTAGGTGGCTCCAATAACAATATTATGGAAGCTGAAAGGATTAATGTTAAAGACAAATCTGGAAGTAATAGAGTTATTATTTCAAATATGGATCATATACCGCCACCAATTATCAGTGGAAAGGCGTATGAACGTGCTGTTCACCCTGCAGGAATTATCTTTTACGACAGGAAGGGTGATGAAAGAGGTGGTATAGCAATTACCGATACTAAGGAAACCAATTTTAATGCTTTGGCATTTGATTATCAGAATGCAGATGCAGTTGGTTTGTTTGCTCAAGATAATAAGAACGATAATTATTTTAAAGCTGGTTTGATTATTAATGATAAAGATCACTCAGGAAAGGTTGGTTATAACACAAACCGAATTAATCTTCTCACGGAAAACGGGAATGCTTCTTTGGTGATAAAGGACAGTAATGAAATTCCAAGAATTATTTTAAAGGTGGATAGCCTTGGTAACCCAAGTATTGAAATGTTTGACATGGAAGGTAGGTCTACATGGCAACAATAGTGATTGATTCGGATTGTACAGGATCCGTATTTGATAACTAAGTATAAAAAAACTCCTGTAAAGGAGTTTTTATATAATGTTGTATGAACTAAATTGCTTTAGTCAATATTTGGTTGTGGTGTTAAACGTAAATAAGGTTTTACCTCTTTAAATCCTTTGGTAAAGATGCCTTTGGCGTCCTCATTAGAAATTGAAGGGCTAATTACAACATCATCACCTTGTTTCCAATTCGCCGGGGTTGCGACCTTGTGATAAGCTGTAAGCTGTAGTGAATCAATAACACGTAGAATTTCATCAAAGTTACGTCCGGTTGATGCCGGGTAAGTGATCATAAGTTTGATGGTTTTGTCCGGGCCGATAACAAATACAGAACGTACAGTTCCTGTTGCATTGGCTTTAGGATGAATCATGTCATAAAGATCCGCTACCTTACGATTCTCATCAGCGATAATTGGATAGTCAACCACCGTGTTTTGAGTTTCGTTGATGTCTTTAATCCAGCCGTGGTGAGAATCAATTCCATCGACGCTAATAGCTATAACCTTAGCGTTACGTTTAGTGAATTCATCTTTGTAATTTGCAACAGCTCCTAATTCAGTTGTACAAACCGGAGTATAATCCGCAGGGTGAGAAAATAGAACACCCCATCCATCACCTAGATACTCGTGAAAATTAATTTCGCCCTCTGTGGTTAGGGCATTGAAGTCAGGAGCAGTGTCTCCTAGTCTTAGTGTTGCCATAATGTTTTGATTTTTATATTAGTCTACAAATTTACTAGATTAATAGATACTAAATTCAGTTTATGCTAATAAAAGATTGTTAAAAGCAGCAAAAATTACTCCTTCCATTTAATATTGCACCCTATACTTGGCTTTTGTTCTTTATAGATGCGTTTTCCCATAATCGTAGCGTCGATAGCTGTGCGGATGTCCCTTCCGGTTATCGGCATACTGTTACCAGGTCTGGAATCATCAAATTGCCCTCTGTACATTAATTCTAGATTTCTGTCAAAGACATAAAAATCTGGAGTACATGCAGCATCATAAGCTTTGGCTACTTCCTGTGTTTGATCATAAAGGTACGGAAAGCTATACCCGAGTTGCTCTGCTTGAACCTTCATTTTATCAGGTGCATCCTCCGGATATTTTTCGATATCATTACTGGATATAGCAACAAAACCAACATCACTGGCGGCGTAATCCTTAGCGAGCTTAACAATTTCCTTATTTAAATGATTTACGTATGGGCAGTGATTACAAATAAACATAATTACAGTTGCCTTTTCCCCATAGACATCGCTTAGTTTTAACTTTCTACCTGAAATACTGTCTGGTAATTCAAAATTCGGTGCCTTTGTTCCCAGAGGTAGCATATTACTTTCTGTTCTTGCCATGGTTCTTATTTTATATTTGCTGTAAATTACAAATTCAGATCTATTTATGAAAAGACTTTAAGATTTGATTTGGATTGATTTGTTATATTCTTATCGGTCCGATATACAACCGGATTTTTAAGGACATCCTAGGCTAGTGCTTATGATTTCCCCCTTTATCTGCATTGATTTTTTGTTCAGGAAATTGTACCTTTTCCAAAAAAAATATAATAATGGATAAAAATTTGACTTGGGATGAGTTTACCAAAGTTGATATGAGGGTAGGTACGGTAATTGAGGTTCGGGATTTCCCTAAAGCTAAGCGAGCGGCTTACCAATTAGAAATAGATTTCGGATCGGAAATAGGGGTGTTGAAAACCTCTGCACAAATCACCAAGCGATATCAAAAGGAAGATTTGATCGGAATGCAACTGGTAGCAGTTGTAAACTTTCCAAAGAAGCAAATTGCCAATTTTATGAGTGAATGCCTAGTTATAGGGGCGGTTGGGGAAGATAACGATATCAGCCTACTCAGTCCAAGTTTGAAAACTGAAAATGGACTTAGGGTGGGTTAGTGGATAAAAAAACCGCTAACAAGACTGCTAGCGGTTTAAGTGATTTTATATATCGTCGAAACTTATATCGGTGAACTTTTCCGTGGCGACAGAAACTTCTTCTTGATTTTCGTCTTGATCGTCCGAAAAACTATCTTTTTTGAAGTCTTTTTGATGGCGCTCCGAAATTACTTCTTCTCCTTTTTCGTTAATGATGTAATCAATCATTTCTGTTAGATTTTCCTGGAATGCACTAAAATCTTCTTTGTATAGATAAATCTTATGCTTTTTGTAGTGGTAAGATCCATCATCATGAGTGAACTTTTTGCTTTCAGTAATGGTTAGGTAATAATCACCAGCTTTGGTTCCTCTAACATCAAAGAAATACGTTCTCCTTCCGGCTCTCAGCACTTTAGAGAATATCTCATCTTTCTCTACAAAATCTTTATCGCTCATAATTCCTCTAAATTCTATTTATTGTTAACGAAATCAAAAATGTAAAAAAAAATGAAGGTATACAACAAAATTTCTAGTTTTCTTTTTCTGAAAGTTGATTTTGATACAATTCGTAATAGTAGCTTTTAAGGTTTAAAAGTTGATTATGAGTCCCTTGTTCTATGATTTGACCCTGGTCAATTACGATGATTTTATCTGCGTTTTTAGCCGATGAAATACGATGACTCACAATAACTGTTGTGCTGTTGTGGGATATCTTTTTAAGGTTGCTTAAGATTTCTTCTTCAGTTTCCGTATCCACTGCAGATAAGCAATCATCAAACAAGTAAATCTTTGGTTGTTTAATGAGCGCACGGGCGATGGATACACGTTGTTTCTGACCACCACTTAGAGTGATTCCACGCTCTCCCAATACTGTTTCATATTTTTTGCTGAAGCCCATGATGTTGTCATGTACTGCTGCAAGCTTAGCTGCGCTTTCAATTTGTTGTTGATCCGCCTGAATGTTGCCAAATTTGATATTGTTTTTGATGCTGTCGGAAAATAAAAATGCCTCCTGCGGGACTACACCAATACTGTTCCGTAGATCATTCAGATTTAATTGTTCGATCGGAGTCTTGTCAATCTTGATGACTCCTTGATCAACTTCATACATCCTCCCGATAAGGTCTAATATAGTGGACTTACCTGAGCCTGTTTTTCCTATGATGGCTAATGTTTCACCTTTCGGGATATCAAAAGAGAGGTTTTTTAATGCCGTAATACCTGTATCGTCATAGGTGAAACTAACATTCTCGAAACTAATGTTTCCGTCTATTTCTGTTGGGTTTTCATTGGTGTTAACGATCTCAGGTTTGAGATTCATAAATTCATTAATCCTTTTCTGTGAAGCCTCTGCACGCTGTACTATGGAGGTTACCCAACCAACAGTTGCCACCGGCCAGGTCAACATATTGACATATATAATGAATTTCAGAATGACCCCGGTACTTGCGATTTCTCCATTGATATATTGTAGACCTCCAATGTAAATTACAAAGATATTACTAAGACCTATCAGTAGAATCATTAAAGGGAAAAACCAAGCATTAACCTTGGCAAGGTTCATATTGGTCTGCTTTCCTTCTAATGCAAGGGCATTGATTTGCTGATCAATCCTTGGCTCAATTCCATATGCCTTGATAACCGATACACCGGAAAAGGTTTCTTGGGTGAAGGTTGAGAGTGTCGAAAGGTATTGTTGAACCTTGGTACTTCTCTTGTGGATAATCTTGCTAATGTTGTAAATCAATATTGACAAGATGGGTAATGGAATCAAAGTATAGGCTGCCAGTTTTGGAGCCGTATAAAACATCAGGGGAATCACACATATGAAGAGCGTAATGGTTTGTATGCTGTAGAGAATGGCGGGACCGGCATACATCCTAACCTGACCGACATCTTCACTGATACGATTCATCAAATCACCGGTCCTGTTTTTTTTGTAAAAGTTTACCGATAATCTTTGATATTGTTGATACACCTCATTTTTTAAATCAAACTCGATATAACGTGATATATTTATGATGGTTTGGCGCATTAAAAAGGTAAATAGCGCTGATAATGCGGATGTACCTATAATGATCAAAATGTAATTGAGTAGTTTGGATTTTACTACCGATAGATCTGTGTTTTCGTTTAGAATATATTGTTCAACCGTAGTGACGGATTGCTCAACATATTCCGGCAATACCAACCTAAATACCGTGGCGAGAATGGTAATAAACATTCCAATAATCAGTTGCCATTTGTACTTTTTGAAATATTTATTGATATATTTTAGTTCCTTCATTTGCGAGTTTTGAGGATGGGTTTGTTGAATTATCATCAATTTAACCCCTGTTTTACAGTTTGAATTTAAATTATTCTTATTTTTGCACAATAATTTTGACAATACTTCAATATCTAATAAAAATGAGACATTAAAATGGATACAGAAATCTTACAAGCTAAAGATCTTATGAAAGTTGACCCGGTATTCGGTCAGCTTTCTTTTAATGACCACGAGCAGATCGTATTTTGTCATGACAAAGATACAGGATTAAAAGCAATTATTGGAATTCACAATACAGTTTTGGGACCGGCACTTGGTGGTACCAGAATGTGGAAATATGCCAATGAGTGGGAGGCATTAAACGACGTATTGCGCCTTTCTAGGGGGATGACCTTTAAATCTGCTATCACAGGTCTAAACCTCGGAGGAGGAAAAGCGGTTATCATTGGTGACGCTAAAACTCAAAAAACACCGGAGCTGATGCGAAAATTCGGAGAATTTGTAAACTCCTTAGGAGGTAAATACATCACCGCAGAGGATGTGGGAATGGAAACCTCTGATATGGACACGGTGCGTGAAGTGACTCCTTATGTAACAGGAATATCTGAATCTAAGGGCGGTACCGGGAATCCTTCGCCAATTACTGCTTATGGAGTGTTTATGGGTATGAAAGCTGCTGTGAACTACAGGTTTGGATCCTCATCCATGGAAGGGAAGAAAGTCTTGGTTCAAGGTATTGGTCATGTTGGAGCATCGCTAGTAGATCGTTTATATAATGAAGGAGCTCAAATCCTAATTTCGGACATCAATCAAGAACGGCTTTTAGAATTGAGCAAAAAATACCAGGCAACCATTGTTCCCGGCGATGAGATTTTTAATCATGAATTGGATGTTTACGCACCTTGTGCCCTGGGGGCAACAATTAATGACAGCACCGTAAAGGTAATTAAAACTAAAGTCATTGCCGGTGCTGCAAACAATCAGTTGGCGGATGAGAAAGTGCATGGTAATATCCTGATGGAAAGAGGAATTGCCTATGCGCCGGACTTCTTAATCAACGCTGGAGGTATCATAAATGTCTATGCTGAGCTAGAAGGATATGGCAAGGCTGAGATCCTTGAAAAAACAGAAAACATCTACAATACCACGCTTGAAATTTTCAAGTATGCTGAAGAGAATCAAATCACTACGCATCAAGCAGCATTAAATAAAGCACAAGAACGTATTGATAACCAAAAATTAGCATCAAAAAAATAACTTGATTTATAAAATAATTCTATTTTTGCAGGGCGAAAGAAATCATTCTTCGCCCTATTTTTTTAATTATTGGTAAGTAAGTTCTTAGGCATGTTAACAAGAAGACACATCAGGGTTAAAGTAATGCAATCAGTTTATGCGTTTACAACTTCTAAAAACACTGATTTAGACAAGGAAGCGAAGTTCTTAGGAACAAGCATGGAGAATATGTATAACTTATACCTCACCTTGCTAGGGTTGTTGGTTGAGATCCAAAAACAGGCAGAAGAACAGCTAACACTTTCTCAGAAAAAATACTTAGCTACAAAAGAGGAAAAGAATCCCAAACGTAAATTTATTGAAAATCCAGTATTGCAGGCCTTGGTTAATGACCAGGTTTTGGCAGATAAACTAGAGGCTCGTAAAATTAGTTGGGACTTGGATCAGGAGTATGTTAATATACTCTATAAAGAAATCACTCAAAGTGAAGCTTATAGCGAGTACTTGAATCAGGAAACTTCTGACTTCAAAGAGGATCGTAAGTTTATCGTGCAGTTGTATCAAGAAGTGATTGCTCCAAATGAGAAGCTCTTTGAATATATAGAGGACAAGAAACTCACCTGGGTTGATGATTTGCCCCTAGTCAACACACTGCTTCTCAAAATGATTAAAAAGGTAAAACCCGTTTGTGAAGACGATTATTTCCACCCTCCTTTATTTAAAGATTCAGAGGATAAAGAATTCGCAAATCTGTTGTTTAAAAAGACCGTCCTAAACGATGAGAAGATTCAACAAGAGATCGAAGGGAAAACACCAAATTGGGATACAGATCGGATCGCAGAATTGGATTCACTTTTGCTTAAGATGGCAATTTGTGAGTTTTTGTATTTTCCATCGATTCCGGTTAAGGTTACCATCAATGAATATTTAGAAATTGCCAAGGAATACAGTACTCCAAAAAGTAGTATCTTTATTAATGGTATATTGGATAAACTTGTGAAAGAGTATAAAGCCAACAATACGTTAAATAAATCTGGCCGCGGCCTTATGTAAAGAAATATTAGTATTTTTGGCGGCAACATTTAGGATTGTGTATCCAAATTGAAACCAAAATATAACTAAAACCCAACAAAAATGAAACAATTTTTTTTAGCATTTGTAGCCTTAGTAGGTTTGAGTTTTACCTCATGTAAAGAAGATGCCTCTAAGAAAGTAAAAGAAGAAAACGTCGCTCAGGCTGAACAAAGAGATGAGGCTTCGACAAAACTTCCTGTGATGACTTTCGAGGAAACTGAATATGACTTTGGAAACATCCCACAAGGAAAAGATGTAGAGCATGTATTTAAATTCAAAAACACCGGAGATGCACCTCTAATTGTAACCAATGCAAGAAGTAGCTGTGGGTGTACTATTCCGGAAAAACCTGAAGGACCGGTTGCACCTGGAGAAACTGGAGAAATTCTAGTGAAATATAACGGTAGTGGTCTTAACGGAATTTCTAAAACAATTACCATTTCTGCTAATACTGCTAATGGTACTGAGCAATTGAAAATAAAAGCCTTTGTAGAGCCAAAAGCTTAAATACAAAGTAACCTAAAGCGTAAATAAATTTTAATGGAAGCACTTAATCAATTTGCCCCTTTTATTTTGATCATTGCAGTGATGTATTTCTTAATGATACGTCCTCAAATGAAAAAACAAAAACAGGAAAAAAAATTCGCACAAGAACTTAAAAAAGGTGATCGTATAGTAACCAAAAGCGGTTTACATGGAAAGATCCTAGAATTGGGAAATGACGGAACATGTGTAATTGAAACCTTGGCCGGAAAACTCAAATTCGAAAGATCTGCACTTTCTTTAGATTTGTCACAAAAATTAAATGCTCCTGTAAAAGAAGGTAAATAATTTTTTACAATAATTAAAAAAGCACCAAGAAGAATTTGATTTCATCTTGGTGCTTTTTTTTATGGTACCTACTTCTGAGTTGAGATCTTTGGTTAGTCCTCTTTATCGATGTAATACTTGGAAGTGAGCTCGACGATTTTCACAATCACATCCGTAGCTCTAGCCATACTCTCTACAGGGACATATTCATAAGGGCCGTGAAAGTTATGACCGCCGGCAAATATATTAGGGCAGGGTAGACCCATGTAGGAGAGTTGTGATCCGTCAGTACCACCGCGTATTGGTTTAATAATCGGCTCGATATCGAGATCCAACATAGCTTGCTCGGCGATTTCAACAATGTGTATTACCGGCTCAATCTTTTCTTTCATATTGTAATATTGATCCTGTATCTCCAAGTTGATAATATTTCCAAAACGATCTGTAAGATCTCCTATGATTTGTTCTACGAGTTCCTTGCGAGCGTCAAATTTGACGCGATCATGATCTCTAATAATCCCTGTAGCCTTTGCAAGACTAACATTTCCTTCGATACTATGGAAGTGAAAAAAACCTTCTCTATGAGCTGTATATTGAGGTCTTTCTTTTTTTGGAAGCAGGGATAAAAACTCATTTAAAATGTTGATCGCATTGATCATTTTTCCTTTGGCGTATCCTGGATGTACACTTTTTCCCTTGACGGTAACTACGACTTCTGCAGCATTGAAATTCTCGTATTCCAGCTCACCAATTTGAGAACCATCCATAGTATAAGCCCATTGCGCACCGAATTTCTTAACATCAAATTTATGAGCTCCTCTACCTATTTCTTCATCAGGCGTAAAGGCAATTCTTACGGTGCCGTGATGAATATGTGGATTGTTGATCAGGTATTCCATCGCAGTGACAATCTCAGTGACTCCTGCTTTGTCATCCGCGCCTAATAATGTGGTGCCATCAGTAGTTATTAGGGTCTGACCTTTGTACTGTTTGAGGTCATCGAAATAATTTGGTGATAACACAATGTTTTCTTCTTCGTTTAGGATTATGTCCTTGCCGTCGTAATTGGGGATTATTCTCGGCTTTACACCTGAGGCCTTAAAATCAGGAGAGGTGTCGTAATGCGAAATAAATCCAATGACAGGAATAATGCGTTCTACATTAGAAGGAAGAGTGGCCATTACATAGCCATTCTCATCCAAAGAAACGTCAGACATTCCTATCTCGATGAGCTCCTGTTCTAATTTCTTAGCAAGCACCCATTGCTTTTCACTGCTAGGCGTGGTAGTGCTTTGTGGATCAGACTGGGTATCAATTTCGACATAGCTTAGAAATCGGTCAATAATGTTTTGCATACCAAAAATTTTTTATCAAAAGTAAGCTATTGTTTTTAGAGTGCCTATAGATTACAAATCTTGATGCGAGTAGTTTTATGATGACTATTGAAAATTAGATGATTAAATTTGCAGTATGGATCAAACGGCAAAGGAAGAATTGTGGAACACCTACAGTCATGTTGTTGGGGTTGTTTTTGGAGTATTTGGCCTGGCGTATCTACTTGCCCAAGACACACACCAAAGTGCCTATAGTACCTTGAGTATCTGGGTCTATGGCATATCCTTTATTTTATTATTTGGCGTGTCATCTTGGTATCATGCCATTAAGGAAGTTGACTTAAAAACAACCTTTAGAAAACTAGATCACATCTGCATTTATTTTTTGATCGCGGGCAGTTACACTCCTGTCTGTTTAATTTCTTTAGTCCATGGTAATGGGTGGATATTATTTACTTGTGTATGGGTTATAAGTCTATTAGGGTTGCTGCTGAAATTATTTTACACCGGTCGATTTGAGATGGTTTCGCTGCTGCTTTACCTTGCTATGGGTTGGTTGGTTGTGTTAGATGGGAGAAATGTATTGGAGGCCTTAAGTGAGCAGCAACTGAATCTGATGATCCTTGGCGGATTCTTTTACACCTTTGGGGCGGTATTTTATGCGATGAAAAGGCTTAAATACCAACATGTTGTTTGGCATTTTTTTGTCCTAGGCGGCGCTGCTGCACATTACTTTATGATTTTAAGTATCGTAAGAGGTTGAGCCGTACCAATCCGATAATTAGGATTTGATTACATCTTCAAAATCCTCATAAAACTCTTCAAATTTCGTCATGGTTTCATTGAAGAAAATCATGGCCTCTTGCCAAGTGTTTTTGTTGTGAATACACACCCCATCCTTTTGAAGGTAAATTCTAGAAATCTCCTTCCCATTGTCTAGGAAATATACATCTTCATAAATCGCCTTTTCAAGATAATTTTCCACAAGCACGTTTTGCAAGGATTGCATTTTTTCATAGTAATGAATTCTCTTTTCCAAATCAGGATTCTCGATGTCAAGAGTTACAATAGCTTTTTTAGTATCAAAATAGAACTTAAAAGAAAAGTCCTTGATTTTTGTATTGTATAAAATCCATTTGCGAGGAAATGATTTTCCAAAAGAGATCCAAAATTCCTTTCTGAGTGCTTTTGATTCCTGTTTACTGAACATAGACGGGTAACAATTGTATTTGATTAGGGTAAAAATATCTCAATTTAACAAATTCGGGATCAAATGAAACTTAAAATTTGCAATTTAATCCTTAATTTGAACCGCCTAATGTATATAAATAAAAAATCAACCTCAATATGAAACGAAGAGAATTTGTGAAGAAAGGCTCATTAGCTTTGGCCGCAACTCCTGTATTCAGTAGTATGGCAGCTTCACTCTCACCTATGAATGAAACTATAAACATCGCTGTCATTGGAACCGGAGATCGAGGATCGGGTCTAATACCGTTTATCAATGAAATACCTGGTATTCAAGTGGCTGCCTGTTGCGATGTTCTCCCATTCCGCTTGGAGAATGGTCTAAAACGGGCAGGAAAACAAGCGAAAGCTTATACGGATTATAAGAAATTACTAAAGGATGATTCCATAGATGCGGTCTTGATATCTACTCCATTTGCTACCCATGGTAAAATTGCCTTAGACGCCTTGAAGGCAGGTAAACATGTCTACTGTGAGAAAACAATGACCAGAGGCTATCAGGAGATCAAACAATTGGTGGATGCCGCTGAAGGATCCGGAAAAATAGTTCAGACAGGCCATCAGTACCATAGCTCTAGGCTATACTCAGAAGTTGTACGTCTGATAAGTCAGGGTAAGGTAGGTAAAATAACGGCTTTTGAATGCCAATGGAACCGTAATTGGGATTGGCGTAGAGCTGTGCCGGATCCATCATTAGAAAGAGCAATTAACTGGCGAATGTATCGCGAATACTCAGGAGGATTGGCAGCAGAATTATGCTCACACCAAATCGATTTCGTCAACTGGGTGACCCAATCAACTCCTGAATATGTCATGGGAGTGGGCGGTATCGATTATTGGAAGGATGGTCGTGAGACCTATGACAACATCCACTTGATTTATCAATACCCAGAAGGTGTGAAAGCAACCTTTATGTGTTTGACTTCAAATGCTAAAGATGACTACCAGATCAAAGTAATGGGGGATAAGGGTACCCTTATCATGGATTATAATAAGGTGTGGTTCTATCCCGAAGGTGAACTTGAAACTTCAAAAACCACTGGAGATGTCGATGGGGTTTCCGGTGCTACAATTACAAGTGGTTGGGTAGAAGGTAAGGGGATTCCATTGCCGTTTAATCATGAGGACCCTAGTAAGCAAGCTCTTATAGATTTTAGGGACAGTATTCGCTCGGGAAAACAACCTATATCGAATGCTCGAACCGGAGGCAATACAGCCATTGCAGTACAGATGGCAATTGACGCTATGGATCAGAAAAAGCCTGTGTACTGGAAAGAGGTCAGTCCTTTTAAATAAAGTAGGCACATAGAGTACCCAGGATAATTACGATTAGTTTTCTAAAATTGAAACGATGACCCTCGGAGCTTTCGAATAGTATAACCGTTGAAATGTGTAAAAATATACCAACGACAACAGCAGAGATTTCAAAATAGTATGTTTCTATGAATTCAAAAGTGTGGGACAAATAGCTTCCAAACGGGGTCATTAACGCAAAAAGGATCAAGAATAACGAGCTTTTATAGCGATCGATATCGGCATTTAAAAAGAAAGCGCTCAGTATGATAGCCACTGGTATTTTGTGGATGATGATTCCCCATAACAAGCTGCCATGGTTGTGAATGGGGATGCCTTCTAGTATCGAATGTATACTTAAACTGATAAACAAAAGCCAAGGAAAGGTTTTGAGATGTTCATCGTGGTGCATATGACCGTGTTCAGCACCCTTTGAGAAGAATTCCAAGAATACTTGAAGTAAGATACCCAACATGATATACACTCCGATATGTTTTTCGGTATTGTGATGGTAGAGTTCCGGCAGCAGTGTAAATACAGTTATGGACAACAAAAAGGCACCACTGAATGCTAAAAAAAGTTTTAAGTTTTGCGGTTTCCTAAATTTAAATACCACTACAAAGATGTATCCAGCCAGTACAGCCAATATTGGAAGTAAATAATTTAGCATAAAGTCGTTCTTTTTTTAGAGGGTTACTGCGTTTTGCTTATTCCAGACCGCTAAATTAATGTATTTTTGCTTTTCAAAGTAAAGTTAGAATGTCGAATAATTATAAAATGTTGGCTAAAACCATGTTTGGTTTTGAGGAGCTGCTGGAAAAAGAGCTTAAAGATTTAGGTGCTTTAAATGTTGAGAAGGGGGTGAGAAGTGTTTCTTTTGAAGGAGATAAAGGGTTTATGTACAAGGCAAATTTATGCCTGAGAACAGCCATAAAAATCCTAAAACCCATTCATAGTTTTAGGGTGAAAAGTGAACAAGATCTCTACGATAAGGTATACCGTATGGATTGGAATCAGTATTTGAGCTATGATCACACCTTTGCCATTGATGCCACAGTAAATTCTGAACTTTTTAACCACTCTTTGTACATCGCTTTAAAAACCAAAGATGCTATTGCGGATAAGTTTCGCGAACAACATAATAAAAGACCAAGTGTGGATTTGAAGTATCCGGATTTGAGGGTTAATGTACATATTCAAAAAAATGAATGTACAATTTCATTAGACAGTTCCGGGCAATCACTACATCAACGAGGTTATAAGACAGCCACCAATATCGCTCCGATTAACGAAGTACTCGCTGCCGGACTAATACTTTTAAGTGGTTGGGATGGTCAGAGTGATTTTATGGATCCCATGTGTGGTAGTGGTACAATTCCAATTGAGGCTGCCATGATTGCATGTAATATTCCGGCCAATATCAACAGAAGAGAATTTGCTTTTGAAAAGTGGGGAGATTACGACCAGGATCTCTTTGATAAGATTGTAGAAAGTTCGCTGAAGAGAGTAAGGGAATTTCACCATAAGATCTATGCCTTGGATAAGGTGTCTTCTGCTGTTAGAAAAGCAACTGACAACGTTAAAAATGCTAATCTATCCGACTATATTCAAGTAGAACAGAATGATTTCTTTCAAACAGAAAAAGCATCTGAAGAGAAATTACATATGGTATTTAACCCGCCCTATGGAGAACGACTTGCGATTAACATGGAGGAGTTTTACGCAAATATAGGAGATACTTTAAAACAGAAATACCCGCATACTGACGCCTGGTTTATTACCTCTAATTTGGAGTCTATTAAGCATGTAGGGCTTCGACCTTCAAGGAAAATCAAACTTTTTAATGGAAAATTGGAGAGTCGTTTACTTAAATACGAGATTTACGCGGGAAGTAAAAAAGCAAAGTTTAATCAATAGAATACAAGGATTATGAGTACGAAAACAAAAGTCTTTATATTAAATCTTATCTGCTTTATGGCGATCTTTTTAATTTTTAGATTCTCTCTTTTATACTTTATTACCGGAATACATCAACTC
Organism: Galbibacter sp.; assembly: GCF_048266365.1. Lineage (NCBI taxonomy): Bacteria > Pseudomonadati > Bacteroidota > Flavobacteriia > Flavobacteriales > Flavobacteriaceae > Galbibacter > Galbibacter sp. The sequence goes on along the minus strand of NZ_JBLWZP010000020.1, from coordinate 5,915 downwards.
ATTATTGTATTGGCATCAGCTATTATAGCTAGTATACTTTGCCCTAAATTCTTCGCCGTGCATGAGAATGGAAAAGAGCGTGTGAAACTGAAATGGATATTCTTAAAAGGGATTCGTACCTTTTAACCAGAGCGACTTATAGTTAGTTGTCTTCTGTTTCTTCTTGAGTATCTTCTTTCTTTTTTTGAGGCTTGTTGGCCTTAAAGATAGGGATCAGGTATGAGATGGAATAATTGTAGCCAACTCCAAATTTACTTCCGTCGGTTACCTTATTAAAGCCCGGAATAAATAAATTCGGGAAATTACTGGATTCAGAATTATTGATGAGGTAATTAAGACGAACACTGGCGCCCAAAAAGATATTTCTAACGAGTTCCACTTTCATTCCCAGGACGATTTCTGCCCATTGTGCGTTAAGTCCGCTACGCTCACCCAACATATCTTCTCCGCTGATGCCTGACTCAATCTCGTTCCAATATTGATTGGTATTGTATATTTGATAGGAGTTGAGTGTTTGGCTAAAAGAGCTTGCTCCAACACGAAAACCAAGATTGATGATGTTTTCCATACCATACCAATTCTCGTAGGTATTCCAATCCAATCCAATTTTTAAGTAACTACCGCTAGTGGTAAAATTATAATTATCTTCTTGTCTTGTTTTTTCTTCATTTCCTATAGCACCTGCGATGTATACGTTGTGAGAAATTCTAAAGTCAGCTAAGAGTTCCAGACCTCTGTAATCATCTTCTAAAAAACTTCGTAGCGGCTTGCTTAAATCTATACCTAGCCGAAGTCCATATCGTTGTTTGTAGACCGTGCTATCACTAGCCTTTTGAACCTGGACCGTATCTATGGCTGCAGTCTCAACAAAAAGGGAATCTTGTGCAATGGCAGTGCTGCCGATTAAAAGTAAAAATATACTAGTGATAAATTTTGACATGGACGGTATCTTGATGTTGTAAATTAGGATCCTGGACAAAGACAGAAGTTATCCATTCCTGGTTGTTGGGAACAGTGTCTGTATAATCCGGATTGAGGTTATAACCTAGCTCAGTGATTCTAACAGCATAACCACACCCTCTAGATATAAATTCTTCCTGTCGGGTATAATTAAAACGTAAGGTATCTATGTTTCCAAGCTCTACGGTTTCAAGTTCGCCGCTGTCCAGAGTATCAATGCGGTCTGAAGAGTTTTTAATAAACAAGAAACTCGTATAGGACTGACTGCTTCGAAGTGGAATGCTGATCTCAGTTCGCGAGGTCCGATCCGGGAAGGTATTCAAAGTATCTCTTTGACTCCCGTCTTCATTTATTCCAATTACTCTTAATTTGGCAACACTCTTAAAACGATCCTGTGCGGATATGTTGTAAAAGCCAAGCTTAAGTACTGGCGTTGTGAGGGTGTCACCGGGACATATGTCATCCTTCTCACAAGATGAGAAGAAGGCCAATGAGGCACTGATTATAAATAATAAGGCAAGTACTTTTTTCATCCGCTGGTTTATCTTTTTGTCAATAATACGACATTTTCTACATGATGCGTTTGTGGAAACATATCTACTGCCTGTACTTTGGTGACTTTATACATATGATCCATCAAAGCAAGGTCTCTGGCCTGAGTCGCACTATTACAGCTCACATAAACGATTTTTTCGGCGCCTATATTTAGAAGTTGGGCTACCACGTCTTTATGCATCCCATCTCTTGGCGGATCCGTAATAACAACGTCCGGGGTGCCATTGGCTGCTATGAATTCCTCATTGAAAACCGCCTTCATATCGCCGGCATAAAAGCTAACGTTTTCAATATTGTTAAATTGTGCGTTTGCCTTTGCATCTTCTATGGCCTCAGGTACAGCTTCTACACCCACAACTTTTTTCGCTTTTTGAGCGACAAACTGCGCAATGGTTCCCGTACCGGTATAGAGGTCGTATACAATCTCATCACCTTTTAAATCTGCAAAATCTCGCGTAATTTTATACAGCTCATAGGCTTGAAGTGAGTTGGTTTGATAAAATGATTTGGCATTTATTTTAAATTTCAAACCTTCCATCTCCTCAAAGATATGGTCTCTTCCCGAGTAGCAAATGACATCCTGATCGTATATAGTGTCATTTGGCTTCTGATTGATTACATATTGCAATGATGTTATTTGAGGAAATTCCTGTTTCAAATAATCTAATAACAATGTTCTTTCAGCCTCCACATCATCATAGAACTGAATAAGTACCATGATCTCACCATTAGAGGAGGTGCGGATCATTAAGGTACGAAGTAGTCCGGTTTGCGCTCTGGTGTTAAAGAATTTCATATCGTGCTTTAAGGCAAATTCCTTAACCGCAGTACGGATGGCATCGGAAGGATCTTGTTGCAGATAACAGTTCTCTAGATCCAGAATTTTATCCCACATTCCCGGGATGTGAAATCCTAATGCATTTCGATCTCCTAATTCTTGATTGCTAGCAATTTCTTCAGCTGTTAACCAACGGCTATCAGAGAAAGAAAATTCCATTTTATTTCTGTAGAAGTATTGTTTTTCAGAACCCAAAATAGGTACACTATAAGGTAATGCTACTTTTCCAATACGTATTAGGTTGTTTTCTACTTCTTTTTGTTTGTAGTGTAATTGGTGCTCATAAGCCATGTTTTGCCACTTACATCCCCCGCAAACCCCAAAGTGTTCACAACGTGGTTCAACTCTCTTATCTGAGGGCTTGTAAAGTGTGGCTACTTTACCTTCAAAGTAAGCTTTTCGCTTTTTTAAAACTTGAACAGCTACGACATCTCCAGGCACTGCGTAGGGTAGAAAGATAACCCTACCATCCGGTGCTTTGGCAATTCCTTTGCCTTTAGCACCGGCGTCTATGACTTCGACCTGGTCAAAAAATGGTTTGTTGTTTTTTCTCGACATGCTGCAAAAATAGGACTTTTAGTTCGAATGCTACTTAAAATTTGGGGAGTTAAATTACAAGATTTTGTTTGGATAAACCCATTCTTGTATAAGCGTGTTTATTTGCCTCTCCCTTTTTCTTTTAAGCATTGTATTTCGCTCTTATAAGCGCTCGTTGTAAATGTAAAAATTTTCGTCGACTTCCACATCTTTTATAGTATTGGAGGTCTTGAGTTTTTGCCATTTCCCGTCGGGTTGTATCCATTGCTGCTCAGCATTAACACTGATGCGTATCGGCATGTCAAAATCCTCTACAATATCTACATAACGATACTTTAGTGTTTTTCCTGAGACCTTGAGTTGAAGCTTGGGTATCTTAGCCGTCCTTAAGTATTGGTTGAAAAAGGCGCTAAGGTCAATTCCTGAATGTTCAGACAAATAATCTTCAATCTGTTTTGTAGTAACAGTTTGATGGTAAAACTCCTTATTCAATCCTCTTAAAATTTCGCGCCACTTTTGGTCATCATCGATTAATTGTCGAAGGGTGTGTAGCATATTAGCTCCTTTGTAATACATATCTGCGGAACCACTATCGTTGACATTGTAATGCCCTATAATAGGCCCATCATTAGCGATGTTTTTACGAATTCCTAAAACGTATTCCGCTGAAGCCTCTTTACCAAAATAATAGTCTACATATAAGTTCTCCGAATAGGATGTGAAGCTTTCATGAATCCACATATCTGCCATATCCTTATAGGTAATGTTGTTGGCGAACCATTCGTGCGCACTCTCATGGATAATAATGAAATCAAATTTCAGTCCCCAACCCGAACCAGACACATCTCTACCTAGATAACCGTTTTCATATTTATTTCCATAGGTAACTGAACTCTGGTGTTCCATGCCTAGATAAGGAACCTCGACTAGCTTGTAGCCATCCTCATAAAATGGATAGGGGCCAAACCAATATTCAAAGGCCTCCAGCATTTTTTCGGCCTGAGTAAATTGTTCCTTGGCTTTTTCTAAGTTGTTTTTAAGCACGTAGAAATCTAATTGGAGTTCGCCCTTTTCTCCCTTGTAAATATCTTCAAAATGAACATAGTCGGCTATATTTAAATTGACTCCGTAATTGTTTATAGGATTTTGAACGGCCCAGTGATAGGTTCTGGTTTTCGATTCTTTATCGTGATCAACTCCGATGAGTTGACCATTTGAAACATCCATAAGATCCTCTGGAACGGTAACACTAATTTTCATGCTGTCCACCTCGTCGTACATATGGTCTTTGTTCGGCCACCAAACACTAGCGCCCAAACCTTGACATGAGGTGGCTATGAAATGCTTTCCGGTCTCATCTTTTTTCCATGAGAATCCACCGTCCCATGGCGCTCTAACAGCCTCTTTCGGGTGACCGGAATAATACACTGTGATCTGGTTAGTAGCTCCTGGAATCTGTTTCTTTTTAAGACTTACAAAGTGAGCATTTCCTTCATGTTTAACATCCAATACTTCACCGTCTTGGGTTACTTTTTCAATGGTAAGAGGTGTTTGCAAGTCCACCTGTAATACCTGATAGGGTTGGAGTACTTCGTAGCGAATCTCGTTGGATCCTGAAATGAATTTATCATCTGGCTCAACGGCAACATTAAGGTGGTAAAATTTCAAATCCCACCATTCCCGCTCCGGGGTTATGCTTCCTCTTAAAGTGTCTTGTCTTGTGAAATTGTGATTGTCTTGTGCCCACACCCCACAACAGATGAACGCTACAACTAGAAGTATGCTGTTTTTCATAACTATTCGAAAAAAAATATTAGCAAATCTAACCAAATTGCTTAAATCAACCGAAAATTAATCAAAATGTTCATGCTTTTTAACAGCTCATTTAATGTGTTTGTTCTAAAATTGTAAGCATTCGCTTCCAGGAATCATCGTGAGCCTTTTTTTCTTCTACACTGGCATCTTCTGCTGCGCCTTGTCTCATATAGGCATGACCAGCTCCTTGATAAATCACGGGGAGGTAGGATTTATTGTGTTGTTTCATGGCCTTTTCTGTTGCTGGAATACTGGCATTTACACGGTTGTCATTTGCGCCGTAAAAGCCGTAAATGGGGGTGTCTATTTTGGAGAAGGTTGATTTATCCTCAGGGGCGGTACCGTAAAATACCATAGAATTCTCCAGATTAGGATTTGAGATGGTATAGTTAAAGGCTTGGCTTCCACCCCAGCAGAACCCGATAACTGATACTTTAGCAGTTGAAGCATCTAAGTTTTTTACATAATCAAAGCTGGCGTCTAAATCTTTGATGACCTGGAGGCTGTCTAGTTTGTAGATGGCTTCACGAGCCTTGTCAGAATTCTCAAAGTCGGTGGTGCGCTCAATCCCCTCAACGGTATTGGAGAGAAGATCCGGAGCAATCACTATATAACCTTTTGATGCGAGTTGATCCGCAAAGGATCGTGCCCAATCATTCAAACCCCGGTTTTCGTGGATGACCACCACCGCATCGGTGGCCGTATTACTCTCTGGGTATACCACGAAGGCTTTGAAGGTGCCTTGTTCTCTTTTTAAATCAACCCACTCATGATGACGCTGAGACTCGGAGAGTTCAACAAGGTCTTGAACCTGGGTCACTGCCGTAGTTGTATTTTCTTTTTTTTGATCAGATTTACAACCTAGAACGGCTGCTGCTATACCTATAATTAAAAGGATGGTTTTCATGGTGATTGTTGATTTTTTGATACCTAAAGATAAGAATAAATGTTTGATAGTCAGTATGGTTAATTTTTATTAGAGTACGGTTGTTGTGTGAAAATCGATCTATGACTGTATAATTTATAAAACGGAGCGTAAAACCCATTCATCGCTTTTTTAGCGTGGATGGGATGTAAGCGACACACTAACCTTGTGAAAGTATGTACTGAGGTATGGTATCTGGACTAGCCTGGCCAATAGCGCAAACGAAATACCCATCTGACCAAAAAGTACGCTTACGCCAAAATTGTTTTTGTAAAGATACAGGGT
>NZ_JBLWZP010000019.1:0-24979 GCF_048266365.1 Galbibacter sp. | reverse complement strand
TCCAAAAAGATTTTTCTCTCCGATTCCACAATCCTCATAAGGAGAACCAAACTGAAAGCCTTATTCAATCTTTCCCAGCAAACTGATGTAGATCTGATAAGAGAAGTCAAAAGGCACCGCTATATTTAAATAGTATGGCACTTTTCCATCTTAATACTAGATATGCTTTATAACCTAAGCACGATGTATTGATTTACAGGCATTATGCTTTTATTTCCAATCCATTTCATAGCCCAATTTACTTTATTGACTGTTAATTTTAACTAACTAAAACCAATATCTAAAACAATGGAAAGGCGAGGTAAAAAATCATATTTAAAAAAAACGTTCATAGGTGTGGGCAGCTACCTGTTTATATTCCTATTTCTATACGCCGCAGTTAGCAAGCTCCTTGACTTTGAAACCTTTACCGTGCAATTGGCTCAGTCGCCACTCCTCAGCGCATACGCTGGTATCATCGCTTGGTTAGTGCCAGGAATAGAGATTCTTATTGCCTGTTTATTAGTAATAGAGCGCTTTAGAACCCTTGCCCTCTACTCCAGTTTTACGTTGATGGTCATGTTTACGGCCTATATCTATATCATCCTTAATTTCTCCGACTTTATCCCCTGCTCTTGCGGTGGGGTTTTGGAAAAACTGAGCTGGACACAGCATCTTTTTTTCAACATTTTTTTCATAATTCTGGCGGGGGTGGCGGTCTTTTTAGCGGACAGGTATAGCGCAAAAAAGACCCTGCTTTTGCTTGCTACCCTTGCGATTTTGGGTATTGGTAACGTTACGTTGTTGTTTGCCTTTTCGGAAAAGAAGATGCATCGTAATAATGCGTTTCAGAGGCGGTATCTACATAATCCAATTAAAAATAGCGACACCTTGGAACTCCATTATAATTCATATTATTTCGCGGGGGAAGCGGGAAATGATTTGTTCTTGGGAAACCTTACCGCACCAAAACATTTATTACAGGTATCAAAAAATCTAAAAGACACTACCTCTATAAATATACATTTACCAAAGAGTGACATTCCGTACAAATATCCACGAGTGCGGATTATAGATAGTATTTTCTTTTTGTTTGATGGCACCGTTCCCGTTATTCATACCGGAAACATGCAAGATTGGGTGGTTAGGAACACATTTAAACCGGAGGCATATTTCACTTTTGCTGAACCCACTTCCAGTAATGCGCTTACCATCAGAACGGTGAGCAATAAAACGGGAAATGCTATTTTAGGTACAATTGCCTTGGATTCCGTGCCAAAAGTGCAATTAAAGCCTGATATCCTAACAGGTGATTTGGATGGGTATTTCGACAGGGACGGACAGCTTTTTTTCAATAAACAGCTTCAAAAAATGCTTTACGTGTATTACTACAAAAATGAATATTTAGTAATGGCACCTGACCTCAAAGAAATCCAGGTTCAAAAGACAATCGACACAATTGAAACACCCCAAATTGATGTTAAAGAATTAAAAAGAACGCAAGAAATAAAATTAGGAGGTAAATCGGTACGGGTAAATGGTCTTTCGACGAGCTATGGCAATTATTTATTTGTACACTCCAATCGTTTGGGGCGGTACGAATCTGATGAAATTTTGGGCTATGCGGCAATAATTGACATTTACTCAATTCCTGAAAAGGCATACGAATTCAGTTTCTATTTGTATCACGATCCTAAAGAAAAAATGCATTCGTTTTGGGTTATTGGCAGAAAAATATATGCCCTGATCGGAACAAAATTATATACATATGATATCAAAAAAAGTAATCTGGATTTTCCAGAAGACAACAATCCATTGCAATGGCAGGGATAGGCCGAAAACCTGATTAAAAGAGTAGGCATTAATTATTAATTTAAATTTTAAAATATGAAAAATTTAAGAAAAAAATGGCTTTTGCCCTTAGCGGTATTTGCCATTGCCATTGCTGGCGCATTTGCCAGTAATGTAGAGAAACCAAAAGATGCAGTTTGGGTAGCTGGATTTATTGATAATCCCTTACCTTGTAAGGTACAGGTAGATTGTTCCTTGACGAACGGTCCAGCCTGTACTAGTGGTGGTCTTACTGCCAAAAGGATGAATGCTGGAAACACGCGATGTGATTTACCTGCATTTCAATATATCCCTTAATGGGGTTAGCTGTAAAAGAAAAGGCTGGAAATCCAGCCTTTTTTTATTTTTTTTTCATCCATCCCTTTTTGGCACCCCCCCTTAAATAATGGCCATACCAATCCATAAGTCTGTGGTTATAGTCCTTTTGAACGAAGGGATCAAAAAATTCATGTCCCTCGTTTTCGTAAATCAACATAATATGCTCCTTACCGAGTAAGCGAAGGGCATTAAACATCTCTACGGACTGTTCCCAATTTACATTTGTATCCTTATTTCCTGTGATAGTAAGTAATGGAGTATTTATATCTTCAACAAAATTAATAGGTGAATTCTTTTCATAAATTTCAGGTATTTCAAAGAATGTATTCCCAAAAAACATTATATCATTTATAAACCTATGCGATTGGGGAACTTGCCACAACCAAGCCATGGAGAAATAAAAACTGATAAGGTCATGGGTGCCAGCACCTGAAACTGCGGTAGCAAACAAATCTGTTTCACTTATAATATAGGAAGTTTCATAACCCCCTAAAGAGTGTCCAAAGAGCCCGATATGCTTGCGATCTATCAATCCTTTTTTAAGTACAGCCCCTACCCCTGCAGTTACACACCGAAGAGCCGAAGGTCCCGGTTCATTGATTTCATAAATAATATCAGGACAGAAAACAAAATAACCATTAGTTGTAAAATTTGATATATTTAAATCAAAGCCTGTTAGTAATGTTGGGTTTTGATACCGATTTACTTTACTGCTCAATTTTTGATAAATATTCACTATCATTGGGTACTTTCGAGAATTATCAAAATCACTTGGATAGAAAAGTGCTCCTTTCAACTCCGTACCATCTTCCAACCGATAATTTACCAATTCAGATTGGCCCCATTTGAAATTATTATGCTGCGGGTTGCTTTGGAAGATTTCCGTAATTTTCTTGGTTTTCGAACTATATTTTTTTAAAACAGGAGGTTGATTATAATCCTCTTCGGTGTAAATAAAATTTTCACCCTTTTTAGCTCCTTTTAGATTGCTTAAATATCCCTTACTCTCCATTAATATTGAAAGCTTATTTTTCTTTAGAAGTGCAAAGCCTGTGCTATGGTCAGTGGCTTTATGTACGGTGAGCGATATACCTTTTAACAAATCAAAGCTATTGGTAATATAGGGTACTAAGCGTGGGTTCAACCTTTCCGTTTCGATTATTCGATACGTTTTGTTTTCTTTACGACCATTAGTCAATTTTTGGGATTTCGTTCCATCAGGAGCTAGTAGCCAAATATCATTTTTATCATATAATAATATCCCCGTTTCATCCTTGTTCCAGCCAGGGGAACCATAAGTAGTTTTAATTCCTGATCGCTCCTTTTCTTCATTAACAGCATAAAAATTTAATTCAGAGGTAATATTTGAATGGTGGTGGGTAACAGCATCAAATATCCACCAATCTCCATCCTTAAAATAACTAAGGTACCTGCCTGAAGGGGAAACCTTTATTGGCATTTTATATTTACGATTAAGGACGAAATAGGATTTTCCCGTATCGGTATCATATACATAAACAGGTGTTGCAATTCCATCATCGGCTCCCGGCGCCCGATCGTCGAACTGTCCGTAGGTGTAAATATATTTATCCTTGTTACCCCACACTGCATTTGGACTTTTCTTTGTGCCAAGTGGAAGCAGCGTATTATTTTGAAGTTTCCACACTGCCAACATTTTAGGGCTCTTATAATAATCACCATACGCCATTCTACTTGGGTATATAAGCCTATCCTTTGTATTCCAAACTTGTACAATAGTATCTTCAATTTTTTGATTGGATTTTTCCTCTTTATGCTGAAAATGAAAAAATAATTTTTCACCATTGTCAGAAAAATGAAGCGTGGTGCCGACCGTATTTATAATTTGAAAGTCCTTACCGTTTATTTTATTATGGTTATTGTAGGTATGTAGTTGTGGTTTATTTAATACATCCTCAATCCAATTTACTGTATTATTTTGAGGCCCAATAGCTTCAAGAAAAGAAAGGTTATTGGCTATGCCCCACACAAATTTTGTGATGGGAAATTCACTCCTCTTTAAATGTTTGGTTTGGTATGTTCCGCTGTCGAGACCTATTACTCCCAAAATATAATGGGAATCTTTTTTTTGAACAAAGGCGAGCAAATCTCCTGCCTTGTTAAACTCATATTCCTCAACATTTTCAATTAAAATGGAGGTTTTGCCATCAAATTCTCCCACCTCCAGTATTTGACTTATTTCCCCTTTAGTATTTACTTCTCTTTTTTGTAAAGCCCAATAGATTTGGTTGCCAGAGATTGTGTAATCCACAACCGCTGGGAAATGCTCCCGTTTACAGTCATTTAACCCCAGTTTGGTAAGGCCATTTTTATCCAAATACACAAAGTATTTCTCCCCGCCCAAAAAGGTTTCCTTAAATGCGTTGGGAATATATTTCTTGGTGAGATTTACCGTATTTTGAAGCACTAAGGTATCCGTGGTGTCATAGCTAAGATGAAACGCAGCCCAGTTACCCCCATCAGACAAATGAAAATTCATCATTGTATGCCAGAGGACATAATCGCTGGGCGTTACATCCCTTTTCATGTCGGCCTGCCCCCAGAGAGGACAAGCCGCATAAAAACAAATGAAAAAAACTACCCAATGATTGCTAATCCAAGATAATTTAAAAGCATTTTTTTCCATCCCTAGTAACCGGGGTTTTGGGGTAGAAGGTTCGGGTTGACCAAAAGTTCCTTTTCCGGCAAAGGCAAAAGTTGATCGGTTGTATCCCAACCTTCTTTAATGGGATCCAGTACGACGTCCAATTTATTAGAGCGTTTCAGATCAAAAAAACGATGGCCGTGTTCGGTAAACAGTTCTACCCTACGCTCCTGTAATATTGCAGTCAGCAATTCATTTTCGGAGGTAGCGGTAGTATTCGCTAATCCAGCCCGGTTTCGTATCCTGTTAATATCAGCCCGGGCACCGGCAATATCTCCCATTTTTGCACGTGCTTCTGCCCTAATTAAATATTGTTCTGCCATTCTCAGTACTTTGGAATACTCTGCATTTCCCGATTCCCCCGGCAGCAGTTTATATTTTGCGGAGTAATAATAGGTCTCCACCCCATCGGAAACCATACCAGTCCAAAATACCTTTCTTAAATCCCCATCCTCAAATGCATTGATAAAATTGGATGACAATGCCCGGACAGGGGGCGGTACAGTCTGGAAAATAAATGTTTGTGCCTCCAGGGTGTTGCTTTCATCAAACTCTGGCATAAACTGCCAAATGGTTCCCGAACTTTCTTTCAAAAATACGTTTTGTGGGTCTGCTTCCCATGCTGTATTATTAATTACCTCTTCGGAAAGCATCGCTGCCATTTCCCAGTTTTCCATATACAGATATACTCTTGCCAAGAGCGCTTTTGCCGAACGCTTATCGGGCCTTACATGCTCACCACTAACATCTTCTTCGGGCAATTGGTTTATCGCACCTTCCAGATCGGTTACTATACTTGCATAAACCTCTTCCAATGGTTGTCTAGATGCAACTTGGTTTTCCAAGTAATTCGTGGTTTTTATATAAGGCACTTCCCCAAAAAGATTTACCAGATGAAAATGAATCAATGCGCGGATAAACTTTGCCTCTCCTGTAAACTGCGCTGTTTCCTCCGGAGTAAAATAGGAAGAATTCGCCACGCCCTCAATAATTGCATTGGAGGCATATATTTGATTATAGGAAGCATTCCAAAGTTCAGCAACAGTTTCATCTGATGCCAATAAATTATTGCGATAAAAACTTGCTTCCCGTATGGTGCTATTCCCATAATAGTCCATTTCGTCTGTGTAAAGCCCCATTAAATTACTGAGGCCCTGTGAGGTGCCGGTGAGCAGGAAGGAATTTCTCAATTGTACGTAAATACCAACCATAGCGGCCTCAACTGTTTTAGGATCATTAAAAAGGTTTTCCCCGCTCAAGAGATGGTTTGGTGTATCAACTTCCACAAAATCCTCACATGATAGAAAACTGAAGAATAGGAGGAGTACAACTGGGAAGATATATTTAGTCTGTCTGTTTTGTATGTGTGTATTCATAACTTAAAATTTTTAATTAAAATTGAATTTCAACCCCGGCACTTATTTGCCTAAGTGATGGTAATTGTTGGGCACTGGTTTCAGGATCCATTCCTTCAAAATCTGTTATGGCAAGTAGATTTTGACCTTGGGCGAATACCCGACACGCGAGACCAAGCTCGGACTTTAACGGTAGTTTAAAGGAGAGTGCTATATTTTTTAAACGAACATAGGAGGCATCGCTAACGGTGGCATTACTTCCCAATAAACGGCCATAGGCTCTATAAGCCTCACTGTTAAAACCGGCACTATATTGCTGAGTGTTGGGTGTATTACCTGGCCCCTGCCAATGGTCTAGGACTTCTATGGGTTGGTTTACCATATCGCCAGCTAAGGCGGAGGTATATAAATAATTATAACCTGTTTGCTTTACGAACTGAAACAATACATCGACCGTAAAGTTTTTGTACCGTAGACTATTGCCCAACCCACCAAAATAATCAACTCCTAGTCGGGTTACTTTTTTCTTGTCATCTGGACTGCTTATTTCCCCATTGTTATTGTAATCCTGAAAGGTATACAAACCTGTTTGTGGGTCTACCCCTAAATAATTATACTGCAGTACAATGTCCAATGGTTCACCCACAACAAACTGATTGGCATAAGTAGAGCCCTCAAGGTTTGGAAAGGAAATTAGCTCGTTTCGCGGACGGCTAAAATTAAGGGTAGTGTTCCAATGAATGTTATCGTTTTTAATATTGATGGTATTCAATTCCAATTCCAGACCCGTGTTTTGAACGGTGGCGTCCAAATTTCCCTGTAAGGTAGGGAAGCCCGTTGTGGCTGGCAGTGGTATTCCTACCAATTGATTGGAGGAACGATTTCTATAGTAAGCTGCATTTATCAATAACCGGTTTTCCAAAAAACCAAGTTCAAGTGCTGCTTCCAGTTTGCGATTTGTTTCCCAGCCATAGGAAGGATTGAAGAGACGAGTGGGTTGGAGTGTGGGAATACCTTGATAGGAAAGGCCGTTTCCTTGATAGGTGTCTAGATAGCCGTAATTTCCTATTTGGTCATTACCGCTGCTCCCATAGCTGCCCCTCAATTTTCCGAAACTAAGAAAGGGCAATGCTTTTGCGATTCCTTTTTCCTCGGAAAAGATCCACGCTACGCCTAATGCTCCAAAATTCGCAAACCTTTTTCCAGGTCCAAACCTGCTTGACCCATCTCTTCTTCCCGTAAGGTTTAGTAGATATTTTTTATCCCAATTAAGATTTACCCTACCATACACTGCATTGTATCGATATTCTTCTTTACTGCTTGCCAAAATATCAACGTAGGCAGCAGAACCAATATCATAAATGAGGTTGTTGCTTGTAAAGTCATAGGCATATTGATATAATGTCTTTATTGTTTCACTTTGAAATGTTGTCCCTATCAAGGTGCTGATACCTGCTTTCCCAATGTCACGTTTGAATTCCAATTGGGGTTCTACAATCCACGACTTTCGTTCGCTATTATTTACACTTATTGACGAAAAACTGCTGTCGAGCCCATACGCTGGATCATAGATGGTATTGGGGGAAGTGCTGTTCTCTTCAAGCGCAATATTGCTATAACCCAAATTCGATTTGAGGGTCAAATTTTTAATGAGCTTATAACTTATGGAACCACTTCCAAGAAGTGTGTTTGTCTGCGAATGGTATTTTCCTTCTAGAGCGGCCAAGGGGTTTTGAAAGGTGCTGTTTTCCCAGTTTAAGGCACCTGTTTCATCATACAGCGCTGGCGCATTGGGTGGAAGGCTGAGGGCGGCATAGACCATTGAGGTTGTGGACATGTTATTGTCATCTACCACATAATTTGCCGCAAACCGAACGGCAACCCGGTCATCCTTGCTGGTATGGTTAATATTTGCCAATACCGAGCTTTTATTATACTTAAAATCGCCAGGAAAGACGGTTGTTTCCTTTCGATGATTGCCGGAAATTAAAAATGAATTATAGGCATCGCCCCCTTGTACTGAAGCGTTTACAGTGGAATAATTTGCTGTACCCCCCAGAAGCACTTGTTGCCAATCGGTATATCTTTGTTGGTCCCATACACCATTGATATCATAGGCATAGGCCGGATATTCGGTAATCCCATCATTGGCGAAAGCTTCCCTGCGCATGGAGAGATATTGCTCGGTATTGAGAAGGTCCATCCGGCGGGATATTACACCCACTCCGGTAGTGGAGCTTACATTAAACCTAGTCTTCCCTTCTTTGCCTTTTTTTGTAGTTATAAGCACCACCCCATTGGCTCCACGCGACCCGTAAATTGCGGTTGCGTCTGCGTCCTTTAGTACCTCTATACTCTCAATGTCATTCGGATTGATGCCGTTTAATGGGCTTTGGGCATCGCCCAATACAGTAGAGACTTCAAAATTCCCCAACGACTGCGAAGGATACGGCACCCCATCCACAATATAAAGGGGTTCACTCCCATCTGCTCGAATGCTATTACGGCCTCGGATACGCACAGAAAACCCACCTCCCGGTACCCCTGTGTTCTGCATAATATTCACCCCCGCCATCCTCCCCTGCATAGCGGCAAGGGGATTGGAAACGGGTTGGTTTTCTATTTCCTTTGCCGTTATTCTAGCAATGCTACTTGTTTTCTCCTTATCGGAGACTTTATAGTATCCTGCATTTATCACAACTTGATCCAAAGCCGTGGCATCCAGTTGCATCAGTAAATTTATAGTACTGTTATTGCCCACTGCAATTTCGTGGGATTTATAGCCAAGATACATAAAAACAAGTGTGTCCTGAGCGGTTGCGCTTAGGGCATACCTTCCTTCTATATCGCTAATGCTCCCACGGGCAGTGTTTTTTACCAATATGTTGACTCCACTAAGTGGGCCAGTGGCATCGGTAACTGTTCCACTAATGGTTTTTAGTGGAAGGTTCTGTGAAAAAAGTGGGGAGTTGTAAGTGATGAAGAGGGCAAAAATACCTGCAAGTGCAAGCCTATGCCTGTAATTATTTTTCATAATTTTGCATTGGTTAAAGTGTTATACATTATTTTAACTACTGGCCTGCTCCAACGGTCTGCAAAAACTAGGAGCGGGTCATTTTTTTTTGTAGTGAGACGAATGTCAGGTTGAGCGCGGGCCTGCCCTGAGCGCAGTTCCAATGTCAGGTTGAGCGCAGTCGAAACCTCCTTAGGAGTTAAAACCACTCACAAACTCACAAACTCTTAGACTCACAAATCCACAAATTCACAAATCCACAAATTCACAGACTCACGAATTCACAAACTCACGAATTCACCATTCAATAATAACAATTCACGAAATAACGCTTTAAAAGAAAGTTGAGGGAAGTAATAACGACCAAGCCAAATACAAAAAGGCGCGGAACTCAACTTACTGCATTAGAGGTACTGGTTACCTTGGAACAATAAGAGAGCCCACGCCCGGGTCGTGAGCAATCTGCTTATCATCTCGTTCCTTTGAAAATTACCAGTTTTCTAATGAGAGACTCAAAGCGAGTGCTTCTAATTTTTGCTTTAGAAGAATCGCAAATTTAATTTTTCTGAGGCTAATATAAAAAACAATTAATTGTAAACCAAGTGGATTACAAAAAATATTGAGTTAAGTTGAAAATTGCAGTATGGCAACAGCAGGAAAAGAAGAAAAAATACTTAACGAAAAAATCGCGATAAGAATTAAACAACTTAGAATAGGAATAGAGCCTATCCAATCAAAATTTGCAAAAGAACATCTTATAGATAGACAAATGTTAAGCAGGTGGGAAAGTACCAATGATAATAGAGGAATTACAATTCATACCATCCTTAAATTTTGCAAAATGATAAATATCAGCTTAAAAGAATTTTTCGATGATGAGCTTTTTCGATAAAAAATACACTTCATTTTTTATTTAAATCCGTAAGTATCCAATATCTATCTAAAAGCTTTCCTGTTTTAAAGACTTACTATTAATTATTCGATAAAAGGAAATAAACTACAATCTAAATACTACGTCTTCTGGAATCATTTTTTTTACATCTATAGTGGGTAAGAGATATTCATTATACAAGGTGCCTTCTGTCTTCGAATGCAAAATTCCTCTAGCCGAACCAACTGTTAAAACCGCAAAGTGTATGGCGAGGCCGCTAGAAATAAGATAGGTATTATCTTCTTGCTTTATCTTATTCTCAAAATCATTCTTTTCTATTTCAAATATAGTTTGAACCTCAAGAATAAGAAATGGTTGATCTTTCTTCTTTTCAAATGAAAATTTTGCCTTGCAAGTAACGGTATGATCGTTAACATCCAATCCGAAACCTATACTAGTTATAAGATTGGCCACTCCTGTTTTTTTGTGGGAGGCATCAATGGTTGCAAAAGAGATAGTACGCAACCCAGTTAATGCAAAGCCTAATTGATTATAAGTCATTATGTCTTAAATTTTATCTGCGGTATATTTATAATCATTCATCGAGGCCACGGTGGTAATAAGAATGGGATTTTTTTCAACCCTTGCAGGGAAGCTTGCGTCCTCGTCAACAACTTTCTGCTTATGTCTATGCACAATTTGCATTGTATCCAATGTTTGAAATTTTAAAGAGACGGCGGAAATTATCTTCGGAGAAGAAATGGTAACCTCCAGTGCAGCAGCTATTTTATCTAAGGTATCAAAAGTAAGATTCGCATTTGCCTGTAATATTTTATGAACCTGTTGCGGCGTTACATCCATCTTTTCCGCCAGATCCTTTTGTTTAATATTATTGGCTTCCATATAATCCAATAATTCAAGCGCAAAGGCTTGTGAACGGGAAATATGGCTTCTGTTTTTTCGATCTTGTTTAGCCCGTTCCTTCCAACGCGTAGCCGTTTTGGTAATTTTTGTATTTAAGTTCTTAGTCATATTAGAAATCTGTACAGTCTGTGATGTTTTCTTTTTTTAGCCAGTCCTTTAGATAATTCATTTTATCCAATTCTAATTGAAGCGCTTTACTTTCTTGCATTTTACTCACCAGTTTAATACCAGCTCCTGTTATTACAACGCAATTATTCCCAACGCGTACACCATACAAACGCAATAAAGAACCATAATCGTAAGTATACATTTTACGCCTTCCTGGATCATCTAAGCGTTCATAATTTGAAAGCTCAACAAATTCATCAAATAAAAGTTCAAAACAATTACCATTTTGCGATTGCTCGGTTAATTCATCCAATTTATCAAATAGGTCTCCCACTTCTTCTAAAACCTGATGTGCTAAAAATGTTAGGGAATCATTTTTATAAGCACCCTGCTTCCAACCAGATTTTGTCGATTTAATGAAATTACGGACATAAAGGGGATTTTGAAGTTGATCCTGTATTTTATCAAGTTCTGTTTCATAGTCCTTAGATGTTTTATAGAAACTACAATTTACATAGCGTGCTAGATATACGCCCTGGTATTGTTCGTCAAATGTACGATATATTTCCATAAAATCAACCTATAGGTTTATTTTTGATGCAAATTTAACATATTAACCATTTTGATTACTTGATTATTTCTAAGAGTTATTCACATTGATTTGTTAAATACCTTACGAAAAATCTCATTCGATATTAAAATTACACCATCCTATTCTTCTTATAATTCTCAGCCTGCTCAAATATATCCTGATAAACCTCATCCCGTTCTACAGGCGGATAGCCATGTTCATCCAGCAATAATATCAGCCCCACTTTTAGTGACGCCTTTATATCGGCACGCTTGTTCCAATCTGGAAACCTTGCCTGTTCATCAACCAAATTCTTAACTTCCTTGGCAAGTATTATCAACTTTTCTTCGGGATATTTGAAATCATATTTCACACAAAGCTCTTTTAAGATATCGTAAAATGCTTTTTCCTCAAACCCTATCCCTAAATCGTCTCCAGCGGAAAACTCCTTGTGTACCTCCCAGATTAAATTTGTAAGCTGTTCCGCCATCTCTTCATAAACCTCACTTCGCAATACATCATCTTCCCGCCTTTCATTATAGCGACTTACAAGGGATTCCATTTTTTTGGAAAAATCAATTCCCTTTACCTTGTTTACTTTCTTCATTTCGCCAATTACTTTGGCCAAAAGTTGTTGCAAGAGTTTAATCTTGGTGTTAGGAAGTTTTATTTTATCAATCTTAGCCAAGTAATCCTCGTCAAATATGTCTTGTTCAGATTGTGATTCGTCCCCCATTTTAAATATCTCTTGCACTCCATCGCTATCCAAAGCATCTTTTATCATTTCCCTGACCTTGGCGTTCATTTGTGCCGTGTCGGGGGCAGTGCCTTTGGTCAATTTAAATACAATGGATCGTATAGCTAGATAGTAGTGCGTATAATCCCGCTCTATTTGTGTGAGCTCCTCACTTCCTGCACAAATATCATAAGCAGCTTTTAACCGCTTCACAATATCCATAAATCGAGTTTCCAGCTCCTTTGTAGCTTGTACAAATTCAGCTCCTTTATTCAAGGTATTGAGTTGTTGTAAAGGTGTTCCTCCAAAATATAGTGTGCTGTCAAATTTATGGAACATTCTAGCCAATAAATCCAAATGATTCCTTACTACAACCAAAGAAGCTGCTATATCCTCAAAATTTTTATCATCTTCTTTATTGTACTTTGCTAGTGCTAAATTCATCTGCTTTTTTATCCCTATATAATCCACTACCAAACCTTTGTTTTTCCCTTTGTATTTTCGGTTTACGCGTGAAATAGTCTGTATTAGGTTATGCTGTTGTATGGGTTTATCGATGTAAATGGAATCCAAGAAAGGCACATCAAATCCGGTAAGCCACATATCTACTACAATGGCAATCTTAAAATTGGATTTTGCATTTTTAAACTGCCTATCCAATTCCTTTCTGTAATCTTTAGTACCCAATAAATCATACATTTCTTTCGGGTCGTCCTTGCCACGGGTCATAATCATTTTTATACGCTCCATGGGTTTTATTTCCTTTTGCTCCTTTTCTGTAAGTTCAGTACCATCCTCGGCTACTTTTACTTCTGCCCATTCTGGTCTAAGGGAAATTACATTTTTATAAAACTCAAAGGCAATCTCTCTACTGCTACACACAAACATCGCCTTTCCTTTAACAGTTGCTCCTTCGTTGATTCTCTTTTCATAATGGTCCACAAAATCCTTGGCAATAGCCAACAACCTATCTGGATCGCCCAAAATAGCGTTCATATTCGCAGATTGTTTCTTGCTCTCTTCTACCTGATATTCATTAGCACCTGCCTCCGCCGCTTCCTCGTAATATTGTTCAATTTTTTCAAGTTCTTTATTGTGCAATGCAACCTTCGCCGCCCTACCTTCATAAACAATCCGCACGGTGATTTCATCTTTCACGGATTCCGTCATCGTATAGGCATCCACTACCTTTCCAAATACATCAAGTGTTGCATCGATTGGCGTTCCTGTGAAACCTACATAAGTAGCATTGGGCAAAGAATCGTGTAGATATTTGGCGAAGCCAAAAGTCTTTTGCACTCCTTTTTCGGTAACACGTATCTTTTGGTCTAAGTTTATTTGGCTTCTGTGTGCCTCGTCTGAAATGCAGATTACATTATTTCGTTCCGTAAGCAATTCTGTGTCTTCTGTAAACTTGTGAATGGTGGTCAAAAACACACCTCCGCTTTGCCTCCCTTGCAATAGCTCTCGTAGTTCAGCCCTGCTCTCCACACTTATTACAGTGTTGTCTCCAATATATCTTTTTGCTTCGGTAAACTGTTCAGATAATTGCGTGTCTAAATCTGTTCTATCTGTAATTAAAACAATGGTCGGACTTTCAAAATAAATGCTCTTCATCAACAGCCTTGTTAAAAATAGCATAGTAAAACTCTTGCCACAACCCGTAGCGCCAAAATAGGTACCGCCCTTTCCATCCCCATCTGGCTTTTGTGCTTTTTGAATACTTTCATACAGTGCTCGCGCCGCATAATATTGTGGATAGCGACATACTATTTTTTCGTCTTTTTTGGAACTGTCTGGAAGATAAATAAAGTTGCGGATTATATCCCGTAGTCTGTTTGGGTGTAACATCCCCTGTATCATCGTAAACATACTGTCAATACCATCAACATCCTTTGTCAATCCAGAAACACGCCGCCAAGCGTAATAAAACTCATAAGGCGCAAAGAACGAACCTGCCTTGGTGTTTACGCCATCGCTTATAACGCAAAAGGCATTGTATTTAAAAAGTTCAGGGATGTCCCGTCTATACCGCGTAGTCAATTGCACATAAGCGTCGTGGATGGTGCAATTTTCCTTTATAGCGGTCTTAAACTCAAAGACCACCACGGGCAAACCGTTTATATAAAGTATGCCATCTGGGATTCTTTTTTCAGTGCCCGTTATTTCCAACTGGTTTACAAAACGGTATATGTTATGGGTTTCTGGGTAGTCGTTTCTTTCAGGTTCTGCCGCAATAACATCCAGATCCTCGGCAATTTTATGTTCGGTCAAACCGCTATAATCTATAAGTTCTATATAGATGTCCTTTTGGTTTCTATCTTCCCGTTTTAAAATAAACCCATCCGAGAGCCAACGCATGATGGTTTTGTTGCTTTCGTAAAGGTCTGAAGCGGGTAATGTTTTTAACTGTAATAGTATGGTATTGATTTCACCATCGGTTATTCCCTCTTTACTATAGCGAGTTTTTAAATACGAATGCAAATCTGCTTCTATAAGCACCTCATCCACCGAGCGGGAAATGGTATTGCCGAAAGTATGTGGATATCCCTCTATCTCCAACAATTCAATAAACGTTTCCTCTAATTTGGCTTCTGTGAATTTCATTTATTTTTTTAGTTTATCCTTAAAGCGATTCGTAATATTGTTTAATTCTTTTTGCCATTAACTTTCTACGTGCCATCAAAAACGAATTATAATCCAAATGAGTATAGTTGAAAACTTCAGTTGGCATATCATTATTCAATAAATTAGAATAAAGATCCTGTTCCTTATCAATTGTCGAAATATCAAGTACCCCTTGATTAACCTGATCTTTAACTTTTGCTAAATAAATATTAGGAGCCATTTTCCCAACCTTAATATTTGTAGCCTGTTCAGTATATACAAAATTTGCCACCTGATTATATTGTTTGGGCGTAAACCCATTTTCAGCAAGATAGTTTTTAGGGAAAATGTGATGCACGTCACCTCTTTGCTCTATCAAACTACTAATCTTCATGCTCTTGGAAAGAAATGCCACTGCATTTGAATTGCACTGTGAAGCCAAATAGATATTATAGGCATTATTGTTTACACTTGATGTTTCAAGATCAGATATTATTCCAAAATCCCAATAACCTTCTCCCAAATGGGTTTTTTCCATCTGGTCCAGATACGCGGCAATCCCCTTTTCATTAATTTGTTTAATATCTTCATCTATCATAGATTCAGAAGAACCGGAATAGCGGCCTATCAATAAAGACATCACCAACCACCTTTTTACAAAATGCTGGGTTTCAGTTTCCGCCATCCCTTCATTTCTTAGTTTTAGATAAAGCGTATAGGAAAAATTAAGGCTGTTCTTGGAAGAAATTAATTTGTTACTGATAAGCCCAGTCGATTTTACCAACATCAAGAAACGTTGGTAATTCGTTTGGTTTACAAAATTTACCAATCCATCAGATAATTTTAAATAACTCTGCTCCGCTATTTCATCTTCATAGGTTCTGGTTTCAAAATTCCTTCCCGAAAGCAAGGCAACCAAATCACTGAACTTACCCCTACTAAATTTATAAGTAAAGGAAACCCTTAGCATGTCTATATAATCCGGCACAAATAAATCATCCTGCCCATTTGTCATCCATTGTGATGCCTTATAATATTCGTGGGCGGCGAAAGCCTTATCATTATCCAGGATATGTTTATTAAAATCTTTATCCACTATTAGCCTACAGAAATAATCTATCAGTTTTCGCATTCTATTACCCCCATGCTCTTCATCACTGGCTATCTTAGACATCACAAAATCTGCATTGCTCAATACCACCCCTTTTTGATTTATGCGAATAAATATTTCAGTAACAGTATCAATATTCAAGGAATGGTCCAATTCAATAATCCCAACCTGTTTGTTTTTTATGCGTTTTAGATTTTCTATGCGTTCTATTATCAAATCTTCATCTACTTCAGGGTTTACATTTAAATAAGCAGAAATAGCTTTGGTTATAGAAATCTCATCATTGATTATTGGGTTGATATTGTTTATCCATTCTGGGCTTTTTTCCAATGCTTTGTTTAGCACCTCAAATTTTTCATTGAGCGGATTAAACGCAATACGAATATTTATTTCTTTATAGTTTTTGTTAAGTACCCGGCGCCCCACAATAGCCGCAGTAAGTGCGGTTATACGTTGCTGACCATCTATCAGCACTTTCTTTCCGGCCGATAATTCGCCATTCTTTAGTTTTACATCTGGGTTGCGCCAAGTAATTATATAGCCCACAGGATAGCCTTGGTATAATGAGTCTATCAAGTCCCGCACCTTGGCGGACTTCCAAACAAATGGGCGCTGTATTTCCGGTATGGCAATATCGCCACTCTTTATCCAGCTTAATAAAGTTTCTACGGGTTGTTGGTGTACGGAGTATTTGGGCATTATTTTTTTTGGTTAGTTGAGATTGGTAGTTTAGTATTTAAGATTATTTATTCGTAATTAAAAAAACTTTTAATTTTTCATAAACAGAAAGCAAATGATCTTCTTTTAATTTTTTCAATATAAAATTTGATAAATCAGCAATCTCTTTTTCGTCCAAATTATAATATTTTACAGCAAAGTGCGTCCAGTCATAATTGGTGGTTTTCATATGGTCAGACAAAACTTTTTTTTCTTCTGGGCTAAATAGAATTCCATCGTACCGATTTCTATCTTGCAAGGCATTCCCTTGAAGCTCAACGGCAATATGCATCCCTCGCTCAGGTGTAAGAAGACCGTCAAAAACTACTGCAATAACCAAATTTCTATTTTGTGGGCACACATAATATCTAACCCGTTTTTCAAGTTCGCTATTTTTTCTAGGAGTAAGAAGGTTTAGACCATCTAAGGTGTTTCCTGCTTTTTCAACCTCGCTCATTATATGTCTTCGCACGGCAAACTTAAATTCTGCCAATTGGTTTATTTCCGATTGGTGATCAAAATAAAACTTCAAGTCTTTTTCTTCCATATAACTTTTACTTAGGTTGATAATATTTTGGTACAAATCTTTTAAAAAAACGAAATATTTATCTTGAGCCTCTAATAAATAAGGCCCACTATTTTCCATTACTTTTTTTAAAAAATCTAAATGGGTAATATTTATAAAGCCAGGATGCCTAATGTCAGAAACACGACTTAAGGAAAGTATAATGCCTATTTTATGGGCATCTGGTAATTTTACAGTCTTCCAATAATCATATAAGTCATTATTTAAGGTATGATATACCTTGTTTTCAATAAGTATTGCCTGGGTATCATTGCTCAGCAATAAGTCAATTCTCCCACCATTTAAGGTTGTACACTCTGTCTCACAACTGTAATCACAAAACCCATTAAAGGTAACCGCCTGCTTTTCAAATTTAGAATCTTTTACTAGAGCAAGAAGGCTTTTAATAAAAAGGTCTTTTAAATTATGCTTTTCTTCTATATCAAAATAAAAAGCATAGATATTGGAAAGCACATTTTCATAATGTGGCTGCTTCGCTATACCTAAAAAGGTTTTGGGCTTCTTCTTAATTCTTGGGATTTTCGCAGTTTCAAGAAACTTTTGAAGTTCAAATGTATCCATTAATTTATCCGTTTTATTTTTTCAGTTTCAGGAACTTCCTTATTTAGTGTTTTAAGTATCCCTTTTGAGAGCGTGTAATATGTTTCTTTATAGGGTTTCAGTCCTCTTTTAATTAAATAATGTTCCACAATAAAACTTCCGGGTCCATTAAACAATTCTTCCAACTCTCCATTTTCCAATATGTTTACACTTAAAAAATAATCTGGTAATCTATCATCACCGTGTGGGAAATAACTATAATTTTTAAAGGTAGCTTTTATCTGTACCTTTCTGCCCGTCGCAATTTCTTCACCATCATGGATAGCCGTGTTTTCAGTATATAGTTTTAACCCATATTTTTCAGCTGCCAGTATTTCCCCTATATCGCCCACCAGTTTTCCATCCAATGAGAAGTTTTTGCCGTATTTTGCTTTAAGACTTTTGGTGATTTTTAGTAATTGTTTTATTTCTTCCATTTTAATTAAATTGCTTATAATTCATTTATACCTTTCTAAGTTCTATAAAATGTATCTGTAATAGTATTATTCTAAAAATTAAAAATATGTTCTTTATTGCAAATCTTTAAAATGTTAATCTTGGAGCCTTGTCGCTGTTGCAATCCTTTTTTCGTCATAAATATCTGCATAATAGTATCGCTGATCCATTGCATAAAGAAGATTTTTCAAATCCGCATCATTCTTTATTTCCAACTTATCATCTGTAATATCTATTCCTGCTGTATCTTTCGCATACTTTATTAGCAGATTTTTTTTATTTTGTGGCAAAGCATCATATTTCTCTTTTACATCTGCAATCCTCTTTCTATTAAGAGTTCCTACTTTTTTGTGATCAAAATCTTTTAATAAGATAAAGGGAATTGCTAAAAATTGGGTTACTTCCTCTGCCGTTGCCTCGCGGTGTAATTCAGAAATGCCTCTGAAAATAGGTTTCAATTTTCCAAGATCTCTAAATATAAGTTTATCTTCTTTCTGAAAATAAACGGCGTCAGATTCATCTCTTATCTCTATTTGTTTTTTCTGTTCAGTTATCTTCGGTTGTCCTGAATAATCAAGAAATCTTTTTTGATCAATAAATTTTGAGGATGTTATTCGTTGAATATGTATTTGATTGCCTTGATAAATCAACAAAAATTGTATGTTTTTATATTGGTCATTTTTAATTTGGTTCAATGAAGATTGTGAAAAAGATTTTCTTAATTGATGAATAAAAAATTTCATTTCTGAAAAATTTTTTAATACAAACCATTCGTCTTCCTCAACTTTATGATTTGGGTCATAGACTATTTCTTCATCAGAATTTTTAAGAATATTAGCAAGAATGTTTTTTTTCTGAGAAAGAACACTTTTAAACTCGTTTTTGACTTTGACAATTAGATAGTTCATAACTTAAATTTCAATAAATGTATAGTCGTTTATTCTTCTAACCTGGATTTCATTAATTGACTTGGGTGTCTTGATATTTTGTTTGCTAATCAACATTATTTTAATATTATCCTGAATAACCACGTAATAGAATGTATAACCGAAAATCAAGAAAACAGGATTAAAATAGGAGACTCTTGAAACAAATGTAAAGACAATCGTAACGCCGAAAACCACAAAGAATGTAAGTGTATCATCAACGCTTAATGCAACAAAGAAGAAAGCTAAATAATTCGCTAAAAAGTCATTGTTAGAAACCTCAATCGATTGAATTCCTTTAATATTTGATGGAGCTAATTTTTTTGACAGATATAATGAGATGAATGCTAAGATAAAAGGAATTGTCAAATAGCATATACTTAGTAGCCATGGCAAAGCGGGACTAAACCAATCCAAATTCGGAAAAAGCTTGTTCTTTACAAGGTATACTATAACAAAAAATGAAACTGAACTAAGGGTCAAAAAAAGTCTTAATAGGAAGTTCATAAATTATTCTTTTAATTTTTGATTATGCTGCTATTTGTTCCTTCATCATCATTTCATAATGCTCCTTACCAATTGTTTTAAATATGGAG
The DNA here is from genome assembly GCF_048266365.1 of Galbibacter sp. Classification (NCBI taxonomy): domain Bacteria; kingdom Pseudomonadati; phylum Bacteroidota; class Flavobacteriia; order Flavobacteriales; family Flavobacteriaceae; genus Galbibacter; species Galbibacter sp. Next base: position 4,992 of record NZ_JBLWZP010000019.1, on the reverse strand, counting down.
AGAAATACATCGAATAATACTTGAGGCTGCTCATTTATTATTTTTTGATAATAAATTCCATCAAGAGCTGAAACTTTATGGCTTTCATCATTTATGGTAGATATAAATGCACATTTAATGTAGTAGGTTGGTAAATCTTTATCTTCATTTAAAAGAACAGACCAGGCTTCAGTTCCTAAACCAATAAAGTTTACATAACTTTCAATTATTCTCCTCATTGTATTTGAAATGAAGATGTTATTGGTGCTACCATTATGAAGGTTCTCTTTAGTCTCCTTTAAACTTGACCAAAGTAAAGAATAGTCATCTTTGATAATTCTCTCGTGTTGACCACTTATTGATGTATTGTTTGCAGTCTTTTTAAGGTTAAAATGATAATGATGTGTACAAATCAATCTTTTCTCAAAAGACACTTCTTTATAGAAGTAGAAATTGTGAGTTAAGATGAAAACCTGACTAATATTTTGATTTAAAAAGGACTGTTTATCAGGTCTATTACTATTGCCTTTTCTTTGGATTAACTCTCTAATTAAGGTAGTGATAATAAAAAGAGCTTGACTATCTAAGCTAGAAACAGGGTCATCAATGACTATTATTTTCTTTTTATTACCATTGTTTTGTAGGTCATCAGTTCCCAAACACAACCTATAAAAATATAAGAACGAAATAAAATTCTTTTCACCTTCACTAAGAGTTTTGAATATTGGCTCACTATCCTGTGTTTGAGGACGCTTTAAGTAGTATCTGGAAATATTATTTACCTTATCTTTTTCAGCAATTTCAAAACCTGCAAAGCCTGCATTTTTCAGTATATCATTAATATAATCTACTGCTTCTTTTGTATCTGCCGTTTGGTTTCTTAGGGTTTCAATATTTTGCTTTGCTGCTGTAATTTTGCCATCATAGTAAGCTTTCAAATGACCAGCTAACTGTTTAATACTATCATATTTAGCTTCTCTATCTGCAAAACCATCAATTTCGTCTTGACAATTATTGGCTATATACTTCCATATATCACTAAGTAAAGTTTCTTTATTGGCATCTAAATCAGAGAATAGCTGGTTATTATCTTTTATCAGTTTTATAATTTCAGACAAAGCAGCTTTTTTTGCGTGTAAGCTGGTAATTGTTTTCTTCTCGTTCGAGTGTTCTATTTTATAGCTTATTACATCAACATTATCGTCAAATAAAGCTGATAAGGCTATTACAAGGTTAGAAACTTTATTTTGAGGATTGAACTCATTTTGGATTTGAGAAATATTGGAAATAAAAACATTAGCCTTTTCTCTATATGAAGTTTTCAATGTTTCCAGTTCGGCTATTTTTTCTTTATACGTTTCATCAAAAAACTTAGAAAACTGTTCCCTTAATTCTGCATCAATGGTCTCTTGCTGACAGAAGGGACAAGTACTATCTGAAGATTCAATATAATCTAACCCTTGCTCAACCCAATTTCTAGAATTAAGTGTTTGTATTAATCCGGAAATATTAACGTCTTCATTTCCAACTATCACTTCTTGTAAAAGGGTATTAATCTTTTCTTCTAACTTGCGTAATTCCCAATACACCTTAGCATCAATACTTATTTGAATTTCTTTAAGTTCCTTTTCATATAAGCTTTGATAGCGTTCCGTCAGGTCGGTAATCGTAGGAATTGTTCCTAAAGGATTTTGTAATAACCGTTTGACTTCAGTTAAATGGTTAGAACTACTACCAGAGTGAGCTAATCTAACTTTTGTAAAACTGTCAAACGTTTTTCGTTGATTCCAACAGTGATTCACTAAATTGGTTTGCTTTGTACCCTTATCTGTATCAATAGCTTCTATCTTAGCTTTATACTTATTAATCTGCTTGTTAAAATTTTCAATATTATCTTCTTCATCTTTAATTTGTTGGTCTATGATTGCATTCGATTGATTTAAAGAAAACACTCCTTTTAGGTCACTATTAGTCACAAAGTTCTCCTCAATAAAATCTTCGTTAAAGGTTAAAATTTGATGCTGAGTTTCATCATATCCAACGTGAGTACACTGGTTGAAATCCGAATTTTGACTATTTGTATCTAAACTCAGATTATGTAGATATTTACCAATGGTTGATTTTCCTGAACCGTTAAAACCAAAAAAGAAATTGACTCTTTTTAAGTCATTTATAGGAACACCATTAACGGCATCATAAGTGGCAATATTTTTTATGTTTAAAGACGTTATCATATAGCTGCCTCAATTTTAGTTTCCAACTGCTCCACGATACCACGCATTAAAACAGGGCAAAGCGGTTTGATACTGTCTTTTAACTGCTCATTAATACGTTTGCGAGCTTCTAAGGTGTGGTAAATGGTAACAATGGCTTCTTGGATTTTTATGTCTGGAATTGGTAATTGCACTCTGCACATTTCACCCCAATCGAATGTTTCTCTTGCACTTCCCCAAGAATTGAAACGTGCATAACGGTCAAAATTACTTCGTTTGAAAAATAAAAACAGATACTCAGGAAGTAGTACAGATGTATCAATTACTTCAAATACTGTGTATATTCCTGAAACAATACAATCTTCCGCATTATTCATTGCTAAGGCAATTTTATCACCTCTTCGGGATGTATCGGCTACATACACAAACTGACCATTTCGGACAATTTTGTAATTGCTGAAATTTACACCAGTTGTATTCGCTTTTGTTTCTATTAAAACCTTTGAAGTAGATACACCTTGTAAAAAGGTTATCTTCAAATCTGTATTGCGTTCATTTGTTTGCCTAATGTAATTACCTAATGTTTTAAGCTTTTTGGTTTTAATTAAATCTTCAATGTAGGTATCACAAATAAGCTGTAAATCTTCTAAGCTGTTTTCGTAGGTCTTTTGATTGTTAAGCAATCCTTTATAGAGGTTTACATATTTACGTTGCTCATCTATGTGGGGTATAGGGATTTCTATTTCGCAAAGGCGGTCATAATCTAAACTTGCCCTAACACTACTATCGCTAATAAACCATCCGTACCTATCAGACTCGGGTCTTTGAAACCACATCATCATATACTCAGGCAACAATTCATTTTCATCAATTACCTCGATTACAGAATAAGCAGGGGAAATAATTGCAGGCTCATCTGCTGTATAAAGTGCTATTCTTATGGTTTCGTCTCTTCCAACTTGCATAGCTGAATAAGCAAATTGCCCTTTTTGAATAATCTTGTACTTAGACAAATCTGTTCCTGAAACATTTGCAACAGAGGGCATAAAATTTTTCGTAATGTTTATGCCCAATAAATTGGTAACCGCTAAATCTTTATTACGGTTATCAACCAGTTGTATGTATTTACCAATGGGTTTATAACTCATACCCTAAAGTTTTAAATGCGTTTATGAGTTGTTCTTGACTTTGTTTTTCTTCTTGCAATAACTCCTTAAAATCACCTTGAATACGCTTCATTTCGGTATCAAAGTCAATACCGCTATCGCCATCTACAAACTGAATGTATTTGCTTGGCACTAAAGAAAAGTCGTTTTCGGCTATGGTATCAAAATGCACCGATTGGCAATATTCAGGCACATCTTTATAGGTGTTTTTCCAATCTGTTTGCTGCCAATTGTGATAGTTTTCAGCTACTTTTTTTACATCTCCAGGAGTAAGCTCAATGAACTTCTTTTCATATTCGCTTCCCCAACGTCTTAAATCTATAAACAGGATTTCATTTTCTCTGTTGCGGTATTTTCTTTCCTCATCACCTATATTAGTATGATGAGTTAATTTATTTTTATTAAGAATCCACAGTGTTACACTAATGTCAGTTGTATAAAACATATTACGAGGCAATATAACAATGGCTTCTACCAAATTGTTTTCTATCAACTTCCGCCTTATTTTATACTCTTCGCCACCACCGCTTAAAGCACCGTTTGCCAAAATAAACCCAGCTACTCCATTGTCAGAAAGCTTACTTACCATATTCAAGATCCAACCGTAATTGGCATTACTTTTTGGGGGTACTTCATAGCCCATCCATCTGGGGTCGTCCACCAATTCCGTTTCTGCCCGCCAGTCCTTTTGGTTAAAGGGTGGGTTTGCCATGATGTAATCTGCTTTTAAATCTGGGTGTTGGTCTTGTCCAAACGTATCTGCGGCTTTTTCGCCAAGATTGGCAGCTATACCTCGTATGGCAAGGTTCATCTTTGCCAGCTTATAGGTGGTATTGGTATATTCCTGCCCATAAATACTTACTTCCTGTTTATTCCCGTGGTGGCTTTCTATAAACTTTATAGATTGCACAAACATACCACCACTACCACAAGCAGGGTCATAGATAATCCCCTTATAGGGTTCTATCATTTCGGCAATCAGGTTTACAATGCTTTTTGGTGTATAGAATTCTCCTTTTCCCTTACCTTCCGCAAGTGCAAACTTGGAGAGAAAATATTCATAAACCCGACCAACGATGTCCTGTGCCTTATCTGCTTGGGTATCTATTTTGTTAATAGTATCAAGCAAGGATGCCAATTTACTTTTGTCCAATTGCAAACGGCTAAAATAATTGTCGGGCAATGCACCTTTAAGGCTGGGGTTATTTTTTTCTATTTGGTGGAGTGCGGTATCAATTTTTAGGGCAATGTCGTCCTGTTTGGCATTTTTAATTATGTAGCTCCATCGGGAAGTCTCGGCAAGGTAAAACACATTGCTTTGGTTGTAGAATTCTTTCATCTCTACATATTTTTCCTTTCCATCGGCAATAAGCTCGGCACGTCGTGCTTCAAACTTATCACTTGCAAACTTTAGAAAAATAAGCCCCAGCACCACATGCTTATACTCGGCAGATTCTACGGAGCCTCTTAGTTTATTGGCAGATTCCCAAAGGGTTTCTTCTATTGATTTTTGTTTTTTTGGGGTGGTTTTTTTGGCCATTTTCTTGATAATCGTTATGATAATTTTTTTACAAGTTCTAAGATACCGTCATTTTCTAATATAAAATGGATTCCTATAACAATAAGGGAAATCC
>NZ_JBLWZP010000018.1:0-27967 GCF_048266365.1 Galbibacter sp. | reverse complement strand
TCTGTGCCATTTGTGTGCAGACGCGGTGCTTATTGCCGCAAGGAGCTGGAAGTGGGTAGCGTTTGATTTGCCTTTTGGGGGAACTACTTTGAGTTGCGGGATTGAAATGGTGATAAGCTGTTTGTTCTGATCTGTAGTGACAACAGGGGTGGCGGGAAAAATACGATTGAAAACTTGTTTTTTCTGTAGTTGAAAACCTATGAGGGCTTCGGGCATGTTGTACAGACTGGCTTCACGTTCCCCTAGTTTCCCCCTCCCCTTTTGGATGATTTTCCTGCAAGTACCAGAGAGACGGCTGGCGAAGCGAGTGTCCTTAAATATTTTTTCGTTTTCCCCGAGGCCGTTGCGGATTGCCTTGGAAAGGATGGATGCTCCGCCAAATTCTATTGCATTTGCTTTTACCGTTGCAAAGCGTGGATCGTTATATATTTGGTCTTTAGTAGGTGGATTGGAGCGACGGGCAATATACTCTCCATTGAGGAAATAGTAGGTCATTCCTTTTATGGTGCCCACGATTTTTATAATGGATTTTATCTTAGGCATTGACCTGTTTTTTAATAGGTTATAAACTACAAGATAGGGAATTTTTAGTAGTTAGAAGTGGGATTTCAGTTGTGAGTTATCTGTTATCTGTTGTGGGATGCATTGTAAATGTAAAATAAATGGGCAGGCTTTATAAAAGCGCGCCAGGGGGATATTGGGTAACAGTTAACAATTAACAATAATCAATAAATCCAACCAATGTGGCTAGTGCGAGCGACTCGCTCTTGCAGTCAAAGTTTAGTGACTAAAATTTGGGGCGCAAAACGTTGTGGGGGACACGGGCGGGACGCCCGCGCCAGCAAGGGTGGTGGCTTTGAGCGAATTGCAAATGTGTATGGCTTTGAGCGTTGGCCTTTTTCAGCTCAATGTTTTTTTCGTTCTCCACCATTGGTTAAGTTCTATAATTTGTGGGTCACTAATGTTAATAAGTCCTTTTCCAGAATCTAATTTTTTAATTTCAGTTTCGAGTTTGTATTTGCTACTTGGTGTCCCTAAAAATCCGCTTATTGATTTATAATCTTTATTTTGAACGTTTAGACAAATTGGTAATTTAACTTGAGATGTAAAATCGAAATTTCTTGTTTTATAATCTTCAACACCTTGTGATAGCATAACAACAATTACGCCTTTAGACCTTAAAAGCCTTAATAAATCTTCCAAAGCCTTATTTGCATTTTTATTTTTTAAATAAATATGTGCTTCATCTATTACAATAACATAAGTAAGTGGGTGAATGTGGCCAACAGGTTCGCAATCATTTGTCGAACTAAAGTAAAAATGAAAATATCTTAATAGCAAGAAAACAATTAACTGTCTTAAAGTATCAGACAATGCTGGCGGTAAATTCAGATATAAACTACTGTCTAAAATATTCGGATTGTCATTACTACAATTAAAGATGTTAGTAGTTAAATCTTGAATACCTGCATAAAGTGTATCAGGTTTTTTATTGTTTTCTTCGTAGTATTCTTCTAAACTTTCAAAAAGTTCATTTATAGTTGGACAAGCTCCTTTTTTTTCATCAAAAAGGTCAGTTATCACATTCATCAGAATATTTTTTTGAGCGACTCCAACGCTCGGAACAAATGTGGCAATCGTATCCACAAAAGCCTTTATACTAAATGGCCTCTGTCTTTCATCTGTACTAATCGATAAAAACGGATTAAATTTTAGGCCACCATCATTTACAATGTCAACAAAATTGCATTTAGTGGCTTCTAAAAATGGTTTTAACTGCTCTGGATTTCCTTCTCCTTTATAATCAAAAAAGATAAATTTGAGCTCGTAATTTGTTTTTGACGAGATTTGATATAAAATATCTTTCATCAATTGGGTTTTGCCAGAACCTGCCATTCCTGCAATAGCAATATTTCTATTGTCGAATTCTCTTAAATCGTTAATTCTTATTTCTACGTTTTCGCCATCTTCGGTTTTACCTAAATCGAAAGATAGAGCTTCATCATATTCCTTTACGTCTTTCTTTTTCAGATTAGAATAAGTTTTTACATTTTTCTTTCTCAAAGCAAGGCCACTTTTTACAGCCTTCATCAAAATTTCGATATGGTCTCCTTTTGAAACATTGACTTTATCAATTTTACTATCAAGCAAATTCAAGCCGTGATTTAAATGAAGTTTAAAAAGTTTTGCAAAGTCATCCTCGAAAGTACTTTTATTGTAATGTTGGTCGAGAACAGCTTTATAAATCGCGTAATTAGAAGTATCGTCAATTACAGAACCGAAAATTGTACGACCATCTCTGAATTCTTTACCATCCGAAGGTGGCAATATTTCTTTATCCAAATCAAATGTTTTTCCAGTCATTAAACTGTACGAAAAAGCTATACGCGGAACTATACTGTCGTTTTTAAAATTATATAGCGATTTGAGCTTATATAATAGCTCATCATTTTCTTTACTTATTTTAATCCTCATAGCTATGGAAATATCCTTTTTTAAGTTCTGTATTTATGCCGTCGTTGACAAGTAGATAAGATTTTGAGACGCTCTCTGAAATATCATTGAATCTCTTTGGGGTAATTTCATTGTTTGTAGAAAGAATTACTACTTGCTCCGATAAATCTGGATAATAATAGAGAAGTATATTTTTGATGTGTTCGTCATCTAAACGTCCTAAAGGTGTGTCAATAAATATTGGAAGACTTTGAATTGATTCTTTCAAAATCGCTTTAATTAAACTTGAAATATAAAGTTGTTTTTCTCCTTGGGATAGAACTTCTTTCTTTATTTCCTCATCGTCAGAATTATAAAGCGTTATTTTCATTCCGTTTCCTTCTGCAAGAATAGTTACTTTGATATCGCTAACAAATTGACTTCCTGAAGTATTAAGTTTGTGCATTAATTTTTGCATTTCTTCGAGAATGTTTTTTGCCAAACTTTCTTTTTTCTGTTCTTTTTGTTCAAAAACAAACTTTTTCAAAACATCCAAATATTCGGCACTTTTGGCAATCTTCGTCTTGTTCTTTTTATTGATTTCGACTTTTTTAAGCAAGTCTTGATAGGATTGATTAAGTCGCTTAACATTCATTTCTTCTTTTGAAATATTCGCTTTATTCTCTCCGATTTTTTGATTTGCTTCTGAAAGTTGAAAATCAGCTTTCTCTTTTTTGCTATTATATTCTAATATTATATCATCTTCCAAATCAGCATCAACTTTATTTAAAGTATTGGTTAATTCGGATAATTTGATTTTTGTAGCGTTAAATTCATCGATGGTGGACTCAAAAAAATCTTTTGATTGCGTGTTGACCAAATCAATAGCATCTTGAATCATTTTTTTATCAGCATTGCTTAAATCGTGTTCAAATGCTAAATCTGCATCATCGTTGTTATCTTGTTGATTAAAAAGTTTATGGCTCAAGTCTTGCGCCTTTTCGAAATAGAACATTTTGTCTTTTAGCGAAAAAGAGGAATTTTCGGGTTCGGGTGGTTTATTGAATAAGAGTTCAATGAATTCTTCAATTTTTGCAGAATTTTCAGAGGCGATTTTTCCAAAAACTGAATTGGATTCTTGTAAATCCAAATGCTCATTTACTTCTTCAAGTTTTCCAGATAATATTGTAAGTGGTAATATTTCACTTAATTCATTGAATTTTTCAGCTAATTCAGTTTCTTTTATTTTGAGTTCGGTTATTTCAGTTAATATCTTTTCTCTATCAAATTTTGAATTTCCTTGCTTACTTTCGCTCGAAATTAAGTTGTCAAATTCTCTAATAGCTTTTTTAAGTTCATCTATTTTTTTCAGGCTATCAGCATTTTCCTCTTCAAATTTATCAATAGCAATTTGCGATAATTTTATAGCGTTTTCCTTATCCGCAATTTGTTCTTGTAAGTTTTTTGTGGCTCCTTCTTTTTTTAGATTATTAATGTAAGTTTCAATATCATCAATCAAGGTTTCGTATGTGTCTAATCCTAAAATTTTACCAAGCGCATCATTTATAAAACTACCTTCCTCTTTGATGGATAAGTTTGCTATTTCTGCTATTTTTTCAGCATCAAAGAATACGAATTTGGCGGCATCGATAGGAATTATATAATCGTTAATGAAATTGATTTTATCTTCATCGTCATTGAACAATTCCATATTTGAAATTGGGTCGATGATATGCAAATCCTCAATCATTGTAGATACATTGAATTGCCTTTTGATAATTACAGAATCTGCTGAATTTGAATTCAACATTTTTAATTCTGGTAATTCTGTCTCATCTATACGAATCGTTACGGAAAACGTATCAATATCTTCTTTTTTTGCAGTCCAATTTATAGACTGTTGCATAAATGAATTATAATTCTTTTCCTTTTGGATTTCTTTTTTAAAATGGTCGTCTATTTGTGATAATTTGTCTCCATACAAGCACCAAACTATTGACAGTAACAGATTGGTTTTTCCATATCCATTCCGTCCACCTATAACTACAATATTTTTTTGGTCATCAGTAGCTAAATCAATAGGCACATTGCCGTAATACTGCCTAAAATTTTCTATATCTATTTTGCTGAATTTCATTTGGTAGCCTTTTCTATGGTGTCATTAATCTTTTGAAAATGATAATTGTTCCGTTTAAATAATTTTTTGGTTTTTACCGAATCAATAAGAAGTTTTAAGGAATCGAAATCAATACCTTTTTCCTCACTTATCTCTTTAAGTCTTTTGTTCTGGTTTTCTTTGGTTTCTTTTATCATATTTTTTGTTTTTGAAGTAATAATGCCACTTCAATTAATTTTTGCTTATCGTTTTCATCTAATTCGCCAGCTTCATATTTTTTTCTTTCCTTATAATGAAATGCGTAAAGATTCTGTTCGCCATTTATACTTGCATTGGGAAGTCTCGAATTTTCCTGAACAAACTCTTTCAACACAGCATAACGTTCATCATTGTTAGTCCTTCTTTTTCCTAAAGAATCTTCAAACTTATCAGCAAGGGATTGAATTATATTTGCTTGGTGTTCATTCAATTTGTTCTTTTTAATTCTGCCTTTTTGAACATTAAACCATCGGTAGAGTTTTTCCTCTGCCTCTGGACATCCGCTTGAAAAAGGTAATCTCTCATTTTCTTTAACAAATTGGTTTAAATCATCCAAGCTTTCTTCCCACGTTCGTTTTGTTGATGGTGCAGTTTTACTCAATAAAATGTATTTGTCTGAATATTCTTTTGAAGTCAAGCCAATGAAATAGTTTTCAAAAAAAACAAAAGTTCTGGATTCATCAACGTATAAATTATTATATATGCTTTTTGCGTTTGTTTTTGGGCGAAATTGTTTCACATATTTGGCGATTTCCTTTTGATGTTGAGGCTGGTCAAATTCCAAAAGAAATTCCTTGGAAATGGTTCTTATAGTTCCTCCTTTAAAATTCTCAAGCTCATTTTCCCATTTCTTTAGGCCAAAAATACTTTTTCTGCCAACTGGCACAAATCCGTGTTTTCTTTTCATTGAAACCCTAATTTTTGGTTCGTCAGTTTCATAATTTGGGTGTAAATGATTGACTGCAATAACTATATCCTTAACTTTAGAAGGTTTACCAAGATGTTCTAATGCTTCATAAGCATATTCATACGCCAATTTAGAAGTGTTTCTTTTAAACGTAATATTATCTTCCAAATCAATAATGATATTAAGCTCATTAAAAATGATTTTTTCGGCAATTGGTATAATCTCGTCAAGCATTTCTATTTGGTAGTTTGTAAGAAATTTTGACAGATAACTTTTGAAATTAAAAGTATAAGTTTCAATAATCCTTTCTTCATATCGTGAACTTATATCATCCAAAAAGTATTCAAATCTGAAAGACTTTGAAATTTGTTTTTTAACAAGGTAAAATGAACGCCAATTATGTCGGTTTCTATGATTAAAATAGTTTGTTTGAAGAACGTCCTCAATATTACCAATTAATGAATAATCATCAGAGCGATAAATATATAAGATATATGTCAAGAAACTTTTTGAAAAGACAGTTTGATTTACTGTGTTGATTCTCTTTTTTAGTTCATCATCTATGAAGATAAAAGATGAGTTTTCTTCGATGCCGTAATTTGAATATAGGTCATCGTTAAAATTTTTCAGAAAATTAAAGTTAGTAGAAAATTGTTCGAGGCAATTTTTTCTCAATTGTCTTACTCTCTCCCTTGATAAATCAACTAATTCTGCGATTTTGTCAAGTGTAATTTCTTCCGTGTTTTCGTAAACATCGAGTGATTTTTTGATGATTAAAGTTTCTTTGCCATCAAAAAAAGCATTCTTCTCTAAAAAGAAGTTTGTTAATTTAAATATTGATTCAGATTCCAAAATTTCATTTGGAATTTGCTTAATTCCAAAAGTCTTTTGAATTAAAAATGAATTTCTCAAAATTGTGAGTTGTCTGTCATCATCTATCTTCGAAATTTCATCGAAAAAATCTCTGACAATAGATATATACATTTCAATTTCAGGAACAGATTTTTTCCCAACATTTTTCATATTGTTTACATCAAGATTTGCATCAAGAATTCTACGGGAAAAATTTTTTATTTTGAGATTGTTTTGAAGATGCGACTTAACTGCATTTTGACTTCTAATCGATAGGCTGGAAGTATTTATAAAGATAAAACTGTTTATGACTTCTCTCTGTTTTCTGGTAAGTTTTGAAGTAAGTTCCGCAAAGGAAAGTTGACCTTCTTTCTTATCTGTGGTTTCTGAATTTTCGAGAAGTTGGGTTTTGCAAAACTCAATTAATTCTTCATTCGTGCCATCTCCACAGTTTCTTAATTTTTTGAAAGACAAATTTTTAGAATAGTAATCTACAATTAGATTGAGGTTATACAGATTATTATTGCCACAAACATTATATGCTCTAACGCTCAAATACTTTTTTTCTAAAATTTGGTTTAGGGTCATTTATACTGATTAGTTTTGGCTAAATGTACTTTTTTTCCGATTAATTTTAATACGGTTTTCCTCATTTTATTGAGCGCAAAGGCAAAAAACAGCTCTTTTATTTTTTTTCAGCGTTGGCTGATGCGTTGGGAAAAAAAATGAATGTGCTGTTTGTGCGGCTGGCTTTTCAAGACGATGTTTATTGGTTTGCTCGATTTTTCTTGCATTATGCACAACTAGTAAATACCAACATGCAGTTTATTTCTCATGTCTCCGTTAATATTAAAGGGTGCATTCAAAAATACATCAAAGGCAAACCCACAGCTTACGGAAAACCGTAAAGGGGGCTTATATAATCGGGGAGAATATCAAATATAGCAATAATCAGTTAACAATGAACAATTAGCAATTGTTTTTAAGCTGTTGGCAAAGTGGTGAGTAAGTGAGTATGTGAATTCGTGAAGGGTAAAGAGTGAAGGGTTTTTGGGTCTTGGGTTGGAAGTAGTGAAGGACAGGGTTGTGGCCAAATACTTTTATATGATTACTCATTATTAGAAAGGAGCGCGATAATTAAGTTTACCTAGTCTCAATTGTTGCTAGGTTTTACTTTTTCTCCTTCAAAACATTGTTAAGTTCCTTTTCAGTTAGCTGAAATTGATCTGTTAAGAGTTTTATTGCCTTCTTTATTTGACTGCCGGATTCGCTCATTATTTTATCGGCTTCGGTAAGTACCTTTAGTTCATCTTCCAGATAAGTCAATTTCTTACGGAGGATGTAGGGGCTTTTTGCTTCGTTTACCTGAAGTTCATTATCAGTAATCATTGGCTCCTTGCCACACAATAGCCATGAGGGATTTAATTCTGGACATTTATTGTATAAAAGCTCGGCATCAAATGATTTTCTACCCTTCCAATTTGAATATACTTGTGGAGTAATTCCTAAAAATTTGGCAAAGTCCACATCCGTTTTAAAACTGTAGTAGTCCTTAATCCTATCCAGCATTATGGCTTTATCCATAATAATAAACTATTTGTGTGTAAAAAATTTGTATAATAAACAAAACGTTTATATATTTGATTTTCAGTTTAAATATTTGTTCCATTCTCGGGAACAGATTATTTAATCTGTAAATATAGTTAAAATGAAGCAAACTTATAACGCAACGCTCGTAAAGGCGCTTGCCAAAAAGTACAAGATTTCTCCCCGCTATGTCCGTTACTGTTTGAAAGGAGAACGCTCTCCTTGCTTTGCTGATAAAATCAAAAAGGATTATAAAAGATTTATAAGAAAGATAGAAGGTATTATCGAAAAGGAATGTAAATCATTATAGGATTATATGAAACCCAACACCTATGAACAACTAAAACAAGGCTGTCCCCACGCCTTAGCCGCCATTTACGCCCAGTACCGCAGGCGTATCTTTGGCATGGGCAGATACCTGCTGCGTGACGACTTTGTGGTAGAATGCCTGGTGCAGGATGCCTTTTTAAAACTGTGGGTGCACCGCGACCGCATCGAGGGGCCGGACCATATCCTGTTCTTCCTGCTGTTTGTGATGAAACGCGAGTGCATCTCCTACTACACCCGCCCCAGGAACGATTTCCACAGAAAGATCCGATCCCTTGAAAGCTTTGACAACTACCTGGATTATATGGCGGGCTACGACCCAGGTGCCGATATGGAGGCACAAAACTCACAGGCCAAGGACCAACAGGATTTTGAGCTCGTACAAAGCGTCCTCCCCCTCCTCGATGCCGAGGGCAAACATTTAATCGAACTCTGCCTAAAATACGGCTTTCAATACAAGGCCATCGCCCAAGCCATGGGCACCAGCATCACCGATGTCAGCCTAAAGATAAAACGCGCCATTGCCACCCTCAAGACCATCATAGACCAAGGCGGTACGCCAAACAGTGCACAAAAATCCGCCACCCTGAAATTCCAGGGCACCATGACCCCCGCACAGGCAGAGATACTGCAGCTGCGCTGTGAGAAGAAGTTCTCCTTCGCCGCCATAGCCCAAACTCTCAATCGCCCCGAAAAGGAGGTGCACCGGGATTTTGTGGTGGCGTATCGGGTATTGGAAAATAGGTGTGAAGTTTGATCGGTGAAGGAGAAAAGGACGGAAAGGAGGAAGGGACGGAAAGGATGAAGGGACGGAAAGGATGAAAAGATGTGGGTTTTGTGAATGCGTGAATGCGTGAATGGGTGAAGGAGTTGTGGGTTGTGGGTTGTCGGTTGGAATTAGTGAATAGTGTATGGTGAGTCTGTGAATTTGTGAATACGTGAATTTGTGAATACGTGAATTTGTGAATACGTGAATACGTGAATACGTGAATACGTGAAGGTGTGATTTGGCACTTTTTACTTTAAACTTTAGAATTTAATATTTGAAATTTTTCGAGGGTTCTTGTTGACCCGTAGGGTGAGGTTTTTGGCACTCACTGAATGCTTTGGCATATACAACGGCGTGGGTACTCTCATTTATTGGCTTTAGGCTTTAGACCGTAGGCTAGTGCTGTGAATGGTGAGTATGTGAATAAGTGAATTTGTGAATATGTGAGTAGTGATACTTAATTTGAGAATAGTGATTGGTGTTTGGGACTTTATACTTTAAACTTTAGAATTTATTATTTGAAATTTTTCGAGGGTTCTTGTAGACCCGTAGGGTGAGGCTTTGGCACTCACTGAATGTTTAGGCATATACAACGGCGTGCGTACTCGACTTTTAAATTGACACTAACCAAACAACTGATAATGAAATGGAAACAATGAAATTAACCCGGAAGCTGCAGCTAATTGTAGACCTACCGGAAGGGGAAGAAAGAGAGGAAGCTTTTAAAAATCTTTACCGCTGGCAGAACCGTGCGTATCGTGCGGCAAACCTTATTGCTTCCCATCACTACATTCAGGAAATGATACAGGAGTTTCTGTACCTGTCGGAAAAAGTGCAGTACAAATTGGTGGATGGAAAAAAGGACGAGTTGGGCATCTTTAAACAATCCAGAAATAACACTACCTACCGGTTGGTATCGGATCGGTTTAAGGGGGAAATCCCAACCGACATCCTCTCCAACCTCAACCGTGCCCTTCTACTCTCTTTTAACAAAGAGAAAACAGCTTACTGGAAGGGCGAGCGTTCGCTAAAAAACTTTAAGAGGGACATGGCCTTTCCCTTTGCGCCCGATGAGTGTATCCACGGTCTGCACTATAACGAGGAAAAGAAGGCCTTTTGCTTTCGGCTGTTCAAAATTCCCTTCCGTATCTATTTGGGCAAGGATTTTACCGATAAGCGCAAGCTGCTGGAACGGGCTATCGCAGGGGAGACCAGCATCCGCACTTCCCATATAAAACTCAAGGATGGCAAGATCTTTTGGTTGGCGGTGTTTACCATAGAAAAGGAAAAGCACCAACTAAAATCAATGATAATCGCCGAAGCTTCCCTCTCACTCGAATATCCTATAGTGGCAAAGGTGCATAGAACCAGGCTCACCATTGGCAGCAGGGAGGAATTCCTGTATCGCAGGCTCGCAATACAGGCGGCAAGAAGGCGTGCCCAGGCAGGCGCCAAAAATTCGCGCTCCGGACATGGCACCAAAAGGAAACTAAAGGCAGTGGAAAGCTACCGTGAAAAGGAGCGCAACTATGTGCACAACCGACTGCACCTATATAGCAGACAACTTATCGACTTTTGCGTAAAGCAACAGGCGGGCACGCTGGTATTGGTAAATCAAGGGGACAAAATAGGCATCGCGAAGAAAGAAACCTTTGTGCTGCGAAACTGGAGCTATTATGAGTTGATGGCGAAGATAAAATATAAGGCTGAGAAGGCTGGGATTGAGGTTGTTGTTGAGTAGTTAGTAGTGAGTAGTGAGATGTGAGGGGGTGAATGGGTGAATGGGTGAGTTAATTTAAATAAAAATAGAATCGACAACTAATAATTAAGAGAGAAGAGAAACTGAAGCTTGAGGGTGCTTGTACACCCGTATGGTGAGGCCAGAGGCACTCACTAAATGATGAAGAAACATATACAACATGCGAAAAACATCATTTTTTTTAAGAAGCTCTTTAATTGATTGTTGAATTGTGTAATTGTTAGGGGTGAAAGGGGAAGGACAAAAGGATGAAAAGGATAAAAGGATAAAAGGATGAAAAGGACAAAAGGATGAAAAGGACAAAAGGACAAAAGGACTAAAAGGACTAAAAGGACTAAAAGGACTAAAAGATTTGAGTTTTGTGAATTAACACAAGATATAAATAAAAACAAAAAAAGCCCATCCATATGGATAAGTTTCTCATCGGTTCTTCCCGATAGCTATCGGGATTAAACCACAAGCCACTTTAGGTGACTCAACACTACTTCATTATTATTTCTAAGATGATAGAGATGTCATCCTTCAAAAGCATTAAGGGATTTTTACGATACTTGTTCATTCTAAAGATTTGCTAATTTTTAATGTGCTTATCCTGTAATCAAGATAATAGAAGTATAATATCTAGTCGTATAGGATGAACATTAGGCAGTATTTTATTTCATAAACAACGAAAATGAAGTATTCAATTACTGCTGAAAAAATTTTTAATACCACCACATTTTTTTATCTTTATTGTGTTTCGATAAATTTTAGTTCTCTAAAAAATATAATATGTTCAAGCAGTACATAACTATAATTCTTTTCTTATTTTTCAACTTTTCTCAGGCTCAATTTGGCTCTCAACAAATTATAACTAATAATGTTAATGGACCAGTAAAGGTTTATGCTTCCGATATAGATGGCGATGGAGATATGGATGTGATTTCCGCATCTCATGATGATGGTAAAATAGCTTGGTATGAAAATGATGGAAATGGTAATTTTGGCTCTCAACAAATTATTTTTACCAGTAATTTAATAGCTGATGCTGTTTATGTTGCCGATTTAGATGATGATGGAGATATGGATGTTCTATCCTCTACTAGAATTCATATTGATTATGATGATACAATTAGATGGCATAAAAATGATGGAGATGGTAATTTTAGCACTCAACAAATTTTAGACATAAGCGTTGAAGGAGCACATTCGCTTTATGCTACAGATTTAGATGGTGATGGAGATATGGATGTGCTTACAGCTTCTATTGATGAACATTTTATAGCCTGGTACGAAAATGACGGAGTTGGTAATTTTGGCTCACGAAAAATTATAACTGCAAATGCTGCTGGAGCATTGTCAGTATATTCTATCGATTTAGATGATGATGGAGATATGGATGTACTTTCTGCATCGTGGGCAGATGATAAAATAGCTTGGTACCAAAATGATGGAACTGGTAATTTTGGTTCTCAGCAAATTATAACTGCAAATGCTAATGGAGCTAGCTCTGTTTACGCTACCGATTTGGATGGTGATGGAGATATGGATGTACTTTCTGCCTCATCCCATGATGATAAAATTGCATGGTACCAAAATGATGGAAACGGTAATTTTGGTTCTCAACAAATTATTACTATTAATGCCGCTTTCGCATATGATGTTTATGCTGCTGATATAGATAGTGATGGAGATATGGATGTGCTATCAGCTTCTTTATATGATGATAAAATTGCTTGGTATAAAAATGATGGAGTTGGTAATTTTGGCCCTCAACAAGTTATTACTACAAATGCTAATGGAGCAAGCTCTGTTTATGCTGCCGATATAGATGGCGATGGAGATATGGATGTGCTTTCTGCATCAGAATTTGATGATAAAATAGCTTGGTATGAAAATATACATCCTTTAAGTGTAGATGAAAATATTTTTGTGGACATCTCTGTTTTACCAAACCCAGCTAAAGGTGTTTTAAACATCTTAACCCCAAAAGGTAATTCCATTAACTCTATACAGATCTATAATATAAATGGCGGATTAGTTTTAAAAAAAATAAACAACTTTAATAAATTAGATATAACTAATTTAATCAGTGGATTGTTGTTTGTGAAAATTGAAACAGATAAAGAAGTAATAATTAAGAAAATAGTTAAAGAGTAAATTTAACAACCCTTATTATATCTTTAATAAATTGGTCCCCTCATTCATTGTTTCCCATTTCTAAGCTATAAATAAATCAGATTTATAAATCAATTTCTTTAAAATAAGCTCTTATAAAAAGATTTTTATACCAATCCTAAAGACACAAAACAAAAAAAGCCCATCCATATGGATAAGCTTCTCATCGGTCTATTTCTAAACCACAAGCCACTTTTAAGTGACTCAACACAACATTTTAGTTGCGGTCTGGACGAGCGGGTTGAAAAGCGCTTCTATATTGCTTCTGTACACAGCTATACACTAAAATTGCACACATTTATTTTTGATGATTTGTAAAAACATTTCAGTACATCTAGAAACATTGTACTGATTTTGATATTTAAGTTGAATCCACAAAAAAAGCCTTTCCATTTGGAAAAGCTTCTCATCGGTCAGATTTCTCTGAACCACATGATACATTTCTGTATCACAACACAACTTCTTTATTTATAAAATATATATTTCTAATATTTATTTGCAAAGATATAATTTTAATTAAAATTACACTAGTAGTGTTCTTTAAATAAAACTTCCTCCTTATTCAATAGCTTTCATGAGATCTCTTAAATTAAATTTGTAAAAATATTTACTCGCCTTAGAATATGATTCCGTATTATACAAATTTGCTCTCGAAGAAATTAACTGTACCTGTGGGTTTGACAATGCAAACAAACCACATCCAAGTGTTGAAACTTTATTGTTCATGGGGGATATTACAACATTGTAATTCTTATACCGAGCTATGTATTCATTAAGTATATTGTATGTAGCTAGTGGATTAATACATGAAAAAGTAAATTCATAAACATCCTTATACAAAATTTTTAGGTTTTTATATCTAGAAAGATTTATTTCGTGTATATCAGGTGCTACAGACTCTTTTTTGTCTGCAATACCAAGGGATAATACACTCGGTTCATAGGATTCTATCAAATGCTTTGCACGCTCATTTTCGAAACCAACTAGCATTATAAAATGTAGTGGATTATAAGGCTTAAACCTGCCTGGATATCCTAATATTGTACGCTTATCCCTTAAACCCTTACTTAGCCATATATCATCAATATTTTCAACAGTATGACAATAAGATTTTGCAGAATTATAAATTAAATGAATATTATTTTTTAAGTAAGATTTACTAATTTGAAAAATCTTAAGTAAGATTAATAAAGCTTCATGTGTAAATGTAGTAATGTCAACCACTATCTCCATTTTATTATCAAATCTTGAAAGCCTTTTAAGTAATTCGTCAGCAATTGACAAAGGATTGTTTGTGTCAAAATTTGCAAATTCTGAATCACATTTTAGCTTATTCTGAATTGAAAGTGCATTTTGGCCAACTATATCTGATTGATCAGTATTAGTACAGATGATAGCATATTTTATTTTTGAAGAATCTATACTGCTTAACAATACTAAACTCCTATCTTCAAAACTTGAATTACATAAAAATAAATCTATGTGATCAGGTAAAGATTCATTCAATTTATTTAGATGAGTTTTCATTCTTCGAACAGTTCTAATTGGTCATTAACATATAAATCCTCTTCCACATTTAAACTTAATTTTTTTTTCATAGAACGAATAAAATTTTGCGGATCCAATATAGCCAATTTTAACTCTTCATTTCTTAGAAACTTATACCCTGCAAAGCTTGTAGGGTCTAAAGTGAAAACTGGAGCAAGTCTTCTGTTCATAACATATAATCTAGTTCTACCTGTCCCTTCTTTATTTCCAATTGTTGAAATTTGAAAATACCCTAATCCAACACCAAGTTCAAATACTTCGGTAATCAACTCGTCTGGTTCATTACTAATAGCAACAGAAAAAACTCTTCTTTCTGAAGCATTTGATAATAATATTGCAGAAAAAAGCCCTCCTAAAGCATCAATAAGATTTCTTAAATATCTAATATTATCAGAAGAATATCCTCTTAATTTAGCTGTTTTTTTATGCTTTTCAAACTCCTCAAATAAGAACTCATTTGAGTATGCTCTAGATACTTTATTCTGTACTGTTGGCGAGATAAATTCAATTTCTTTCTTTGTGCTATTTTTAAGCATTTCAGAATACATATATGTTGAAGATTCAAGAAAATATCTAACTATACCGGAAGAAAGATGGATTAATTGATTGAAACCACTATAAAAATAACTAGAACCCTGCTTACTACTACTTTTTAATTCTTTAATATAATCAGGTCTTGAATAACGATTGGCATCATCAAATTTCTTACTTCCTCGTGATTTACCTTCTTCAAATTGTTTAATGTAATACTTGTATATTTTATTAATTGCTTCTTCTTGTTTATTGTACTCAGGGAAAAAATCATTAGGGTTTGTGTTTGGAAGTTTAAATTCTACTAGCCTCCTTTGGACAATATCATGTATAAGTTCTTTATACTTATTCTTTGAAGAAGTATAAACGTTAGAAATATTAACTTCTGAATAGTCATGTGGAGAATCAATAGTTTGACCTGACAGGGTCAAGTATACATTATATCTCATCTGAGTTGAAATCTTTAGGCTAATATTTGTGCCCAATCTGTAATATACCCAACTGTTTAAAACCTGTTTTTGAGTAGTGTTTAGATTATCTGCATCATCAATTAATATATATAAATAGGATGGAATACTATTCAATTGAGAAAATTTTGTTAATAGAGGATGCAGAAAATGAAGATAAGAACATAATGAACCCATATAAGGAGATATTCCTTCATTTTGAAAACCAATCCTATCACAGTAATCACTTGCTTCGTAATGCATTTCTTCACAAACATCTAACAATGCAACAAGTAATTCGTCAACAGATTTAAAATCAATATCCTGAAAATTCTTATATCCAACTTTCCGAAGCATTCTTTTGAATTCTATTTTCAGAAAAGCTTTTAAGGTTTCAAAGTCGTCATCGCTAAACTCAACTTTGTATTTTAGTAAGTCGGAAAAGAACATTACGGCAATATGAGTACTTAAAATATGCTCGTTGATTACCTTTTGAGCTTGTTCTTTTAATCGATATAATTCTACCTTATCGAAATCAGTTGCCTTGATTGGAATATATGTAGAGAAATAACTTAACTCTGAGTAATTACAATCTTGTTTAATTACTTGTGCATCAGGAAGCATATATCTAAACATCATACTTTTTCCACTTCCTCTTGGACCATTGATAAATGAATCTCCATGAATTAAAATATCAGGAAAGTCATTAAAAACGTTAACGAAAAGACTAATAGTTTCTTCCGCTGTAATTTTCTCTGGAGACTTAACCTTAAATGGATTGTTATCCTGCATTTTTATCAATATAATTTTTTAGCGATGGACCATCCCACCAATCGCCATTAGGGTTTTTAAGTTGGTTCTCAGGATCCGCACAAATGACCTTTATGTCAAAATCCTTTCCATTTAGTTGGGGATAACCTTTGTCTATTAATCGATACTTTATTTCAATCAGTTTTTTTCGATAATCTTTAGTATAAATGGCAATCTCAATATCAATATGATCAACAAAAATTTCGGGAGTTAAAAATCTTTGGCAGTAAACTCTCTCTAGATGCATTTTAATATTTCTTATGAAAATATAATCGAGCAAGAAGATTAAATTTTCTCCAAAATTGTATTCAGTATGTACATCATCTTCTTCAAATTTATATGCTACAGAAATATGCCGATCTTTTATAACTGTAGATTTTAAACAATTGCAATAAACATGAAATAGGTTACTGTCTTCTTTAACTAAATTATTTTTAACTCCATACATAAATGCTCTTTCTGGATCATCTGCAAGCTCATCTGCAAGCTTAAGAATGGCCGCTAAGAGTTGATGTCTGACAATCTGATCGTTATGCCCTATCTCATAATTACCTAATTTTGAAATTGTGTCTTTATCTTCCCCTTCAGATTGTGTGTGGACTTCCGCTATAGAATGTATAATACTTGTTTCTACAGAATCCAAAACTACATTAGCAGGCATTAAATCATAAAATACATCAATTGCTGTCTTTTGATGATCTTCTCTACCCATAATATTACCTATATCATGGATTTGAATTGCACTTAGAAGGAAGAATATTTCATAACTAGTAAGTTTAGACTTACCCATTCTTACAAGTTCAGAGGCATTTTTAATTACTTTTTTAAAGTGTTTTGGATCATGTCCAGTCAAAGTACGTGATGAATCACCACCTCTTGTATTCTCTACTTCAACATTTCCTTGATGTATTTTTTCTTGTGCAACAATTGCAACTTCTTTTATATTTTGATATCTAAGAATATAATCTATATCCTTTGGAAATTTTTGGTTCTTACTCTCTAAAAACCACTCTTCTAAAGATAAACTTTTATTACTGAACCAATCTTCTATATTTGTTATTTTGGACATATCTACTAATATGCTAGGATTGATTTGAAAACTTCCTTTGCCAATAATGGCGGAACCGCATCACCAACCTGTTGTTGTTGATTGCCTAGAAAACCACAAAATTTATAATTATCAGGAAATGACTGTAATCTTGCAGCTTCTCTTAGTGAAATGCCTCTATTCTCCGTTGGATGTATCAACATACTCTTTCTATAATTAGCAATTACAAAAGAAGGTTCATCTTCTTTAAGTCTTCTGTATATTCCATGATGACATCGAGAATGGTCTTTATAATTACTCATTAAACTTTTCGGTATGTCTTGCCAGTTTCCTCCTTGCTTTACATATTTATATCTTTCGACTACAAAATCAGCGTTAGTTGAAACAAAGTTTTGAGATGAGAGTCTTAATCGACCTCTCATTTTTTTTGCAAAATCTGATTCTGCTTTTGTTTTATATGGCAAAGTTTTCTCTTTTGTACCGTTTTGAAGCGAGGGAAGGTCTGATAATGCTTCCGCTACAGTTACATGTTTATCTTTGAAGGTGCCATCAGGAAACTCAAATGCTACGCCATCTCTCGAAGCTATTATAAATATTCTTTCTCTTTTTTGAGGTACTCCAAAATCAGCCGCATTTAATATTTTAAACGTCGGTGTATAACCAATTTTATGAAGATCATTACAAATCTCTTCCAAAAAGAAACCACCTTCCAAATTTTTAAGTCCTGGAACATTCTCAATCACTGCCCAGTCTGGTTTAATTAAGTTTGTCGCTTTGATAAATTCTTTAAACAACCAATTCTTTGGGTTAGAAGCTTTTCTTGTTTTTCTGTTCGAATTAGAATATCCTTGGCAAGGTGGACCGCCAAATAGTATAACCGGCTCTCCATTTCTATGAAATTGAAATTCATTTATATTTGAAATATCATCTACGGTAACAGAAGTCTCTTTATGATTATATGCATATGTCTTCGCCGCAAAGACATCCTTTTCAATCGCTAAGGCTACTTTAATGCCTGCTTGTTTAGCCCCCAAAGCCATTCCTCCAGGTCCTGAAAATAGTTCAATTCCTATCATACCGCTATTGGAGCTTTAATTAATGGATGTGGGTTATAACCTACTAATTCGAAATCAGAATATTCAAATTCAAAAATTGATTTTACATTCTTATTTATTCTCATTTTGGGATAATTCCGAGGTTCGCGACTTAATTGAAGATTGACTTGCTCAAAATGATTTATATATATATGCGCATCACCAAAAGTGTGGATAAACTCTCCGTAGTCTAATTCACATACCTTTGCTATCATCATTGTCAAAAGGGCAAAAGAAGCAATATTAAAAGGAACACCTAAAAACAAATCAGCACTTCTTTGATAAAGTTGACAACTGAGCTTACCGTCAATTACATAAAATTGAAACAATGCATGACAGGGATGTAAGGCCATTTTATCAACATCTGCAACATTCCATGCACTTACAATTATTCTTCTCGAGTCGGGGTTTTTCTTAATTGTATTTATAATATCTGATATTTGATCAATATGCTTTCCTTCTGGTGTAGGCCAAGATCGCCATTGATAACCATAAATAGGCCCAAGCTCACCTTTTTCATCAGCCCATTCATTCCAAATAGAAACACCATTATCTGTTAGGTACTTTATGTTTGTATCACCTCTTAAAAACCAAAGTAATTCATATATAATGGACTTAAGATGAATTTTTTTTGTTGTTACTAGTGGGAAACCTTCATTTAAATCATAGCGCATTTGGTATCCAAATATACTTCGAGTACCAACCCCTGTTCTGTCAGATTTATCTTTACCATTTTCATAAACATAGCGCAGTAATGTTTCGTATTGATTCATAATTACATAAAAAAGTAAAGCCATCAGTTTATACTGACAGCTGGGGAGTTATCATTAATTTATCATTCTTCTAAAGAAATGACCATTTATACTTTTGTAAATATAATAAACCTATCTGACTTTATTCGCATAACTTAAAATCACTATTCAAACCTTATTATTAAGGATTTGTGAAAAAACTTCGATTCGTAGGGTCGAATTTAAGTTGTATGATCGGAATTAGAATCAAAATCTTCAGAGTTTCCTATTTTTATTCCGGGAGAATTTTTTATAAATGCATTATAATTTTCTATTCTTTTTCTGTGAAAGCTAAACAGAATTATTGATCCAACTAAAACAACTAAATATGGAGTTGCTTTAATTGGCGAAAAATTAGAGCAATCTAAATTTATATAGGGTAGAACTTGTATTGAGAAATGATACACTAAGATCACACAAAGAAGAATAATTACAAACCATATTTGAATTATCATCATATCTATGTATGAATTATTCTTTCTATGTTTAGTAAAATAGTAATGTATTTCCTTTGCATCCGACTCCTTAAGAAACTGGCGCTCAATATTGGCAATAATTACAAGATTTCTGTTATACCAATAGTTAGATTCTATAATTATTGCTATGCTCAACCCACAAACGAGAACTAATATATCAGAAGCAATATCGACAGAAATAATATCTTTTTCAACAAGCGCAAATATGGCAAAGGCGCTTAAAAGCACTCCAACAATTTGCCAGATTATTTTAATATGCCTATCAATTTCTGAACAAAGCTGATTGTACATTTGGATAAGAAAATCCTTTCTATCTTTATCATCAAAATTTGGATTCATAACTGTAATTTTCCCATAGTAAGTTAATCATTTTTATTGAATCTTTTATGCAATTATCATATCCTCCAATTGGATGTGGAACAAACTTTGTTCCAACAAAGTAATCTCCGAATTTTGCATCTAATGTAAATCGATTACAATCAAAACTATAGATATTCATTAAATTTCCCAACTCTCTTTGAGTATCAGGTCTGCCACCTAAAAGGTGCACAGGCCTTTTAAACTCTTTTGGGTTAAGTTCTGTTCCTCCATATTTTGTAGGAACACTAAATCCTAAAATGTAATTTCTGGGTATAGCAGATTCCAATATGCCTTCAAAACCTAATGCTTTAGGTACTATAATGACTTTATCTGCGTGTTTATTTAACTGTTCTGCTTGCTCAAGCGTTCGGTCTAATTCATCTAAATGAAAAACATCCTGCGCCACTGTAAGGTGTGGCTTTGTTGCTTTTACAGCATCTAAATGCTTATCAAAATCATAATTTTTGAAATCTATATCTATAAAGTTCACTTTATCAAAATCCTGAACATCTCTCAAATTAGTATACCTTGCCGATGGTTGCCATCCATATTCTATTGCTATTTTTTGAACTCTTTTACTATGTGTTGCAAACCTTAAAGGCATAAGCTTTTTTATTAATTTATAATTTCGACAAAATATTCTATACACTCATATATTTAGTGTAAAAGAAGTTAAAAAACATTATACAATCTTAATTATTGGGGAGAAGAAATTAAAAGATAAATGTATTATTATTTTACAAGTCTATTTCAGACTGCTTATTCAAAGATATATTTACCTATATAATAGCAAGTTACGTTAATGCAATTTTTAATCAGTAACGTTTTTTGTAGCACAAAACACATAAAAAGCACTTATTCCAACTATATTTTGTTACGGTAACACCGTTTTGATTAATTGAATGATACAAAGTTTGATACCATTAAATAAAGATAAGTTTTTATTATGATCGTTTGTAAAACGATAAGTGTTGAGGATCTTTAAGTATAAAACGAAACAAAATGAAAAATATCTATCAACTTGCACTAAACGAAGAAATATCAATCGAGAAGTCAGAATTCAAAAACACAAATGTTAGAAGAGTTCCAGGTGGTTGGCTTTATACAACAGAAATAATTAACGCTGATGACAATGATAATTATACTTCTGCACTTACAAGCTCTTTTATCCCCTTTAGCAAGCAGATAGGGTAATTTGAAAATAAATTGTGAAGTTTATTCCGCAAAACAGAAATCACTTATAAGTAGTTTTTAGCAAAGAGGTTATGTCATATTTCTTTAGTACGCTTAAATAGCAGAAGTTTCTTTGAGTGCCTTCCTCTATAATAAAAAGACACTGAAAGTAAACTATTCTTAACTGTCGGGTTCGCTCATAATACTTTCTAATGCCTCTTGAGTTTCTTTTGTTTTCTCACCTCCTTTATTTGGAATTTGATTTTTTTGTTTAGAATCAAGTAACGGAATTAATGTTCTATAATCATCGTTATTAATCTTATAATCTTCATAATTAGATAAAGGGAATACTTGACCAAAAATTCCGAAACCTAGCTTCAAATTAACTTTACTGTCTTTTAAATAAAGATTAGATAAAGAGAACAAGTAATAATTATCAATATTTATTCTAGTCGAAAGATTATCTTTTTCAAAAGTTGAAATCAAACCTCCAACAATTCCATAATCTTGATTTTTATCATTTGTATTAAAAATAATTTCAAGACCATTTTCAACGTGTTTTTCTCTAGTTGGATTGGTTATAAATGCGATTAAGAGCAAGAATACAATTATAAAAATTGTAGTTGATTTTTTCATTTCTTGTGATATAACACCACTGAACCCCTTAGTGATATTTATAAATAAAGAAGCGTGGGGTTTCAAACCTTGTCGCCTGAGAGGTATCGCCAGACACCCAACCACAAACAAGTACTAACCCACGCCTTAGCGTGAGCATTAGAACTTGTTATTTTTGTGGTTTTAAAAACTGGCGATTTTCTCAAACAAAATAACAGCTAACGCTTCAACTATATGTATATCTATTTATTTATTTCCTTATATCAATTGATTTATAGAGTGTAAAAATACAATTTAATGTAATACAGTACTTACAGCTTTATCATTGCTTAAATAAAAAGGCTCTACTCTATCCCTTTGCTTTTTAAATACTCTACACCATTTTTATATTTCTTAAATTTTGCAAGACATTTTGCTTGTATGTTATTTTCTGTTAGTAGATCACAACAATTAGGATTATCTATAATTATAGACTCAAGTGTTTTCTCAGGAAGATTAACTTTCATTAATCTTACAAAACCAATTGAGGAAGTTTCAGCATTAAGATACTTTTCAAATAATTCCAGTTTTTCATTAATCTTGCTTAAGCTATCCCACTTAGGTTTTAATCTTCTTGGATAATAAACCCCTTTGGTCGCCATGTTTTGAATTCGGCTATCTACGATTTTAACTAATTGTGCTTTTGTCATATTGATACGATTAAATTAAACTGCTTCTTTTAAACTTTGGTTCCAATGTTGTTCTAGCATTGTCGCAACCTCATCTTCTGTAACTTTTATATAGCGCATAAAAGTCTTTTCAGATTTATGTCCTGTGATTTTCATAATGCTTATAGCTGGAAATCCTTGCTTAAATAGATTGGTGGCAAAAGACCTTCTTGCGCAGTGAGTTGAGATTAATTGCCATTTTTTATATCTCGTCTCTTTTCTTTCCGTTCCATGCATACGAACTTGGATTACATCTTCATTAAAGTTGGCTTGTTGACCTATGATTTTTAATTCCGCATTGACAACATTGTTACAATATGATTTTGGCAGACTGCCATTATATCTACTAATTATTTTCTTTACGATTGGATGAAATGGTATAATGACGTATTTACCTGTCTTTTGTGTTTTGATCTTTAAACGATCATCACTTATATTTTTCTCATTTATTTGTTTAAAATCTCCAAATCTAAGCCCAGTGTAACATCCAATTACAAATAAATCCCTAATGGTCTGCCGTTTTAAATCTTTAGACATATCAAGTTGAAGTATTCTTTGAATTTCATCTTCATTTAAATATATATTTGTCACTTCCTCTTGGTAAACTTTAAATCGTCTGTTTCGAAATTCTAGATTTGAATTACAACCGTGATCTGTTGCAGCATTGAGAAATGTTTTCAACGTCTTTATCATTTTTCCAAAAGTGTTGTTATTTGCACCTCTCTCGTAGACATAAAAATCCATAAAGTCATAATACCAATCCATATCAAAACTCTCCCATACGAGTGTTTTCTTTCTTCTACTTTTTTTATACAAATCCAAAACATTAATAAAGTCGTTATAACTACGAATTGTAGAAGGCTTTTTTGTTCTTTTTGACTCTTCTATAAACTGAACAGTAAACTGCTCAAAAGATAAATCCATCTCCTGTTTCTTCTCTTTCTCCTTATCATTATATTTTGAATCATATAAATTTCGAACATAATTTGTAGTAGGTTCTATTGAATCAAACAATGCCTTATTTACAATGTTTTCTATTTGTTGCCTAAATTTAGATAAGTACATATTGAGTGTAGAATGGCCACCATAAGACCCCTTTATTCTTTGACCTTCTTGATTCCAAAAATCTAGTGGAACACTCTTTTTAGTTGTAAAATATGCTGTTTTTCCTTTGTGGGTGTATCTTAAAAAAAGAATTGAAGTTCCATCTTTATTTATTGCAGATTTATTCTTTCTAATAATGAATTTAAACGTTGCCATAGTACAATTGTATTTACGATTACCATAAATTACCCCCATCCATTGCCCATAGACAACAGATGGGGATATTTATTATGCTACTTTTAAATAACTTCCTTTTTCTGGGTTGATAAGAAAACCCTTATTTCGAAAAGCGTGAACCCATTTTTCAGCTGTTTTTAATTTAATGCCTAAATCTTCAGCAATCGTTTGAGAATCCCTATAAGTAAATTTATTTGGAAGAGCATAGTAGTAATCTTTTTTCTTGCCTTGATAAATATTTTCAATTCGTTCATCTTTCATAATTTTTAGAGTAGATAAAACGTGACTTAAAATAACTTCGGCTATAATCATCGCACTTTTAAAATCGTCTGGATGACAAGAGTTTTGATTATATATATTTCCTTCTTCGAATCGTCTTAATATATTTAAAATCATTGCAACTTTAGCCACAATAGGAGCTAGTCTTTTTACTGTTGCTGCTCCATCAATTCCTGCTGACAAGTTTATTTTATTCAAACGTTCAGAGAAAACTTGATCAAGTTTTGTTAACTGTTCACTAGTTAAACTGAACAATATTGGTTCTGGAAATGACTCTAGTTCTTGGTAATAATTGAGTACAGTTTCAGACAAATCTTCAAAATAAGATTCAAAATCAAACGAGTCTGGATCAAATGCGGGTTGCCATTCACTACTACCATTAAAATAATATGGAATTATTCTACTAAAAAGTCCATTTTCGGCATCTGGTATCAGTTTCATGAATTGACCTGGGGTTCCTGACAACAACAGAGACATTTTACCTTCTTCAATTGTAATACGTTCTCGATTTGTTTTTCTCATTACCGATAAAGGCTCTCCTTCATAGTTCTTTCTTAAAAAATCGGTAAAGGATCTGAGATTACCTTGATTCGATTGTACTAAGCCGTCAATCTCAGTATCAAACATTAAACCTTTACCATCATTATCAAAACTCTGCTTAAGCAACATAGCAGATGTTATATCAGCTGGAATTAATAGTAACTGATAAGGTGGTTCTTCCCCTAATTCAGCTTTATTCATCTCTCCTTTTTCTACCAGTTCAACTAATTCCTGATACTTTTGAGCCCATTTCTTGCTTCTTTTATCAAGAAATTTTT
The DNA here is from genome assembly GCF_048266365.1 of Galbibacter sp. Lineage (NCBI taxonomy): Bacteria > Pseudomonadati > Bacteroidota > Flavobacteriia > Flavobacteriales > Flavobacteriaceae > Galbibacter > Galbibacter sp. Next base: position 3,044 of record NZ_JBLWZP010000018.1, on the reverse strand, counting down.
CAACTGACATCACTAATTTTCTAGCCCATTTTATCAAACTTTTCCCCGAAGCTGGAGGTGCGATTATTATAGTGTAAAGATTAGCATATAATTTATCCCATCTAAAATTAGCTTTAACATTAGTTGTTATAGAACTAAGCACGGTTAGAAAGGCCAATGTCATCATTGTTTTATGTTCGGACTCAAAAGGTTCAAGTGCGTCTTGTAATAATTTTGGAAAATTCTGATATATAACTTTGGGAATTTCTCGAATTGAAGTTTCTATTTTCTTTTCAGCAGTTTTCTCAATTACTCCATCATTGGGTTCTTCATTATTTAGCGCTTGGGGGGAAATGGCAGATATAGGAGATTCGCTATTTGTAATTACACTTAATAATTCATCTTTGGACAATCCTAGAGAAATCCAATCTGCTATATCTTTGCCTCCATTTTCAGCAAGTATTTCAGGTAATTCTACTACGCGAAGTTTATAATCATAGTTAGCCTGCTTTTCTTTAATTCTTTCTGCATACTTTTTTCCAGCCTCATCTATGTCATACACAACAAGCAATTCAAAATCTTCATGTAGTAAGTCGTTGAAATCTAGAAGATATATATAGAGGCTTTCAGGAAAGTATGATGACGTTTCAGAATTTAAGCATACAGCATTTAAACCTAATGATCTCAAAATTAAAGTGTCTTTTTCGCCAGCAGAAAGAATCAACTGAAACTTTTGGTTCGCAACACTTTCACGGTTGTATTTATAGTCTTTAAAAAGAACCTTCAAATTTTCAATTCCATACACATAATCTTTGGGTTTTTTCCCTAGCCACTGATATTTAAACTCATTCGCATATGGTTTGTATATCTTCACTGAATCACCAAATATATGTGCGATTATTACCTCTTTAGGTTTCTTCGTAATTCTATATTGTTTCCCATTTGATGCGGTAAAAGAATATGCTGAAAGAAAATGTGAGTTATATTCTTTCATGGATTCTTCATTGATTTGAAATTTTTTAAGAAATTCATTCTCAGCTTTGTCAAGATTATTGAAATCCATCCGTTCAATTTCAAATTCTACTCCTTCTGGGAGCTTTATTTCTTCCATATTTGAAACTCCTTCCTTGTATGAATTTGGTGGTTCTTCGCCAGTAATTTCACGGTATAAACCTTCTAAGATTTTTGGAAATTCAGTTATTTCATTAATCAAACCATAGATATCAAATACATCTCCTTTAAAATCCGGATCCGCATGGTCATAGAGCATCCACCTATCATTTTTGTAAAAACAACTTAAAGAAGCGTTCTTTTCACCACGAATATGATTAATAATATTTCTACACCTACGATCATTAATTTTTGCGTGTTTTAGTTCTGTAAAAAGTGAAATGAAATAGAGCCATCCACCCATAGTTAATTCTAAAATTGCCGATTTTTTCAGCTTATTTATTGTCTCCATAATGAAGTGATTTATTTTTATTAATAATAAATTGTTTAACAGCCTCTGGATCGAAGCGCACACTGTCACCTATTCGAATAGTGGGTAATCCTTGCTTGCGCAATTTGACGACTGTACTCTTCGACACCATTAACTGTTTTGCTAATTCATCTGAATCAACTAGTAATTTGTGACCCTTCAGAGCGTTTGCAATCTTTGTCTCGAGGTGCTCTTCAACGGTAGAAATCAATCGCCCAGCAGCTTCAGTAGCTACCTGATCGATCAGATGCTGTATAAGTGATGTGATTTCGTTTTTATTGTACATAGTCTTTCGATGTTTATGACATCAAAATTACTACAGCGATAAAGGGGTTGGCTTGAAAAACCGCGAATACGGTTTTTAGAAAATATTTTAAATAAATGATTTTCAGCTATTTAATTTTTAAACTGAATAAGAAAACCGTAAAAAGACGTTTTAAGGGCGTATTTCTCCCTTTAAAATATGAATTTGGGAATCGTATGAAGGATTGTTCGATTTACTTTCACGACAATCCGCAAAATTGAAGAGCATGGCATTTGCAAATGGTTGCTTTCGAAGGTCAATTTCATTTCGATTATAATCTTTCCTTTGATTCTTAAACTTAAAATAGATTTTATATAGCTTTTTTCCGAATGTAGCCCTCGGACACCTGCGCGGTATACTCAATATATATGGTTTTTCACGCCCTTCTGAATATAGTTCAAAAGTATTCTCTTTGAAAAGATTAAAATGTTCCTTTTCATAGAAGCATTCACTGAGCCCTGTTTCCTCTAACAACTCATCCAAATAAAGTTTGTCAAATTTTGTCGGAAACTTTAATAAATTAAATGTCATATCCGAATAAATGCCCTTCGAATCAATGAAATCTTCAGCTTTTGGAATTGTTACTTTCCTCTTAGATATAGATGTGAAATCCTTTTCAACAAATGGCGCATAGAATTTAATCTCTTCATGCTTTCTCTCGTGAAATTTGCCTGTAGCTCGATACTTAATTCTCTCCTCAAGAGACAGACCATCTGCTTCCAAAATTGCTTCAGTTGCCATTGGTGCCGAAATTTTAGCCAGTTCTAGATCTTTATCCGAATATCTATAAAGTGTTTTCCCATTGACCACTTTAATCCCAAATCCCTCCTTCGCTAGATCTCTTTTAAACTGTTCTGAAGTAATCCTTCTGTATAGGTCATTAATAAAGACCGATTGATCTCTTAAATCTTTAATGCCGTCCAATAGGTTGTGATAGTCCTCGGAAAAGTGACCGAGAGATGAGAACAATTTCAATATCTCTTTATCAAATGATTTCATATTCAAAAATAGCAAAGTCAAAGGACAAAACACGTAAATTTACAAGCGCCTGAAAATCAGCAAAATGAAAATTTATTGTACTGATTTTGTTACTACAAAAAAAATCGCTTAGCTATCTTTATGATTACTAAGCGATTACAGATTTTAATTTGCGGTCTGGACGAGACTCGAACTCGCGACCCCCTGCGTGACAGGCAGGTATTCTAACCAACTGAACTACCAGACCAAGTTTTCAATCTATCCCGAAGCTTCGGGACAAACCCCAACAACAGTTGGGCAAAG
>NZ_JBLWZP010000017.1:0-46145 GCF_048266365.1 Galbibacter sp. | reverse complement strand
TTCTACTCTATTCCAAATCTTTTTTGCCTTTATTTTTAAAGTATTTTTAATACGCTTGTAAACCAATCTATTACAACCCAAAATAATTCGAAAAAAGATGAAAATAGCCCTGTACACTATGAAAATCCCCTTATTCAATTGATGAAACACCTTCATGAAAGACTCAAAACCCCATAACTTCACCAGAAAAGGACGACTAAAATAGGTAAAAAAAGTGTTTCCTGCAACTTATTTATCTGGAAATGAGATACTCCCCCACTTATTAGTTAAAGCCGCGTAGTCAAAATCTAGGGCTGAGGGCTGATTCTCCAACGATCCATTAGCAAATGAACGCTGTAATATATCTTCAATCAAGTAATCTTCCAGTACACTTTCGGGATGGTATTCCTCTTTTAAACTAATATCAAACATGCTCGCTGTAGTATTATACCAAAAGGCACGCCACCCGCTTTTGAGTTCCTTGACCAGATCAAAAGTCGTTACTCCTGTTTGCCTGTGAATTAATTTAACCAAAATCTGTCCTTCAGTTCTAGTGAGCTTTTTCAACTCTGCAGTAAATTCTTCTTCTATATAGCGCTGAATAACTCTAGTGTATTTCCTTTTGTCGGACTTCCGTTTAATGGTAGCAAGGCGTTTATTGAGTTCAGTCAAACGCTCGGCTGCTAATTTGGAGTACGGATACACCTTTTTAGTTTTCCTCTTTAATATAGAATACAGAACTCTGTCCTTATAGGAATCAAAGCGCAATGGTTGGGCAATAACAACTGGTGCTAACTCAATAGCCTTTTTTGGAATTGAATCACCATCAAAAAAGTAGTAATACAACTCTGAGCTATCCACTACAGAATCCTTCTCTACCTTCAACGTATCCTTTTCTTTGGTTTGCGACCAAAGCACATTGATGCTTATGAGTAAAACTGCTGTTAAAATTCCTCTATTCACAACTCCTAATTCGATTCCTGTTTTAATTGGGTTTCTTTATCCTATATAATGGTTAACATAAACGAAATGTAGTAACAAATTATTTTACATCACTACACCAGCCCAAATTTAACGTGATATTAATGATACTCACAAACTAAATTGTCAAAATATCGTGTAGTAATTCAATGAACAGAGACTTAAACGCTGTATACAATATTAAGAATTTTAGGGTTAGTGACAACCCTTTCTACGCCAAGGTAAGCCATTAGGCTATGCGTTGTGCAGGAAGCTCACACATTTAGTGTGTGGGCAGTTCACAATATGAGTACGAATATTAGTATATTCGTAGACTTAAAAATTATGTCCATGGCAAACAAAAAAATAATGAATGACAAGTCCCTAAAATTTTTAGAGAACTATTTAAACAATGCATCGCCTACAGGTTATGAATGGGAAGGCCAAAAGATCTGGATGGAATATTTAAAGCCCTATGTGGATGAATTTATCACGGATACATACGGAACAGCTGTAGGAGTTATCAACCCCAAGGCAGAATATAAGGTTGTTATAGAAGGGCATTCTGATGAAATATCGTGGTATGTAAACTACATAACAGATAATGGTCTTATCTATGTGATCCGCAATGGTGGAAGTGATCATCAAATTGCTCCTTCTAAAGTTGTACATATACATACTAAAAAAGGTATTGTAAAAGGTGTTTTTGGATGGCCGGCTATCCACACGCGTTCCAATGAAAAAGAAGAGAGTCCTAAATTGGAAAACATTTTCGTAGATATAGGAGCTAAAGACAAAGAAGAGGTAGAAAAAATGGGTGTACACGTGGGATGTGTTATCACATATCCGGATGAATTCTTTATCATGAATAAGGATAAGTTTGTTTGTAGAGCTATTGATAATCGCGCAGGTGGATTTATGATTGCGGAAGTTGCCAGACTACTACATGAAAATAAACAGAAATTACCTTTTGGACTTTATATCACTAATTCTGTACAAGAAGAAATTGGTTTAAGAGGAGCCGAAATGATTACGCATACCATAAAACCTAATGTGGCTATTGTTACCGACGTTTGTCACGACACCAGCACACCAATGATTGATAAGAAAAAGCAAGGTCACACCGAAATCGGTAAAGGACCTGTTATCTCTTATGCTCCTGCTGTGCAGAACAAGCTTAGAGAATTGATTATCGACACTGCGGAAGAGAAGAAAATCCCATTTCAGCGAATGGCATCTTCCAGGTATACAGGAACTGACACGGATGCTTTTGCTTATAGTAACGGTGGAGTCGCTTCAGCTTTAATCTCATTACCACTTCGTTATATGCATACCACTGTAGAAATGGTTCATAAACAGGATGTGGAAAATGTGATTAGACTCATATACGAAACATTGCTAAAAATCAAGGAAAACGAAAACTTTAGCTATTTTAAATAACGTAACTTGGATGAACTCATAGACATACTTGACAAACAAGGCAATTCCACTGGGGATTCAATACTTAAATCGGAGGCTCATAAAAAAGGCTTATTCCACGCCACGGTGCATGTATGGGTATACAATCGAAATGGTGAAATTCTTATTCAAAAGAGAACGAGCTCCAAGGAAACCTATCCTGATAAATGGGATGTTTCCGTTGCAGGGCACATCAGCTCAGGTGAAGACCCAATCACTACGGCTATTCGAGAAACCAAGGAGGAAATCGGCCTAACTCTAAAGGAGTCTGATCTGTATAAGATTGGTCAGCACCGATCCACGGTTATCCATAATAAGGACATGATCGATTGTGAGTTCAACCATATTTTTTTGACAGAATTAAAGGTACCAATGAGTGATCTAAAGCTACAAGCTGAAGAAGTTGCTGCTGTAAAACTTATAGACATCAACATTTACAGAGAATCACTACGGGACTTTACATTATTAAAATCATATGTACCTCATCCACCAGACTATATTGACCTGGTGATTTCTGCTATTAGAAGGCAAACATTGTAACCATTTAAAAGCCTCTGAAATTCAGAGGCTTTTCTGTACCTTAGTAAATCAATTCCGATACAAATGAAAAACACCATAGCCGAACGCATTGCGGATTTTTTAAAACGCTTCCCTCCTTTTGAGTTATTAAAACCTCATCAATTGTTAGAGGTAGCTCAACAGGTAAAGGTTATCTATAAACAAAAAGGCGAATATGTTTTTGAGCAAGGCACCCATGGACATCAACAGTTTTATGTAGTTCAAAAAGGTGCTATAGCCATTGAAAAAACAGAAAACAACCAGGTCATAACATTGGATAAATGTGATGAAGGTGATGCTTTTGGTTTGCGCCCACTCTTTGCCAATGAAAATTATAAGATTAGTGCTGTAGCCGAGGAGGAATCTGTTTTATATGCCATTCCTATTGAAGTTTTCAAACCACTCATCAAGAGAAATTACCGTGTCGGCCAGTTTTTAATAGAAAGTTTTGCATCCAACACCAGAAACCCATACTCTAGAGAACATAGAGGATCGCTATATACGGAAGAGGATGGACTAGAAGAAACTACCCCTGAGCTTTTTGAACTTCAGCCCGTTAAATACGTAAAGAATATCGTAGGGTGTCGTAAAGAGGATCCCGTATCCGAAGTGGCTAAGTTGATGTCCCAAAAGAGGGTTGGATCTATACTTGTACTTGAGAATCAAATCCCAGTAGGCGTAGTGACAGATAAGGATATTAGAAACACCATTGCAGTAGGCAAATACCCTATTGACATTGAAGTTGAAAAAATCATGACTTCTCCTGTGATATGCTATCCTAAAGGACTCACCATTGCACAAGCTCAAGTCGCGATGATCAAACATAACATTAGCCACCTATGTCTCACCAAAGATGGTACGCCCAACACCAAAGCCATTGGAATAGTATCTGAACACGACATTATAGTAAGTCAAGGGCATAACCCTGCAGCGCTTATTAAGGCTATCAAACGTGCAAATAAAAGCAAATCCCTCAGAGCAATTCGCGAACGCGTGATGCACCTGCTCAATGGCTACATCGGACAAAATATTCCAATGACCCATGTTTCAAAAATAATTTTCGAACTCAACGACGCTACCATAAAAAGGGTTATTGAGCGAAGTTTGCAAAAAATGGATCGGGAACCACCAGTGAAATTTGCATGGATGTCCCTAGGCAGCCAAGGAAGAAAGGAACAACTACTCCATACCGACCAAGACAATGCAATCATATTTGAGGATGTTTCGGACAGTGAACTAGAGGCTACCAAAGCCTATTTTAGGGAGCTCGCTAAAATTGTAAACAAAGGCTTGTATGCCATTGGTTTTGATTATTGCCCTGCAGATATGATGGCAAGGAATCCAAGATGGTGTCTACCTTTGAGTCAGTGGAAAGATCAATTTGAGGACTGGATGATTAATCCGGAAAATGAAGACATCTTGCTTTGTTCTATTTTCTTTGACTATGATATCTCCTATGGGGATGTTCATCTGACCAATCAATTGGCTGATCATATTTTTCTACTCAGCGAGAACAATCAAATATTCTTGGCAGCCATGGCCTCGGTATCCCTAAGGAGCCCATCTCCACTAGGATTCTTCCGCCAATTCTTAATAGAAAGAAACGGTGAACACAAAGACTTTTTCGACCTTAAAAAGAGAGCCTTAATGCCAATTACCGATGCCGGGCGTGTATTAATCTTACAGCACAAAATTAAAAACATCAACAATACAGCGGAGAGGTTTGAAAAATTAGCTTCCATAGAACCACAGAACAGTGAGCTTTATCTCTCATGCTCCTATACAGCCAAGGCCTTATTAAAATTTAGGACCAAACAAGGGCTAATGCATAAGGATACCGGTCGTTTTATTTCCTTAGATACCCTTTCAAAAGAGGAGCGAATGAAACTCAAACGCTGTTTTAAAACCATCAGCGAGGTTCAAGAGTTAATCAAATTGCGTTTTAAAGTTTCAAGTTTCATTTAGCAGCTATGTTTTCATTATTTAAAAAAAAGAAGGAATATCCAGAGTTTTGGATGGATTACGAAAAGAAGTTTAAAGACAAAACTCCAGAGACCATTGATGAAAATTCCTTTGTCGTCTTTGACACAGAAACTACCGGATTGGACATAAAGAATGATCGCATACTAAGTATTGGTGCGCTTAAGGTGCAACACAAAAGCATTGAAGTTTCCGATGTATTTGAAAGGTATATCAATCAAAGTACTTTTAATCCGGAGACCGTAGCCATACATGGTATTATTAAAAACGATCTAAATCCAGACACCACAGAGGAAGCTGCCGTTATAGAATTCCTTTCCTATATCTCAAATTCTGTACTTGTGGCACACCATGTCACCTTCGATGTGGCAATGATCAATAAGGTGTTATACAGAATGGGACTGCCTAAATTAAAAAATAAGACTTTGGATACTATGCTGCTTTACAGAGCTAGCAGAATTAATTCCAATCTCATCGATAAGGAACGTAATTATTCCCTTGATGAAGTTGCAGAAAACCTAAATATCTCTGTTAAGGACAGACATACTTCTGCGGGGGATGCTTACATCACGGCCATAGCTTTCCTAAAGATAATCTCCAGAGTAAGTAAACAAAGAAATGGGAGGTTAAAAGATTTGTTCAGGCTTAATAGATAACTACGATCTCATACATTCCCTATTAAAAAAATATCAGGACAAGGGCAGAAGCTCAATCCTGATATTTTTTTATATAAAATCGTTAAAAGAACCTAATCTATTCGGCTTTCAATAACATGATCAATAATTTCCGGATTCAACAAGGTACTTGTGTCTCCCAGATTATTGAGTTCATTTGAGGCAATTTTACGCAATATCCTACGCATAATTTTACCACTTCTGGTTTTTGGAAGTCCACTAACAAATTGGATTTTATCCAATTTAGCTATAGGTCCGATATGATCTACAATCAGTTGATTGATTTCATTTCGTACATTTTCCCTATCTCTGGTTTCTCCAAATTCTTTTAGAATTACAAAACCATATAAGGCATTCCCTTTGATATCGTGTGGAAATCCTACAATAGCTGATTCCGCTACTGCTGGATGTTGATTGATCGCGTCCTCAATAGGTGCCGTTCCAAGGTTATGCCCGGAAACAATTACCACATCGTCAACCCTTCCGGTGATACGATAGTATCCTACGGCATCTCTAAAGGCACCATCACCGCTAAAATACATGTTTTCATAGGTGGAGAAATAGGTCTCTTTATAGCGCTTATGATCATTCCAAATGGTCCTTGCCATACCTGGCCATGGATGTTTCATACACAACCTTCCACTGACGAGATTCCCTTTCAACTCTACACCATCATCATCTACTAAAGCCGGTTCAACACCAGGAAGTGGCAAAGTAGCATAGGTTGGAATGGTAGGAGTCACATAAGGAATTGGAGAGAGCATAATTCCTCCCGTCTCTGTTTGCCACCAGGTATCAACAATAGGGCATTTTCCTTTTCCTACTAAATCATTATACCAATGCCAAGCCTCTTCATTAATAGGTTCACCAACAGAGCCTAATACTTTCAGTGAGGATAAGTCATATTTGGTAACAAATTCTGAGCTTCTTTTTGCCAAGGCTCTAATTGCTGTTGGCGCGGTATAGAATTGGTTGACTCTATGCTTTTCAATAACTTCCCAAAATCTTCCAAAGTCAGGATAAGAAGGTACACCCTCAAACATAATTGAGGTTGCGCCATTAGCTAGTGGCCCGTATATGATATAACTGTGCCCTGTAATCCAGCCGATATCCGCAGTACACCAATAAACATCATTCTCACGATACTGAAATATGTTTTTGAAGGTAAAGGCTGTGAAAACCATATATCCTCCTATGGTGTGCACCATACCTTTTGGCTTCCCGGTTGATCCAGAGGTATACAATATAAATAAGGGATCCTCAGCGTCCATGACTTCAGGCTCACAATCCTTAGATGCAGCATCTAATAATGGTTGCAACCATTGATCTCTTCCCTCCTTCATATTGACATCTCCATTGGTTCTCTTTGCTACCAAAACGCACTCGATACTATCGCAGTGTTCTAATGCCTCATCTGCAATCCCTTTAAGGTCTATTGATTTTTTACCTCTAAACGAACCGTCAGAGGTAATGAGCACCTTACAATCGGAATCGTTAATTCGCATGGAAAGTGCGGTGGATGAAAATCCTCCAAATACAACCGAATGTATTGCACCAATTCTGGCACAAGCCAAAATAGATATGGTTAACTCCGGTATCATTGGCAGGTATATACATACACGATCTCCTTTTCCAACACCCTTAGACTTGAGAACGTTTGCCAATTTACAAACTCGTTCATGCAAATTTTTGTAGGTGATATGTACTGCTGGTTCACTTGGGTCGTTAGGTTCCCATATAATTGCGGGTTTGTCCGCTCGAGTTCGAAGGTGACGATCAATACAATTCTCGGTTATATTGAGCTTTCCGCCCTCAAACCATTTGATCTCGGGCTTCTTAAAATCCCAACTTAGGACCTTATCCCATTTCTTTCTCCAGACAAAATGTTCCTCTGCGACTTCTCCCCAAAAATTTTCAGGATCGCGTACTGATTTTCTATAAACTTGAAAATACTCTTCTAAATGTTTAATGTGATAATTACTCATGCTTACTAAAGTACTTATTTTGATACAAATTACCTAATGTAAAAACTCTTGGCATAGAACCCCTTAGAGTCAATATTTAGGGCAATCTCAACTAATCCTCTGAAAGTCAATCAGAAATAATATTAACCAAAATCTTTACAAATCAGGTAGATTTCAGGCAACTTTTGTCGTTTGTATACACAAAGTGGCTGTTCATACCACTCCGACTGCCGTTTAGAGAATATCTAAATAAAAATACAAGGATATATATTGATCCACAAAATTTCGTACAAATAGTTATCAGATCATCAATAAAAGTAACAAAAATCAGAGTGGATAGCGATCTATTTAAACAACACAATATAATTACAATCCTAAAATGCTTTACTGATACAATTCGCGAAATTCCATAGTTACTATCCAAAATAACCTCAATGCGTTTAAGTTGCCGGTTCAGTCGATAAATAAGACATTGCTTTACGAACTCAAGATAGGATTGAAACTTGAATTTCACCGATAAATTCCTTATATTGAAGAAATTAAAAAATTCATACGTATATGGGAAAAGGAGATGTAAAAACAAGAAGAGGTAAAATTAGTCGTGGCAGCTATGGCGTGCTAAGAAGAAAGAAAATCAAAAAAAGAGCCCCTGTCGAAGAAAAAGTAAGTGTTGACACTAAAAAATAACAGGACACCTAAGTAGTTAATTTTAGCCTGAGGTCAAATTGTGCATCTCAGGCTAGAAAAGTTTATAATGCCACTTGCGCTGTTATCTGACAAAAACAGGTTGATCAGCCTTTAAGGTGTCTTGTTCACTGAATTGATATCCATCAGTATTAAATCCTTTAATAGCTTCCAAACTCTGAGCATTGGTATCTACAATATACCGAACCATTGCTCCTCTAGCTTTTTTAGCAAAGAAACTAATCACCTTGAGCTTGTCATTTTTCCAATCTTTAAATATGGGAGTGATCACCGGTACTTTTAAGCTTTTCTCGTCAATGGCACCAAAGTACTCATTACTGGCTAAGTTGATAAACAACTCATCATCCTCTAACTCCTCATTGAGCTTAGCTGTAATTTTTTTCTTCCAAAACGCATAAAGATCCTTATGAGATCCTACGCGAAGTTTGGTTCCCATTTCCAAGCGATAAGGTTGAATGAGATCAAGTGGTTTTAGCACACCATACAAACCGCTAAGTATTCTAAGTTGTTCTTGTAGTACATTGATTTTATCCTGATCCAGGCTATAGGCATCCAAACCAGTATACACATCACCATTAAAGGCATATACTGCAGGCCGAGCATTTTCCGGGGTAAACGGAAGCTTAAATTCTTGGTTCCTGGTCCAGTTCAACTCAGCCAGGTTGGCAGAAATCCCCATGAGATCCGAGAGTTTCTTTGGCGTTTTTTTCCGAAGTCCGGAATTGATCTTCAAAGATTGTTCTAAAAACTCAGGTTGACTATAATCTTTTACTGGAAGTGCACTTTCAAAATCAAGTGATTTTGCAGGTGAAATTACGATTTTCATTTTACTTAGTTTTTACACTAACAAACATACAACCTTCAGCAGAAATTAACCATTAAAAACGACCACTGTTTTTGATAGTCTGATAACTTTTCTCTATACTGTTAGAGCTCTTGATGTTTGGCATAATTTCGCCATTTTTCCAAACATTGCTCCATATCCTCCGGCAGGGGTGTTTCGAATCTCAAAAATTCACCACTAACAGGATGTTCAAACCCTAAAGTTTTGGCGTGCAGAGCCTGTCTTGGCAGTATTGAAAAGCAATTTTCTACGAATTGCTTATACTTGGTAAAAGTCGTTCCTTTCAAAATCCTTTCACCTCCATAACGTGCATCATTAAATAAAGTGTGACCAATAAATTTCATATGAACACGTATTTGGTGTGTCCTACCGGTTTCCAATCTACAAGAAACCAATGTTACATAGCCAAATCGTTCCAGCACCTTAAAATGTGTTATTGCCTCTTTCCCTTGATCTCCATCAGGAAAAACTGCCATCTGCAATCGGTTTTTTGGATGTCTGGCAATATTTCCTTCTACAACACCTTGATCGTCTTTTACATCCCCCCATACCAAGGCTAAATATTCGCGCTCGCTTGTCTTATGGAAAAATTGTTTGGATAGATGACTTAGTGCATGCTCAGTTTTGGCAACCACCAATAGCCCACTAGTATCCTTATCAATACGATGCACTAGTCCCGGTCTTTCGTCACTGTTTAGAGGAAGGTTTTCAAAATGATAGATCAGTGCATTGATAAGTGTTCCTGAATAGTTTCCATGCCCCGGATGCACGACCATTCCAGCCGGTTTGTTTACCACTAAAAGTTGGTCGTCCTCAAAGACAATATCCAATGGAATATTCTCAGGAGTTAGCAAATATTCATGAGGCGGATGCTCAAAGAGTACCTTCACTTGATCATTTGCTTTGACTTTGTGATTGGATTTAACCGTCTGGCCATTGACAAAGATGTTCCCACCTTTTGCGGCCTGTTGGATTTTATTTCTTGTCGCGTTCTCAATAAAGTTCATTAAGAACTTGTCCACTCTTAGCGGTTCCTGTCCTTTTCCGGCAGTAAAGCTATAATGTTCAAAGAGTTCGTCTTGTTGATTGAAATCATCTTGCTGATCTTCTAACATGCATTCCACATTTGTTTATTCTACTACAACTCCGGCCTTATTACCATTTCCGCAAACCAATTCCACCTCCGTGGTTTTTGGTAGCTGAAAACCTGGAAGTATATTTTCATTTTCATATCGGACATAGTAAACCATGTCCTTGCCGATCTCATTAATATAAGTCACCTTACCTACATTCAGACCAACGGCCTTTAACATAGACTCAGCATTTCTACGGGTCACTTGTATAACATTGGGAACGCTTACCTTTCTATATCCGGAAGGGTTGATGGTCAGGTATATTTTTCTTCCTTGCTTAACTTCCTTATCCGCTTTAGGACTCTGTTCTATAACAGAGTACCTTGGGTAATCAGGATTGTAGTTTGTTGAGTCCAGCACAACATATTGCAAATTGACCTTATCCAAGGTTTCTTCTACCTCACGTAGTGATTTTTTGGACAGATCAGGAACTAACACAAACTCACCATGGCTAGTGATCATCTTTAGAACTTGTAATGCCAATAGCACCAAAATAATTAGAGCCACTATGGCCAAGACAATCTGTTTTAGAAAGGTTTTGCTAGTCAAAAATTTTATCAAGCTCATCTGTTATTTTTTTGGAAGTATAAACTAAAAATCAGTCTTTATACCTCATTATGGATTATTAAGAACTTCAACACCTACTGCGTTCTAATTTAGTTATAATCAAACGTAAAACCAGAGCCGAACTCCTTAAGACCTATACTCTTTGCAGGTTTTAAATCATAATAACGCTGACAAATATACAACTAATTTCGAGTTAGAATAGTATTTGTACTGCAAGCAAAATTCAAACATTTTTCACCGCTTAAACATAATTCGGTCCGAATATTCAATGGAGAGACATATGATTATATACAGATATATTTAACGACAAAGGCAACTTTTTCAAAAACCTAACCTTTGTTTCATATGTTGAGAACACGCTCAAATTCCTTAACTGTGAAGGTTATTTTTAATATGTTTCTCTAGCTGTGTTTTCAGGTTGGTTAGTAATGTTGTTTCATTTGAGATACTCACTTTATGGTATCCAATGACTAAAAACTGATCAATCTACTGCCCTCCAATTACGTGTTCTGATTATGTACCCATTTATTTTTGATTATAAAATTTGGTGTTTAGAATAGGTCTTTTGAGATACATAATGATTTCGTATTTTCGCACCGAGTTCATTTCTCATTTGAGAAAAGGAAATCTAAAAACGCAAGCCACAGAAGCGATGCGTTTTTTGCTTTTATTAGGCTTCGCCTTATACTCCCTAAATAACATGTAACAAGATTATCCTTAGGGATTTAGGGCTTTACTCTAGCTATTCAATTTGCTCTTCCATGGCAAGCACTTTCTTGTTAAACAAGGCTAATAATATTTGGGAATTAGCAAAGATAACAAGGATCATAAAGCAAAAGACACACCCTGGGACGCTGTTCTTATGGGTAGCGTGGTGTGTACTGTTACTTCAAATATATCTATTTTATACCAGATTTTACCATAAATTAAAATTTAACAGCCAATGTCGTTTAGTAAAGGAGTGTGTTGAATCCCTTTTTGGGGCTTGTTACTTTGGTGAGATTTGACCAGTTTCTTGAATCTTGACCTATTTAGTTTTGAGAATATTTGTGAAAACAACGTTATATTTACCAGCAGATAAAGTTTTTTTAAACGCTTAAGATGCTATTGGTTTTGTAAAGATTATCAACGATTTTTATGTCGCGTTTCAAATACTAATATTTTTCAATCTTACAGCAATTTTAACGCAGTTTGCAACCCATAATTTAACTAATTTTACAAGTCGATAAACATTATAAGTCCATGAAGAAAAATATAGGAATAGCCATGGGAGGATATTCTTCTGAATATCAAATTTCCTTGAAAAGCGGAAAGGTGGTGTGTGACCATCTCAACCCAGAATTGTACAATATTTTCCCACTGCATATCTTAAAAGAAAAATGGGTCTGTGTGGTTGACGGTAAAGAATACCCTATCAACAAAGGGGATTTCACCGTTGAGATCAACAAGCAAACCATCACATTTGACTGTATCTTTAATGCCATTCATGGAACTCCGGGAGAAGATGGACACTTGCAAGGCTATTTGTCCATGTTAAACATCCCACACACCTCCTGCCCTATGTATCAGGCAGCACTCACCTTTAACAAAAGAGATTTATTGGCAACCTTAAAACCGTTTGGGATTAAATCAGCTACTTCATTTTACGTAAACAAAGGACAGCAAATAGACACTAAAATCATCTGTGAAAAGGTAGGTCTACCTTGTTTTGTAAAAGCCAATAAGGCGGGGTCAAGTTTTGGGGTATCAAAAGTATATAAGGAAGAAGAACTACAGCAAGCAATCGATATTTCGTTTAAGGAAGATGACGAAATTATCATCGAATCGTTTTTAGATGGAACTGAAGTTTCTGTCGGAGTGATTCGCTATCATGGCCAGGTAAGGGTTTTACCTATTACAGAAATCGTATCGGAAAATGACTTTTTCGATTACCAAGCAAAATACGAGGGTAGGTCTAAGGAAATCACCCCTGCCAGAATTAGCGAACAAATGAAAAATACCATCAATGCTATTGCTAAAAACATCTATGAAATCCTTAAAATGGAAGGCTTTAGCAGAAGTGAATTTATAATTGTAGACGGGATCCCTTATCTCCTGGAAATGAACACTATCCCAGGGCTTACCACAGAAAGTATTTTACCACAACAAGCTGCAAAAGCAGGTATTTCCCTAAATGATTTATTTGGCAATGCTGTTGAAGAAGCATTAAAAACAGATAGAAAATTCTAATTTGCTATATTTACATTTTAACTCTTAAAATTAACGCAGATGCGTAAGGCCATTTTCCCCGGATCCTTTGATCCCATTACCTTAGGACACTACGATATTATTACCCGTGGTATTACGCTATTCGATGAAGTTGTAATTGCCATTGGAATCAATGCAGAGAAAAAATATATGTTTTCACTTGAACAACGCAAGGAGTTTATTAAAAAAGCATTTATTCATGAACCTAGAATAAAGGTAATGACCTATCAGGGTTTGACCGTTGATTTTTGTAAAAAAGTGGGGGCACAATTTATACTGAGAGGATTGCGTAATCCCGGAGATTTTGAATTTGAGAAAGCCATTGCGCATACCAATAGAAAACTATCTGAAATTGAAACCGTTTTCTTGCTCACTTCCTCAGGAAAAAGTTATATTTCATCATCCATTGTCCGTGATGTAATTCGCAACAATGGTGATTATACAGGCCTAGTCCCAGATACCGTTCAATTTAAAACTAATCCTAAATAAGAATAAACGTACCTACCATATGATTAACCTACCTTTGGTTGAACACTGCCCAACCCCAATGGCCGTGCTCAATAAGAATAAAGAACTCCTTGTGACCTCAAGAGGTTGGGATGTTTTGTTTAAACATCCGATAGTGGTGAATTCTAATGAAATTCATTTTTCACACCTCCTCCCTCCTTCATTGGAACATACTCGTAGCGCATTGCTCAATTATATCCCTGGCCAGAAACTTAATGGAGAAGACTCTTATGTGGATCAACAGGGCTGTCTTAAATGGATCTCATATCAAATTTATGACACCCCGGAACAAATCATCCTAAACTTACAGGACATAAGCCTTCAAAAAGAAAATCAAAACAATCAATACTTTAGAGACATTCTTGAAAAGAATGCTCAAATAGGTTCCTGGCAGTACGACATAGAAAACGATGTGCTGCAGTGGTCACCAATTACCAAATCCATTTTTGAAGTTGCTCAAGACTATAGACCTAGCTTGGAAGAGAGCTTTTTATTCTTCAAACAGGGTCAACATCTTGAACAAGCACTTAATGCCATCAACCAAATCATTTCAACAGGGGAACCATTTGAATTGGAGTTACAAATTAGAACCAACACCGAAAGAGAAAAATGGGTATGCTTCTCCGGGGGAAAAGCCAAGCATTACTCAGAATCCAACATCATTTACGGTACGATACAAGATATCAACAAGCAAAAGAATACTGCGCTTAGGATTGCGCTTCAAGAAAAGCAATTAAAAAGCACCAAGCGTTCGATGCAGGAAAACAAACGCTTATTTACGAGTATATTTAATTCTACATTTCAATTTACCGGTTTTTTGAATCTCAAAGGTCGCCTTATTGACGTGAATGAACCTGCCTTAAAGTTTGCTGGAATTGAACTTGAAGACGCTCTTAATAAATATTTCTGGGACACCTACTGGTGGCAAAACTCAAAGAAGGAACGCAACAAGCTGAAGAAGAATATCGCCAAGGCTGCCAAAGGAAAGTTCGTACGCTATGAAGCCAAGATATTAGACAAAAATCAAATTCCGATTTATATCGATTTTTCACTAAAACCAGTGTTGGACGAGAACAAACAAGTTGTCTTTTTGATATCTGAAGGGCGAGTCATTCAAGAAATGGTCGAGGCGAGAAAAAAATTAAGTGAGAGTGAAAAGTTACATCGTATGCTATTGGAACTCTCTCCAACCGGACTTGTTTTAAACGATGCCATGTCCGGGGAATTCATGGAAATGAATGGTTCCTTTAAAAGAAGTATCGGATATATTGAAAAGGAGTTCAGAGCTTTAAGGCATCCCGATGTAATTCCTAAGGCTCATAAAACAAAAGAACTTCGTGTTTTAAAGGAGGTGCTTGAAAATGGAATATGTGGCCCCTACCAAGGAGAATATCTCCACAAAAGTGGAGCGAGTGTTCCCTCCCTAATCACTAGAGTGCTAATCACCAATCACGACGGTAGAAAACTTATCTGGTCCGTAGTTCAAGACATTACCCAACTACAAGAAAAAGAGGCTGAACTTCTAGAACTTATCAATGTTGCTAGCGAACAGAATAACAGACTACTTAATTTTGCACATATTGTTTCCCACAATTTAAGATCACATGCCTCAAACTTCTCCATGCTCATTGAGCTTTTAGGTATTGAAGAGGATATCTTCAAAAAAGTAGAAATTATGGAGATGCTCAATACAGCATCTAAAAACATGTTAGATACCATTGCAAACCTCAATGAAATTATTGCAATAAACACCAATTTGAACATCAAAACTGAGGTGGTCAATATACGCCATGAGATTAATGAGGCATTTACCAATATAAGTGAACTCACCAAAAGTGCTTTTGCTGAAATCGAGATTAATGTTCCTGAACAAGTTCAAATTAATGTGGTCAAAGCGTATTTAGAAAGTATATTATTAAATATCTTTACCAACGCCATTAAATATAAGTCCCCTAAGCGTTATCCCAAAATTACCATTGATTATGAAAACACTAAAGGATACTCTATAATCACTATATCGGATAACGGCATTGGAATTGATTTAAAAAAACATGGCCACAAACTCTTTGGTATGTACAAAACCTTTCATGGGAACAGAGACGCCAGAGGAATAGGTCTTTTCATTACAAAAAACCAAATTGAAGCGATGAAAGGAAAAATTGAGGTTGAAAGCAATGTGGACCAGGGGACTAAATTTAAAATTTATTTTTATGAGAACTATTAATTCAATATGTCTAATCGATGATGATCCCATCACTATATTTAGTGTAAAAAAACTCATAGAAATTACCCAGATCACCCAGACCGTTCATTCGTTTCACAACGGGCAGGAGGCGCTAGAACATTTCAATACCATTGACAACCAAAATCATCCGGAGCTAATTTTATTGGATTTAAACATGCCCATTGTAGATGGCTGGGAGTTTATGGACGCCTATTGTAAATTGAATATAAATAACAATGTTGTCATCTATGTTATGACCTCCTCCATAAATCCTTCTGATGCCAATAAGGTCATAGCTTACAATCAAAAATTCCCTTTCGAAGTAAGACATTTAATTAAGCCTATCACTAAGGATAAATTATTAACCGTGGCCAAGGAATACGCTTCATCTTGACAATAAGAATTGTATTTTAATATCTTTTAAGGTTTACACATTCTAGGTTTTTTACTAAGTTTGGGAGCTTACTGTTACTAATTCGCAATTGCCTTGTGTGATATCGCTAAAGCAATGTCTTAAAATTAGCTCGGTAAAGCTTCACTTTAAGTAAAAAATTCATAGCAACCCACATGAAAAAATGTATTTGCCTAACCCTAAACTTTCTGTGCTTTGTAAGCCTTCTGGCTCAAAAGAACGAATTCTCCACAGTCTTCGAACAATCTAATGGAAGCAATACAGCAACCTATGCAGAGGTTATAGATTTTTACAAACGGCTTAGTGAGGCCTACCCCACGATTAAAGTAGTTGAAAAAGGTAATACGGATTCCGGCTTACCTCTACATGTTGTATTATTAAACCCCGATAATAATTTTAATATTGATCAGGTCAGACCTCATAAAGCAATATTACTTATCAACAATGGGATACATCCGGGAGAGCCAGATGGTATTGATGCCACTATGATGCTATTTAGGGATATTGCACAAGGAAAAATTAAAACACCTAAGCATACCCTACTAGCCACTATTCCGATCTATAATATTGGAGGGGCAATGAATCGCAACCGTGATAGCAGAACCAATCAAGATGGTCCCGAGGCTTACGGTTTTAGAGGAAATGCAAAAAATTATGATCTGAATCGTGACTTCATTAAAAGTGACTCAAAAAACGCCTTTTCGTTTGCCCAGATTTATCACGAATTAAAACCTGATGTATTTATTGACAACCACGTCAGTAACGGGGCAGACTATCAATATATACTCACCCATCTCTTCACCCAACACAATAAACTGGGAGGCCAAGCAGGGATCTATCTCAACGAGGAGTTAAAACCTGATTTGATCGCATCCCTAAAAGAAAAGAATTACGACATCACACCTTATGTTAATGTATTTAATCAAGTCCCTGAAAAAGGCTTTGTGCAATTCTTTGACTCACCTCGATATTCCACGGGATATACAAGTCTTTGGAATAGTTTGGGAATGATGGTGGAGACCCATATGTTGAAGTCATACGACAAACGCGTTTACGGCACCTACGCACTTCTCAGTAGCACCATCGCTATCATTGAAAGAGATTATCTAAAAATAAAAAAAGTAAGAGCAAAAAGCCAAGAACATTTTCAAAACAGTAAAAACTACGCACTTACTTGGAAAGTATCCAAAGATACCGCAACTGTATTGAACTTTAAAGGCTTTGAAGGCCGCTACATACCAAGCGAGCTAACAGGTAAAATACGCTTAAAATACGATCGTACAAAACCATTTACAAAAACCGTTAAACACTACAACACTTATGTGCCAATTAAAACTGTTAGCATCCCAGAGGCCTATTTGATTCCAAAAGCATGGGGAAATATAGTGGCACGATTAAAATCAAACCAGATCGAAATGCAACTCTTGGATACCTCCAAGAAACTAGAAGTAGAGGTCTATCACATCGATGACTACCAAAGCGCAAATTCACCCTATGAAGGTCACTATTTACATAAAAACACCACGGTGAGTACAACAAAAGAGCAGGTCACTATAGCGCCGAATACCTATTATAGAGTTCCAACAAATCAAGTCGGAATTCGCTATTTGTTAGAAACCTTAGAGCCGGAGGCGGTAGATTCATTTTTTAACTGGAATTTCTTCGATACAATTCTACAGCAGAAAGAAGGGTTCTCCCCTTACGTATGGGAGGATAAAGCGCTGGAATTCCTCAACGAAAACCCGAAAATTAAAGCGGACTTCGAGGCAAAAAGAAAAGCAGATACAACCTTTGCAAATAACTGGTATGCACAACTGGATTGGATTCATAAAAAATCACCCTACTATGAAAAAGCTCACCTACGCTACCCTATCTACAGAATACCATAGGCGCAACTAACTTTTAAAATAAGGCTTTTATATTTTCGTAAGAATTATTCAATAACTCTGGGATCTGGCTTTTCGGGCGCCATTCCGCCAAAGCGATATTCTCTTCAACTTGAGGCACCAATTTCCCTTGGTAGTTGGTATGCATCGAATACCAATAGGTTTCTTTCAATTTGTAGGTGCCATTTCTCTTAAAGATATGATAGGTCTTTTTTAACAGCGTATCGATTTTAAGATTTTTAACGCCCGTTTCTTCTTCGACCTCCCTAATAGCTGCGTGCTCTATGGCTTCTCCTTTATCCACCTTTCCCTTGGGCAAATCCCACTTATCATTTCTATAAATAAAGAGCGTATCCTCCTTCTTATTTGTTACCATACCGCCGGCAGCAACTACTAAGGGCACCTTTTTAGTGAATTTTTTTAATAGTGTAGATTCATCCTTATAATAAATGTGTGCACATTTTAACCTACCCTTATTGAGTTGCATAATAACATCATCAATATCAACCGTTTCCATAAGGAAGAGTTTAAAGCCGTCTTCTTTTAAGATTTTGTTGGTTAAAATAATACGATGTTCATTAACAAAAACTTCATACATTTGCATCATGGTTTTAGACAAAGATACCGCTAAGAAAACAGCAGAGCTTCTATTGCAAATTAATGCAATAAAGTTGAATCCAAAAAATCCATTTACATGGGCCTCTGGATGGAAATCACCAATTTATTGTGATAACCGCATTGTACTTTCGTTTCCACCGATACGAAATTACATCCGCGAACAAATGGCTCGCCAGTTGGAAGAGCATTATGGAAAACCTGATGTCATTGCAGGAGTGGCCACCGGAGCGATCGGAATTGGCATGCTCGTTGCGGAGTTCATGAGCCTACCATTTGTATACGTTCGGCCTGAGCCTAAAAAGCATGGGCGTGGAAATCAAATTGAAGGTTTCCTGGATCGTGGACAAAATGTAGTGGTTGTAGAAGATCTTATCAGTACTGGTATGAGTAGCTTAAATGCCGTGAAAGCATTAAAGGAACACGGTGCAGCTGTCAAGGGAATGATTGGGATATTCTCCTATGGTTTTGATCTTGCCGTTGAGAATTTTAAAACTCAAAACACCAACTTAATAACCTTGAGCAGTTACGAATACCTACTGCAACAAGCACTAGAGACAAGATACATTAGTGACTCGGAGTTGATTACCTTACAAGAGTGGAGAACAAGTCCAGATACCTGGAAATAAAAACAAGATTATGAGATTAGAAACCCCTAATAAAAACATAAACACATCTTCAGAAGATTTATTTCATTTCTTGGAAGATGTTAAAAACTTTGAGAAACTGATGCCTGAAAACATCAGCAAATTTGAGGTCTTGGGTGAGGATAAATTTCTCTTTGCACTTAAAGGTATGCCGGAGATCGTGTTAAAGATGAAGGAGAAAACGCCTTATGAGAAGCTAGTTTTAGCATCTGCAAGTGACAAAGTACCTTTTACTCTAACCGCTAATATCAACGAAGTTTCAGAGGGTACCTCTGAGGTGAATTTGATTTTTGAAGGAGAATTTAATGCTATGATGGGCATGATGATTAAAGGGCCTATCACAAACTTTATCAATACCCTTACAGAAAATATGGGGAAAGCCCTTTAATAAAATCGTATACGATAATTTAACTTCGAGTTGGTGCGTTCAAATTCTGTAGTACTCAATGCCAGATGTTTTTTGAAATATTTGGCCTAATTGAATTTGCGCACCTCAATCCTCTCACTCTCCATTCTCAAGCTGAGCCATTGCTTTAATTTTTTAAGCTCAGATTGTTGTTGATTCGCTGAAACACCTTTTTTCCACCTCACAAAGAAAACGGGTACCGTGTCGGTTTTGGTAAAGTCCGTTTTAATTTCGTTACCAAATCCTAATTCTGTTATATTGTCGTAATTGATTTTAATTTCTTTACTAATTTCATCAAAAGGAACGGCTTTAATAGAAAACTTACTGAGACGTTCCAATTCTTTTTCCAAAATTTCTATACGCTGATCTTTAGAAACAGTTTCTTTCTTCTTTTGCTCATAGAGTTCTGTAACGTATTGAAATTTATCCTCTGAATTGGAGTTCTCTCCTCCTTTAATTCTCAATTCAGTGGACTGAAGTTTAGGATATTTATCCATTTGAACCCTCCAGGTTTCGACAACGTTGTCTGGAATTGATTCATCTCCAATGATGACAAATTCAATAATAGAGTTCATCCCCTTATTATAATTTATACTATAAGATTTGTCTAAGACAAAACCACTCCCGGAAAATTGATAGGTCTTAATATTATCATTAATAAAATTCTCTGCCTGATTTTTAAATTTAGATTCCTGCAATACGTCATAAAAGGTCTTTCCTGCCGGGATCATTACTAATATACCTATTAGAGAAGCCAGTTGTGCTGTCCGTCTGCGTTTTTGCGAATTAGCATAACGAACCATAGGGAACTTTAAAAACTTTATAATTAGAAAGGTTGCCAATCCTATAAAAATCGTATTGATCATAAAGAGATACATGGCGCCAAAGAAATGATCCATATTCCAATTGGCCAAACTAAAACCAGCGGTACAAAGAGGCGGCATTAATGCCGTTGCAATAGCCACACCAAAAATAACACTAGCCACAGTTCCTCGTTTGGCTCTTGCAATTACAAGTGCAAGCCCCCCGAAAAATGCTATAAGCACATCACGTATATCTGGAGCTGTTCGCGCCAATAGCTCAGAAGATTCATCTCTAAGCGGGAAAAACTTAAAAAACAAGAAAGCCGTGAGTATGCTCAAAACGACCATTACCGCAAAGTTCTTTAATGATCTTCTAAGAGTATCGATATCATTGACCGCCAGGGAGAACCCCATACCTAATATAGGCCCCATCAGTGGAGATATTAACATGGCACCTATGACAACTGCTGTAGAGTTCGCATTTAAACCAACGGAGGCTATAAAGACAGAGCACATCAAAATCCATGATGTATGCCCCTTAAATGCAATATCATCAATGATACTCTCCTTGGTTGCTTTTTGATCCGTGTTGATTCGTATGTCCAAGAGATCCCCAAGAAATATTTTTAAGTTTCCTAGAAATCCACTTAAGTCGTTTTTCCCTTGATCACCGTTGGTGTTACCACCGAGTTGCGAATTGCCTTGCGTCGCGCCATTGCTATTTGTATTCTCCATGTATAACCTTTAAAGTCTATTTTGATTTACTAAACTTGTCAATTACGTTTTTAACCTCTTGCTCCTTTGCTTTAGGATAAATTAGTAGTTTGTCATCGCGATCAATGATAATATAATCATCCAAGTCGCGTACCACTACCAACTTTTCACCAGAGGTATGGATTATATTTCCATGGCTGTTTTCTAGTTTAGCCTGGGCTCCTACGACCACATTTTGCTGCTCGTCCTTGTCTAACTCTTGGTAGAGTGAACCCCAAGTACCAAGATCGTTCCAATCAAAATTCGCAGGCAATACATAAATGTTTTCTGAGCGCTCCATCACCGCGTAATCAATTGAAATTTTATCCAAATCCGGATAGGCCCGATCTATAAATTCTTTTTCCTTATCGGTATTCAATACCTTAATTCCTGCTTCCAATTGTTGATACATCTTTGGTTGGAATTTCAGAAATGCATTTAACACACTTTGCACATTCCAGATAAATATACCCGCGTTCCACAGAAAATTACCTTCGGCTAAAAACGATTTTGCAGTTTCATAATCAGGCTTTTCTCTAAATTGATCTACCTTCTTAATGGGATTATTCGATTTCTCATATTGAATATACCCAAAGCCTGTGTTGGGGAAGGTAGGTTTTATCCCTAAGGTCATTAGTACGTCCCTATCTTGACAATGATCAAAACATTGCTCCAGATCTCCTAAAAATTTTATTTCGTCTTCAATCCAATGATCACTTGGTGCTACCACCAAAACGGCGTTAGGATCCATTTTTTTTATTTTCATTGAAGCATACAAAATACAAGGTGCTGTATTGCGCATGGCTGGTTCTAATAGGAGCTGATGATCTTTTACGTCTTCTAATTGCTCTTTTACCAGTCCGCCGTACTGCGCATTGGTAAGTATAAAAATATTCTCACTTGGAATAATCTTTTTCAGACGCCTATAGGTAGTTTGGATAAGGGTCTCCCCTGTACCTAAAATATCGTGAAACTGTTTAGGTAATTCTGAGGTGCTTAATGGCCAAAATCTGGACCCTATACCTCCTGCCATTAATATTGCGTAGTAGTTACTATTCATCAATCAGTTACTAATTAATTCAACTTCAGCATTGGGCTGAAACAAATATACTTTCCCAGTCGCCATTTCAACACATTCGTAACGCTTTATGCGTTTGTTCCCTTTTTTAAAAATCTTTCCATTATACAATCTAAACACACTGCCAGTAGGGAGTTCAAATATATAATTTTTATCAGTACCCGGATCATATTCTTTTAATGCTACAGATAAATGAGCATCGGTATCACTGCTGGCCTTAGGGTTTTTAAAATGCCTGGCAAGCAGGGGTAATAAAGTAGCTGGAAACACACTTGGATTGATAAAGGGAAGCATTAGCTTTTGAAAGGTCATCTTCCACTCCACTCCATGTGGTTTTATACGGCGCCCGTAGGTTTCAAAAGCTGCCAAGTGCGCTATTTCATGAATAAGGGTGATCAAAAAACGATACTTGTTTAAGTTTGAATTCACCGTGATCTGATGGCTACCATCAGGATACCTCCTATAATCGCCATGTCGGGTTACACGCTCATTGACAATCTTCAAATGCACTTGATGCTGCTTGACAAGTTCAATACAAGGATCTACCGCTCGCTCAGGAAGGTATTTTAGTAAAACATCCCTCATAGAAATTATCTTTAGGGCGTACTATTACTCACTTGGAGTAATTTACCATTGTAAAGCTGATGTGCAGTGAGTGAAAATTCGGCGATATACTTTGCCATATCCACAGCAGAGGTGTCTACTTGATAACCTGGAAAGGCTTCCGCTAACATCTCTGTTTGCACTGCTCCGAGAGCCAACACATTAAAACTTGGACCTGATTCTTTATATTCTTCAGCCAAAAGCTCTGTAAGGGTAATCACGGCACCTTTTGATGAACTATATGCTGCCAAACCCGGGAACTTCATACTCCCTTGCACTCCTCCCATACTGCTTATACTTACCACATGTCCATGCTTTGGCATATAAGGTATTACGAGTTGAGTCACACTGGCCAGACCTATAATATTGACATCAAAAACCTTTTTAAAATCTGATCTACTAAGTTGGGCAAATGGTTTATTGATTAAAGCGCCTGCATTATTTATCAATACATCCACACTTGTCCATTGTTCTTTGATAAAGTTATCTAGGGTTTTTAAATCACCATCTTCACATAGGTCAAATTCAAAGGCTACAACTCCATCGAGACCTAGGGCATTTACTGGCTTAGAATTTCTTGACAATGCTAATACCTTATGTCCTCTAGAGGCTAAAGTTTTTACCAATTCTAATCCTATACCACGGCTACTCCCCGTAACAATAATATTTTTAACCATAAATTAATACTCTTTTGGATCATTAAACTTAATCTCGTGCTGTTCTGCATTGGTCATTTGCTTCAAAACAGGAAGGCTTGTATTAATCACAGTTGCCATATGGTTGAAATCCATCTCACTGATTTCGTCATCCACATGATGATAGTAGGGATAATTTTCAAAATCAAAGGTACATACCGTCTGTGCTGGAACTTTAAACTGCTCGTAAAATGGATAATTGTCAGAACGCTTAAAAAGGTTAAACTCAGCCGCCTTTGGCAAGAAGCCATATGCTTCTTTACCGGCATAGCCATTCATCACATCGGCCATGTTTGTCTCTTTATATCCAGTGATATAAGTAAGCTCTTCTCGTTGCATAGGTACCCCTATCATTTCAAAATTCAGCATAAAGTAAAGGTCCATACCTTGATCCTTTAATTTTTCAGCCAAATGTTTTGAACCTAACAGACCTTTTTCCTCTGCAGAAAACAATACAAACAACATACTTCGCTTGTTGGTTTTATGCGTGCCAAAATACTTGGCAAATTCAATTACTGCTGAAGTACCAGACGCGTTATCATTTGCCCCATTTGCCAAAGAATCTCCGTTTACTGGTTTTCCTTGACCAATATGATCGTAATGTGCACCAACAATAACAAATTCATTTTTCAACTTAGGATCATTCCCTTGAACCCAACCGACAACATTAAAAGCAGGTTGATCAAAATTAGTGAGGGTATCGCCATAAGTTTCAAAATAAGGCTTCACCCCATTGTTGCTAAAAATATCTTCAATATAAGCTGCCGATTCAGCGATTCCTTCACTTCCGGTATCCCTTCCTCCTCTTTCGTCAGAGGCTAAGAAATTTAAATGCTTGGCAACCTGTTCTGCGGTTACTCGGTAGTCTTTCTCAGACACAGCAGTCGTGCTTTTGCACCCTATAAGAAGTAGTGCAAGTACAATTATAATTTTATTCATCTGTAGTGTTCTTATGATTTAAATATACCAAAAATCCCGCATTAAGCGGGACTTTGTATCATTTATTAAAATGGTTCTCCATTAAGCCAGCATGGTCACTGGGTTCTCAATATAGGCTTGCAAGGTTTGCAAGAACTGAGCTCCAGTAGCACCGTCAACAGTTCTGTGATCACATGCCAAGGTTAATTTCATGGTATGACCTACAACAATTTCACCATTTTTCACCACTGGTTTTTCTACGATGGCACCTACTGATAAAATTGCTGAATTAGGTTGATTGATAATTGAGGTGAATTCCTGAATTCCAAACATACCTAGGTTAGAAACTGTAAAGGTACTACCCTCCATTTCTTGAGGAGTAATTTTTTTGTTTCTTGCCTTACCTGCCAATTCTCTAACGTTTCCGCCAATTTGGGTCAGGGACATTTGATCTGCGAATTTTAATACAGGTACTAAAAGTCCTTCTTCAACTGCCACGGCAACACCGACGTGTACATGAGAATTATATAAGGTAACATCATCCTTCCATGTAGTATTCACTTGTGGATGTTTTTTCAATGCCATTGCACAAGCCTTAACAACCATATCATTAAATGACACCTTAATATCAGGCAGTGCATTAATTTGAACTCTGGAAGCCATTGCATTGCTCATGTCAACCTCTATAGTAAGGTAATAATGTGGCGCTGTATATTTAGACTCACCCAAACGTCTTGCAATGGTTTTACGCATTTGAGAGTTTTTCTTCTCTTCAACATGCTCTTCTCCAGCAGGCACAAATGCCATAGGAGTTGCTGTCGCTGTACTTGATGTAGGAGCTTTCGCCTCAGGAGCTTTTGCAGCAGGAGTATAATTCTCTACGTCTTTTTTAACAATTCTTCCGTTTTCTCCACTTCCTTTAATTTGACTAAGTTCAATGCCTTTTTCTTCAGCAATTTTCTTAGCTAGCGGAGACACAAAAATTCTTCCTCCAGTGGAGCTGTCAGCGGCTACCTTTGGCTGTTCTTCTTTAACTTGTTCTGCTGGCTTATCAGCTGCTTTCTCAGTCTTGGGAGCAGCAGCAGCGCTACCACCTCCTTTAACTGAAGCAAGAACTGCATCTACATCAGTACCCTTAGGTCCTACTATAGCCAACACGTCATCAACTGGTGCAGATTGGCCTTCTTCAATTCCGATATACAATAAAGTACCATTGTAGAAGGATTCAAACTCCATAGTCGCTTTATCGGTCTCAATTTCTGCAAGGATATCTCCTTCTTCAACTTCATCTCCAACTTTCTTAAGCCATGAAGCTACTGTCCCCTCTTCCATGGTGTCACTTAAACGCGGCATGGTAACAACTTCAACACCTTCTGGTATCGCGCCAGCTGACGCCTGCGCCTCTTCTGAAGGAGCTTCTGTTGATACCTCTTTAGCAGCTTCTGCTGTAGCTTCCTGTTTTGGTGCTGCTGCAGCTCCTCCGGAGATTAGTGCTGAGATATCTTCTCCTTCCTCTCCGATAATAGCTAAAAGTGAATCTACCGGAGCACCATCTCCTTCTTGAATACCAATATGCAATAAGGTACCTTCATAAAAAGATTCAAACTCCATGGTCGCCTTATCGGTTTCTATTTCTGCGAGGATATCACCCTCTTCAATTTTGTCTCCTACGTTTTTCAACCACTTAGCAACAACACCTTCCTCCATGGTATCACTGAGTCGTGGCATATTAATTATTTCTGCCATTATTCTTAAAGTTTATGTGGTAAAAATGGATAATCTTCTTGTTCGTACACAGCGTCATACATCACGTTCTTTTCTGGGAACGGAGACTCTTCAGCGAACTTCTCACATTCACTAACTCTGTTTTTCACACTTTTATCAATCTCTTTTAAGTCTGCTTCAGAGGCATACTTCTTTTTCAGAATAACATCCTTAACCACTGTGATCGGGTCTATTTTTTTGTATTCCTCAACTTCTTCTTTTGTACGATAGTGTTGTGCATCACTCATGGAGTGTCCACGATATCTATAGGTCTTCATCTCCAAGAATGTTGGACCGCCACCTTTACGTGCTCTCTCAACAGCTTCGTGTATAGCTTCTGCAACTTTAACAGGATCCATACCATCAACCGGCCCACAAGGCATATCAAATCCTAGTCCTAGTTTCCAGATTTCTTGCTCTTTAGAAGTTCTTGCGACAGAAGTTCCCATGGCATACCCGTTATTCTCACAAATGAATACAACTGGTAAGTTCCACAACATAGCAAGGTTAAAGGTTTCGTGTAATGATCCTTGACGAACTGCTCCATCTCCCATGTAACACAAAGTAACTCCTTCTCTCTTAAAGTATTTATCAGCAAATGCAAGTCCAGCCCCTAGTGGTATTTGCCCTCCGACAATACCATGTCCACCATAAAAATTATGCTCCTTTGAAAAGATATGCATAGAACCACCCAACCCTTGTGAAGTCCCCGTTGCCTTTCCAAATAATTCAGCCATCACCCTTTTTGGATCTACACCCATTCCGATTGGTTGCACGTGATTCCTATAAGCCGTTATCAATTTGTCGGTTTTGGGATTAATGGCGTGTAAGGTACCAGCTAAAATAGCCTCTTGTCCATTATACAGATGAAGAAATCCTCGAACTTTTTGCTGAATGTATACAGCTGCTAATTTATCCTCAAACTTTCTCCAAAACAGCATATCCTCATACCATTTCAAGTAAACTTCTTTTGTAACTTTTTTCATTTATATTTTTCTTTTTGCAAAAACATGAATACTCCATAAATGGAGGTGAATCACTTTTAAATTAACATAGGTTTTTCAAAAGCACTACAAAAGTAGCGTTTTAAGTACAAAGAGTAAAAATGAATTCCCCCTTTTATCTAAGATTTTTGTTAAATAAGATTTAAAGTGGCTTTTCCGAAGGTAAGTGGAAGTAAATCTTTAATAGAATCCGCCTTTACAACCTTACCGGTTTCTCCCATAAAATAAATGGCAATAGGCTGATTTTGATTTTCTTCGTATTCAAAAATGGATTGACGGCAACCACCACAAGGTGGTGTCGGAGTCAACACTGTAAAATTATCAGAGGCCGCAGAAACGGACAAACTCACGATTTTAACTCCTGGATATAAGGTACCTGCCTGATTTATGGCCACGCGCTCGGCACACATTCCTGATGGAAACACTGCGTTCTCTTGGTTTGTCCCAAGTACGACCTCTCCATTTTCTAGTTCTATGGCTACACCTACTCTAAATTTGGAGTATGGAGCATAGGCTTTACCTCTAATATTCACTGCTTTGACCATTAGCTCTCGCTGATCAGCAGAAAGCTCGTCTATGGATTCAAACACCGTAAGGGTGGTGTTAATTTCAAGTTTTTTCATTCTAACGCTTTAATATGTAAAGCAAATTACGAAATATTTCCTTTAACTTTAATTATAATAGTTATCACCAAAATTAAAACTAACCGAAAACCGCAAGGTATTCTCCAAAGGATTGCGAATTTCCGAAGTAGAAAATAAATATGAAAAATCAATTACAGCAGTCTTAAACTTAAAGCCTGCACCTAGGGTGAAGAATTGTCGAAACCCTTTGAGATCATTCTCGTGAAAATAACCGGTGCGGAGTGAAAATGCGTCATTATAGCGGTATTCAACACCAAGTGCCCATGTAATTTCTTTTAATTCTTCACTAAATCCGTCCTGGGCATCATTAAAAGAAGAAAACATCCCGTTAAGGAAACTCTTGTTGTAAAAATCGTCATCGATATCGATGTCTCCATCCCCGTCTGAATCACTAGGTGAAGGCACCAACAACTTATTGAATTCAAGATGAACGCCCAATTCACTCATCGGGCTAAAAATAAAATCAAAACCTCCACCTAATTTTAAATTTGTAGGCAGGTAACTTTCTCTCCCCTCTTCATCATATTTTAGTTTCGGCCCTACGTTAGACAGATTAAATCCAGCCAGCCAACGACCGTTGAAACTTTGGTAGGCGACTTCCCTTGATCGAAAATATCCGGCCACATCCACTGCTCCGGAACTCGCCGCTGTAGCATCAATGTTTTCTGTTTGTATTTTTAAATCGGACCTCAGGTATCGCGCTGCGACCGCCATTGAAAATGTTTCACTCAATTTAAGCGAATATGAGACATCAAATGCCAACTCATTAGGTTGTTCAATAATAGGTGTCAATCCAGCATGATAACCTGCTTCGGTGATTGTTTCAATATCACCAAGACTAAAGTACCTCAAACTCGTTGCCCAAGAACTACGATCATCAATCTTCTTATAAAAGGTCACATTTAAAAGTGCGATATCATTAACTAATTTACTTAGATATGGGGTATAACTCATACCCGCACCCATAGCTTGTGTAGCAAAAGCATATTTAGCCGGATTCCATTGTTGAGAGAAAACATCGGCTGTGGTGGTAATACCGACTTCACCCATTCCACCGGCTCTTGCATCCGAGGCAATGGCCAAAAATGGAACTGCGGTACTTATGACGCGATATTCAGTATTATCTTGCGCTTTTACAGTGGCTGCAAATAGCAATAGACTGATTAGTAGGAGGATATATTTCATTAGGTTGTTGGGTTTCTTAAAACAAATATAATTTTTAATTGGCGGTTCGCAAATCACAATTTTAAGTAAACAACATTTAAGTAACGAAAAAACTGTAATTTTCTTATCGCTAACAATTTAATACCCCCGTAAGTTCTTTCCTTTAGGAGCTCCTGCCAAAAAATTCCGATAAGTGCCATTAAAATCGTGTTGAGTTTGATATCTAGTTCACATGACCATACACATCCTGTAAATCTTCTATATACTAAAATCGCATTTTTTTCGTTTTGACAACAGACACACCAACTTTGACAACATTATAGTTACAAATTCTATGAAAAAAATTGGAATAATTTACTTAATTGCTATATTGCACACATATTTAAGACAACTCAAATCTTAACCATGAAGAAGTATCTAATTAACCCATACGTATTATGTTTGGTTGCGTTGGCGGGGTTTACTAGCTGTAGTAATTCCTCAAAAAACACTTCCAGAGCTACTGGTTGGCAGATAAATTCCAACGAGGGCGGCTTTCAATATAACACAAACTTCAAAGAGCAAGAAACCGCTCCAGGACTCGTATTTATAGAAGGGGGAACTTTTGTCAGAGGTAAAGTACAGGATGATGTTATGCATGATTGGAACAACACTCCAACACGTCAACACGTTCAGTCATTTTACATGGATGAAACAGAGGTTACCAACAAAATGTACATGGAATACCTCGATTATCTGAAGAGTGTTTACCCACCGGAAGATCCTGCGTATGCCAACATCTACAAAGGAGCACTTCCTGACACATTGGTTTGGAGAAACCGTTTGGGTTATAACGAGGTAATGACCAACAACTACTTACGTCACCCTGCATATGCCGAATATCCGGTAGTTGGGGTAAACTGGGTACAGGCTGTTCAATTTTCCGAATGGAGAACAGATCGTGTGAATGAGTTAATGCTTGAACGTGAAGGTTACCTGGCAAAAAACAGTAAATACGCCGTGGTTAATGGAGAAACTCAAGGAACTTTCAGCACGGAGACTTACTTAAATAGTCCTGAAAATGTATACGGTGGTCAAATCGACTCACTACAAGGACAAGCAAAAAGAGACTCAACCAATGTATTTGCAAAACGTTCCAGCGGAATTATCATGCCTTCTTATAGACTCCCCACTGAAACAGAATGGGAATATGCAGCAGCGGCTTTGATCAGTTCTAGAGAATACAACAATTACAGAGGACGTAAAAAATATCCATGGGAAGGTGAATACACCAGAAGTGGAAAAAGAAGAAATCGTGGTGATCAATTGGCGAACTTCAAACAAGGAAAAGGAGATTACGGCGGAATCGCAGGATGGTCGGACGATGGCGCTGATATTACTGCTCAGGTAAAATCATATCCTCCAAATGATTGGGGACTTTACGATATGGCTGGGAACGTTGCTGAATGGGTGGCTGACGTGTATAGGCCTATTGTCGATGACGAGGCAAATGATTTTAACTACTACAGAGGTAACGTCTATATGAAAACTTCCATTGGAGAAGATGGTAAAGTAGCTATTGTCGGAAGAGATCAAATTGTATACGATACGTTAAGCAATGGAAGAATCGTTGCTCGTGATCTTCCTGGAGAAATCGCAATGGTTCCGGTGGACGGAGATGATACCTTCTTGAGAACTAACTTTAACACAAGTGACAACAGAAACTATCGTGATGGAGACAAAGGATCTTCTAGATATTATGATATGTTTTCTGAAGAGGGAGAATTGGAAGATTCTAAAAGAATGTACAATGCTCCTGAGAACGTAATCCAAAGAGATTCTTTAGGAAACATCATTAAACAATTTGACGACTCCAACACACGTACCACTATGATTAGTGATGAAGTTCGTGTATACAAAGGAGGATCATGGCGAGACAGAGCTTACTGGCTTGATCCAGCACAGCGCAGATACTTGCCTCAGTATATGGCAACGGATTATATCGGATTTAGATGTGCTATGTCAAGAGTAGGATCAAAAGCCAAAAAAGAGAAGACACCAAGACATTAAAATTAATAGTTGTTATTTATACATGAGCCCTGATTTATTCGGGGCTTTTTTTTACTTTTAACCCCATGGATACAGCAGCACTTCACGAGATCTTTCTCAATTCTACCGGGGTCACAACTGACACGAGAAAAATAGCAAAGAACTATTTGTTTTTTGCACTTCATGGAGAACATTTTAATGGGAATGAATTCGCACAGCAAGCCCTCGATAGTGGCGCTTCTTATGCTGTGATTGATGATCCTAAATTCCATTCTGGGGATCGAACCATTGTAGTCAATAACAGTCTTCAAACTTTGCAAGAGCTTGCTAAATTTCACAGACAATACTTAAATCTACCCTTATTAGCCCTCACAGGCAGTAATGGAAAGACCACTACCAAAGAACTCCTAAATGCGGTGCTGTCCAAAAAGTTCAAAACTGTAGCTACTGTTGGTAATCTCAATAACCATATCGGAGTACCCCTGACCCTTCTCGCTATGGATAAAAAGACCGAATTTGGTGTTGTAGAAATGGGCGCCAATCATCCAAAGGAAATTGAATTTCTTTGCAATATTGCCTTACCTGACTACGGTTATATCACCAATTTCGGAAAAGCTCACCTAGAAGGTTTCGGAAGTATTGAAGGAGTTATACAAGCTAAAAGTGAGTTGTATCAGCATCTCATGCAGCGTGATAAAACAATCTTTTATAATGTAGAAGATCCCGTCCAAAAAAAGAAATTAATGACGCACACCAAGGTATATGGATTTGCCTCACAGAAAAGCAATCTTGTATCGGACGTCAAAATTGATCTTACCCAAAGCCAACCTTTTGTCAGTGTTAATTTCAACAATATCGAAATCCCCACTAAACTTATAGGCGCCTACAACTATACCAATATAGCCGCAGCAGCTTGTGTAGGAAGTTATTTTAAGATTAAGACCATAGACATCAAGGACGCTATTTCGAATTACACACCTTCTAACAACAGGTCACAAATCATTGAAAAAGGTAAGATGAAAATCATTTTGGATGCCTACAATGCGAATCCCTCTAGTGTTCAAGCCGCATTAAATAATTTCGCGCAACAATCCCAAGAGAACAAAACATTAATCCTGGGAGATATGCTAGAGCTAGGGACAGAAGCTGCAGCAGAACACCAGGATATTGTTGACCAGATCACTGAATACGGATTTGAAAATGTCTACTTAATTGGTCAAAACTTCTATAATACGGATGGAGACTATTTAAAGTTCAAAAACTTTGAGGAGTTCAAGATAGTATTTACCAACACTAGAAAAGGCAAACATCCCGAACTGTATTTAATAAAAGGTTCCAGAGGTATGGCATTGGAACGCACTTTAGAGTTGTTCTAATAGCTCTTCCATCAAAAATGAAACACTCCAATCTAACATTCAGATCCAATTAGATCATCAGGTCTGAACGCTGCTGTTTTTCAACCTACCACAATCCCGATATGAGTTCAATGTAAAGCAGCCTCACTCTTACTTGCCAAGGATTTGTTCTGCTCGTTGGACTGCCTGCTCAATGTTGTCACATATATTGTGTTTTCCCAAGTCGTGATAAACGTCCATTGTGAGTAACTCTTTTTTAATATCATCATTGGCTCCTGAGATAATTGTAGTGGTTCCAGAAGAATCTAAATCTGTGTATATTTCTTTCAAGCGTTTAACACCTGTTGCATCTATAAATGGAACGTGCCTAATTCTTAAAATCAAAATTTTTGGCTTATGCTTTATTTTCTTGATGACCTCCTGGAACTTTTGAGAAGCTCCAAAAAACAATGGCCCATTGATCTCATAAATCAAGACATCCTTTGGAATATCCGGAATTTCTTCTTCAAACAGTAGTTCACCATTATCCGCTTCGGTTTTAAAATAGCGCATTGCATTTTTGATGGAAGTCGATTCACTCATTCGTTTCATAAAAATAAAACTTGATAATATCATACCAACTTCAATGGCGATAATCAAATCGAAAAATACAGTTAAAAAGAAGGTTGTAAGCAATACAATGACATCCATTCGATTGCTCCTTAGGAGCGCTCTGAAATGATGCCACTCACCCATATGCCATGAAACAACAACCAAAATACCCGCTAAACATGACAAGGGTATCAATTTGGCAACTGGTGCAAAGAGCAACATAATCAACAACAAAACAATGGCATGTACAATCCCAGAAATAGGCGTCCTACCTCCGTTTTTGATGTTTGTCGCTGTACGTGCTATAGCACCGGTCGCGGGTATACCACCAAATAACCCAGAAAAGATATTTGCCACTCCCTGCCCGATGAGTTCTGTATTAGAACGATGCCTGCCCCCGATCATACCATCTGCAACAACTGCTGAGAGCAGGGATTCTATACTACCCAATAAGGCAATAGCAATTGCGGGTTGAATTAATTCTTGGATGGTATCGAAGTCAATACTCGGAAAGGTGGGCATACTGATGCTGTTAGGTATTTCGCCAAATTTTGTTTCAATGGTTTCAACAGGAAGTTCGAAAAAATAAACGGCAAAGGTACTTATAAGAATAGCTACAATTGAACCTGGTATTTTCGATGTCAATTTGCCAAAGTTAAACGAAATCAAAACCGTCCCGACAGCGATGGCCACTGCAATCCAATTTATATGTTTAAAATTCAGAAAATAAGCCTGCCATTTTTCAATAAAATCCGCCGGAACTTCTCCCATCTCTAACCCCAAGAAATCCTTAATCTGGGAAGAAAAAATAATAATAGCGATCCCACTAGTAAAGCCAACTATCAGCGGGTATGGGATAAACTTTAAATAGTTGCCAAGTCGAGCTAGTCCAAGGCCGATAATGAGAAATCCAGCCATAAATGTGGCAATAGTTAAACCACTAACACCATGGGTTTGTACAATTCCATAAACAATAATAATGAACGCGCCTGTAGGCCCTCCAATTTGCACCCGACTACCACCTAGTACAGAAATGGTCAATCCGGCCACTACAGCCGTGACAAGTCCTTTTTCAGGAGAAACACCTGATGCGATGGCGAAGGCAATTGCCAACGGTAATGCCACTATCCCTACAATTATTCCGGCAGTGACATCTTTGGTAATTTGTTTTCTGCTTATACCTTCTTTGAGGAGGGTAAAAAATTTAGGGATAAACACATTGTTTTTCATCGTATAAATAAAATATCTTATTTAACCCTACATCCAGCAAAATTTTGAACTAAAAGGTTTATAGAGTTAATAATTGAATACCATCCGCACCATCTT
This sequence comes from Galbibacter sp., assembly GCF_048266365.1. NCBI lineage: Bacteria > Pseudomonadati > Bacteroidota > Flavobacteriia > Flavobacteriales > Flavobacteriaceae > Galbibacter > Galbibacter sp. The sequence continues at coordinate 11,653 of NZ_JBLWZP010000017.1, read as the reverse complement.
TTGGAATTTCACCTCCGGTATCATTAATTTACTGGCTTTGACTTTTTATGAGAATCAAATCGTATTAAACTATGTTAATATACAAAATACAATGCACAAAAAAAGAGGCTCTTAGTAATTTAAAAACCTCTTTATCAAATCTTCAGAATAATTAATTCTTGTAGCGAGATCGGGAATTGAACCCGAGACCTCCGGGTTATGAATCCGACGCTCTAACCGACTGAGCTACCTCGCCTTTTTGCTTTAGCGGGTGCAAATATATAAACAAATTTCGGTCAATCAAATCAAAGTGCGAAAATATTTTAATTAAAAAATAGGTTAAGTTGAACTTAAATAATTATATTGTCGCTTTATATAATATTATGATTTATTTATGGAAGAGAAAGTTAAATACGAGTTAGAATTCCCTATTCATTCATCCCCGCAATTACTTTATCAATATATATCTACTCCATCTGGTCTTTCAGAATGGTTTGCTGATAACGTAAACTCAAGAGGGGAAGTTTTCACCTTCATATGGGATGGGGCAGAAGAAGTAGCAAAATTAATTAGAAAAAAGAGTGGCGAACTTGTAAAATTTAAATGGGATGAAAGTGAAGAATACACTTTTTTTGAAATTAAAATAGTTGTCGATGAAATAACCAAAGATGTTTCCCTAATGATCACCGATTTCACTGATGAAGATGAATTAGAAGAAGCCAAAATGCTTTGGGAAAACCAAATATCTGACCTAAAACAAGTATTAGGTTCCGCTTAGGATTCTTGATTCTTATAAAGTATATTTGTGCCTTGAATTTTCAAGGCATTTTTTTATGGTGAATTTTAACGGAGCATTATTAGAAGAAGGGACGGCATTCCTCGATGAATCCAATCGCGGTCTGCGTTATGGAGATGCATTATTTGAAACTATCCGAGTGGTAAATTCAAAAATATTCTTTTGGGAACCTCATTATTTAAGGCTGATGGCATCAATGCGTATTATGAGATTACCCATCCCCATGATTTTCACCATGGAGCATATGGAAGAAGAGATTTTAAAAACCTTAAAAGCAAATTCCTTGGAAACCAGTGCTGCAAGAATTCGCATTACGGTCTATAGAGAAGCTGGAGGTTTCTATACTCCCACCAATAATCAGGTGTCCTTCATTATAGAAGCATCGATTTTAGAGACACCATTTTACGTCAATAATCAAGAGCGTTATGAAGTGGAGCTTTTCAAAGACCACTACATAAACTCAGGGCTGTTATCTACTTTAAAATCTAGCAACAAATTAGCTCATATACTCGCCAGCATTTACGCCAAAGAAAACGATTATCAAAATTGCCTGCTTTTAAATGATCATAAAAATATCATTGAAACCACCAATGGCAATTTATTTCTAGTCAAGGGCCATACAATTAAAACACCTCCTATTACTGAAGGTTGCCTTAATGGCATCCTAAGAAAACAACTCATTGAAATTATCAAGAAAACACCGGAGTTTGAACTTATAGAAGAACCTATCTCCCCATTTGAATTACAAAAGGCAGATGAGATGTTTACAACTAACGTGATCTCTGGAATCACTTCAGTAAGTAAATACCGTAAAAGGAATTACAATACTACTATTGCTATGACATTACTCGGGCGCCTAAACGCACATGTAAGACTGATTTAGTTTAACAGTGGATTCTCTGGTGCATTAGACCAAATGAGGTAGTCACCCCCAAGTTCCAACATTTTCTCTCTCCAAAAGGACAAGGAGGATTTTTTGATGATATTACTCTTATACCTATTCTCGGATACTACCCAAGAATTGCTAGTGAGCTCCTTATCGAGTTGCATGGTATCCCAACCGGAGTAACCTAGAAAGAACTTAATATCTGAATCCTTTATACGTTTGTTATTGATCAACCCTACAATAGTCTCGAAATCTCCACCCCAATAAATACCGTTAGAAATTTCAATACTATTATTAATTAGTTCCGGAACTTTATGAATAAAGTAGAGGTTATCTTGTTCAACTGGGCCTCCATTATATACCCTAAGGGAGGTGTTCACCTCTGGAATAAGTTCACTGAGATCAAATTCCAGTGGTTTGTTAAGAATAAAACCAATAGACCCTTCACCGTTATGCTCAGCGAGCAATACTACGGAACGATTAAAAGCTACATCGCCAATGATGGAGGGTTCGGCAATTAGCAAATGGCCTTTCTTCGGAGTTAAAGCAACCATAAGCACTAAGTTTTTCTTTTAAATCTATGAAAAAATCACAAACCGTCAAATATTTGTAAGATATTTTTTGTTTTACAAAACAAAAAAGGCACTCGATAAGAGTACCCTTTTCATAATATGAAATAATAAGTTAGATTAGTTTACAGCGTCAGCTAACTCAGAACCAGCTTTAAATTTCACTACATTTTTTGCAGCAATCTTAATTGTTTTACCAGTTTGAGGGTTTCTCCCTTCTCTAGCTGATCTTTTAGATACTGACCAAGATCCAAATCCTACTAGAGAAACACGTCCTCCTTTTTTCAATGTACCTTCTACACTACCTAAAAAAGATTCTAGTGCTTTTTTTGCTGCAGCTTTGGTTATTCCTGCGTCAGCAGCCATTGCATCGATTAATTCTGTTTTGTTCATAATTTAAAGATTTAAAAATGAATATACGGTTAAACATTTATTTAATTCGCTACACAAAATTATACGGATTTCATTCTCACGCAAGTAATATCAAGGGAAATCCTCGGATTTGTTAATAACTTCACTTGATTGTTAATAAAGTGGCTTGCTTTTTATATATTTCTACCACCCTACAGCCGACGCGGGCTTAGCGCATTTTCGCATTGGAATTAAATGAGAAACCATTAAGAACATCTTTGATGACCATTTTTCGTTTACCAGCAAGTTGGATTTCAGTTAAGATCAGAAAGCCATCTGAACTTGCAACTTTCAGTTTTTTATCCTCCACTAAAACTACGCCTGGTTCTAGGGAGTGATCCTTCAACTCTACCTGGCTATCATATACCTTTATATTCATCTGCACATCATCACCATTGTCCAAAACGGTCCATGCCGAAGGATAGGGACTCAGACCTCTTATTAGATTATATATAGCTTTAGAAGTATCATTCCAATTGATCTTGGTGTTCTCCTTATTTAGTTTATAAGCCGTTTTTTCAATTTCCAATTGGGGCTGTTTTGTGGTTTCCACCTTATCTGCCGCAATGTTCTCTAGGGTTTCTATCACCAAAACCGCACCTTCAACCATTAGGCGATCATGTAAAGATCCAGCATTTTCATTTTCCCCAATAGCAACAGTACGATGAGCGATAATCTCTCCTGTATCTATTTTGTCATCAATAAAAAAGGTGGTAACGCCAGTTTGTTTCTCTCCATTAATTATTGCCCAGTTGATTGGAGCTGCCCCCCTATATTCTGGTAATAAGGAAGCGTGAAGGTTAAAAGTCCCATAATTAGGCATATCCCAAACCACCTTAGGTAACATTCTAAACGCAACCACTACCTGCAAGTTGGCCTGTAATGCTTTTAAAGATTCTAAAAAATCTTCATCTTTTAGGTTTGTAGGCTGCAATATGCTCAATCCCCTTTGCTCTGCAAATGTTTTAACTGCGGATTGTTGAAGTTTACGTCCCCTACCTGCTGGACGGTCTGGAGCGGTTACAACACAGACAACCGTAAAGTTGTTATCCAATATATGTTTTAGTGTTTCTACGGCAAAATCCGGAGTCCCCATAAAAACTATACGTAAATCTCTATTCATTGTAGCTGATTTTTTTTCAAAATTACACAATTAATAAAGAACTCTAATGGCTTTTGAAGCCCACATAACCGATAAAAAATAAAACGATTTAAGCATCTAAAAAGCACTAAAATAATGTTCTTTATGACAACGCCATCGCCTTAACATCAATAAAGACACGAGGTTTGGCAGAAATAGAAACTTTTAATTTCTAGTTATAAAGTTTAACGATTTAGCTTTGGAAATTTCAACTTTCTCATATATTTGTAGAACTTTATTCCATTTAATGAAAGAACTACTAAAACAATACGAAGAGAAATCTCCGGAAATTATATTCAACTGGAAAGATTCTGAAACGGATGCCCAAGGTTGGACAGTTATAAATTCATTAAGAGGTGGTGCCGCTGGTGGTGGTACTCGTATGCGTATTGGATTAGATGCCAATGAGGTACTTTCGTTAGCCAAAACCATGGAGGTCAAATTTACAGTTTCAGGACCTGCGATTGGAGGTGCTAAATCCGGAATAAATTTTGACCCTAATGATCCCAGAAAAAAAGGGGTCCTTGAACGTTGGTACAAGGCCGTTTCACCACTGTTAAAAAGTTATTATGGCACTGGTGGAGATTTAAATGTAGATGAAATTCATGAGGTTATCCCGATGACAGAAAACTGTGGGGTATGGCATCCTCAAGAAGGTGTATTCAACGGACATTTCAAACCCACTGAAGCAGATAAAATCAACCGAATTGGTCAATTGCGCCAAGGTGTTATTAAGGTAATTGAAAATAAAAACTTCTCCCCTGATGTTCTTCAGAAATATACTGTTGCTGATATGATAACAGGATATGGGGTTGCGGAGTCTGTAAAACACTATTATCAAATTTATGGCGGCAGTATAAAGGACAAAAAAGCAATTGTCCAAGGTTTTGGAAATGTTGGAGCTGCCGCAGCCTATTACTTATCACAACTTGGTGTTAAAATAGTTGGTATCGTAGATATTAAAGGAGGGCTCATAAAAGAAGAAGGCTTTAGTTTTGCTGAAATTAAAAACTTATTTCTAAGCAAGAAAGGCAATACACTATCAAGCTCAGAGCTCATCCCTTCACAGGAAATTAACCAAAGGATCTGGAAACTTCAAACCGATATATTTTTACCCTGTGCGGCTTCACGTCTAATTACCAAAGAACAAATCGATCAATTAATCGATTTTGGCTTAGAGCTTGTTTCTTGCGGCGCGAATGTTCCGTTTGCTGATAAAGAAATATTTTTCGGCCCTATTATGGAGCATACCGATCAAAGGGTAAGTCTTATTCCTGATTTTATATCCAATTGTGGAATGGCTAGGGTCTTTGCATATTTTATGGAGCGCCGGATTGAAATGACCGACGAGGCTATATTTTTAGATACCTCCAACACCATTAAGAAAGCATTAGAAAACACCCATAAAAAGAATTGCAGTAAGAAAAATATAAGTAATACCGCCTTCGAAATTGCTTTAAAGCAACTAATTTAGATGAACACTAATTCCTAAAAACCACCTTATGGAAACCATCATTATCATACTTTTTGTTCTTGGTTATTTAGCCATTGCAATAGAACACAATTTAAAAATTGACAAACTAATTCCGGCCTTAGTAATGATGGCTGCATTATGGGCTATTGTTGCAACGAGCCATATGGACGTATTTGAAGTCAACGCTGAACTTAAAGAGTTAGAGGCTACCGATATTCAAAGTATTTTACTGCACCATTTAGGAAAGACGGCAGAGATATTAATCTTTTTAATGGGAGCGATGGCAATTGTTGAAATTATAGATTTTTTCGATGGCTTTGGAACTATTAAAAAGTACATTAAAACCAAGAATAAAAGAAAGCTACTATACATTTTTAGCATTTTAGCCTTTATTCTTTCCGCTATTATCGATAACCTTACAACAACCATAGTTCTAGTAACAATCGTTCAAAAAGTTGTAAAAGACAGACAGTTACGCCTCTGGTTTGCTGGTATTGTAGTTATTGCCGCAAATGCTGGTGGAGCTTGGTCACCTATTGGAGATGTTACCACCACAATGCTTTGGATTGGTAATAAGGTAACAACACTTGCATTAATTGAGCATGTATTAATTCCTTCTATTGCTTGTGTTGCCATTCCAACATTCATCGCATCAAGACTCCCTATTTTTAAGGGAGAGATCGAAGGTGAAGAGGATCTTGAAGAAGTTGCTGGAAGTTCATCTAAATACGGCCCTACAATGTTATATTTAGGGCTTGGATTTATCATATTCGTTCCTATATTTAAAACAGTAACCCATCTACCTCCTTATGTTGGTATGATGTTATCCCTAGCTCTAGTAGCGACCTTTGCTGAGATATTCAGTCGTAAGAAGTTTGCACTTACTACCTTCACCCAGGATGATGAAAACCAGGTAGCTTACCATAGCCCATTACACCACTCATTAGGTAGAATTGAGATGCCCAGCATCTTATTCTTCTTAGGTATTTTAATGGCTGTTGCGGCGCTTGAGTCTTTGGGGATGCTTTTTCATTTTGCAGAAACCTTGAGCAACTCTATTCCAATGCTTGGAACTGAATCTGTGGGCGAAAAAGTCTCTGATTTGGTGATTATAATTTTAGGATTTGCCTCGGCAGTTATTGACAATGTACCGTTAGTTGCGGCAAGTATGGGTATGTTCTCTATAAGTATAGATGATCCAGTTTGGCACTTTATAGCTTATTCCGCAGGAACAGGTGGAAGTATGCTTATTATCGGTTCCGCTGCAGGTGTTGTTGCTATGGGCATGGAAAAAATCGACTTCTTCTGGTATTTGAAAAAAATCGGATGGTTAGCCATGATAGGATTCCTTTCTGGAAGCGTTGTTTTTATTTTAATGCGTAATTTAGTTTTAAATGCATAATTTTGGAATGTATTATTCGTTATTAAATTAAACTTAAAAGATCATAAGTTATATGAATTTATTTCAAGAGGCGACCCAAGAGGTTGCTGAGGAGGTCCTTTCTGAAGAGAAGACCCTATCAGTAATAGACCTAATTGTTAATGGTGGAACAGCAAGTATAATCATAATTACTATTCTATTTGTAATGTTATTTATTGCCCTGTATGTCTATTTTGAGCGAAACTTTGCTATTAAGGCCGCATCTAAGATTGATAAAAACTTTATGAATCAGATTAAAGATCATATTTCTAATGGCAAAATTGAGGCTGCTAAAATTTTATGCGCTCAAACAGATTCGCCTGTGGCTCGATTGACAGAGAAAGGGATTTCCAGAATTGGAAAACCATTAGAAGACATTAATAAAGCTATTGAAAATGCAGGCACATTAGAAGTTTACAAACTAGAAAAAAATGTAAGTATTCTAGCAACCATTGCCGGAGCAGGTCCAATGATTGGATTTTTAGGAACTGTTATCGGTATGATTATTGCCTTTCACCAGATGGCAACCAGTGGTGGTCAAGCAGAGATGGGGCTACTAGCAGGTGGTATATATACGGCGATGACTACAACAGTTGCTGGGTTAATCGTAGGGATTATTGCTTATTTCGGATATAACCACTTGGTTGTTCGTACAGATAAAGTTGTGCATCAGATGGAGGCTAATGCTGTAGAGTTCTTAGATTTACTGGACGAGCCGGCATAAAGTTGACATTGTAGCAAAATTGATATCAAACAGATAATCGGCAACTGTCTGGTTATCTGTTCTTTTTAACACCAAATTCAATACAAATGAAACTGAAAGGAAGAAATAAAGTATCAGCAGAATTCAGTATGAGTTCCATGACAGATATCGTGTTTTTGTTGTTGGTTTTCTTTATGCTTACCTCCAATACACCCAATGCACTGGATCTTTTGTTACCAAAAGCCAAAGGAAAATCTACGAATACTCAGAATGTATCTGTAAGTATTAATAAAGATCTTGATATTTATATCGACAAGGTGAAGGTCAATCCTGAATTCGTCGAAACAGAACTAAGACGTAGATTAAAAGACGTTGAGAAACCCACCATTATCCTAAGAGCGGAAAAAAGTGTTCCCATTGACAATGCAGTAAACATTATGGATATTGCAAACCAAAACAATTATAAAGTAATACTAGCGGTAAGGCCTAAATAAGATGTCACTATTCGATACCATACATAAAAGAAAATCATTCACTTTGACTACAGCATTGCTCACAGCATTGTTGCTACTTTTCTTTTATATCGGATTAACTTATTTGGACCCACCTATAGAAAGTGGGATTTCCGTTAATTTTGGGACGACCAATTATGGTAGTGGAAATGTACAACCCAAGGCGCCTGTAAAAAGCCAACCACAGAAACAACCTGAACCTACTGAGGCAGTAACACCTCCCGTTAAGGAAACACAACCTGAGGAAGAAGCCCCTAGTAAACCAGCTGAAGTAAAGACTGAAGAAGTCGTTACCCAAGACAACGAAGAATCCGTAGTGATCAAACAACAAAAAGAAGCTGAGGCAAAGAGAAAGGCTGAAGCTGAGGCAGAAGCCAAACGCCAAGCTGAGGCTGAGGCTAAAAGAAAGGCAGAAGCCGAGGCTGAGGCTAAGCGCCAAGCTGAAGCGCAGCGTATACAAAAAGAACAAGAAGCCAAAAAACAAAGCCTCGACGCCCTTATGGGTGGCTTAAACAGTTCTGAAGGCACTGCAACTGGTAGTGAAGGTGATGATGCCAGAGCAGGCGACAAAGGGCAAATAGATGGCGATCCTTATGCCAATAGTTATTACGGTAGCGCAGGCAGTGGTAGTGGTGGCACTGGATATGGATTAAGTGGAAGAAGCTTAAGGTCTAGTGACAAGTTTGTTCAACAATGTAATGAACAAGGAACTGTAGTAGTGCAAATTGAGGTGAATCAATCCGGAAACGTTGTGAAAGCAACGCCAGGGGTTAAAGGTTCTACCAATACTGCACAGTGTCTTCTAGAAGCAGCAGCAAAGACCGCAAAATCATATAAGTGGAATGCAGACTCTGCTGCCCCACCTCTTCAAATTGGTTTTGTAGTGGTTAATTTCAAATTGGGGGAATAAAACATGACCTATCTTCAGACTTTAGACTGGATGTTCTCCAGGCTACCCATGTATCAAAAACAAGGGCCAACGGCTTTAAAGCCTAAATTAACAAACACCATAGCGTTTTGTGAACATTTAAAAAACCCACATGCGCGTTTTAAAAGTATTCATGTTGCAGGGACCAATGGAAAAGGTTCATCCAGCCACATGCTAGCGTCTGTTTTGCAAGAGGCGGGATATCAAGTTGGACTCTATACCTCCCCTCACCTAGTTGACTTCAGGGAGCGCATTAAAATCAACGGAACACCTATACCTGAACAGACCGTAGTTTCCTTTATAAAACAGCATCAAGAATATTTAATTACTCAGCAGCTGTCCTTTTTTGAAATGACCGTAGGAATGGCCTTTTGGTATTTCGAGCAGCAGCAGGTAGATATTGCAGTTATTGAAGTTGGATTAGGTGGACGATTTGACTCTACCAACATCATTACTCCTGAGGTAGCGCTAATCACTAATATCGGGTTGGATCATACAGACATCTTAGGCGATACTATTGAACTCATCGCAGCGGAAAAAGCAGGGATCATCAAACCAAACATTCCAGTGGTTATCAGTGAATATAATCCATTAAGTTTTCCGGTATTTGAAAGTGTAGCCCAGCAAAAGAATGCTCCATTAACTTTAGCTGCAAACCTAGAGGTCAGCCACGAAAGTGACTTACTAGGAAGTTACCAATTAAAAAATATTAAAGGTGTCGTTGCAACATTAGCCCAGTTAAAGGAGTTCAACATTAATGAAACACACCTAAAAGTAGGACTTTTAAATACTGTTAAAAACACCCAACTCCTAGGACGCTGGCAGAAAATAGGAACGAAACCAACAATCCTTTGTGATACTGCGCATAACAAAGAGGGGTTAGCCATAGTGGTCTCACAAGTTCAACAAGAAACTTACGAGGTACTCCACATCGTTTTAGGCTTTGTAAAGGATAAGAAATTAGAGAACATCCTTCCTTTATTCCCGAAAAATGCCATTTATTATTTTTGTGCACCAAATCTTTCCAGGGGACTATCCGCAAAAGTTCTCAAAGAGAGAGCTGCCGAATTCGAGTTAGAAGGATCTGTATATGATTCAGTTTCAGAAGCCTTAGCGGCAGCACGAGAGAAGGCAACAGAAAATGATTTTATATACGTTGGCGGCAGCACCTTTGTAGTAGCAGAAGTACTCTAATTTTTTAAAACTTTTTCTTTGCTCATATAAAAAACTGTTCTATATTTGCAACCGCAATCGAGTAAATGAAAGGGCGATTAGCTCAGTTGGTTCAGAGCACCTGCCTTACAAGCAGGGGGTCACTGGTTCGAATCCAGTATCGCCCACCACTTACAAACAAAGCCATTCAAGAAATTGAGTGGCTTTTTTAATTTTGTACAGGTCACGCTATAGGTCACTAAACTTGGATCATTCCCAAAAGTTGTGTTTATGCAAAAATTGTGGTTAATCTGAATAAGAAGAATTCTACATTTTTGACACCTCTAAACTGGGCTCTAAAAGCTTTTATTTTAGCATTAAAAGATTCTGCTGAAGCATTAGTACTTCTGTTTATAAAATAATTCAAAATCGATTTATAGTTAATAGTTATCGTATTTGCTATGGTGTTAAAGGCTTTAAATCCTGTTTGTTCTACATCCTTATACCAGTGTGCTAACTTAGTGTAAGCAGTTTGTATAGAGGTAGCTGTATTGAATATGTTTCTTAATCCTTGCACTAAATCGTATGCTCTTTTGATATCGGGGTATTGTTCAAAGAGGATTTTGGATCGTATATATTGATTTTGTGTCCAATTGTTTGGCGCTTTATAAAGCAGATACCTGCTTCTAGCCAAGAGTTGTTTTCTAGTATCTCCATTAGGAAAGGTCTCTGGAATGAATCCTTTTTGCACACTCTTAGTTTGTTTAATTTGTTCATTTTCTAAGTCTATAGCTTCCCACCGATGTTTGATTCTAATGTCTTGTAGTGCCTCTAGGGCTAGTTTTTGTACATGAAAACGATCTGTTACTTGTATGGCTTTAGGAAAGCATTTTTTGACAATCATTTTCATTGAATGTGCCATATCCAAAGTAATTTCTTTTACCTTATCTCTAAGTGTCTTTGGGATTTTAAGTAGTTGCTCTATAATAGGTTCAGCTTTGGTTCCCGCAAGTATAGCTACAATAGCTCCTTTTTTACCTTTAGCTTTTTTATTAGTAATGATAGTGTAGAGTTCTCCTTTGGATAGAGCGGTCTCGTCAATAGATAAATACTTGCCCATATTCTCAGGAAAGATTAACCAGTCTTTAGCGTGGGACTTTTGCTTCCACTCTTTAAACTCACTTAGATAATCTCGATAGTGTCGTTGTAACTTCTTGCCATTAACTCCGTAAAACCCACCTATGGTGTGGCAATCATTAGTCTTGGTACTGACCAAGTACTTTTAAAAAAGCAGCAAACTCTACTGTCATACGAGTTCCCTGCGCTACCAAATCCCAATTTCGATGCACGGCTTGCCCTGTGGTTTTATCAAGCCATCGACGGCGCTTGATATGTAAATAAACATTCTTGCCACGCAATGGAAAGTCCTGAACAACAAGCTCTTTATGAAAACCATGAGCTATCAAGATCCTGTGCTTTTCTTCTCTAGGAGTATCTTTCTTTTCTTCAAAATACAAATGAAGCGTTCCTTTTTCTATTTCGTGGGAAGCTATGGTAAAGTGACTGACTAATAATTCAGGGAGGATAAAACGTAATAGGTCTAATGATAATTCCAATGCAAGTCTTTTTTTTGCAAAGATCGAATTTTACTTCTATTTACACACAACTTTTTGACTTGATCC
>NZ_JBLWZP010000016.1:106-49089 GCF_048266365.1 Galbibacter sp. | reverse complement strand
GCAATTTGGCTTTATTGAAAATCTTTTCTTGCCATGCCACCTCAGAAATGGCACCGCATGCAGCATTAGCTACCCTGGTGGTTTGAAGGAGCAATATGGTCTTGTGATCGGTAGGCAAAAGCTTGATTTTCAAGGTCAATTTCATAGTACAAAGTTCATAAAAGTTGGTACATGATTACCAGTCAATAAAAAATAGTTATTAACAAAAAGGGATTACTGCTTTCCTCCCATCCACTAAAGATCAATGGGTTTGCGCAGTAAGTTTATGAAAAATAATCGGGTCATATTTTTTTGTTTTCTTCTGTTTTCTGTTGGAATCTTTGCTCAAGAGTTTCAAGTGACAATGGTACATTCTCATAATGATTACAATCAAGATCCCCCATTTTGGAGCGCCTATTCTAGTGGAGTTAATAGTTTAGAGGTAGATGTGTTTTTAAAGAACGGCGTGCTCTATGTTACACATGACGAGGGTGGAATTATTCAGGAAAGAACCCTAGAAGAATTATACTTAAAGCCACTTCAAGAGCAATACGGAACTACAAAGAAAATTCAAGACCCTAGGGAAGTTCAACAGTTGCAAATTTTAATAGATTTAAAGTCGAAGGCTGCTATAAGTCTAGATGTCTTGGTAAATTTATTGAGTCATTACACTGAACTTACAAGTCATCATAAACTCCGTTTTGTAATCTCCGGAAATCGTCCTGAACCGGAAAAGTATAGTAGCTATCCTGGTTTCATTTGGTTTGATCATCAAGACTTATCACCTATTTCAGAACAAGCAATGAAAAAGGTAGCGATGATCAGTATGAATTTTCGTCAATTTTCTAGTTGGGATGGAAACGGTGAAATGACTGCGGATGAAATCGAAGCGATAGAGCACGCTATAAATACCGCTCAGAAATATCAAAAGCCATTTCGTTTTTGGGCCACTCCTGATGATAAGTCTGCATGGGAAACCTTTGCCCGTCTTGGTGTAAGTTATATTAACACCGATCAACCTTATCAATGCGTGCAGTTCGTAGCCAGCCTAAAGTAGAGAAACAATGTCGAGGTTTTTTTAATGCGTCTGCCTGGAGAACCAGGGCGATGCTCGCTCGATAGGGTTTTAAAAGAGAGATAAAAAAGTAAATTAGTAATGGCCTTTTAGCCAGTATATTTTTATTACTCCTGTATCTGTAACCTTGTAAACCAACCTGTGTTCCCAGTTGATCCTCTTCGACCAAAAACCGGAAAGATCATATTTTAATGCTTCGGGTTTTCCTATTCCCTCAAAAGGGTGTTTTTCAATGTTCTCGATCAACTTGAATATTTTTTCATTATGGTTCGGTCTCCAGTTTTTTTTAGCACATTTAAATGCTCTTTGGCTTTTTAGGAGAAAGCAATTCACAACCATTACTCTTTTTCTAGAAATTTCTTTAGTTCTTTTTTCCCTCTTTCATCTGTTTTTCACTTTCCTTGATTTCTGCAACAGATTCGGTATTGTAAGTGCTTCCCTCTGAAGTTTCAAAAGGATCTTTTAATACCATCGTGAATACAAATAATGTGCTCAAGACAAGAATACAGCCGACTGACATAAGGATAAAGAGGATCCGTCTCAAAAAATATGGGGCCAAAGAACTGAATAATATTGGGTATTTTCTGCGTCTTGACCCCAGAGTTTTGGTGGTTGGTATCTTATTAAAGTTCTTCACAATGGAAGCCCTGTATCTCAAGGGCTTTGGCAAATTTCTTTGCGGATGGTTCCCTGGTTTCAACTCGGAGGATCTTATCGCAATCCTCCAAGTCAAAATTCCAACGTTCGTTTTTACGAGCCAATTGATTTAAGTTAGACTTTAAACCTTTGACTTGTGATTGATTGATGACGTTTGTCTTGAATATATAAACTGGCATAAATAGTATTTATTAATGTTCCCAGAAATAAGGCGGCTCTATATTAAGACTCCTTAAGTAGACATACCCCTGTCCTCTATGGTGGATTTCATTATCGATGAAATAAAATATGGAGGAGAGGACTGTGCCCTCATATTGACCAAAGGTCTTGATGCTTTTATGAAAATCTTCCAATTTGATTTTAGGGAAATACTCATTGATAACCTCTGTGGTCTCATCCCAGGCTTTTAAATAATTCTCTTTTTTGTTTTGGTAATCAAACTCTTCAAATTTTGCAGTTTTTCCGTCCACTATTTCCTTAATTCCAGGCCCTGCAATGGCTAGCATTTCCTGAATTAATTTTGCATAGGTTCGCATACCTCCAATGCTATGGGTAAAGAATTCTTTTTCTGGAAAGGCCTCAATTGTTCTTCTGGTAAGCCCACGATGTCCCTGCCAATGGTTTAAGAGTTCTTTAGGGGTCATAACTGTTGCTTGTTGGGTTTGTGTTTTTGAATTTTCCATAATAAATAGATTTGTGTGATTTTGATTTCTCTCCAAAAGTATAAGAGGTATATGACAAGGGTATGTCAGTAGTGAAAAAAATAATTAAAAAAAATGTAAATCATGATGACATTGGGCTGTCACAAAGGAAGTGTTCCTTTGTAGGGTATTTTAAATCAGATCATTATGAGAATAGTCACATCATTTGTAATTCAATCCTTGTATAGACCGCGTGTTGGCGGTTCTTGGGTTTTTAACTTATTATATAATAAAGAAACTCATGACCTTTGAAGAGCGATACTTTCAATGGATGTTTTATCTTTGGGCTATAGCCCAATCAGTTATGAGTGATGAAACCGTTAAACGGTTCGATAGAATCGTATCCATACACATCCAACTACAGTCCAAAAAAATTGTTCGCGCCCAGGATTTGGCAGATCGATTCCAGGTGAGCTTAAGAACAATTTATAGGGACATCCGTACCTTGGAATCTTCGGGGGTTCCGATTGTTAGTGAGGCCGGAGTGGGCTACAGCATCATGGAAGGTTATCGACTACCTCCTGTGATGTTTACTAGGGAAGAGGCGGGCAGCTTTGTGGCTGCGGAGAAACTCATGGAGCAATTCACCGACGATACCTTGGGGGCCTACTTTAAATCTGCCATGTATAAGATTAAATCCGTACTTCGCGGTGGGGAACGTGATTGGATAGATGCCATTGAGTCTAAAGTTAGTATCAATCAATCTCGAAATTTGTTTAACAAGGACATTCCTGACGCCCTTGAGATCATCTTCGAGAGTATTGCCGAAAAAAAACAATTATTTTTGATTTACCAGTCGTTGGAAGCGGATGCGCCTAGCGAGAGAAGTATAGAAGCCGTTGGGCTGTTCCACGAGCATAATTATTGGTATTTGATGGCGTATTGCCATCTTAGAAAGAATTATCGGCAGTTTAGAACTGACCGAATGAAGCGCATTAAAAGGACGTCAATACCTTATTTATATACGCACGGACCCATAGAGGATTATAGGGTAGAAAGGCCAGAAAATGAAAAAACGAAAATCGTTCTTCTGATTGATAAGCAAGTAGCTCGTTATATGAAAAGCAATGCAAATTATCATGGTTTGTTGTCAGAAGTTCCCAAAGGGGATAAGGTAGAGATGACCTTTATGACTTCTAATATAGACAACGATTTTGCACGTTGGTATTTGATGTTTGCTGACTATGCAACAATTATAGAACCTATTTCGTTGAAAGATAGGGTACGTGAAATATTATCTGCTGCTAACTCAAGATTGTAGAATTTAAATTTAGCAGTATTTAAAGACTGTTTTTCTGCAAAGTTTTGTACCTTGTTTTTAAATAATAGACCTGTGAAAAATATAATAGTCTTATGCTTGTTATGGTGCTCAGCCGTAGTGAGCGCTCAAAATGTGAAAGAAATGAATGACACTTCTATTTATCAATTTACCGTTAAAGATATTAACGGAGAAGATTTTGCATTAAGTGACTTGGAAGGTAAAAAGCTTATGATTGTAAACACGGCTAGTAAATGTGGTTTAACGCCTCAGTATGAGCAATTAGAAAGTTTATACAACACCTATAAAAATCAAAATTTTGTCATTGTTGGATTCCCTGCTAATAATTTTGGCAATCAAGAACCGGGAAGCAATGAAGAAATTGCTGAATTCTGCCAAGCTAACTACGGCGTTAGTTTTCCTATGATGAGTAAGATTTCAGTGAAAGGGGATGATATGCACGCCCTTTATAGGTTCTTAACTCAAAAAGAGAAAAATGGGGTTGAAGATTCAGAGGTTGCATGGAATTTTCAGAAATATCTTATCAATGAAAATGGGCAATTAGCCAAAGTGATCTCTCCCACAACATTACCGACAGACCAAAGTGTAATAGACTGGATTGAGCAGTAGATAAAACGTGTACTTAGCTGGGATTTTATCCAATTGAAAATTAGTTAAATTAAGACCGGTTACTCTTGAATTTCTTTATGTGAATTACATAAAGATTAGTAAAGTATTGCTTAAATTTGTTTGTCTAAATCGAATCACATGATTACTGTTGCGCAGGCATTATCCCTTATCGAGAAGCATGTTAAATCCAATAATTTTTGTGAGTTAGGCATCACTGATGCACTTGGTTTTGTTTTAGCCCAAGATGTGGTGTCCGATATCGATTTACCACCTTTTAGACAATCTGCCATGGATGGATTTGCAGTGCGAACATGGGCGGAAAATGAATTCACTATAAAAGGAGAAATACAAGCGGGTTCAAGTGAGGAGGTTTCTCTTCAAAAAGGAGAGGCTGTCCGAATTTACACAGGCGCTAGAGTTCCTAGAGACGCAGATAGGGTCATTATGAAGGAGCATGTGGAGGATCTGACCTCACACATTCAGGTGGTTAATTTTCAGCAGAAAACCAATATCAAGGCTCAAGGAGAACACATAAAGCGTGGTGATGTCGTCTTGTCAAAAGGAGTCGTACTCAATACAGCGGCTCTTTCTTTTTTAGCGGGCTTGGGAGTCGCTAAAATAAAGGTATATAAAAAGCCAAATGTAGCCGTTTTGATCAGTGGAAATGAACTTTTGCAACCCGGTGATCCTTGGGAGCAAGCAAAAACCTATGATAGCAATTCTTTTATTTTACAATTCTTACTCAAGAGTATTGGAGTAGAACAGGTCACTTTGCATTATGTAAAGGATGATGTTCAAGCTTGTGTGTCCACCGTTGGAAAGCTTCTTGAAAGCCATGATTTTATAGTGGCCACCGGTGGAATTTCCGTGGGAGATTACGATCTAATGCATATGGCATTTGAGGCAAATCATGTAGAGGAACAGTTTTATAAAATCAATCAAAAACCTGGGAAACCGATTTATTTTGGATTAAAAGGCGATAAAGTGATTTTCGGACTTCCCGGAAACCCGGCGGCATGCTTTATTAACTTTCAGGTCTATGTAACACCCGCCTTAAGACGAAGGTTTGGCAAAACATCCTTTAGTTTTAAAATAGGAGTTTGTGATCAAAGGATTGTAAATAGGTCGAATAAGGCCTTGTTTTTAAGAGGTACCTGCACTAATGGAATTCTTGAAGTATTTGAAAATCAAAGTTCGTCCTTACTTCAGAGTTTAATTGGGGCAAATGTGCTGGTATACATCCCAGAAGATGTGGAGTTTATTGAAATTGGAGATCAAGTTCAATATCTGGATTTAGTTCAGTAATTTTACGAAAAGGAAAAACAACAATATGGAGCGGAAGAAGAAAAAAGTATTTATAGAAGGGGCCATATCTCCAGAGTTTATCGCAGCATCTATTGCAAAACATCAATCCAAACACTCTATTGGAGCACACAATATCTTTTTAGGTCAAATCAGAGCTGATCGCAAGGATGATAAGACGGTGGCTGCAATTGAATATACGACCTATGAGTCGATGGCAGATGAGAAGTTCCACGAAATTCGTGAAGATGCCTTTGCGAAATATGATCTTAACTGTATGCATATTTACCACAGTATAGGAAGGGTAGAAGTGGGAGAGATTTGCTTTTTTGTTTTTGTTTCTTCTCCTCATAGAACTGGAGTGTATCAGGCTACTGAAGAAATTGTCAATCGCATCAAATCGGAAGTTCCAATATTCGGTAAAGAATTATTCCAAGACCAGACCCATCAGTGGAAGGTCAATAAATAATAGGAAAATATAAAATTTAAAGGTGTTAATTCCTTGAGCAGTATGGACGATATAGGGCATCATATTACAGCAAATTGTGTAGCCATCGCACAGATCGAAATTCAGATGGATGAAAGGGCATGGCAGGTTTACAATGCATCTGTATTTGCTTCGGTTCAAGTCGCCGTAGAATTGGCGGTAAAGAACGCCTCTGGAGTGATTCCCGGGGTGCATATGGCAGCATTTGATGCCATTACCCTCTCCGAAGAGCGGGTTGCGGATAGCTTGGTTTATCAGCTCAATATACAAGCCATACACAAAACGACTCTAGATAGTCAAGTCTTGTATGGTCTTTCGGTAGCCGGTGTAAGCCTTATGCAGTTGATTAGTCCAAAAGGGAGTGTAACTCTTGGAGCTCCTAAAATTATAAAAAGCAAAAATCCTTATGTTGCAGATAAAAGAATGTACCCAAGTGGGCTTACCGCAGCTGTGGTCGTTTGCTCTGATAGTATCTCGGATGGATCTAAATCAGACGCCGCCGGTAAGGCTATTATTGCTGAATTAGAGAAATATCAAGTCAAAGTTAAGCACTATCAAGTTATTCCTGATGAAAGTAATATCATTTCTCAACGTGCAAGCAGCCTTTCCAAGGATCATCATCTGTTAATCTTTACAGGTGGGACAGGCCTCTCTCTAAGAGACGTCACACCTGAGTCGCTTGAGCCATTATTAGAACGGAGAATTCCAGGTATCGAAGAGACTATAAGAGCCTATGGTCAACAAAGGGTGCCTTACGCTATGTTATCCAGAAGTGTCGTTGGAACCATAGGCAATTGTTTGGTGATGGCCTTGCCAGGCTCTACTAATGGTGCTCGAGAATCCATGCAAGCGGTCTTTCCGAACTTACTTCATGTCTTTAAAATCCTAAGAGGACAAACACAGCACTGAGTCCATAGGAGTTCTTCGTGATTAATTTGTAGTGATCCTCGGCTGTTGTATAGGTTTGAAATTTGATTTTGGAGCCTCACAAAGGCAGCAATGATAAGTCTCTGCCAAGAGTTCAAATGGAGTATTTTTTGCTATATTCTGACTCGGATCTCCGTAGTTTTGGTCATATACAGTAAGACAGTCACTGCACTGATAAACTGTTCGGTCACTAAGGGGTTTTGCTTGTGGAGTGTTTGCTACTTTTATCACTTTTTCAGAATCTTCTACGAGCTCATCGAGACCTTGAAAATACTGTTTACTGAGTTCCATTAACAGGCCCGGCAATTCCATTTTATCTATATCCATGGCATAGGTTATATAGACCCTGGTGTTAGGGTCGAAATTTTTTGCAAAGCGTAAATTATAGGTAGCCCTAAGTTTGAGATGGGCTTGATCAAGTGCCGGAGGATTGCGCTGAATTACAATGGAAGTGAAGTGAATCACCTTGCTACTGTCCATAGATATACCAATGGTAAGGCCATAGGTGCTGATATCATAACTGTCCAATTTGGAGACCAAATAATTTTTCAGTTTGAGCGCCTTAGGATCTCCAACGGGAAGATGCCAGTTGAGTTCCAGTTGAGAATGGCGAATATTAATACCGTGATTACCTAAGCATTTTTCCCATTTTAATTTGGACTCTACAGGGATTCCTTTAATGATAAAGGATTTCCAAGGCGTGATGCATATTTTTCCTATTTTGGACTGCGCACAAAGCTCACATAAGGCAAGTAAGAATGGGAGATCATAGTTATTATTTCGCCAGTACAAGCCTAACCAGTATTTGTCAGTACTCATTTTATTCATCCCCTCATAATAGGGGAAGGGTTGAAATGGATTGTTTAAAGGACAGTCAATGGTTCTGTTGTTAGTCTCTATGCTATCGTTAATGAGTTCAAAAAGGGTGTCTATGGATTCTAGCTCTTCCTGAACTAAATTTTCGATACTTTTGGTTATGGTAGCAATGTCCCAGCTGTATATTAATGCGGGATAAAGTTCTAGGGAATTCCAATTCGGCATTTGAAGATAGCAATACCAGTAATCCTCGTGTTTGGAGGCTATAAAGTTAATGTGGCCACTAAATAATGGAACTAATCGTTGTAGAGGATCAACGATGTTTACTTTTAGCTTTGGTTGGAATTTAAACTGCTCTAGGATGTATAGGTAACGGTCACCGGTAAGCCAAGGCGTATTTGCTAGAATATCAGTGGATGCATAGGAACACACTATATTCTCTACCTCTTTTTGATGTGGGTCTATGCAGTATACATCGGCATTAAACACTATATCCTTTACCGATAGGTCGGTTGCAAATAAAATATCTTGCCTGGAACCAAAACTGATATGGTTTAATCCCGCCTCCATAAGTGGCTTAACAATCATTTTTAACTCCCCCGGTGAGAGCACGCCCCCCTTTATCAGCAATCTATAATAATCCTTTTTCATGGCTGTTAAATTAGTGCGATTTTATTTTTAAGCAGTTCTCTTATTTCTGTTTTACAACTGCCACAACCCAGACCTGCTCCTGTCTGCTGACATAAGGTGGTAAAATCCGTATGGCCAGCTTGGATGGCTTCTTGAAGGTTGCCAAGTCCCACTTGACCACATGAACAAACGAGCGCACCCTTGACTTCTTTAGTGTTGGCGGTGGATCGTAACAAATGGTTTCTTTTGTCGGATAACTCAATTCCCTTTGAAATCATTTCTTTGAATTCTGCGAACTCATTTTTATCTCCCATAAGGATGGCGCCAATCAAATGATCATCCTTGACAATACATTTTTTATAGTAACGCTTCTTGAAATCTGAAAATACAATCTCTTCATAGGAGGGATCATTCTCCGGGACTTTAAGTGTTCCAATACTACAGAGGTTGAGGTCATTGAACTTTAAAATATTCATGGGTACAGAACCATTATAGACGCTGCTAATGTCCCCGGCGAGATAATTAGACAATACATCTGCCTGTTCTTCGGCTGCCGCTGTTATGCCAAATAATTGATTGTTAAATTGGGCGATTTCACCGATTCCAAAAATAGAGGGGTCAGAGCTTTGTAAGTGCTCATTTACTTTTACCCCTCTACCACAATCTAATTTTGCTTGTTTGGCTATCGCAATATTGGGAAGCGTTCCTATAGAATATACCACGGCATGAGCTGTAAACATTTTTCCACTTTTAAGAGTGATGGCCAATTCTTTATTTTCGGCATAATCAAATACTGTGCTTACTTCGTTGTCAAAATAGATTTGAACTCCTCGTTCTTGAACATCCAAGGCTAGTAATGTACTTGAGGTTTTATCTAACTGCCTTTCCATAAGACGAGAGGATCTTTGTATGATGGTGATTTTTAAACCTTGATGTTTTAAGGCTGCTGCTAATTCCAGCCCCAAGAGGCCACCACCGACGATAACGACATGTTTTTGTGGTGTCGGAAGCGGGATATGATTCAGGTGTTCTTTAAAACGATCTGCATCAGCTTTGGTTCTCATGGTAAATCTACCAGGCAACTCCAACTGTGCATCTGAAGGAATAAAAGGACTACTTCCCGTGGCTAGTATAAGTTTGTCATAACTATACTGTCTTTTATGAACATCGACAACGATTTTGTTAACCTTATCTACCTCGACAATACTGCTGTTGTGATGAATTTTAATTTTGAGTTTACCGAGCTGCTCCTGCTTTATTTTCTTCAATTGCTCCCATGATAATTCTTCGGTGATGTATTCTGGTAAAAGTACCCGGTTATAGAAAGGATGGGGTTCTTGTGAGAAGACTTCAATTTCGTCCGTGGAGTTTAGGTCCCTGAAATTCTGAATAAACCGAAACGCTGCAGCACCTGCACCAATAACTAAGATTTTTTCTACAGGCTTTACATACTTTGATATTGAAACCGCAGTAAATTTAAAATCAGGTTCTTTGGATTGAGGATCGACAATGGTGTTGGTAAGGTTGTTTACTCTGCCGAGATCACTTTGTAATATTTTCCCCCAGTGCATGGGCACAAACAAAACACCTTCGCGTACCGCATCGGTAATCTTAACTTTTAGACGTATGTTACCGTTTCTACTTTTTACCTCACAAATATCCCCATGCTTGATGTGATGGATATAGGCATCCACAGGATGAATCTCAATTTTGGGTTGGGCATAATGCGTATGTAACCGCGCCACCTTTCCAGTTCGGGTCATGCTGTGCCACTGATCTCTAATACGTCCGGTGGTCAGAATTAGAGGGTATTCAGCGCTGGTAGGTATAGAGGCGTTATTGACACTGTATGGAACATTGAATTTAGCCTTTTGATTCGGGGTGAAAAACTTATGGTCCACAAATAGTCTTGGTGTACCGGGGTGTGCAAAGCTGGGAACCGGCCATTGCATATTCCCCTGGGTTTTAAGTCGATCGTAACTTAGCCCGGAAATATCGATATTCGTGTTTTTGGTCATCTTACAGTATTCTCTGTAAATCTCCTCACTGGATTGATAGTTGAATCCTCTAAAGCCCATATGAGCGGCGAATTCGCAAAGAATCTCTACATCGGGCCGTGCTTCTGCGGGCGCTTGGATGACCTTAGGTAAATAACTAATTCTTCGCTCAGAATTGGTCATGGTTCCTTGTTTTTCTAACCAACCGGCAGCTGGTAAAAGTAAATCGGCAAATTTTGTCGTGTCTGATTTATGAGAAATGTCCTGTACCACGACGAATTTAGCATTAGCTAAAGCCTTTTCAACCCTTCGTACATTAGGCATGCTTACCAGAGGATTAGTCCCGATTATCCAGATCGCCTTTAAATCACCTTTTTCTAGGGCTTCAAACATTTCGGTGGCTGATAAACCTGGCTTAGCAGAGATCTTACTGACGCCCCAAAAGTCAGCAACTTCTTTACGGTGTAGAGGGTTACTTAGCTCTTTATGAACAGCGAGCAAACTGGCCATACCACCGACTTCACGGCCGCCCATAGCATTGGGTTGCCCTGTTAGTGAAAAAGGTCCAGCCCCTGGTTTACCAATCTGGCCCGTAATAAGGGAGAGGTTGATCAGCGCGACATTTTTATCAGTCCCAATGACACTTTGATTCAGGCCCATGGCCCACATGCTGATAAATCCTTCTGACAAACCGATCATATCCGCAGCCTTTTTGATGTCCTTCTCAGGTACTCCACATACTCTTGAGGCTTGTTTTAAGCTCACCGAAAGTATTTGCTCTCTGTAGTTTTGATAGTTGTCTGTATGGTTTTTGATGAATTCATAGTCGATAAGTCCACGCTCTAATAAACGCCTGCCAATGGCATTATACAGTACTATATCTGTACCAGGTATGAGTTGAAGGTGGAGATCTGCGAAATTAGCAGTATCTGTTTTTCTAGGGTCAACCACGATGATTTTTACATCCGGATTATGCTCTTTGTGCTTTTCGATTCGCCGAAATAGAATAGGATGGCACCAAGCTGGGTTGGCACCTGCAAGTAAAAAACAATCTGCAAGTTCTATATCTTGGTAGGATATGGGAACGGAATCTTCCCCAAAAGTGTTTTTATAACCAACCACACTAGAGCTCATGCATAGTCTAGAATTGGTGTCTATGTTATTGGTGCCTAAAAATCCTTTAGTCAATTTATTGGCGATATAGTATTCTTCGGTTAAACACTGTCCTGAGATGTATAAGCCAACACTGTCCGGTCCATATTTTTTTATCATTGAGGAGAACACTGCTGAAGCTCTTTTTAAAGCCTCATCCCAAGCAACGCGTTCTCTCGGATGTGATTTACTCCATCGCATTTCAGGATAGAGGATTCTGTCAGAGATATCATTGGCGACATAATGTAAATTCATCCCTTTGGAACACAACATTCCTTGGTTAACCTCATGGTCCGGATCTCCTTTAACTTCGACCTTGCCTTGAGTGTCCTTTGTGACAAGTATCCCACACCCAACTCCGCAATAGGAACACGTTGTTTTTACTGTTTCTTTCCCTCTCATATGTGTGATTTTTTACTAAGTTCAATAAATATTTTTACAATACGAACATGCACATGACGATTTGCCAATGCCCTAATTTAGGAGGGTAGTAGTTTTGATATTCTTAAATTTACCCCCTTGATTTTGATGATATTAGGCTGTTGGATCGCTTGTATTTTTCGAATTCAGTTGAACAAGACCTCTCAATCATAAATTGAATGCTACGGAAGCATAGCGTGGTGCAAAACCTAAAAGTGTCCTAGGATTGCAACAGTCATATTCACGCTCGAATCAGCGCTCAATTTGATTGTGATTCATATTCAGTCTAACTCGTGTTTCTGGATTAAAATTAAGTAGAAATACTTAATTTATAAAAATGAGAACTGCTTATTTCAGAAGAATTATCAAATTAGAAACAGCAGCGTTTTGAAATGCGTTTCCGGAAAATTTAGGGGGTAGAAATTCACAATTTCAGAATAGCCCTTAGGCCAATTGATACTCACGTGCTTTGTTGGCGAGTTCCACAGGATTCTTAACATCCATTTTTTTCATCAGATTAAAACGATGCACTTCGGCAGTACGCTTACTGATTTCTAATCCATCAGCTATTTCTTGATTGCTCATTCCTTGTAATACCAGGTTTAAAATTTGCAATTCGCGCTTGGTCAAATTAAAATCGTTCTTTGGCTGCAATGGTTTTTGATGCATAATAGTACTGATAATACTTGAGGAAACCTCTCCGGTAAAGAATTTCCCCCCGTTTGCAATAATGCGAAAGGCTTTAATTATTTCTTCTTTAGTAGCCCCTTTAAGTAGGTAGCCGTCTGCACCAGCCTTAATTGAATTCAGGACATATTCTTCTGAATCATGCATGGAGAGTAG
Source organism: Galbibacter sp. (assembly GCF_048266365.1). Classification (NCBI taxonomy): domain Bacteria; kingdom Pseudomonadati; phylum Bacteroidota; class Flavobacteriia; order Flavobacteriales; family Flavobacteriaceae; genus Galbibacter; species Galbibacter sp. The sequence continues at coordinate 36,215 of NZ_JBLWZP010000016.1, read as the reverse complement.
TAAAGTTTTTATTGATGAGCCCTGGGCTTTTAATTTTTGAACAACTTCAATTCCTGTAAGCTTTGGCATTCGAATGTCGAGCACCAATAGATCTGGTACAATGTTTTTCACTAATGCTAACGCCTGTTCACCATCATTAGCATCACCGATAATTTCAAATTCAGTAGAATCTTCCAACATGGCTTTGATTCCAGTGATAACTAGTGGATGATCATCTACAAGGATTAGTTTGATTTTTCCCATCATATCTGTTTCTAAGTACAAAAGTAGTGTAAAATACGTACTTTGACGCAATGGACCTACACAGGAATGTTTAAAGTCACTCGAGTACCAACTTTTTCACTAGAGGAGATGTATAAACGCCCATTGATGTATGCAATGCGTTCTTTCATAAAGGTGATTCCCATGCCTTGGTGTGTATCTTGAGTTTGGGCATCCTGCGGATCAAAGCCTTTTCCGTTGTCGTCGATGACAATACTTAGCATATCTTCACTATGAGATATGCTGATTATGATCTGGGAAGATTCTGCGTATTTAATAGCGTTGTTAACGGCCTCTTGAACGATTCTGTAGATGTTGATTTCGACCAAGGGTTCGAGCCGTAAATTAAAGTCTGTTTTGTTTGTGGTGATAATTTCTTTACCTGTAAATTTGGAGAGCTCTTGACTTAACTTGGAAAGAGAGGCGGCGATACCGTAGTCGGCAAGTTCCGGCGGTGACAGGTTAAAGGTTGCACTGCGCACCCCTGTGATGATTTCGGAGGTCAAGTTTTTTAATTGTTCGACTTTCTCCGCTGTGGCTTCAATATTGTTAGGTTGAACACTCTCTATGGTAAATTTCAGGCCTGTTAGCATTTGTCCAATACCATCGTGTATATCTTTCGCAATCCGGTCCTGTTCCTGTTCTTGATTTTCTATAATTTTGGATGAAAGCTCCTTTTGTCGATTCATCTCCAACTCAAAGTGTTCTTTGGTGAGTTGGCTAATCCGCATTTCGGCCTTTTTTCGTTGAGTAATATCAAAACAAATTACAAGCAAAGCCTCGTCGTTATTTTCTCCATGGTAGGGATTGATGGATATCTCGAACCAACACGGTTCTCCTTTTGGATTGCTTCCCTGGATCTCTCCCTGCCAACCTGTATTTTTGTGGGTGCTTAGGATGTTGTTAAAATACTCTTGATCCCTTTCTTCTTTGGCTATAAGTTCTGAAAATTGAATTTCAGTATCATTAGGATTATAATTAAAAAACCTTGAGAATTTACTTCCCGCGCTGATGATATATCCTTGTGGGTCAATTCTAGCATATAGCAAACTTTGCTCCATTACGGAATTAAGCGTCTGTAACTGATTGACTGAGTGTTGTTTTTCTTGACTGAGAATATCAGAACTTCGCGCTTTCTCTTGAGCAGTCCTCTCTGATGATAATAGTTCCTTAATGATTTTACTACTGTATTTTGCTGCTGGTCTTAGAATGATGAAAAAGCCAACTAAAAGCATCACAACCCCAAGGGCTAGTAGGACTATCAGAAGGGTTTGAAGGCTTTGTATATTTTGCTCAATACGATCTTGGTAAAGTTTGATAAGCGGGTCGAGCTCGCCTAAATACTTATTTTCTAGTTTTAAAACACCTTCTACCTCGGTTTGAATTGCAGAAGTTTGGCTTGGTGTCTTAAGTTGTTCAATAGTTGATTTGACAGCCGTATAGTAGTCTTTGAAAGATTCATCTAATGCTGGGATAAACTCCCTGTCTTGGGTTTTTAAATCTTGTAATTTGTGAATTAAGGAAGTGTGAACACCCTTCCATTGCGTTAAAGCGGTGCTTAATTCTACCTTAGTTACTTTTTCTGGTGTTTTATATGGAGTCGTGACCAGCGCTTTACTTATTTTCTGACTCAGTATCCGTTGCTTTAAAGTCGTGTTGAGTAAGGCGGTGTTATTCTCCTGATCCTCTAACTGAGTGTTGACCATGCCATAACCAACGAAAAAACAAATGCCAATGCAAGTAATGGTGATCAAGAATAGTCTTTCCAATCTAACAAAAGTAGTCTGATCCAGTTTTTTTGTCTCCACATTCATCACCTCGTGCTATTGCGTTTTCTATTTCTAAGACAAAGCCTTTTCGATCAAAGCACGAGTAGGAGTGCTTAGGTTCAAAGCTAAGGCAGCTGCTTGTCCTTTTTCGGACATTTTGGCCCAAGTTTTCTGAAGAATGCTGATGAGTTTTTCTTCGGTGTGTTTTTCAGAAAAATCAACAAAGTAATAGTCCAAGAACACCAGACAAACCACATCTTCAAGGGTTTGAGTATCATTGTTTTTCTTGAGTAATTTTTTTTGGATTAAATCACCTACCTCTTTAATGAACTCTGGGTCATAGCCTACTTTATCTAATATTGACCCCGTGAGTTCCGCGTGCATTTTTTTGAGATCTGTACGCCATCTTAGGTATCCTGCACGATCCATAGGGTAAACCTGGCGATCAATTTTCCAACGTGCAATATGCTGCGCTCGCGCCGCAATTTTAAGGCTTTCTTTGGCCTGGGGTTCAAATCGGTCAAGGGCCTCACTCATACGCTGGGCATATAACAATTCTTTCGGATAGTCATTGCCCTTATAATGCTCAGTATTTGGGTCCTGTGCATTGAGTTGATCGATCTGTTGAATGGCTTGATGAAATTTTTCTTGACTCATTTATTGGTGTAATTAATCTACAAAGCCAATATACACATTTTCATTTTCAATTTTGACGGGATAGGTGGCTAATTTGAGTTGATCTCCACATAAACTTTCTCCATTTTCTAGAGAGAAGGTTTTTTTGTGCAAGGGGCAGGCTACTTTAGGAATTCCACTAAGATCGCCAATCATTCCTCTGGAAAGAACCATTTCCATTTTATGAGGACACAGATTTTGACAGGCATACCACTGATTACCTCGTCCAAAATTATAGACAGCTATTTGTCTTAATTTGTACTTCACACAAGCGCCTGCGTTTTCCGGGAAATCAGAAACTATTCCCACTTTAAACCAATGCATAACTTTGTGTTGAGGGACGGTGTCGTATTGTTGGAGCAGTTGTTCCATAGTGTATCATTTTGGTTTTGAAATTATTTTAAAATCACGGTCAGTTTAAGCTTGATTTTCGATTTAATTAGGTCCATGCCTTGGGCATCTTCTGGTCTCGTAAGGGTACAAATGTTAGGGTGTCATCACTATGGTCAGAGTTGATAAAATGTTTAAAGCGCTTACTCATTTCTGGATCTTCTATGGCCTCTTTCCATTCACACTCGTAGCGATTTACCAAGCCTTGCATTTCATGTTCTAGTTCTGTGACTATTCCTAGAGAATCCTCTACAATCACCTTTTTTAGATAATCTATTCCTCCGTCTAATTTCTCAAGCCATGCCGCAGTTCGCATCAGTGGTGCTGCAGTACGAATGTAAAACATCAAAAAGCGGTCTAAGTATTGAATACAGGTCTTTTCATCCAGTTGCTGCGCTAGCAGTACGGCGTGTTTAGGGTTAGCGCCCCCATTACCACATACATATAAATTCCAACCTCCTTCCACAGCAATAAGTCCGAAATCTTTACCTCTGGCTTCCGCGCATTCTCTTATACATCCGGAAACACCACCTTTGAGTTTGTGTGGTGACCTCAGGCCTCTATACCTATTTTCAATTTCAATGGCAAAGGACACGCTTTCGTGCATTCCAAAACGACACCAGGTAGAACCTACACAACTTTTTACGGTGCGCAATGATTTGCCATAAGCATGTCCACTTTCAAATCCAGCCTCGATAAGTTCCTTCCATATAAGAGGTAGCTCATGTAATTGAGCTCCGAACATATCGATACGTTGCCCCCCGGTTATTTTGGTATAGAGGTTAAATTTTTGAGCGACCTCTCCCAGAACGATCAGTTTTTCTGGGGTAATTTCACCACCTGCAACACGGGGAACAACCGAATAGGTGCCATTTCTTTGAATATTTGCTAAAAAGCGATCGTTAGAATCTTGAATTTCGACTTGTCTGTTAGCTGTTTCCATATAGATGCTCGAAAAAAGAGAGGCCAATAATGGCTTACAGGTTTCACATCCATATCCATTACCAAAAAGGTCTAAGGCTTGATCAAATGTGGTGATCTTATTGATTTTGATCAAGTCATAGAGTTCTTGTCTATTAAAATTAAAGTGCTCACAAATAGTTTGCTTTACTTCTTTTCCAATCGATTTTAAAGTGCCATTAACCAGGTCACTAATCATGGGCTTGCATCCGCCACAACCTGTTGTGGCTTTTGTTACGCTTATCACATCAGAGAGGCTGTTACAACTACCATCAGCAATTAATCCACATATTTGTCCTTTGCTGACACTCTCACAGGAACAAATCTGTGCAGTATCCGGTAAATCTAGCACATTAGCTGAGCTGCTAGTCTGAGAACCTCGCGAACCAAGGATGAGGTCTTCTGGATTTTCTGGAAGCTTCATTTGGTTGCTGTACAATTGGAAAAGACCATTGTAATCTGAGGTGTCTCCAACTAGGATTCCTCCGAATAGTTTTTGGCCATCTTTACTTATATTGATTCGTTTGTAGATGCCCTTGAACTTGTTTTCATAGGTAATCACAGACACACTATCATCTGAGATAAAAGGATCGCCAAAACTTCCCACTTCAGTCCCTATGAGTTTTAATTGAGTGGACATGTCGATTTCTGAGTTCATGATGGACTCCGAGTCCTTTAGTAGTTGTGCTACTGCCACCTTTGCCATGTCATAGCCTGGGGCTACCAATCCATAAATGGACTGGTTGTAGAGCGCAACTTCTCCTATGGCATAAATATCTTTTTCAGAAGTTTGCATTCTGTTGTTCACTTGGATTCCTCCGCGATCACCAACAGTAATTCCGGCAGCTCTAGCCAACTCATCCCTGGGGCGTATTCCTGCAGAAATAATTAAGATATCGGATTTTAATTGGGAGTTATCACTAAACTCCATAGCTTCTATGGAGGAGTCTCCTAGGATGGATTTGGTGGATTTTTCTAATAGTACACCTATACCTAAATGTTGAATTTTTGAAACCAATAAAGCGCTAGCTGTATCATCCAGCTGTCTTGGCATTAGTCGTGAAGCAAACTCTATGACATGGGTGTTTAGTCCTAAGGCCTTGGCTGCATTTGCGGCCTCTAAACCGAGTAGGCCGCCACCTAAGACAACAGCGTCATTTCGTCCTTGCTTTTTGAGGTGTTTTGCGTAGGTTTTGATAGCGTCCAAATCTTCCAAGGTTCTGTAAACAAAAACGCCTTTTTTATCGAGTCCTTCAATAGGCGGGATAAAAGCTGAAGATCCTGTTGCAATAATAAGTGAGTCATAAGGGAAGACTTCATTTTTATAGGTGGTAATTTGTTTGTTCTTCGGATCAATTTCTGACACCAAAGAAGAAGTATGTAATTTGATATTGTTCTCTTGATACCACTCTGTCGAGGCAAGTAAAAGCTGCTCCGCAGATTTCTCATTCATATATTCACTCAAATGAACTCTGTCATATGCCGGCCTTGGTTCTTCTCCAAAAACCGTGATATCAAATTCATCACTTCGTTCGGAACTCACTAGTTTTTCACAGAACTTATACCCGACCATTCCATTTCCGATAACAATAATTTTATTCATAAGTAAGTGATTTACGTATCAAATATACGTATTAATACTTATTACAAACTAATTAACTTCAATTAAATCTACGTAAATCACTTATTTTTAAGGATAATGAAAATTTTGGCCTTCCTTTTAATAGATGTTTAAAATTAGGGGTCCTGAATTTTTGATTTGACGTTCGGGCTTTTAGGTAGTCCCTAAATTTTTTCTACATTTGATAAATAAGTTTTTATATGAAGTTGTTTTTAGTACTCAGTATAGTAGGTCTCTTTATAGGTTGTAAGGAGCCGTCACAAAAGAAATCCATTAAGCAGCCGAAGCTTAAAACTGTAGACCTTACCGCAGTAGTGGACACTGTTGTAAAGGTTCCTGAGGTGGCGAAAAAACAAGTACCTGATTTAAACACACTTGCGGATACCACCTTCGTACGATTGGCGGATTATAGCGATGATTTTGATTATGATATGCGCTATGCTACAGAGAATAACTTTTTAAAAGCTCAGGTGTATGAATGTGGGGAGTGCTACGTTCGTGCCGTTACGGCAAAGGCATTACTTAAGGCGAACAAAGCTTTTATGGAGCAAGGATATCGCATTAAGTTCTTTGATTGTTACCGACCTCATGATGTGCAAAAGAAAATGTGGAAGATTGTTCCCAATGCCACCTACGTTGCAAATCCTGCTAAAGGTTCTATCCACAATAAAGGAGGAGCAGTAGATATTACCTTGACCACCTTGGATGGTGAGCAACTCGATATGGGAACGACCTTTGACTTTTTTGGAAGGAAAGCTAGACATGCCTATCAGGATCTACCTATTGAGGTCTTGGACAACAGAAAACTCTTGAAATCTGGAATGGAGGCCTTTGGTTTTGGTGCCATTACTTCTGAATGGTGGCATTATAATTACAGGCCTACCTTAGGATATCAGGTAGCGAACTTTCGTTGGGACTGTGAGTAGGAGCGTGCTAAATAGTGGCAAAACAGTATATTATTCACAGGTAAACATGTAAATTAAAACCATCTCAATCGATTTTTATGGAAGGAAGTGAAGGGATGCGAATTCGTAGTTTATTTGAAGATTTGTTTGATGGCAATCCATGGTTGGATGTGACCATTGTTGCAAACCTTTGTAAAATTGATGCGGAAATGGCGTCGTCAAGACCGCTTAAAAATTGTAATACTATATGGGAGATTGTCAATCACATGATCAGCTGGAGGGAGAATGTCTTGAGGCGCGTGAATGGTGATGAATTGGTAAGCCCAGAAAACAATTATTTTCAAGAGGTTGAAGATACCTCTGAAGATGCTTGGGTAAAAACCGTAAAAGTCTTAGGACAAAGCCAACAAGATTGGATGTCTTATCTGGAAAACGTGAAAGAAGAAGATTTAGCGAAACAGTATAGGCCAAACATGATGGATTACTACAAACATATCCACGGAATATTACAACATGATGCCTACCACCTTGGCCAAATTGTACTGCTTTTAAAATTTGTTTAGGTTAGCTAAACGGACTAGATTTCCTGAATTTTATTTTGGATTATTGGTGGATTACAACTACCTCGATCCTATTTCGGGTACTTTTGTCGGATTCCCCACAAGTCCAATGTAATTAAACGAATATTTAACGTTTAAACTCCTAAAAAGACCTTATTTTTGCCATCGGAAAATCAATTGGTAAAATCAGCATATCTAATGTTAGACTCCCTTAAGAAAGTACTATTCTCTACGCGATTAATGGCCATCTTGTTTGTAGTATTTGCAGTAGCCTTGGCCATGGGTACCTTTATTGAAAGTTGGTACAATACAGAAACTTCAAAAATTTGGATTTATAACACCTGGTGGTTCGAACTGATCATGTTATTCTTTGTGATCAACTTCTGTGGTAACATTAAACGTTATAACTTATCTAAAAAAGAAAATTGGCCCGTCCTAATGCTTCACCTTTCATTTATCATAATTCTGGTGGGTGCAGGGGTTACTCGTTATATTGGTTATGAAGGCATTATGCCGATAAGAGAAGGTCAAACTGTGGACTATATGTTGACCCAGAAAAAGTATGTGACTGTACTTGTAGATGGTGAAATCGACGGTGAGCCTAAAAGAAAATCGTTAGAAGACGAGATTATGGTTTCTAAAATGGGGCGTAAAACTTCCCTGCCTTGGAAGTCAGATTTTAATGGACAGGATTTCAAAATATCCTATGCGGGATTCATACAAGGTGCTGAAGAAGGCCTAATTGAAGATGAAAATGGGGAAACTCACCTCAAGATCGTTGAAGCCGGAGGAGGAGATCGACACGATCATTACCTTAAAGAAGGAGAAGTTACTAATATTCACAATATCTTATTTGCTTTAAACAAGCACACCCCAGGGGCAATCAATATAACCGTTACAGATTCCTTAAGTACTATTGAACCGCCATTTGAAGGCACTTATTTGCGAATGGCTGATCAGTTTCAAGGAGAGGTGACAAAGGATAGTGTACAGCCACTTATGTATCGTTCATTATACTCCATGGCAGGAATGCAATTTGTTCTTCCAGATCCTGTAGTAAACGGATACTACGGAATCGTCGAAACAGAAGAAAAAATGCCGAATCAAGCTGATGCTTTGATTTTGGATGTAACCACCAATGGTGAAACCAAGCAAGTACGTCTATTAGGGGGAAGTGGAATTATCAGTAAACCGGAATCCATTAGTGTTGGTGGTTTAGATTTCCACTTAAGTTTTGGCTCTATTAAAGTAGAATTGCCATTTAGTATTACCCTAAACGACTTTATAGCAGAGAAGTATCCTGGTACAGAAAAAGGGTATTCCTCTTATATGAGTAGGATTACTGTTAATGATGAACGCACCTTTGACTTTGATATTTATATGAACCACGTGCTTGATCATGGCGGACATCGCTTTTTCCAAGCGAGTTTTAATCCAGATGAAAAAGGAACCATACTGTCTGTAAATCACGATTGGTGGGGAACTTGGATTACCTATCTTGGATATACATTGTTGTACATAGGTCTTATCGCTATTATGTTTGTTGGTAATACGAGATTTAGAAAATTAGGAAAGATGCTTAAAAAAGTTAAGGCTAAGAAAGCGGGAATGACTGCAATTCTTGTGCTGTTTCTTGTAGGAAATACGTGGGCTCAGGTTTATGAAAATGAGCCAAACAAAGATGAGCACGAACATGCCCATGTGCAACAAGAGGAAGTAGAGGCAGTTGATAATTCACATCTGCATAGAGCTCCTACCAAACATGAGGTGGATTCTATTTTGAAAACCACTGTGGTCAGTAAAGAACACGCTGCCAAATTTGGAGCCTTGGTGATTCAGGATTACGAGGGAAGGATGAAGCCTGTAAATACCTTTGCTTCTGAACTTATGCGTAAAATACATGGTTCTGAAACATTTATGGGAATGGATGAAAATCAGATTTTGCTCTCCATGTTACAAAACCCTCCACTGTGGTATAATGTGGAGTTTGTCTATATTACAAAGAAGAATGATAGTATTCGTAAAATTGTTAACGCAGCAGAGGGTCAAGAATACTTGAAGGCCGTCGACTTTTTCGAAGGTCTTGACTATAAATTAGGCCCATATTTAGAGGAGGCCTATAGCACAAATACTCCTAATCAATTTCAGAAGGATTTTAAAAATTTTGATTTAAAACTAGGACTTTTAAATCAGGCCTTAGGAGGGAACATCTTACGAATTTTCCCCTTGCCTGAAGATGAAAATAACAAGTGGATTTCCCTTACCGACTACCATAAAGGGGAGTTCCATGTGAAGGATAGTCTTTATGCAAACTTCATCAATAAGTCATTATCGTTTTATTTAATGACTTTAGAGAATGCTAAACGCACAGGAAACTACGATCAAGCGGATAAGTTACTCGATGCTTTCAAGCAAAACCAAAGAAACTACGGTGGAGAGGTTATGCCTTCTGATCGTAAAATTGATATTGAACTGAAGTATAATAAATACAACATATTTGAAGAGCTTCTAGTGTGGTATCTCCTTGTCGGAATCGTATTGTTTACGGTCATAATCTTACAAATATTCAAGAACAACTCCATTTATGAAACCATTGTTAAGGTAGGTAAAGTAGCACTCTTGGTTTGTTTCTTGCTACACACTGCAGGTTTGATTGCACGCTGGTATATCAGTGGACACGCGCCATGGAGTGATGCCTATGAAAGTATTTTGTTTGTAGGTTGGAGTACTGCTGCTTTAGGGTTAATATTTGGACGTAAAAGTGATTTAACAGTGGCTTCAACAGCCTTTGTAACCGCAATTATACTGTTTGGTGCACACTTAAACTGGATCGATCCGGCAATCGCAAATTTACAGCCGGTTTTGGATAGTTATTGGTTAATGATCCACGTTTCGGTAATTGTGGGAAGTTATGGTCCTTTCACTCTTGGAATGATCTTAGGATTGGTTACCCTGTTCCTAATGATTTTCACCACTGAGAAAAATAAGAAACGCATGGCTATTAATGTCCAAGAGCTTATTATTATCAACGAAATGGCCTTGACGGTTGGTTTAGTGATGTTAACAATAGGAAATTTCCTTGGTGGACAATGGGCTAATGAAAGTTGGGGACGTTATTGGGGATGGGATCCTAAAGAGACTTGGGCGCTGGTTAGTATCATGGTTTATGCCTTTGTAATCCATATGCGTCTTGTGCCCGGACTAAGAAGTAAGTGGGCATTTAGTTTTGCCAGTGTTATTGCTTTTGCAAGTATTATGATGACGTATTTCGGAGTAAACTTCTACCTGGTTGGGCTACATTCATATGCGAGTGGAGACAAGGTGATTACACCAAATTCGGTATATTATTCAGTAGCCTTTGTATTTATAATTGGGGCTATTAGTTACTGGCGCTTTAAGAAAATGTATTCGAAGAAAAATATTGATTGATAGTGGAATAATATAACAGATGTTCTTGTAAGTTGGATATTTATTTAAAGACAAAAGCTTTAACTTTGAACTTTAAGTAAAAAAAACTAATGAAAACGGAAAACTTTAAACTCAATACTACATGTGTACACGCAGGTGAACTTGAGGACAAACAATTTGGAGGAGCAATTTCTCCTCTGTTTCCCTCAACCGCCTATCCTTTTGAGCATGTGGATGAAAAACGCTATCCAAGGTATTTTAACACACCAAACCAACAAGCATTAGCTAAGAAATTAGCAGCCTTGGAGTTTGCGGAATCAGCACTTATTTTTGGGAGCGGTATGGCCGCCATTAGCACCGCCGTACTTGCATTTCTGAAATCTGGTGATCACGTCGTGCTTCAAAAGGAGCTTTATGGAGGAACGCATAACTTTATAGTAGAGGAGTTCAAGCGTTTTGGAATCCAATATAGTTTTGCTCAGGGAAAAAATGTCGATGATTTTGAAAGAGCCTTAGAGTTTAATACCAAGGTTGTCTATTTGGAATCTCCTTCGAATCCTTTATTATCCGTGTTGGACATTCAAGCCATAGCCGAGATGGCAAAGTCAAAAGGAGTCTTGTCGATGATTGACAATACGTTCGCTTCTCCTGTAAATCAGAATCCAATTAAACTTGGTGTTGATATCGTTATTCACAGTGCTACCAAATATTTAGGTGGACACAGTGATATACTTGCAGGTGCCGTATGCGGTAGCGAGGCTCATATACAACAAATACATTCCTTAGCTAAAAACCTAGGTGGTACCTTGAGTGATTATACGGTATGGCTACTAGAACGTAGTATTAAGACGTTGGGAGTTCGTGTTAAAGCTCAGAATCGAAACGCTAAAAAGCTTGCGAAATACTTCAGCAAAAACCAGGCGATTTCAAAGGTGTTTTATCCAGGACTTTCGTCACATCCAGATCACGCCATTGCTAAAAAGCAGATGAGGGGTTACGGAGGTATGATGTCCTTTGAATTAAAGGAGGATATCGACGTTTCCAGGTTCTTGGATGCATTACAAATTATAAAACCTGCAATGAGCTTAGCAGGTGTTGAGAGTACGATACTATCGCCAGCTCAAACCTCACACGCCTTATTGACAGCAGAGGAAAGAGAAGCTCAGGGGATTAGTGATCGTGTTTTAAGATTCTCAGTAGGAATTGAAGATAGGAAAGATTTGATTGCTGATTTTGAACAGGCTGTTGCAAAGGTAAGAGCTCAACAACTAAAAGCATAAATTAAATGTATTGCGATACATGACACTTTAAAAGCACACTTTAATGAAATTAGATATTCTGGCATTTGGAGCACATCCTGACGATGTGGAGTTGGGATGTGGTGCAACCATAGCCAAAGAAATTTCACTGGGAAAGTCAGTGGGTATTGTCGATTTGACCAGAGGTGAGTTGGGTACCAGAGGATCAGCGGCCATTAGAGCAACCGAAGCAGAGCGATCAGCCAAAATACTTGGTGTGACTGCTCGGGAAAATTTAGGCTTTGCTGATGGCTTTTTTGTCAACGATAGGGAACATCAATTGAAAATTATTGAAATGATACGCAAGTACCAACCGGAAATTGTGTTGTGTAATGCTGTTGAGGATCGACATATCGATCATGGAAAAGGGAGTAAGCTTGTCAGTGACGCCTGCTTTTTGAGTGGCCTGATAAAGGTTCAGACTACCCATCAAGGTGCGTCTCAGAATCAATGGAGACCTAAACAGGTATATCACTATATCCAATGGCAGAATTTGACTCCTGATTTTGTGGTGGATGTCAGCGGATTTATCGATAAAAAGATTGAAGCTATCAAGGCATATTCTTCGCAATTCTATGATCCAAACAGCGAAGAACCTGAAACGCCAATAACGAGTAAGAACTTTTTTGACAGTGTTGATTACAGGGCAAAAGATCTTGGAAGGCTCATTGGAGTGAGTCACGCTGAAGGGTTTACTGTAGAACGATTGTTGGGAGTGAATGAGTTAGGTGATGTGATCTAAAAAAGTTGATAATTTTCTTTGCAAATGAGGTAAATTAATTTACATTTGCATCCGCAATTATACGGTGGTTGTAGCTCAGTTGGTTAGAGCGCTGGATTGTGGTTCCAGAGGTCGCCGGTTCGAACCCGGTCTTCCACCCAAATGCTTCTAAAAGCTCCTTTTTTAAGGAGCTTTTTCTAATTATACACCAGACCCCACTTCTAACTTCGTTGCCTTTGCATTAGTTTTTGTTCCTATTTTAAGATCGATCTGATTACTTTCATTTTTACCAAGTCCATTGCTTTAAGGAAAGTTTAAAATTGAGGCATAAAAAAAGTGCTTCTTCTATTGCTGGAAAAAGCACTTTAATCAATTAATCAGTATTCTATCTTTTAACCTTCTTTACTCTTGTGGAGTAGCTTTGTCTACTACAATTCGATCTGGTCTGTTAGCAACTTCCCAAGCGGTATGGAAAACCAATCTCGCTCTGTTTCTCAAAAGATCGTAGTTGATCTTGTCTGGAGTGTCAGTAACCTTGTGATAGTCCTCGTGAGTACCGTTAAAGTAAAATATAATTGGAATATTGTGTTTTGCAAAGTTGTAATGGTCACTTCTATAATAGAAACGGTTTGGATCGTTTTCATCATTATAAGTGTAATCTAATTCTATTTGCGTAAACTCTTTATTTACAGCTTCAGAAATGTTATGTAATTCTGTACTGAGTTTATCAGATCCAATAAGGTAGATGTAGTTTCTGTCTCCCTCTCTTTCAGGATCTATTCTACCGATCATATCGATGTTAAGGTCAGCTACCGTGTTAGCCAATGGGAAAATTGGATTATCCGTGTAATACTGAGAACCAAAAAGTCCTTTTTCTTCGGCAGTTACGTGTAAGAATACAATAGATCTTTCAGGACCATTACCATCTGCTGCTGCTTTTTTAAATGCTTCAGCTATTTCTAACATGGCTACGGTACCACTACCGTCATCATCAGCACCGTTGAACACATCTCCGCTTGGATCTACACCTACGTGATCAAGGTGAGATGAAATGACAACATATTCATTAGGTTTGCTTTTTCCTTTGATAATAGCAACTACATTCTCAGAATCTACATCCTTAGTAACGCTCTTAACATTTAAGGTGATTTGCTCTTCTAAATCTTTTGCAGTGTTATTGCTGTCGATCTCAGGATAGATACTGGTTGCAACATCTTTATTGACGAATATATAAGGGAGTTTTTTCTCGTCGCTCTTTAGCGCCATATTTCCACCACTTTTTGATTGGATGAAATAATCATATCTGCGTTTTGAACGGTTGTAGTACTGATCATCGTAATAGATAATTCCTTCAGCACCTTTGTCCGTAGCGATATCAACGCGTTGACTTAGGGTTTCTCTCCAGTTGGACCAAACCCCGGCTTGATCATCTCCGCTAAGGATATAGTTTCCGTTAGCATCTTTTGGCTCTCCAATTTTGATGAGGACATATTTTCCTTTGACATCAATATCCTTGTAATCTGAATATCCGTCAGTCTCGATACCAAAGCCTGCATAGACTACATCATAAGATTGGTTTGGTATCGTAGAAAAGGTGATGATCCCTTCTCCTAAGGTGTAATCAGTGTCTGCGATAGTGATAGATCCAGTAGGGATTCCACTGATTTCTAAAGGGACATCTTGAAAATAATTTTCGCCCCCTTGTGCTGCAGCAACATCTATATCCTGGTAGTGATTTTTGATATATTCAACTGCTTTCTTTTGCCCAGGTTCACCGGTGTTCCTTCCTTCAAATTCATCGGAAGCATAAATGTAGAGATGTTTTTTTAAATCCTCTTCGGTGATGGTTTCTGCGTATGCAACCCTTTGTTCTTTAGTAGCTACCTCTTTTTGGGCTACATCGCTGCTTGTAGTGCTGTCATTGTGCTGCGCACTATTACATGACATGGCTAAGAATAGCCCTGCGAATAAAACTTTATTCATGTTTAGATTGTTATTTAGCGTGTTATTTTTCAAATATAAGTTGACTCTTTGATATATTGGTAATTTTTGACCTAATTACTTGTTAAAATTGCCTGTTTTCGATTTGTTCGGATTCCCTTTGATTATAATCTGCTATTCAGTAATACTATGTAAGGCGGCGTAACTTATAGGATCTTAGGTCAGTTATATACCATGGGTATTGCTTTAGTATTATTACTAAACGATTCACAAGATTTTTATTGCATTGATAATAGTGTATACCTTTTGATTCCGCAATTACCTACGTATATTTGTCGGTACCCTGAACCACCACCTTCTAAGGTTTCATTGTGGTATGTTAGATAAAAAAAAGATTACTAAACCCAAATGGCTAGGCATACTGCTACGTATAGCTGTGGTTCTCATTTTGCTTTTTGGAATCCTTATTATTTTCATACAAAGCAAATGGGGTCAGAACCTCATAGTCTCCAAAGCTGTTACTTATATTGAAGAGAAAATTGGAACAGAGGTCTCCATTGAGAAATTGTATCTCACATTTTCAGGTGATCTCTCCTTAGAAGGATTGTATATGGAAGATCAAAAAGGAGACAGCTTGGTCTATGCTAAGAATTTACAATTGTCTGTAGCCTTGATGCCGTTGATACGAGGAACTAAAATACATATTAAAAATATTGATTGGGATGGCCTTAGTGCTAATGTATATAGGGATGCTGAAGGTACTTTTAACTTTGATTATATCGTTGAGGCTTTTGCAAGTGAGGATACCACCGCAGTAGACACAACTTCGGCTACAGTGTTCTTGATAGATGCCTTGGCCCTGAGTGATATTAAATTGCGTTATCAGGATTTACAACAGGGTATATTGGCGGATCTTGATTTGGGAAGTTTGCAGCTGGAAATGGATGTGTTTGACTTGGAGCACATGGACTTTGATGTGGAATCCTTGAAACTGGGTGACAGTAAGTTGGTCTATCAGCAAAACAAAGCTACTGCGCCCAGCACACAACCTGCAGAAGAGGATTCAACAACTCCGACCTTAAGGATACAAGAGCTTTATCTTAATAATATCAAATTCAATTACGACTTGCCTTTGGAGAAGGTTTCACTTGATTTGGAGTTAGGTAATTCATCCTTAAAAGATGGGGATTTCAATCTCCCAGAGGCTAAGATAGCCTTGAATTCCTTTGCCTTGGAGAATACAAATATCACCTATACAAATCTTTCTTCTGCTGAGGTAGTTCAAGATACGGTTATTCAAAATGCAGAAGTTCCATTGGTATGGCCTAATTATCAGGTGGACGTAGAAGAAATCTCACTTGTCAATAACAAGGTCTACTATAGGGATAGTATGGTAGCACCACATCAAAATTTCAACGCTTCCGATCTTCAGATAGAAGCCTTAACCCTAAATGCTGACCATTTGCACTACGCACCAAAGGAACTGAGGGCTCATCTTGAGAATTTTACTTTTAGGGATGCTAAGCGTTTTTGGTTAAAAAACATAGCCTTTGATCTGGTGGTTGAAAAGGAGTCCGCCACCTTATCTGGATTTGAATTTTCGACTTCAAACACAAGAGTCACAGGAGATGCTAGCATTGGATATACTTCTGTTGATGCGCTTATAAATAATCCAGAATCAGCGCTACTTTCTTTAAACCTCCCTTTCGAATTGGATGTAAATGATCTGAGTTATTTTCAACCTGAACTATTAGAAAACCCTTATATAAATGCACTGAGTACTGATCGCCTAAGCGGAAAGCTCACTTCCAATGGGAGCTTAGACAGTCTAAACATAGATTCTTTTATACTGAAATGGCAAAACAGTCTTGTTAGCCTAAACGGAGTTGCCACCTCAGTTTTGGACACTGACAAATTGCAAGTAGAGATTCCTGATCTGGATATACAATCTAATAATGATGCTATTTACCGATTTATCCCCAAAGAGGAGCTGGGACTGGAACTACCCGATAGTTTGCAGTTAAAAGGGAGTTTGTCCGGAGGACTTGAAGGCGTCATAGCAGATTTACATCTGAACTCTACCCAGGGTGATGTATACTTTGCTGGAAACTTTTTAAATTCAGACACCATCAAATATGCCGTAGATCTTCGAACCCAAGAATTGAATCTCGGTCGTATCATTGGGGATTCGTTGTTGACACCGGTCAGTGTTTCCATAAAAAGCATGGGTGGTGGAAGCTCATTAAATGATCTAACCGCTTCGTTGACTTCTGATTTTGATTCTCTTCGCTATGGTGGCTATGATCTTAGTCCCTTAAAATTAGTTGGCCAAATCACCAATGGGAAGGGTAGTGTTACTATGGTTTTCAAAGATGAGAATATAGACATGCACACAGCTGTCGATGTGAAATTGGACTCTGTGAATTCTATTGCCGACTTGGTTATGGATGTAGAAGGCGCCAATCTCTATAAACTTGGGCTTACTAATAAGGACATAAGAACTGCTTTTAACCTGAGTGCAAAATTTCAAGGGAGTTTAGAGGACTTTACACTGGAGAGTCGTTTGGAAGATGGGGTGGTTATCGCTCAAAACAGCACCTATGATATTGGGGTGTTGGAACTAAGTGCCGGAGTATCTGAAAATCAAACTAGTTTTAAAATTAATCATGACATCATAAAAGGGAAATTGAACTCCAATGTCAATCCACAACTGCTTAGGCGCGCCATAGAAGACTACCTCATGGGTTATGCCTCGGACTCCATTGTTGTGGATTCTTCCTTAGTAGGTAAAAATGCCTTGGTCGATCTGCGATTGCATGTAAAAAATGGTCCACTGCTCAATAAAGTATTGCTACCGGGACTGAAGTCTATGGATACCATTAGTTTGGTGCTGGATTTTGATCAAAGCAAGCAAACGCTTTCAGCACATGTGGATATACCGCATTTAAATTACCAGGATAATGAAATTGACAGTTTAAAGTTAGATGTCAAAGGAGCTGCCCAAGTGATGGATCTGGGGCTTGATTGGCGTGCAGTCAATGCCGGACCGATTGCCATGGGAAACACGGGTCTAAAGGCGGTCTATAAAAATCACAATCTCGCTGTGCACTTTCAAAGTTTGGATTCCCTGACAGCGGTTGTGGATGTACATTCAGATGTTGTATTTAAAAATGACAGTATACATTTAAAGATTCGACCACAAGGGCTTATTCTCAACAAGGAACCGTGGTTTATTGCATCGTCCAATGAAATTATGTATACAACAGATTATATAGGTGTTCGTGATTTTGATCTCAATCACGGAAAGCAACATATTACCTTGGAAAACAAGGATACCCCACAAGGAGAGGTCTCTCTGCGGTTGCTTTTTGAGAATTTTGATTTGGCCACCGTGATGAATCTTTTGAATCCAAGTGAATCACTGGTTAAGGGTGTCTTAAATGGACATCTTGAAGTAGATCACGTTTTCACTAAAACAGGAATTCAGGCTGATTTGAATATTAAGGAATTTGAGGCTATGCAGCTCCCACTAGGTACCTTGTCCATGAAAGCCTTAGCGAGTCAAGCCAACAAGTATACCCTCGACCTTTCCTTAAAGGACGGTTATGTGGATTTTGATATGAGGGGTGATTATTTAGCAATGCAAAATGATGGCGAATTGGACTTCGCAATTGATATCAATGAGATACAAATGGAAGCGGTGGAGGTTCTTGCGAAAGAAGCGATCTCTAAGGCGGATGGTTATATCAGTGGACATGCCAGTATTTCGGGGATGGCTTCGAATCCGATCTATAAAGGAGAATTTGATTTTCATCAGCTAAGCCTAACTCCAACAACTCTTGGTACTGAGTTTAAACTTGAAAATGAAGTGGTGAGCTTTGACAATGATGGTTTTTACTTCAATACGATTAAGTTTACTGATGTACAGGGAAGTGCTTTTACCCTTGATGGAGGTATAAGAACAGAACAACTTAGTAAACCGAGTTTTGATCTAGTGATGACAGCGGATCATTTTAATGTCCTTCACTCTACGGTAGAAGAAAATGAGCTCTTCTATGGAGATGTGAGTTTAAGTACTGATCTCACCATTAAGGGTGATGTAGAAATTCCAGTGGTTAGGGGAAGCTTGAGAATTGATGAGGGCTCCAGCTTTACCATGGTTGTTCCGGAGTCCGAACTGGATATCAATCAAAGAGAAGGTGTTGTTGTGTTTGTAAATAAATCCAACACTAATGATATACTAACTGCAAATCAATCCGAATCACAAGCGGTTAAGTTTATGGAGGGCTTCGATTTGGATGTTGCCTTAAAAGTTGATAAAAACTCCACCCTTAAAATCATCATGGATAAACGCAGTGGAGATAATTTAGAGGTGACCGGAATGGGTGAGTTTTCTTTTATGATGACACCTAACGGAAGAATGAATTTCTCAGGGCAGTACGAGGTAGAAGATGGCCATTACGAGGCCAGTTTGTACAATATTGTAAAGCGAAGATTTGATATCGCTAAAGGAAGTCGACTAACTTGGAACGGAGATCCCTTGGAGGCACAGTTGGATCTTCAGGCAATCTATAAGGTGCAGACCTCGGCCGCTGCACTTATGGCAACTCAAACTGTCGGAGTGAGTGAAGAGGTGATGCGATCCTATCGTCAGGAACTCCCGTTTATGGTGTATTTGAACGTCGATGGGGAACTCTTAGCTCCAGAATTATCATTTCAGCTCGATATGCCAGAGGAAAGTCAAGGGGCTTTAGGTGGGAATGTTTATGGTTATGTTCAACAACTCAACAATCAAGAAGAAGAATTAAACAAGCAGGTGTTTTCGTTACTTGTACTCAATAGGTTCTTTCCCAGTTCCGGAAGTGATGGTAGTGCAGGAGGACCAGCTTCAATTGCTCGTGACAACGTCAATAATGTGTTGTCCGACCAGTTGAACAGTTTCTCAAATAAGCTAATGGGGAATACAGGCGTCGCTTTAAATTTTGGATTGGATAGTTATACTGATTATCAATCTGAAACCCCGCAAGAACGCACTGAACTCGATATCAATGCCTCTAAAAGCCTTTTTGACAATCGCCTTGTGATTCAAGTTGGAAGCGAGGTAGATATTCAAGGTAGCAGTAGTGCCGAAGGTCGAAATGCTCCTGTGATCGGGAACGTAGCCCTAGAATATTTAATTACCAAGGATGGTCGCTATCGTCTGAGAGGTTATCGTAAAAATCAATTTGAGAGCGTGGTGGACGGCGAGCTTATCGTGACCGGAATTTCACTTATTTTTAGTAAAGAATTCAATAAGTTTAAGGAATTATGGGAACGTAAAATGAGAGAAGAATTCAAAGAGGATAAGGAGACGAAACCCAATACGGGAAAGCAAGAGGATACTATAAATACAGAATCGGATCCCAAGGAGGGACCTTTAATGGATACAAGTGAAGATGAAGCAAAAAACAGATAAAACATTGAAAAATTACAAACCACTCATAGGGTTGCTTTTGATGGTATGTCTTCACTCATGTGGTGTTCGAAAATATATTCCTGAAGATGAATATTTGTATACTGGTGCTGAAATTGAACTAGGTACTAAAAACGATAGTTTAAAACTTCCCGGTTTTATTAATGATGAGCTAGAGGAACTTTTAAGACCTATTCCAAATTCTAAATTTTTAGGAATGCGATTAGGGCTCAGGTCACATTATAGGGCACAACGTGAGAATGCCGGTTTTATCAATAAATTCTTCAACAAGAAAATAGGAGAGAAGCCAGTTTACGTATCAGATGTCAATACTCAAAAGACAGAAGAACTCATTGATAATCGTCTGGAAAATAGAGGGTTTTATAGGAATGTTATCAGTAGCAGCTTGACAAAGAATAAGCATACAGCATCTGTAGATTACAAGGTCCAAGTTAACGAGCCGTATCGCATTGCTTCTTATAATTTATTACAGGATTCTACCATAGTATATCAGCATATAGACACATCCTTATCCGAGAGTTTGATTTCTACAGGGGAACGGTTTGATTTGGATTTGTTTAAAAGTGAACGAGAGCGAATTGATAGCTATATGAAAGCTAAGGGCTTCTATAATTTCAATGATGATTTCTTGCTTTTTCAGGCGGACACCAATCAATATAAAGGAAAAAAGTTAGACCTCTATCTAAAGCTCAAGGATGAAACACCATATGCCTCCAAAATCCCTTACAAACTAAACCTTATAAAGGTACATGCAAACTATTCTGTAGATACCAAATCGGAAGTTGCCGATACCATACAATACCAAGGTATTACTTATATACAGCATGACGATTTCTTTAGGCCTGATCGACTGGCGCCGTTTATTTTATTTGAGAAGGATCAATATTACAATCCGACTACCTCTAAGTACACTACTAACCGACTCTCTAAAATAGGGGTTTATAAGTATGCATCCATCCGCTATGACGAAATTAAAGCACCCATAGAAGGTGATAGCGTTGCCTTATTAAATGCTTCAATTTTCTTATCCCCTTTAAATAAACATGCCCTAAGGGCTGAGCTGCAAGCAAACTCTAAATCCAATAACTTTGTGGGACCTGCCTTGGCCTTGACCTATACCAACAGAAATCTGTTTAGAGGAGGTGAGATCCTCAGTACAACAGCTCGTTTTGGTTTTGAGCAACAAATTGGTGGAGAGGGGGAAGGCTCTAGTTCGCGTAGCTTACAATTAGGTTTAAAGACTGATTTGATATTCCCAAGAATATTATTCCCTTTTAAGTTGGATTTTGGTTTTGATTACGAGGTTCCAAAGACGAGGATTTCTACAGCAATTGAATACTTAAACCGTCAAGACCTATACCGTTCGATTTCGCTTCTTGCAGGCTTTGGCTATACGTGGAATGCCAACAAATACGTCTACCACGAGCTGGTACCTATAGGTTTTAATTACAGTAGTCTCTCCAATACCTCGCAGGCCTTTGAAGAGCTGCTAGCAAGTAATCCTTATTTGAGAAACAGCTTTGAACAAAAATTTATAGCCGGATTAAACTATGGATTCGTATACAATGAGGTGAATGATCTCGAGAAGAAAGCTCCCATTTATTTCGCTGCCAATTTTGAGATGGCCGGGAATGCTTTAAGTCTATTTAGTGGTGATGCCGGTGAGAATGGGGCAGAGAAAATACTGGGGATGGAATACGCACAATTTATTCGAACCGATGTTGACTTTAGAGTTCAATACCGATTTGATGCGAATCAGGCTCTGGTTGCCAGACTGTTTGGTGGTATTGGATATGCTTATGGGAATTCTATCAGTATGCCGTATTCGAAGCAATACTATGCGGGAGGTCCTTTTAGTGTCAGAGCTTTTAGAATCCGTTCACTTGGACCAGGGACCTATCAGCCCGATGCAGACAATAGAGAACTAAATACCGCCTCTTATATCGATCAAACCGGTGACATACGATTAGAGGCAAATTTGGAGTATCGCTTTCCCATCATGTCATTTGTTCGAGGCGCTCTGTTTGCTGATGCCGGAAATGTATGGTTGATAAAAAGTAACCCAGCACTTGTGGGAGGAGAAATATCCTCCGGGTTTATGAAAGAATTGGGAGTTGGAGTAGGTGCCGGACTGCGTGTGGATGTCCAAGGTTTTGTGATTCGATTTGATTTGGCTGCTCCTATTCACAAGCCTTATGAGGATCGCTATAATTTTGATCTGAGTAAGCCGATTCTCAATTTTGCCTTTGGGTATCCTTTCTAATCTTAAGTGCTGTTCTTGGGGTGACTTAAACTATTTTTTGAATACTACTGATTTGTTTGTATTTTAGAACCTAACTAACCAACCATTAAACCATAAAATGATATATAACTACTTAGGTAATCTTTTTTCTGCCACAAAGTGGTCCGAGAAAAGTATTGACCTTCCCAAAAATAATAGTAATCGCTTTGATACGAATATACTAGCACCCTCAATCAAGTCTATTTGGTGTTTTGACAATTCATTTTTCTTATGAATTCTAGCCGAATACTGTCCATTGATATCATGAGGGGTATCACACTTTTTCTAATGCTCTTCGTGAACGATTTGTACAGCCCGGGCGTCCCAAAGTGGTTGGTACATACCCAAGCGTCAGATGATGGTATGGGCCTTGCAGACTGGGTTTTCCCCGGTTTTTTATTCATGGTGGGGCTTGCTATTCCTTATGCTATAGCGGCCAGGAAGAAAAAAGGACATGATGGGTTCAAAATATGGGTTCATATCCTAACTCGAACTTTAAGTCTTCTTCTAATCGGAGTGTTGATGGTCAATATTTCAAGTTTAAATCCAGAACTTACTAGCATGCCTGCAGAATTATGGGCCCTATTGGTTTATGGCTGCGTCTTTTTGATTTGGAACCAGTATCCCAGACATTCAAAAAATACCAGAATATTCAGATTGCTTAGAATACTAGGGGTAGTAGCATTGGTTTTACTCGTCGTATTGTTTAAAGCAGGAACTACAGAGAATCCTGAATGGCTTCACACGAGTTGGTGGGGGATATTAGGGCTTATTGGCTGGGGGTATCTTTCCGCTTCAGCTACCTTTGTGTGTACTCGGGGTAAGTTTGTTGGAGTGATTATAGTATGGCTGTTGTTTTTGATCTTGAATATACTATCACAGCTCGGTAGTCTAGATGGTCTTAATGTTTTGGATCCTTATATAGGGGTACTTCTCGATGGTAATATACCTACTATAGTACTAAGTGGATTAGTCGTTGGAATGGTGGTGAAAAAATATAAAAATAACCTGGTTAGACTCATGGGGATTCTTGTCCCTATAGGAGTGTTTTTTCTGATATTGGGAGCGATTTTGCACCAATATTTTATAGTGTCTAAAATTCTTGGAACCCCTAGCTGGGCGATGTACTGCAGCGGTATCAGTGTGTTTGTTTTTTGTATGTTATTCCTTGTGATTGATGTTTTAAAATGGTCAGCTTGGACCAAATTATTTTTACCTGCCGGACAAAACTCACTGACGACGTATTTAGCTCCTGATATTATATATTACAGTATTTGGGGATTGGGGTTGAATGTATTTTTTTACAAACAATCAGAGTCAGCGCTCTTAGCCATTTGTGGTTCATTAGCATGGGCCATTCTTATGATTGGTTTTGCTGCTTTACTTTCAAAAGTTCACATAAAACTTAAATTATAACATATGCGACGTTATAGCATCATCTTGCTTTTTATAGCCTTTTTTGCCTCTGCTCAGGAGCAATTACCATTACGAGGACTAGCTATTGCAGCGCCCTCAGAAGAAAATGTAGATCGCTTTGTCAGTTTTATAGACAAGGAGCTGAGTCCGCTTGAAATTAATACCTTGATACTTCGGGTGGATTACAACTACCAATATAAGACTCATCCTGAACTTGTTGAGAAGGATGCTTTATCACAAAAGGATGTCGATAAAATAGTGGAAATATGTACCAAACACGGAATTTCAATTATTCCGCAGATTAACCTTTTAGGCCATCAATCTTGGGCTGAAGATCTAGGGAAATTATTGGAGGTGTATCCTCAGTTTGACGAAACTCCGGAGGTCACATTACCAAAGGTGTATCAGTGGCCGAACGATGATGGTTTATACTGCAAAAGCTACTGTCCATTGCACCCCGATGTACACAAGATCGTATTTGCACTTGTCGATGAGGTTGTAGCAGCTTTTAAAGCAGATGCATTTCACGCCGGTATGGATGAGGTGTTTTATATTGGGAGTCCCAATTGTCCTAGATGTGGGGGTATGGATAAGGCAGAATTGTTTGCATCAGAGGTTACTAAAATCAGAAATCATCTGGCCTCTAAGGGTAAAAGACTTTGGATTTGGGGAGATCGATTAATCGATGGCAAGTCGACTGGGATGGGGATGTGGGAGGCTAGCATGAACGCTACCCATAGAGCCATTGATCTGATACCAAAGGATGTGTTTATTTGTGATTGGCATTACGAACGTGCAGATCCTACGGCAGTCCTCTTTGCAATGAAAGGCTTTGATGTAGCCAGCTGCACCTGGCGTAATCCACAGGTTGCAATAGATCAACAGCACTTACTTAGAGAGCTTCGAGCCTCGGCTACACCCAAGATGAAATCCCGATATCAAGGAATGATACAAACGGTATGGGTGAGTCCTAAGCGCTTTATGGATATGTGGGATCAGAAAAGTACCGAAGAGCCCAATGAAGCCACTACCATGAAAGCATTATTTAACTAAGGCATTCTCGCCACAGGTGTTACAACGGTAAATTTCCAGAGAGTGCTTTTAATGAAATCTCAGATAATTTTGCTTTAAATACGGCGTTGCTATAACGCAACTGAGCATTTATGTAATTGAGTTGAGCTGTCCGGAATTCAATTGTAGGGATAATTCCAATACGATATTTTTCCATGGTGATTTCTAAATTTTCCTTCGCCATGGCATCGTTCTTATGCTCTAATGCAATTAGCTTAAGATTGGTTTGATAAGTTTGATGTGCAATATGCAATTGAGAAAGCAATGTTTTTTGTTGCTGTTCAATGAGGATTTTACTATTGTCAATTTCTAGTTTTGCTATTTTCTCACTTCTGTTTTGGTTTAATCCGTCAAAGATATTCATGTTTATACCAACGCCATACCGCAATCCATGTGAGGAAGAATTGGTAGTAAAGCCCAAGCTCGATTCAGACTCACTAAAGTTATAAGATGTTCTTGCAATAACAGTGGGATATCTTGAAGCTCTTATTTCTTTAAATTTGAGTTTGGCTATTTTGTTTTGAATAATATGACTCAGAAGTTCAGGATTGTTCTCCATGGCCATTGCTTTTAAATCTGGTAAAAACAATCCGCTATCTATTTTAATTTCGGCCTCTACGCTAAAGGAAGTTTGAATATCTCGAGCTAACAAACGATTTAGTACGACCTTGGTATTGGCAAACAACTCCTGTTGCTCTAAGAATAGGGTTTGATCCGTGTTCAAATCAACCTCGGCGTTCAAGACTTCTAATTTGGAGGCCTTTCCGATGTCAAAGCGATTTTGAGCCAAGGTTACTCGTTGTTTTGAAATCACTACAGTACTGTCCAAGGCTGCGAGTTGCTGCTGTTGTTGCACAAGGTCATAATAGGTGATCAAAACGTCGCTAAGGTTACCTATGATGGATTCTTTCAGTGTATTGCTTCCTAGGTTTCTTTGTTCTTTTAACCTTTGGTGGGTGGCAAACATTTTAAAACCATCGAACAATGTCCAATCCAATTCTACCCCATAATTCAGGCTGTTGTTTTTGGCGTCATCCTGAGAATTAACGGTTCCGTCTGATCGGGTTTGTTCTAAGTTCTGTATACTATTATTATCGTCCAAGAAAGCGTTCACTCTAGGGAGCATTCCAGCGAACCCAGGACTGTGACTTAGGCTGTCTATACGAAGTTCGTTCTTAGCCATTCGGATCTCATAATTGTTTTCCAATGCTGTGGCCAGGGCCTGTTCTGCTGTTAGTATTTCTTGGGTGTATCCTACTGTTGAACAGATTCCAAAAAGCAGTACTAAGATATATTTATAACTAGACATAGGGGTGATTTTAGTTGGCTTCATATTCAGTTCTTAGTTTCTTTTTACCGGACCACATGGAGTAGATAGCAGGGATGATATATAGGGTTAATAATAGTGAAAACATAGTTCCACCAACAATCACCACTCCCATACCGATTCTACTTGTGGATGCCGCACCTAGAGATAATGCAATTGGCATTGCACCCAAAGCAATGGTTAAACTTGTCATTAAAATTGGCCTTAGACGTGAAGCGGATGCTTTGAGAATTGCTTCTTCTTTTGGCATTCCTTCTTCTCGAAGTTGGTTTGCAAACTCAACAATTAAAATTCCGTTTTTAGTTACCAATCCAATAAGCATAATGGTGCCAATTTGACTAAATATGTTCCAGCTCTGTCCGAATAGCCATAGTGAAAATAAGGCTCCTGCAACAGCCATAGGCACGGTTAAAATGATTATAAATGGATCAATAAAACTTTCAAATTGTGCAGATAAGATTAAAAAGATAAGTAAGAGTGCTAAGAAAAACGCATAAAGCGTATTTGAACTACTCTCTACAAAGTCCCTAGATTCTCCTCCTAAATCCGTGGTGAAGGACTCGTCCAGCACTTTTTCTTTAATTTCATTCATTGCTGCAATTCCATCGCCTATACTTTGTCCACTTGCCAAGTTGGCGGAAACCGTTGCTGACATATAGCGGTTATTGTGATACAGCTGTGGAGGACTACTAAATTCAGTTGTAGTAACTAAGTTATCCAGCTGAATGAGTTGTCCTTGGTTGTTCTTTACGAATATTGAGGTAAGATCAGTTGGCGTTTCTCGATCGGACTTATCAAATTGGCCAATGACCTGGTATTGTTTACCATTTCTGATAAAATACCCAAAGCGTTGCCCGCTTAGAGATAGTTGTAGTGTCTCCGCAACTTCTTTGACGCTTACTCCAACACTTTCGGCTTTTTCTCGGTTAATACTTACATAGAGCTCAGGTTTGTCGAATTTTAAATTTACATCTGTATACGAGAAAGTTGGATGGTTTTCCGCCTCCTTCATAAATAACGGGATTTTCTCTTGTAACTTTTCAAAGTTCGGTGCTTGTATGATGTATTGTATTGGCGGTCCACCTCTCCTATTAACGGAAATAGTAGGTGTTTGAGACACGCTGACTTTTGAGCCATGGTACTTTTGGGTCCAGTGGCTTAAATCAGTGGCGATTTCAGCTTGAGACTTCTCTCGAAGATGAGGTTCGACCAATGCTATATTTGCTCTTCCACTATTGACTGAAGAGGTTCCAAAACTAGGGGAGGTGAGGATTAGACTTACTTTTTTCTCCGGAACAGAGTCATTGATCAGATTGGTAATCTCAGTCATATACTGATCCATATATTCATAAGAGGATCCCTCTGGAGCAGTTACATTTAAACTGACAAAACTTCTATCTTCATAGGGTGCTGTTTCTTTCTTTAACAAGGAGTAAAACAGACCAATCATAAGCATACAAAATAATAAGATCGGAAAACTCAGCCATTTTCGCTTCATAAAATTACCCAATGAATTGGCGTAATTGTTATTCATACTTACAAAATAACGTTCGGTCACCTGGTAGAACTTTGAATGCTTTTGCTTTCCGGTTTTGATCATATAGGCGTTTAGCATTGGAGTAAGGGTTAGTGAAACGAAAGCAGAAACTAGTACTGCCGAGGCTATCACCACACCGAATTCTCTAAACAACCGGCCCACAAATCCCTCTAGGAAAATTACGGGTAGGAATACTGCTGCCAAGGTTACAGAAATTGAAATTACCGCAAAAAAGATTTCTTTCGCACCTTGAATGGCGGCGTCTATTGGCTTTAGTCCTTCTTCTATTTTTTTATAGATATTTTCTGTAACTACAATTCCGTCGTCGACCACCAGACCAGTAGCCAATACTATGGCCAGTAGCGTTAGTACGTTGATCGAGTAACCGAGCATCCACATGATAAAGAATGTTGCAATCAAAGAAACTGGGATATCTATAAGTGGACGAAGAGCCATAGACCAATTCCTGAAGAAAATAAAGATCACCAAGATTACCAAGACAATGGATATCATTAGGGTTTCTACGACTTCGCTAACAGCCTTACGTACAAAGACGGTATCATCAATAACAACATTTAAGGTATAACCCTGGGGTAAATCTTTTTTCAACTGTTCGAACTCAGCATAGAATTCGTCGGCAATGTCCAGGTAATTGGTGCCAGGTTGGGGAACGATGGCTATGGCAACCATGGGCTGACCAGAGTCGCTCATCTTGGTTTCCATATTCTCACCCTCCAAAGTAGCTCTTCCAATGTCACTTAAGCGAACGACTGTTCCGTTTGTAGCAAGGATGATAATGTTGTTAAACTCTTCCTCGGTATCTAAATTACCAATTGTTTTAACTGTTAATTCCGTGTTCGCACCTGTAAGTTTGCCCGAAGGTAATTCCACATTTTGCGCGATTAGTGCTGCCTTGACATCAGCAACGGTAGCGCCATAAGAGGCTAATTTCATTGGGTCGATCCAAAGCCGCATGGCATAGCGCCTCTGACCCCATATCTGCACGCTACTAACGCCGGAGATAGTCTCGATACGTTGTGCGATAACATTTTCTGCGTAATCCGAAAGCTCAAGAATATTCTTGATATCACTTTGAATGGTCATTGCGATAATTCGCCTAGCATCAGCATCAGCCTTGGAAACCACCGGAGGAGCGTCTATATCTTCAGGTAATCTTCTCACGGCCTGAGAAACTTTATCCCGCACATCGTTTGCTGCCTCTTCGAGATTTTTACCTAGTTCAAATTCAATATTAATTCTACTGGCTCCTTGGATACTTGAAGAACTTATATTTCTTATTCCATCAATGGAGTTAATGGATTTCTCCAGAGGTTCTGTTATCTGGGATTCTATAATATCGGCATTTGCTCCAGTGTAATTGGTTCGAACAGATACCTGTGCAGGGTCGATGGATGGAAATTCTCTAACGCCCAAGAATAGATAGCCTATTATCCCGAATAGGATAATAAAAATATTCATAACGATGGTTAACACCGGGCGCTTAATACTTATAGTGGATAGGTTCATTTTTAAAGCAGTTTAAGAAGGGTTTTTTAAACGAACCTTCACAGGTGATCCATTCTCTAAAGCCATTACTCCATAGGTCAAGATGGTATCACCGGGTTTCAAACCGGATGTTACACGTACCATGCTACTGGTTCGGGCTCCTGTTTGAACTTCTCTTGATATAGCTTTACCGTCACTGTAAACAAATATTTTCTTTCCGTTTTGAATAGGTATTAAAGCCTCAGATGGTACCATAAGGGCATCTGTAATGGTTTCTAGGGGGAGGGAAATATTTACAAACATCCCAGGGTAGAGTGTTTGATTTTTATTTTCAGTATACCCTCGCATTTTTAGGGTTCTGGTCTGTAAATCAAGTTTAGGTTCAATAGCGTAGATAACCGCTTGATGTGTCCTTTCGCTACTCGAAGTCGTAAAATCAAATACGTCGTTGATCTTAATTCTAGCGGCGTATTTTTCTGGAATTGAAAAGGTGAGTTTTAACTTTTCAGTATTCACTAAATTAGCGATAACCTCACTAGAGGTAATATAGCTTCCGACAGAGACATTTCTAAGACCGATTGTCCCTGGAAATGGTGCTTGTATGCTTGTTTTTTCAAGTTGCGCTCTGATGAGGGCTGATTCAGCCTTTGCAGAAAAATAATCAGCACTGGCCATGTCGTACTCTTCTTGACTTATCGCTTGTTTATCCAGAAGCAATGCTGCTCTTCTTTCATTTTCTTGAGCTAGTTTCTCTGCAGTTTGTGTCTTGGATAATCTAGCTCTAAGTTCGATATCGTTGATCTTTACTAAAAGTTGGCCCTTATTAACGGTACCACCTTCAGTGAAATTTATGCGCTGAACCAATCCGGAAACTTCGCTTCGAATCGCAATTTGTTCATTGGCTTCCAGGGTCCCGGAAAGAGAAAGATTCTCTTCGAATTCCGTAGGAACTAAGACCATTCCATCTATAGTGGGTGGCGTTTGAGTTTGGGCGTTTTTTTTGCTTCCCTGATTCGCTTGCTGGTTCTTGTTAATGCGATATGCAACAAGGCCACCTATACCTATAATAAGCAAGAGGTATATAATGTATTTAGTTTTCATAGTAGTAGAAAGGAATTGACTTCTTAATTTAGATTTGTATCGTATTATAAAACTCAAAAAGACGGGAAATTTAATAAGATTGCAAGTTAAAGTATGTTAAAATTGTAAGTTTAACACCTATTGATCATCTATTGCATAATTCTTGACCTTGACACCTTCTCATTATGTTTCTTTGTATGACATTTTAATATAACTATAGTTTATAGCTATATAGAATTGAGATATTGATAAACATTGTTTATAGTTAGTTATCTCTTTATCTTAGCATTGAATTTAAAATCAAAAATGTACCGAAATGAAATTAACAGAAGTGAATAAAATAGGACTGGAAAGAGAGGATTCTAAAAAGGTAGGAGAGAAGCTCAATGAACTGCTTTCGAACTACCAAATATTTTACATGAACGTAAGAGGATTTCACTGGAATATTAAGGGAAGTGATTTCTTTGTATACCACGAAAAATTTGAGGAACTGTATAACGATTCTCTTCATAATATCGATGAGATCGCGGAGCGTATCCTGACCTTAGGATTAGTGCCCATACATTCCTTTAGTGCCTATAAAGGGCTTTCAAGCATAGAAGAAGTCGAAAATGTAAGTGACAGTAAAGGTGCACTTCACATTATATTGGAAGGACTTAAACAATTATTGATTGTGGAACGAGAAATTTTGGAGCTTTCTTCTTCGATAGGAGATGAGGGTACAGTATCTTTGATGAGTGATTATATTACCGAACAAGAAAAGTTAGTTTGGATGTTCTCGGCTTCATTGAAATAGTCGAAGTAATTGCGATTTAATAATAGGACTTTAAAATTGAACTAAAAAAAACAGCAGATGAGATTTCATACCAGAAAGTGGGTAAAACCAGAAGATTTAAATGCTAATGGAACATTGTTTGGTGGTAAATTGTTGGCTTGGATTGATGAAGAAGCTGCCTTGTACAGCATTGTTCAATTGGAGAATACTTATGTAGTAACCAAGTATATTTCCGAGATCAACTTTGTGTCATCAGCCAAACAAGGGGATATTGTAGAAATAGGTATTGGAGTTGTGAAATTTGGCAGGTCTTCAATAACCTTATGTTGTGAGGTTCGGAATAAAATGACCCGTCAAACGATCATTACGATTGATCAAATTATTATGGTGAATTTGGACAAGGATGGTAAGCCTGCACCCCATCATAAAAAGGAGATTGAGTATGTCCATGAGCGACTTGGGCAATCAAAGGATAGTTAAGCGTAAGTTTTAAATAAAATTGAATAATGCATAAAAAACCATTGCTTCGGTAGTGGTTTTTTTATGGGGTAGTTTTTACGAACTGCAATATGAATCTTCGATTTGTTAAATTGTGTCTGATCTTTTTTTCTGTACAAAAATCATCTCATTATAATAAATAAAAATTAATTCTTAAGTTAGCAATACAATGCTGGGGAAGAAATCATTGTAAAAGGATAGCAGAAGAACGATGATATCTTCGGTACAATTGAAATTATTATGAGTAAAGCTTTCACTTTTCTGTTGTTATCCTTTTTATTGATTGGTTGCAATCCGTATAAAGAGCCAGTAGAATCCTGGATTAGGGTTAACAATCTTGGATATTTGCCGGATGCTATAAAAGTAGCTGTTGTTGGATCTAAAGGGGAAGCTGATATTTATGAATTCTCCATTTACCAGGCGGATACAGATAAGCTCATATACACCTCTGATAAGGTAGAAGCAAAGGGGGACTTTGGTCCTTTTTCTCATTCATATCGTTTAAATTTTTCGGACTTTCAAAACAGTGGATTGTATTATATCAAAACCAATAACACCAAATCTCCTGTCTTTAAAATAGATCCTAATGTTTATGATCATACCGCAGATTTTCTAATGAAATATATGCGTCAACAGCGCTGCGGTTATAATCCCTATCTGGCTGATTCCTGTCATTTGGACGATGGGTATATTATTTACCACCCGACCAAAACAGGTCAACGACTCGATGTTACCGGAGGGTGGCATGATGCTACAGATTACCTGCAGTATACAACCACTTCGGCCAATGCCGTTTTTCAATTGCTATTTGCTTATAGAGAAAACCCCAGCTCTTTTGGGGATTACTATGGGGCTGATGGTCTGCCTGGGTCTAATGGAATTCCGGATGTTTTGGACGAAGCCAAATATGGAATTGATTGGCTAAAGAAGATGAACCCTTCACCAACAGAATACTATAATCAGATTGCGGATGACCGAGATCATGTAGGCTTTCGATTGCCGAATAAGGATACTGCTGTTTACGACCCGAAACGAAAGGGACGACCCGTATATTTGGCCAGTGCTGAAAAACAAGGTTTACAAAAGTACCAAAACAGGTCTACGGGAGTAGCTTCCACAGCTGGTAAGTATGCCTCTGCATTTGCAATGGGAGCCATGGTATTGGAGGAATTCTACCCGAGTTATACCCAGGATCTGTTAAAACGCGCTGAAGATGCTTTTGAGTATGGTAAGCAAAATCCGGGAGTAAGTCAGACAGCTCCGTGTAAGGGGCCCTATTTCTACGAGGAAGAGAATTGGGTTGATGATATGGAATTGGCGGCGAGTGTCTTGTATAAATTAACTAAAGAAAGCAATTATAGAGAGGAGGCACTCTCTTTTGCTACTGAGGAGAAAATTACGCCATGGATGGGGCGGGATACTGTTAACCACTATCAATACTACCCATTTTTAAATGTTGGTCACCACGAATTGGCTTCAACACTGGCAGGGGATCAAAAGAAGAAAGTGAGTGATTATTACGATCAAGGGCTTGAGTTATTGTACCAAAGGGGTAAAGAAAATCCTTTTTTTATCGGTATACCATTTGTGTGGTGCTCCAATAATTTTGTAACCGCCGCTGTTACCCAATGTAGATTGTATCGGGAACTCACCGGTGATGACAAGTATCTGGAAATGGAGGCTGCGTTACGTGATTGGTTGTTTGGTGTAAATCCATGGGGAACAAGTATGATAGTAGGGCTTCCCAAGGATGGAGATTCGCCAGTATCACCACACTCTTCGCTTACTATTTTGGAAGGATATCCCACAGACGGAGGATTGGTGGATGGGCCTGTTTATGGATCTATTTTCAAGAGCCTTATAGGACTTGAACTCTACCAGGCGGATGAATATGCACAGTTTCAATCAGATTTGGTCGTATATCACGATGATGCGGGAGATTATTCTACCAATGAGCCCACCATGGATGGAACCGCAAGTTTAGTATATTACCTTTCCTCTTTAGAAGCGAATGTGACCAATCATAGAAAAAAACAGCTTACGGTTGATAGAAATGGCGCAATAATCAGAGGAGATCGGGGTGAAGAAAACCTAACATTGGTATTTACAGGAGATCAATATGCTGATGGGACATCACATATCCTTGAGATTCTCGATAAGTATGCGATCAAAGGGGCATTCTTTCTCACCGGAAAATTTTACCGTGATCCTAGTAATAGTGATTTTATCACTAAGGCATTGGCAGACGGCCATTATCTTGGTGCCCATTCAGATCAACATTTATTATACAACGACTGGACATCGGAAAAGAAACCTTTAGTTTTTGTAGAGGAGTTTAAAACTGACCTAAAAGCCAACTATGAAGAAATGGCCAGATATGGTATTGAAAAAGAGGATGCCCCCTATTTTTTACCGCCTTATGAATGGCATGATAAAGTTATTACTCAATGGACCAACCAGATGGGTTTACGTTTAATCAATTATACACCCGGTACAATTTCCCATGCTGATTATACAACTCCAAATGAGAGTAATTATAGAAGTAGTGAGGAGATTATGGAATCCATTATGTCCTTAGAGGAAACGGAGGGTTTAAATGGGTTTGTGTTGTTAACACACATCGGGACACACCCGGATAGAACAGACAAATTTTACGATCATTTGGATGAATTGATCCGAAAGCTTACAAAAAAGGGATATGAATTTGATAGTCTCACCGACTTACTAAGTCTGAAATAAAGTGCTGTCAAAATGGGTCGATTATTCATTGAATTGGTGAGATAATCAGTTTTGATTTTAAAGGTAGAGAATGGTTGTAGGGGCTTAGGCCTTAGTTGTTAAAAGATATGCAAGGATGTCTATTCTTCAATTTCTAAATTCTTATAAATACTTAATTTTTACAGGTGGTTGGGGTGCCGTATTATATTTTGTATATTTTTACAATGGAATTAACATTTTGAAAAATAAACGAAAAAGACAACGATTTTACCCGAAAAATGTAACGGAGATCTAAATCAAAACCGTAGACATCCGGAAGTAATGTCCAGTTAATAGTTGCACAATTAATAAACCTATGGCAGATATGAAGTAGGAGCAACTTAAAATGGAGCCGTTATGGTATCTAGGATAAACTAGGATGGCGATTAGTGCCTATCTTTTTAGAATTGAGGGCGCAAGACAAGGTTTCTGATGGGTATCATGTTATATATATATTATTTTAAACCAACTACTATGAGAAAAACTTTACTTATTACCCTGTTATTATCAGGATTTTTGTCAACTGCACAACAGAATATTAATGATTTACTTGCAGCAGGTGTGAATGATGCACAACGATTTACAAATGATTATCTAGCTCCTGCCAGTGAAGGACTTATGTATGGGATGAGTAATGGATGGTTTAATTCGGCTGAAGCAAAGCCCTTCTTGGGTTTTGAAATATCCATTATTGGAAATATAAGCCCTGTAAAGGATGAAAAAAAAGCCTTTGAATTAAATACAGATGTATATGAGAACCTTCACTTTGCCGATGGAAAAGCAAGCAAGCAGGTTGCCACGGCTTTGGGGGATATTGAGGGAATTGAAATGTATGTAGAAAGTGAGGTTGCTCCTGGAGTAACCGAGCGTGTGGATATTACGCTTCCTACCGGACTGGCTTCAGAAAATGTGAATTTTGTACCGACAGCATTTGTACAGCTTAGTGTCGGCTTATTTAAAGGAACCGAAGTAAAGGCTCGTTTTTTTCCGAAAGTTGATTCAGACGATGTGAAAGTTGGATTCTACGGTTTTGGTATACAGCACGAGTTTACCCAATGGTTGCCCGGAAATAGTTTGTTCCCGGTAGCGATTTCAGGGCTTGTGGGATATACTCATTTAGATGGTAGTTATGATTTTACCAATACAGGAATAGTGGATGGTGAAAATCAACACTTTGAAACTAATGCCAATACATGGGTATTCCAAGCTATAGCCTCTACCAAACTGCCTGTTATTAATTTTTATGGAAGTTTAGGGTATCTTACCGGAAAATCCAATACAGATATTCTTGGAACATACAAAGTTCAAAGCGGACCTTTTCAGGAAACAATAAAAGATCCGTTTTCCGTTTCAAAAAACACTTCGGGTGTGAGAGCAACATTGGGTACAAAGCTTAAACTAAGTGTTTTTAGATTAAATGTAGACTATACTTTTGCCGAGTTCAACAGTCTTAATTTGGGTATAAACTTCGGATTTAGATAGTTGACAAACATTAAGGGCTGAAGCGTATCAGTTGGCTTAAGGAAAAGAGATAAATAAAGGGGCTCGGCTTTAAGTAATCAAGGACAGGTCCCTTTATTTTAAAACTCTTATATTCCAAGGGGTAGGACTTGATCCTTCTTAATCGCATAATTTGGAATTTTTGTAAAAAAAAAAGACTTCCGTTTGGAAGTCTATAAGGTTGTGGGCGATACTGGATTCGAACCAGTGACCCCCTGCTTGTAAGGCAGGTGCTCTGAACCAACTGAGCTAATCGCCCGAACTATGTCGTCATAAAAAAAGACTCCCGCTTGGAAGTCTGAAAGGTTGTGGGCGATACTGGATTCGAACCAGTGACCCCCTGCTTGTAAGGCAGGTGCTCTGAACCAACTGAGCTAAT
>NZ_JBLWZP010000015.1:0-60691 GCF_048266365.1 Galbibacter sp. | reverse complement strand
GCAATTTCAACTTACCGCACAGCGTTCGCAACGAAGGAAAAACTGATAGAATCCACTTGGTGATGGACTGTTTGCGCAATGATTGGTCTGATAAATTATTTGCGGAAAGTGGCTATAATTTTGAAGCTGAAAACGTCCAACCTGAATATTCCCGCGAAACAAAACTGCAAATGATTGAACAATTGAAATTGATGGATACCGAAATCTCCAGAGAAATGATACAGCAATTACAAAAGGAGCTTTAATGGAACAGGGGAAAGAACGCGACTCGATTTTGGAACGGATTTTTCAGTTTTTTGATGAAATATCCATTCAATATAATTTTACCGAAATTGAAACAGAAACCTTTTTGCCCGGTCTTCAAATCAAAAACGGCACCCTGCAAATTGATTTGCAAAAACTGAAATATCCTGGAGATTTATTGCACGAAGCGGGACATATTGCGGTAACAAAATCAGAAGAGCGAAATGGTTTAAACGATAACGTAATTGAAAACAATGCAGAAAAGACTGGTGATGAAATGGCGGTTTTGTTATGGTCTTATGCCGCTGCGAAGAAAATAGGTTTGGCTCCCGAAATTGTTTTTCACGAAGACGGTTATAAAGGGGAAGCAATCTGGCTTCGGGAACAGTTTGAGTGTAAAAATTATATAGGTTTGCCGCTATTACAATGGATGGGGCTAACCGGCGTGGAAGGTAAGGATGCCTTCCCCAAAATGAAAGCTTGGCTGCGCGAATAAAAAACCTTCAAAAAATTTTCAAAATAAGTTGGCGATCATTTAGAAGTATTATTTATATTTGCACTCCTTTTACAATATGTCCTAAGTGTTGTAAAGGATTTTTATGCAGGCGTGGTGGAATTGGTAGACACGCTAGACTTAGGATTTAACCTAATAAAAGTTCTTAAAATATTGAAAAAGCGGATGTGGTGGAACTGGTAGACACGTCAGACTTAGGATCTGATGCCGCGAGGTGTGCAGGTTCGATTCCTGTCATCCGCACTTTTTCAACTGCAAGATTGCAGTCATAAAACCTCTCAATTTTGAGAGGTTTTTTTGTTTGGGTACAACATAGGTACAACATTTCACAGTTTTCCAGTCTCTAATTCATAATGCTACTATACGGTACCAAATGAATATAAAGAACATTTTTTAATTCTAATTTTCATAGAATTTATAGCTTCTAATAAAGAAAAATAGTTTTTTTGGAACCACTATTAGCAAAACAAATAAATGTTAATCTTAATAATAATTGTTAAATTTTTGTAATTTTGCACTTAAATGAAGCAATTTATTCACAAATCAATGGCAATTTTTATGGCAGCTGTAGTTCTTATGACTACGATGTCATTTACTATTGATATGCATTATTGTGGAGATTCTTTGGTAGATTTTTCATTCGTTCAGAAAGTGAATACTTGTGGGATGGAAAAAACTCAATCCACAACCAGTTGCGAAAATCCGACCCTTTCAGAAAAAACGTGTTGTACTGATAAGCAAATCGTTAAAGAAGGAAAGGACGATTTAAAAGTTTCATTTGACCAACTTACCTTAGAGCAGCAAGTCTTTGTTGCCTCATTTACATATTCTTATTTAAGTATTTTTGAAGGAACTGAATCTGAAAATGTTCCTTTCTTCGATTACCCGCCCCCCTTTGTCAAACGGGATGTGCAAGTGCTGCACCAGACTTTTTTAATTTGATTTATTAGACTTTTGAAACAAAGCCCAATCCCGAACGTACGGGATAGTGGGCTAAATCTCGTGTACGGTATTTTCTACTTTACACAAATTCAATTATCTAATAATCAAATCGTATGCTTAATAAAGCGATTAAATTTCTTATAGAGAATAAACTTGTTGCGGTACTCATACTAACGCTGTTTATAGGTTGGGGAGTAGTTAACGCACCCTTCAATTGGGAAACAGGTATTTTACCAACTGATCCTGTGGCCGTGGATGCCATTCCAGACATCGGCGAAAACCAGCAAATTGTTTTCACCAAATGGCAAGGGCGTTCACCGCAGGATATCGAAGACCAGATTACCTATCCACTCACAACTTCATTGTTGGGAATTCCAGGTGTCAAGACCATCCGAAGTTCTTCAATGTTCGGTTTTTCCAGTATCTATATCATTTTTGAAGAAGATGTAGAATTCTACTGGTCGCGCAGCCGTATTCTCGAAAAACTCAATTCACTTCCTGCTAATTTATTACCAGATGGTGTAAACCCTGCATTGGGTCCAGACGCTACGGGATTAGGGCAGATATTTTGGTACACGCTGGAAGGTCGAGATAAAAATGGCAACGTAACCGGCGGTTGGGATTTACAGGAATTACGTAGCATACAGGATTATTATGTGAAATACGGCTTGTCTTCGGCAAGCGGTGTTTCCGAAGTGGCCTCAATTGGTGGGTACGTCCAAGAATATCAAGTGGATGTTGACCCTGAAAAAATGCGGCAGTACAACATCGGCTTGACCGATATCGTAAAAGCGGTTAAGGAAAGCAATCAAGACATCGGTGCACAGACCTTGGAAATCAATCAAGCCGAATACCTGGTTCGTGGCTTGGGGTATGTGAAATCAGTCGCAGACATTGAAAATGCGGTGGTCGCTTCTGAAAATTTCACGTCTATTCGAATCAAAGACATTGCAAATGTTCATCTTGGACCACAAACGCGACGTGGTATTTTGGATAAAGAAGGTGCCGAAGTTGTAGGCGGTGTCGTGGTAGCTCGTTACGGTGCTAACCCATTGGAAGTCATCAATAATGTTAAAGATCAAATAGCCGAATTATCATCCGGACTACCCACAAAAACCTTGGTAGATGGTCGTACTTCACAAGTGACTATTGTTCCCTTTTACGACCGTACTCAGCTTATTCAGGAAACACTTCACACGCTCAATGAAGCCCTTACACTTGAAATCCTGATAACCATTTTGGTCATCATCGTAATGGTGTTCAATCTGCGTGCATCCATTCTAATCTCTGGCCTGTTGCCTGTTGCCGTTTTAATGGTTTTTATAACAATGAAGCTCTTTAATGTAGATGCCAACATTGTTGCCTTATCAGGAATTGCCATTGCTATCGGTACGATGGTGGACGTGGGCGTTATACTTGCCGAAAATATGATTAGGCATCTGGAAGATGAAAAATTACGCTTTCGCGAAAGCGGAATAGAATACACTACAAACGAAATTATTTACAATGCAACTTCGGAAGTTTCCGGTGCAATCTTGACTGCTGTGCTCACAACGATTATCAGTTTCCTACCTGTGTTTACGATGATAGGTGCCGAAGGGAAACTCTTCAGACCATTAGCTTTTACAAAAACAATGGCACTTTCTGCATCGCTTGTAATCGCGCTGTTTTTAATACCGCCATTTGCCGCGTTCTTTTTCAGAAAAACAAACATTCGCCAGCAATCTAAATTGCTTTTGAATGGTCTTTTAATCGCACTCGGTATCACTGCACTTGTATTTGGTTACTGGCTTGGGTTGATTTTGATAGCTTTTGGATGTAGCGGTTTATTCTTTTTGCTTAAAACGAAAAAGGAATACAACCATACCATTGCTGGCTACGGGCTCAACATCAATCAAAATGTAGTAAATATCATCATTTCCTGTGTTGCTATCGTCGTGCTGTTAGCCGAATACTGGCGACCACTTGGTTTTGACCGCAGTATTCTAATGAATTTGATTTTTGTAGCGATTATCTGCTTTGGACTGCTTGGTGTGTTTACAGTTTTCCGAAGATATTATGATAGCATTTTGCGCTGGGCACTTCAAAACCGATACCTGTTTCTACTAATACCAACCACGGTGCTGATTTTAGGTGTGGTCATAATGCGAAACACTGGGAAGGAATTTATGCCCGCACTTAATGAAGGCTCATTCCTCTTAATGCCGACATCCTTACCGCACGCAGGTGTCGAAGAAAACAAGCGTGTACTGCAACAGCTGGATATGGCCGTGGCAAGCATCCCTGAAATTGAAACTGTAGTGGGAAAAGCAGGAAGGACAGAATCTGCCCTCGACCCTGCGCCGCTCTCGATGTATGAAAATGTCATTCAGTATAAGTCTGAATATATGCGAAATGAGAATGGCGAGAGACAACGCTACCGTGTGAACGATGATGGTCTATTTGTGCTGAAAAATGACAAGTTCATTATTAACCCCAATAATGAAATCGATGATTATGCAAACTATGAAGAATCACAACTCAAAACAAGTGCAACACGCAACAATTTGATTGAAGATAATGACGGCGAATATTATCGAAACTGGCGACCAGAAATCAGTAGTCCTGATGACATTTGGAATGAAATCGTAAAAGTGACCAAGTTTCCAGGCGTGACTTCTGCGCCCAAGTTGCAGCCCATCGAGACGCGACTCGTAATGCTGCAAACAGGTATGCGAGCACCTATGGGTATCAAGGTAAAAGGACCAGATTTAAAAACTATAGAAAACTTTGGACTGCAATTGGAAGATATTTTAAAGCAAGCCGAAGGTGTAAAAGAACAAGCCGTTTTTGCAGACCGAATTGTGGGTAAACCTTATTTGCTGATTGATATTAAACGAGACCAGCTGGCACGCTACGGAATCTCTATTATGGGTGTTCAGGAAGTACTTCAAGTAGCTGTGGGCGGTATGCCACTTACCCAAACAGTAGAAGGCCGTGAGCGCTATGGTGTGCGTGTACGCTATCCACGTGAGCTGCGTGCAAATCCAGAAGACTTAAAAAGCATCTATGTACCGGTGTCAACTGGAAGTCCAGTTCCTTTGGGCGAACTGGTGGATATTCGTTACGAGCAAGGTCCACAGGTCATTAAAAGTGAAGACACCTTCTTGATTGGCTACGTGCTGTTTGATAAGCTCGATGGCTTTGCCGAAGTCGATGTGGTGGAAAATGCCCAAGCGCTCATTCAACAGAAAATCGATAATGGCGATTTGGTCGTGCCACAAGGAATCAGTTACCGATTTACGGGAACGTACGAAAATCAACTTAGGGCAGAAAAAACGTTATCGGTAGTTGTGCCACTTTGTTTGCTGGTCATTTTCTTGATTTTGTATTTCCAATTCAGGTCGGTTTCTACGTCCCTTATGGTTTTTACTGCCATCGCTATAGCCTTTGCAGGTGGCTTTATAATGATTTGGCTTTATGGGCAGGATTGGTTTTTCAATTTTAGCTTTTTTGGCGAAAACCTACGGGATTTGTTCAATATGAAAACCATCAACTTAAGTGTGGCCGTTTGGGTCGGTTTTATTGCCTTGTTTGGAATTGCGACAGATGATGGTGTTGTAATGGCAACTTATTTAGACCAATCTTTCAAAAGCAACGAGCCAGACAGTAAAAAAGGCATACGTCTCGCCACATTAGAAGCCGCAGGAAAAAGAATACGTCCTTGCTTGATGACCACCGTGACCACAGTTTTGGCATTGTTGCCAGTACTCACATCTACAGGAAAAGGAAGCGACATTATGATACCGATGGCCATCCCCATTTTTGGCGGAATGATTATCGACGTCACATCCTATTTCCTTTTACCAGTTTTATATAGCTGGAAAAAAGAATACCAACTTAAAAGAGCAAACAAATGAAAAATATAAAAATCATAATCTGTCTTTTGTTTGTTTCGGCTTTCGCGAAAGCGCAACAACTACAAAGCTACATTGAAGAAGCTGAAGCTAATAACCCAGAAATTCAGGCTTTTGAATTGCGTTACAATATTGCCGAAGAAAAAGTCAATGAAGCAAACTGGTTACCCAATACGGAAGTAAGCACAGGCTATTTTGTAAGTGAGCCAGAAACAAGAGTGGGCGCACAACGAGCACGGATAGGCGTAAAACAGATGTTGCCTTGGTTTGGAACCGTTACCGCACGTGAAAATTATGCGACTTCAATGGCCGAAGCTGAATATGTGGAAATCACCA
The DNA here is from genome assembly GCF_048266365.1 of Galbibacter sp. Classification (NCBI taxonomy): domain Bacteria; kingdom Pseudomonadati; phylum Bacteroidota; class Flavobacteriia; order Flavobacteriales; family Flavobacteriaceae; genus Galbibacter; species Galbibacter sp. Next base: position 54,760 of record NZ_JBLWZP010000015.1, on the reverse strand, counting down.
TAGCCAAACGAAAATTAGCGCTTTCAGTAGCGCAATCCTATTATAGATTGTATGAAACAAGAGCAAAGCAAGAGGTACTTGACGAGAACATCCAACTATTAAAAACCTATGAGCGACTTGCCCTTACCTCAGTAGAAGTAGGCAAGGCATCTGCGGTAGATGTATTGCGGTTGCAGATTCGTCAAAATGAATTGCAGCAGCAAAAAGAAGTATTGGAAGAGGAATTTGGCGCAGAACAAACAACCTTCAATAATCTTCTAAATCGGGATGCAAATAGGACGGTTGATTTAGTAACAGCAATGGAAATCCCAGATAGTGACGCTATATACGGCACGGATGAACTATCGCTTAATCCTGAACTGCTCAAATACGATAAGCTCTACGAATCCATAGCACAATCAGAACTACTCAATCAGCGTGAGAGCCTACCTATGATTGGTTTTGGTGTAGACTACCTGCCAGTTACAGAACGTAGCGATGTCAACTTTAGCGACAACGGTAAAGATGTGTTGATGCCTATGGTTTCGGTTTCCATTCCCATTTTCAATAATAGGTACAAGTCCATTTCAAGGCAAAATGAGCTACGCCTACAGGAAATTGAAACCCAAAAAGAGCAACGATTAAATGTGTTGGAATCCGCTTTCGCGAAAGCGATATGCCAACGCAACCAAGCCCGAATCAAATTTAATACCCAAGCTAAGAATTTGAAACAAGCGAAAGATGCCGAGCAAATTCTTATCAAGAATTATGAAACGGGAACCATAGATTTTAACGATGTGCTTGATATACAAGAACTGCAATTAAAATTTCAGATGAATCAGATAGAATCGGTTCAGATGTATTACGTGCAACAATCTATAATCAATTATTTAATTCAATAGCAATGGTAAAAGATTTTTACATAAAAAATATGGTGTGCGACCGTTGCATCAAAGTCTTGAAAGATGAACTGTTTAAGGCTCACATTAGTCTGTTGGATATTGAGTTGGGAAGACTTCGATTGGATATCGATGAAAAAGAACAATTGAACACACTAATCGAAATTTTAGACAGAAATGGATTTGCCCTCATCACTTCTACCGAGGATAAATTAACCGAGAAAGTAAAAATTGAATTGATAAAGTTATTGAATGTAATGCCGCTTGAAATTGATGGGAAGTTATCAGATTTTCTTGCGGATAAATTACAAAAGGACTATTCAAAAATCAGCAAGGTGTTTTCCCTTACCGAGGGCATCACTATTGAAAAATATTTTATCAAACTGAAGATAGAAAAGGTCAAGGAACTCATTCAAACACCCGATTATAATTTCACAGAAATAAGCCAATTGCTCGATTACAGCAATGTCAATCATCTAAGTAAACAATTTAAAAGTGAAACCGGGATGAGCCTTAGCGATTATAAGGATGGGCATAAAAATTTTAGAAATCCTTTAGACAAGATTATATAGATATGAACCAGAATTATAAAACAACAAACTGAATATCAATAATATTTTTGTTAAACAAAAACATTAAGAAAACTATGAAAATGCTAAGAATTATTACACTACTGCTATTTTCTTCAACAGTATTTGCCCAAGTGGGAACTAACGGACAAGACAGAAAAGAAGGAGGAAGACCTGTTAAAGAGTACAACCTTACCATTGAAGAAAATGAAATGACACTCGCAGGTGTAACCGCTAAAGGAATGACTATCAATGGTAGTATTCCTGGACCGGTTTTGGAATTTAACGAAGGCGACCTTGCCATCATTAATGTAACCAATAAAATGGATGAAGAAACCTCAGTACACTGGCACGGGTTGATACTTCCCAACTTTTATGATGGCGTACCGTATTTAACAACACCGCCAATAAAGCCCGGTACCACATTTCAATACAGAATTCCAATCAACCAATCGGGGACCTATTGGTACCATTCCCATACAATGTTACAGGAGCAAAGCGGTGTTTATGGGTCTATTATCATTCACCCAAAAGAAAAAACTTTAGAATATGACAAGGATTTGGTCGTGATGCTGTCAGATTGGACCAACGAAGACCCTATGAATATCTTGCGAAACCTTAAAAGAGGTAACGAGTGGTATCAGGTAAAAAAAGGTACGGCAGTACCATTGAGTAGAGTTATTTCAGAAGGTGCTTTTGGTGCCCAGCTTAAATTTTGGAGAGACCGTATGGGAGGAGCTGACATTGCAGATATCTATTATCCCGCATTTCTGACCAATGGAAAATCATTGGCAGAATATCCAGAATTCAAACCAGGTGAAAAAGTACGACTTCGCTTTATTAATGCATCCGCTTCCACTTATTATTGGATGGACTTTGGTGGTGGAAACCCTATGATTGTTGCAGGAGATGGTATCGATGTGGAACCCGTATCTAAAAGCCGATTTCTATTTGGTATAGCCGAAACCTATGATGTTATCGTAACCATTCCCGATGGCACTTTAGAAGTTACCGCCACAACACAGGATGGCTCTGGAAGTACTTCCTTACGATTGGGTCAGGGAACGCTATATCCAGCCAAAAGAATGGAGAGACCAGACAAAGTCGCAATGATGAAGCAAATGGCCAAAATGGATATGAAAATGGGTGCACCTGCAATGGCTGGAAACAAAAAGAAGAACACACCCGAATATTTGATGCAGAAGTACGGAATGAAGATGAATATGAAGGATGGGCAGATGCAAATGGGAATACACGATAAGATGTTAATGAATAACGGTCAAATGGATGATAAAATGAAAATGGAAGACCAAAAACCTATGGATATGAATAAAAACCATATGCATATGGAGACGGACAAAAAGATGGACGCTATGGCAGGAATGAAAAAAGATACAATGTCAATGAAATCCACCCAACCGTCGCATAAGATGGATGGCCATATGGGTCACCATATGCCTATGATACAGAAGGATACCGCATCCTTTGATTACAGCACACGTAAAACCTATTTTAACTATGATTTCTTAAAAGCGAAAGAAAACACCACCTACAAGGCTGATTTACCCGTAAACGATATTCTGTTGAACCTTACCGGAAATATGCAGCGTTATGTCTGGAGTATGAATGGCGTACCACTTTCAGAGACCGATAATATTAAAATCAAGGGTGGCGAGGTGACCCGTATTACGCTTAACAACCTAACAATGATGCATCACCCAATGCACCTTCACGGGCATTATTTTAGGGTAATCAATGAAAATGGTGAACGTTCACCATTGAAGCATACCGTTAATGTGCCACCTATGCAAAAAGTAGTCATAGAGTTCTACAACGAAGAATATGGAGACTGGATTTTTCACTGTCACGTCCTATATCATATGATGGGTGGTATGGCAAGAGTATTTAGTTATGATACCCCAAGAGATGTAAGGATGAAGGATTTTCCCGCTCAAAAACTCGTTGATGAAACAGACCATTACTATTCTTGGGGATTGTTTCGTGCAGGCTCAAATTTTAACGAACTCTTTTTGATGTCAAGCAATATCAGAAATGGATTTGGTTTAAGGGCAGAGTTTGATTATGACAAAAATCTTGAAGCAGAAGTAAACTATAACAGATACCTGAATGATTGGGTGCGCCTATATGTAGGGGTAAATACAGAAACTTCCACACCCGATTCTTATGATACCTTCAATACCGTAGGATTGGTCGGTGTAAAGTATTTTACGCCATATAGATTTAATGTAGATGTGAGTTTGGACCATCAACTGCGCCCAAGAATTCGTCTGGACAGGGAAATCTTGATTTTTCCAAGAATTTTTCTGGAAGGCGAATATGAATATAGGGCAGACTTTGGATGGGTGAACGATATAGGAGACACATCTTATCAGGGGGAAACCCAATGGCTGGTGGGAGCTTCATATATCCTATCCCGAAATTTTTCGTTACAGGCAAATTACAATAACCGATATGGCTGGGGTGGCGGCTTATTAGCCCGATTCTAAAAATAATAATTTAAAACAAAGAAAATGAAAACAGTAAAAAGAACAATGAGCACAATTGCACTTGCTGCCACAATGATTTTAACAGTTTCCTGCAAAGACGGAAACAAAAACGACCCCGCAGAGCCTATGAGCAATGAGATGCACCAAGAATCTATGGATGACAAGGACGATATGGCGATGAGTGACAACCAAGATTCAAAAGCAGAAGCAATCCTGAATGATTATTTCAACTTAAAAGATGCGCTTGTAAACGATGATAATGGCAAAGCGAAGGAGCTTGGTAACACATTAGCGAAATCACTAAAAGCTTTTGATGTATCCAACTATTCCGATAATGAACAAAATGAATTAAAAGACATCATCGAAGATGCCACAGAACACGCAGAGCATATTGGCGAAAGCGACATCAAGCATCAACGCGAGCATTTCAAAATATTGAGTAAAGATGTGACTGATATGGTAGCCATTACCGGAACAGAAATGAAGCTTTACGAGCAATTTTGTCCTATGTATGATGGAGGTACCGCTTGGTTGAGCACTAAAGAAGAGGTAAGAAATCCATACTATGGGAGCTCAATGTTGAAGTGTGGCAAAGTACAACGAGAAATAAACTAAATGAAGGTTGTTAAAATCATAGCGTGGATAGCTTTAGGTGCTCTTGTGGTCATTCAGTTTTTTCCAACGGATAAAAATGAAAGCTATACGACACCTGAAACTGATTTTATGTTGGTAAATAAAGTGCCAACTAAAATTCAGAATCAATTAATGCAGTCCTGCTATGATTGCCATAGCAATAACACAGCCTATCCTTGGTACAGCAAAATTCAGCCAGCAGCTTGGTTTCTGGAAGACCACATAAAAGAAGGAAAGGCAGAATTTAATTTCAATGAATGGCACAACTATTCAGACAGAAGAAAGAACAGTAAACTGCGCTCTATAATTAAGCAGATAGAAAACGGCGAAATGCCCTTGGATAGTTATACGCTTATTCACAAGGATGCTATACTATCAGAAAACGATAAAAAGGTCGTCATAGATTTCATCATAAAATTGAAGGATAGTTTAAACTAAAGCCCTGATTAGGAAAAGATGTTTTTTTAACATTGATTATGAAATTTTTCCTTTTCAGGCACAAATTAAAGTCCTGATAAGAGAAAGGGACGCTTTTTTCATTGGTTGGTTTAGTAAACCCTTTCTCTTTTTAGGCAAAAGAAACATTATGAAACAATACTGTAAAACAGGAAATAATAATTCATCAAACGCTCTTAGTAGATGGTTGAACTACATTTTATATGGAGTCCTTCTCATCATCTTATTAGGTGCGCTTTTATTGCAATTAAAATAATATACTATGAAACACATCTATCACATACAAGGAATGACCTGCAACGGTTGTCGTAATCACGTAGAGCAAACACTTTCTAAAGTGGAAGGTGTTACTAATGTTTCGGTAAATTTAGAAAAGGCAGAAGCATCTATCGAAATGGAATCTCATATTCCCATCGAGACATTTCAAGATGCCCTAAAAAAAGATAGTGGTACGTATTCAATTCATAAATTTGGAGAAGATCAACATCAAAATAATAACGCTTCCGCGAAAGCAAATAAAGATAAACCTAAGGGCAAAGGAACAGGCTCTTTCTATTGCCCAATGCACTGCGAAGGCGATAAAACCTACGACAAGCCAGGCGATTGTCCAGTCTGCGGAATGGATCTGGTAGAAGAACAAAATTTGTCAGCAACGACTTCAGAGCAATGGACGTGCCCAATGCACCCAGAAATTGTAAAAGAAGAACCTGGAGCTTGTCCCATTTGCGGTATGGATTTAGTGCCGATGGAACCTGATTTATCTGCGGAAGAGAAAACCTATAATAAGTTGATTAAGAAATTCTGGATAGCAGTAGCCTTTACGCTTCCTATTTTCCTAATCGCTATGAGCGAGATGATTCCAAACAATCCGCTATACGATGTAATGGAACAGAAATGGTGGAACTGGATTCAGTTTGGGCTTTCCATTCCAGTAGTGTTTTATGCCACTTGGATGTTCTTTGAACGTGCCTACCAAAGTATCAAAACGTGGAATCTCAATATGTTCACCTTAATCGGTATAGGTGCAGGCGTGGCCTGGCTATTTAGTGTTTTTGGGATGCTTTTTCCAGACTTTTTTCCAGAACAGTTTAAAACAGAATCTGGTGCGGTTCACGTGTATTTTGAAGCCGCTACCGTAATTCTCACATTGGTTTTGATGGGTCAGGTTTTGGAAGCGCGTGCGCATAGTAAAACCAATTCAGCAGTCAAAGAATTATTAAAACTTGCACCTAACAAAGCAGTACGCGTAGTGGATGGAAACGAAGAAGAAGTTTCCATAGACCAAATTGAAAAAGGTGATATCCTAAGAGTAAAGCCAGGAGATAAAATTCCTGTGGATGGCAAAATTACCGAAGGCGAAACTACCGTAGATGAATCAATGATTTCGGGAGAGCCTATCCCAGTTAATAAAACTATTGATGATAAAGTAAGTAGCGGTACCATTAACGGTAATCAATCTTTTTTGATGGAAGCCGAAAAAGTGGGTAGCGAAACCTTGCTTTCCCAAATCATACATATGGTCAACGATGCCAGTCGCAGTCGCGCCCCTATTCAGAAATTGGCAGATACCGTTTCAGGCTATTTTGTGCCTGTCGTGGTTATCATTGCGGTCATCACTTTCATTGTCTGGGCGATTTGGGGACCAGAACCAGCTTATGTCTATGCGTTGGTAAATGCCATTGCCGTATTGATTATTGCCTGTCCGTGTGCGTTAGGATTGGCAACGCCGATGTCCGTTATGGTAGGTGTTGGTAAAGGTGCCCAAAATGGTGTCCTAATTAAGAATGCCGAAGCCTTAGAGAAAATGGACAAAGTGGACACCCTTATCGTTGATAAAACAGGAACCATTACGGAAGGGAAACCAACGGTTGAGAAAATTGGGTCGTTTAATGAATCTCGCTTTCGCGAAAGCGAAATTCTGCATTTTATCGCATCCCTAAACAGTTCCAGCGAGCATCCCCTTGCCGAAGCCACCGTGAAATATGGAAAGGAGCAGAAGGTCGAAATATCAAAAACCGAAAACTTTAGCGCAGTAACCGGAAAAGGCGTAGAAGGAACAGTTGATGGCAAGAAGCTCGATTTAGGAAACGATAAAATGATGGAATATGCTAAGTCAACAATTTCATCTGCAATGAAAGATGAAGCACAATCCTTTCAGAAACAGGGGAAAACGGTTTCCTACCTATCCATTGATGGCGAAGTTTCAGGCTATGTGGTCATTGGCGATAAAATAAAAGAAACGAGCGCCAAGGCAATCAAAGAATTACAGGACAAAGGCATTGAAGTGAGAATGCTTACCGGAGATAATCACGACACCGCCCAAGCAGTAGCCAGCGAACTCAATCTCGCCGACTTCAAAGCGGGAATGTTACCGGAAAACAAGTTAGAAGAAGTCAAAAAATTACAGGAACAGGGTAAAGTGGTCGCAATGGCGGGTGATGGTATCAATGACGCACCAGCACTCGCAAAAAGTGATGTGGGTATCGCAATGGGTACAGGAACGGATGTCGCAATAGAAAGCGCGATGATAACCTTGGTAAAAGGCGATTTGCACGGTATCGTAAAAGCACGAAACCTTAGCCACAAAGTAATGCGGAACATCAAGCAAAATCTATTTTTTGCTATGATATACAACACGCTGGGTGTACCGATTGCGGCAGGTGTATTATTCCCATTTTTCGGAATTCTATTATCGCCTATGATTGCAGCTTTGGCAATGAGTTTTAGTTCAGTTTCTGTAATAGCAAACGCACTTAGACTCAGAACAAAATCAATTAACTAAACCATCCTATATAATGAAAAACATTATTATTCTATTATGTATTATCCTTTTAGCTTCTTGTAAAGAAACTTCAAAGGAAGCACAAGAATTGTCCATTACCGAAAAAACAGAGCAAAATTCAACAAGTGCAGAACCTAATAAGAAAAAACCATTGAGTCCGCATACAAGCGCAATGGCGATGGTGGGCGATGCACATATTCATATTGATTATTCATCACCAGGAGTTCGTAAACGAATCATTTTTGGTGGTTTACTGCCTTATGATACCGTTTGGCAAGCAGGAGCCCATATGGCCACTTGGATGGAAACCAATAAGGACTTGACCATTGACGGTAAAGAATTGAAGGCAGGGAAATACGGGTTCTTTGTTATTCCAAATCAAGAGGAATGGACAATTATCTTTAATAGCAACTGGAACCAGCACGGCAAAGATGAATATGACGAGAAAGATGATGTGTTGCGATTTAAAGTCACCCCTAAAATTTCTGAAGAAATCAAAGAACATTTAGAATACAACGTAACAAAAACCACCAATGATTCAGGAATTATCAGCTTAAGTTGGGAAAAGGTTCTTGTTGAATTTCCATTTAAAGTAAAATAAAATGGTCAAAAGAAAAACTGCACTTAAAATAAGAAAGGCGCATCGCTATTTGGGAATCTTTTTAGGTATTCAGTTCTTGATGTGGACGATTAGCGGAATGTATTTCAGCTGGACAGATATTGATGAGATACACGGCGACCATTTCAAAAAAGAGATTCCTGAACAAACTGCATTTTCAGATTTAGTGGGAAGTTCTCAACTGAATATTCAGGAACCGATTAAGTCATTAGAATTACTTGAAATAGCGGATGCGCCCTACTATTGGATTAATGAGACTGTGCTTTATAATGCACTTACAGGAACAAAGAAAGAGGAGCTCACAGAAGAAGAAGCAATCAAAGTAGCAGAACGCTATATGTTGGCTGATTTAGAATTTGACCAAATACAACGGATTGAATCTGTAGGCGACCACCACGAGTACCGTGGAAGATCATTACCAGCTTATGAGATTTCATATAAAACCGATGAAAATTTAAAAGCCTACGTGGCGATTGAGAATGGAGCTTTTCAAACCGTACGTCATCGCGATTGGCGTTGGTTCGATTTTCTTTGGATGACCCACACTATGGACTATCAAGGTCGAGACAATTTTAATACAATAGTGCTAAGGGCTTTTTCGCTTTTAGGCTTGATAACGGTGTTAAGTGGATTTCTACTTTGGTACACAAGTTCACCTACAATTAGAAAAATAATTAAAACAAAACGTAAATAACTACTTTAAAATCAACTATTATGGAAAATTCAAATGGACACAAAAAGAAAAATCAATACACAAAATTTGTGGGAATGCTCGCAGCATCCTTCGTCGCTATGTATATCACAATGTACCTGAATACTTATGAGTGGGACCACGTATGGTTCAGTCTAACCCGCTTTTATATGGTCTGTTTAGGGATTGCGGCAATGGCCATTATAATGTTTGTAGCAATGCGTGGGATGTATCAAAATAAAAAGAAGAATACCGCCATTGTTTTGGGAAGTATCGTTCTATTTGTAGGTGCTTTGGGACTGGTACGTGACCAAAAATCAACTGTAGGCGATGTGCTCTGGATGAAAGCAATGATACCGCACCATTCCATAGCAATTTTAACAAGCGAGCGTGCAGACATTAAAGACCCAGAAGTAAAAAAATTAGCCGAAGAAATTATTAAAGCACAACGAAAGGAAATTGAAGAAATGAAGCAAATGATTGATAGGTTACAAAACGAAAAATAATATGAACAAGAACATTTTATATATAGCAATTGCAGTAATCGTGGGATTATTGGCGGGCTGGCTCATTTTTGGCAATTCCGGTAGTGAAGCAAATGCAAACAAGGACGTTTCTGAAATGTCAGATACCCACGACCATTCTGGCGAATCAGAAAACCAAATGTGGACCTGCTCAATGCACCCACAAATTATGCAACCCGAACCAGGCGACTGCCCTATATGTGGAATGGATTTAATACCTGCTGAATCTGGTGCTGAAGGTCTCGCAGTGAATGAGATTAAAATGACAGAGAATGCAATGGCACTGGCCAACATTCAAACCACTATGGTGGGTAATAGCACAATGTCCGAAACCGATGGGATGATTTTTCTTTCGGGCAAAATCGCCACCAATGAAGAAAACAATGCCGTACAAGCGAGCTATTTTGATGGGCGTATAGAGCGTTTGAATGTCAATTATGAAGGCCAAAAAGTAAATCGAGGTCAATTACTGGCCACTATTTATGCGCCAAATTTGATCGCTGCACAGCAAGAATTGCTAACAACAGCTTCACTAAAAGAATCACAGCCAGCATTGTATAAAGCAGTGCGAAATAAATTGAAAAATTGGAAGCTTTCTGATAGCCAGATTGATGCCATAGAATCCTCTGGAAACGTGCGCGATAATTTTCCAATCTATGCTACCGTTTCAGGAACGGTTTCAGAAGTGATGGCACGTGAAGGCGACTATGTAAAACAAGGTCAGCCCATTTTGAAAGTAAGCAATTTGAATTCGGTCTGGGCAGAATTTGATGCCTATGAAAATCAAATTTCAAATTTAAAAGTAGGTCAAAAAATAAAAGTAGTAACCAATGCCTATGCCAATAAAGAATTTGACGCCACGGTTTCTTTTATTGACCCAATATTGAACAATGCAACAAGAACGGTTACCGTTAGAGCAACACTTAAAAATACAGATGACCTCTTTAAACCAGGAATGTTTGTAACGGGCAAACTCAAAGGGGAAATGAAGATGAATAACGAAGTTATTTCAGTTCCAGCAAGTGCCGTAATGTGGACGGGCGAACGCTCATTGGTATATATAAAAACCAATCCCAACGAACCCGTTTTTGAAATGCGTGAAGTAACCATCGGAAATCGTAATGGCGAAAATTATGCTGTAACAGAGGGCTTACAAAATGGCGATGAGATTGTGACCAACGGAACCTTTACAGTAGACGCAGCAGCACAGCTACAAGGCAAAAACTCTATGATGAATCAGGGAAATAAAGAGGATGCTATGATGCCAATGTCTGAAATGAAAATGGAATTTTCAGAGAATTTTCAAAAGCAATTTAAAAAGGCGCTCAAGCCTTATTTACAAATGAAAGATGCTTTGGTAGCGGGCGATGCAAATCAAGTTTCCGTTTTCGCGAAAGCGACATCAACATCTTTAAAATCCGTAGATATGAAAAGTCTCGGAAGTATGGAACAAGCACATATCAAGAAAAGTATCGAAATGCTCGATGCCATTGCAGCGAACGACAATCTGGAAAATCAACGTGAACATTTCGTGATATTGAATGAAAATATGGTGCCCATTGCGATGAATGTAAATGGAACTGATGCGATGCTATACGTTCAGAAGTGCCCAATGGCAAATAATAACAAAGGCGCAGTTTGGCTAAGTGCTGAAAAGGACATACGCAACCCTTATTATGGCGATGCAATGCTTACTTGTGGTAGTGTGATTGAGGAAATAGAGTAATTTCATTTTTAGCGTTCTAAGAAGCTAAATACCGAAAACCTTTAAGATACTTTTCAATTTTTTTATAACCCCTTTCGATAGAGAGGGGTTTATTATCATACAATATACCCGCAGGTTAAACTCGTAAAATACTTCCATCAAAAGACTACGGCATAAAGCCAACGCTTCTTCCACTACTCATTTATTCCGTTTCCTTTTGAGCCAAGATTTTATCTTCCGTTTGGTTTCTGCTCAAATATTGTTTAATCAAAAATTTGAGTATTATGACAACAAAAGCGAGTACCACAAAGAAACGCAGTAGAACGAAATCTACTGCCAAGAAAGAAGTAAACGGAAAGAAATCATCCGTACTTCAAATTCAGAACTTACCGTTGGGCAACATTAAGCCTGACCCAGAACAACCAAGAAAGACTTTCAACAAAGATGCATTACAGCAACTTTCTGAGAGTATAGAAAATCACGGTGTATTACAACCAATAACGGTAAGGCAATTAAATGGCCAATATGTTATCGTGATGGGCGAACGCCGATATCGTGCAAGCAAGCTGGCAGGAAAAAAGACCATACCCTGTATCGTTAGGACTTATGAGAACAATGATGTTCTGGAAGTTCAGATTATCGAAAATCTACAACGACAGGATGTTGAGCCTACCGAAGAAGCTGAGGCCATTGCTTACCTAAGCGAGAAATATACGCCCACAGAAATTGCGAAACGATTAGGAAGAACCGACAACTTTGTAAGACAGCGTTTAAAATTAGCAGGTCTAATAGATGGCTTTAAGCACTTCGTCCGCAATGGCGAAATGACCATTTCGTTAGGTGTTGGTGTCGCACTTTTTGCACCAGAAGAACAACAAATGATGTTGGAAACGATGGGCGAAGATTTTAACACACATCAGATAAACAGGATGATTAAAGACCAGACCTACGACTTGGAAAAAGCATCTTTTGATGTAAAGGATAAGAAGTTGGTACCGAAAGCAGGGTCTTGTTTAGAGTGTCCATTCAATGCGGCAAATCAAGGTAATCTGTTCGGCGAGGGTAAAATGGTCTGCACAAAATCAACTTGTTTCGAGACAAAGAAAAGCAAGTCGTTCTTAAACTTGATTGAAAAATCCAAGAAAGAGAATATCCTACTGATTCCTGAAATACGACAGTATTGGGCAGATGACGAAAACAATCAGCTCATTATTTCACAGTTGGGAAAAAGTGGCTTGAAGGTCTATCTGCTGGATGATGTAGAAATAATCGAAAAACCTACCAAGCCGACAATAGAGGCCATCAAAATAGAATATCAACATTACGATTATTCCGAAGATGAACTGAAGGCAGAATTGGAAGAAGCGATACAGAATTACGAAGATGAATTGAAAAATTATAATTCAGCCAAAGAAAATGGATTTTTAAACGGCATCGTGTTTCATCCAGACACGTATCAACACAAAACAGTTTTCGTCAAGATAGTCGAGAAATCAAAAGATAAATCGAGTGAGTATTCAGCACCATTGGCCAACAGAAAAATGGCAGATTGTACACCTGAAGAACAAATCATCAAAATCAACGAAAGGGAAATCCGTAAGAAGCACATCGAGAACAATAAACAGTTTGAAGAAGTGGTTCAAATGATTCGTGAGACCGAATACATCGATATGAAGAAGACACTTTCAACAGATGAAATGGTGGCATTCTCGATATCGCTCTTTGAAAATAATGTGGACTATATGAGCCAACAAAAGTATTTCTCAAAGTTCTTGGGCGACACGTCCAAGATGACTAAGGTTGAAATTATCGAGAATTTTAAGAAGAAATTCAAAAAGGAAATTTTTCACAAGCTGATACGCTATATGCTCACGAAGCAAGTGCATTTTGGCGAAAGCAATCACGTTAATAATTTAACGAACATTTCATTCTACAATGCGATGCAGGGATATTACAAATCCAAGATTGCCAGCATTGAGAAGGAATATGTTGAAAAACGAGACAAGCGTGAGGCACGTTTGAAAGAGCGCATCACAGTTCTTGAAAAGAAAATTCAGGAACTCAGCGATTAGCTTTTGTTGTTTGAAGAAGGGTCGGCATTCGTGCTGGCCCTTTTTCTTTTTTATGATAGTTCCTAAAAAAACGCATTTAACAGGAAGGGGTTATCAATCAATAATTAGCGCAAAGGTAAACTCGTAAAATACACCCATCAAAAGACTACGGCATAAAGCCATCGATGCACCCTACGCTTATTTATTCCGTTTCCTTTTGAGCTGAGATTTTAGCTTCCGTTCGGGTACTGCTCGAATATTGTTTAATCAAAATATATCATTATGAAACGAATATCTGAAAAACCTAAAATTTCGCCACAAGAGGCTGAAATACATTATCAGTCAAGTAAAGAAAATTACACCATTGAAAGTGCAGAAAGCCATTTGGCTTATTATAGAGAAAAGCATCCGATGTACTACTCTCTGCTATTACAAAATGTTTAACCTAAAATTCAAAAGCTATGTATTTACAAAATTTGCAACGGGATGAAATCTTTGTTCCATCAGAAATGAAATCCTTAAAAAGTCTGACACAGATGGAATCCCGAAGAGGGCTTGAAAATGCCATCATCTCAAACGGTAAAATCGTCAATGTGGTATCGAACAGCTATGGCCACATTCCAAACCAATTGTTCTTCAAGAAAGCCGAAGAAATGCTGACCGATGCACAACTGAACTTCCACAAGCGCACCATCAACAAAAATGACAGGTCGTTCATTACAGATTTCATTATTGACGATAAGAGTCAGTTTTCTGTAAAAAATAAAGAGGATTTGATACTGCCGATGCTTCGGTTTAAAAACTCTTATGACGGTAGTGAAAAGACCTCTGGTCACTTCGGGTTTTACCGAAAAGTATGTTCCAACGGTTTGCACGTTTCTCAGGCAGAAATTGAGTTTTCGATTAAGCACAGTAAGAACAATACACATCTTATAATGCCGAGACTAAATAATCTTTTCGATAAGTTTCTGGACAATGAATTCTACACCATTACCAAGAAATTCGATAAGATGAAAGAATTTAAAATCATCGACACACAAGAGTTTGTGAAAGCTATTCTCGATAAAACAAAACTCTTCAGATATGAATGTAGCGATAAGAATAGTGACCCTTCAAAGAAGTCTCGTGAGGTCATTGAGATATTGAACTACGAGGCTTTGTTGCTCAATGAAGAGCCTAATCTTTGGCTGGGCTACAATGCAATCAATTCTGTACTTCATAATGTATTGAAGAAAAGCTTCGGCCAACAAGAACGGTTGGATAAAAAGCTGTTTGATGAAGTCTATGCTATGGCATAGATAAATAAAGGTTTGTCCAGTACCTAAAACTGGATGACTAAATATATGATAAGCATTTACTTCCAATCCCACTCAGCACATTCCCCTACATTCCACGTTTGCCTGCCGAAAAAGGCGGGCAACCACTTCATTCCAGGAAAAGAGCTTCACTACAAAACTCTTGGACACAATCCCCAATTTCGACTTTCCATTCCGTTAACCCTTCCCGCTGCTCTGGGAAGGAACACTACATTCCAGAGCCAAAATTGTGAATTAAGTCCGCCTTTCATCGGAAAGCCACCACTTCGGTTTTCTTAACAGGATTTTCGACGCGGTCTTCTTGAGTCCTCACTCGAAACTCCTTAAAAACCGAACCGCTGTCTTACACATTTTAAGGGGTTTATAATGGATAAAGCCTTTGTTGTTTTTCGGGTCGTCGAAAAACAGGCACGACATAACCAATTCTAATTCAAATCCAGCCACTCATTTCGCTTAACTGTCGGTACGCTCAAATCGTAACAGGATTTAAAAGAATTGCTAATGCCCTTATGGAACTTGTCAAGACTGCACAAAGTTTTAGTGAAAAATAAGGAATCTACTTCCTTGAAAATCCAAGGATTTTACTACGTCGCAAACACACCTGATTTATTTCCTAAAAGTCTTGACAAAACCCACTCTATCCATTGTGCGGTGCACGAAAGAAATCAAACAAACACCCCTTAAAATTTAATTACAGTTGAATTGAAAAGGGAAATACTAATCTTTAAATCTTTAGTTATGAGTACGATTAAAAATCACGTGCAATTGATTGGAAACGTTGGACAAGAGCCAACCATTACGAACCTTGAAAGCGGGAAAAAAGTAGCCCGTTTTTCATTAGCTACGAACGAGTATTACAAAGACAGTAAAGGCGAAAAGCAAACAGATACGAATTGGCATACAATTGTAGCCTGGGGCAAAACTGCTGAAATTGTAGAAAAGTATGTTGCCAAAGGAAAAGAAGTTGGAATATCGGGAAAACTAAAAACTCGAAGCTACACAACTGATGATAATGAACAACGCTATGTTACCGAAGTGGTAGCCGATGAAATCCTATTACTTGGAAGTAAAAACGACAAGTAGGACTTAAAATTAAAGAGGGCGTTCCTCTGGAAAGTTGCGCCCTCTTTTTCATTATCCATTAATAAAATTAAGATAACAATGAAATCGAAGATTTACGATTTCCATTAAAAAATAGAAACGATGAGTAAAGCACAAGTTAATGAAATCAAAGAAGGATTACAACATTTTCACGGAACAGAAATGTTCTACCAAATCCCACTATTGAAAACACGATTTACAGACGGGTTGAAATACCTTTCGGAAGTTGCCGAATGTTTTTGGCTCATAACGGATGCTTCCGTAATTGCAAAAAGTCTGATGAACCGAAGCGAATTTATCACTATCGATTTTAAAAGGTTGCCCGAAGAAAAACAGGATTATTCGGGTTACGAAGCCGAAATAATTTACAGCGATGGCAACGATACTATTTTAGAAAAACATGGCTATCGTGCCACCGATTTTCCACTCGATGAACTGCGGTTATTTTTTGTAAATGATACGCTGATGTTACCAAGTGAATATTAAAATCTTCAGCTATGGTATATCTCAATTTTACAGACTTGAGCGAAGAGGCTCAAAACCGACTTTTGGAAACGTCCAAAGAAGATGTGAAACGAAAATTTGGGGATAGCATCCGCAAATACGTAAAAGAAAATTATGGCTGTTTTGAAACATTGATAGAGGAAGAAGCACTTAGAAATTTATATTCCTACACCTACGTTTTCAATATATAGTTTTCGGCAAAAATGAAGTAAACACCTCTAAAATTTCAGAGGTGTTTTTGTGTGTAATTAAACCTACATCAAGAAAAAATCACTATCTTTATTTCGCTGAAATTCAGCATTCAAATTAAAGTAAGGGTATCCACTTTTCGACTTTCGCCGATACCCTTACACATCGAAAAATAACATATCGGAAAATCATTTTCCCTGAAAATGGCAATCGGCTTTTTAGCCGGATTGTATGGATTTTTGTCACGCCTGCGCGTGACGAAAAGGAATAGCAAGAGGGTAACGGGCTACGCCGCGTTACATATTCCATTTTCGTTTTAATTCATTGATTTTTAATTAGTTAAAATCAAACAGGATTTAAAATTTCCAACAATTTGCGTCAAATGGTCTTGGAACACCAGTAAACAGGGATGGATTTACGTCAAATCTTTAAAAAAGCGAAAGGAAATGGATTCATTTATCACTATCAGGTTCAAACGAAAAACGGCCAAGCGGTTTCAGGAATTTTCCAAAATGCACTTTAAAACGCACACCGAAGCAATGGAAAACATCCTTGATTTTTTTCTCTATAACGAGATTTCCCCACGAGAAAAATTAGGTCCTACAGGTAGAACCATTGAAGCCAAGCTCTTAAAAAGAATCAATGCGGTCATCGCCATAATGCGTGATGTAGAAAAGACCCAAACCAAGCCTACGGTCGCAATGTTGCAATCCCTTTTTGTGATGGAAGAACCCAACAAAAAACCATTGATAGTTGAAAAGAAATATGCCGAAGAAAAGAAAGAAGTACGCTTTCGCGAAAGGCTAAATATTAAGAACGAACTATAATTTTTTCAGCTATGTATATCACAATAACACCTCAAAAAATGGGCGGTAATTTTTCCAAGAGTTCGGCAGATTTTGTTGGATATTTAGAGAAAGAAAATCAAGGTTTGGAACAGCGAGAAATGGAACATTTTTTCAATCAATACGGCGATGAGATTTCTGCTGAGGAAGTCATTAAGGAAATCGATGGGAATACCGCAAAATTGGAAAAACACGAACCAAGATTCTATTCAATTACCGTTAATCCTTCAAAATATGAATTGCAAAAGCTTCAGAACAGTAGCGAAGATTTGAAACGATACACCAGAGAGCTGATGAAGGATTATGTGGCATCCTTCAATCGGGAAATCAAAGGGCGATCGGTCAACATCAATGATATAAAGTACTATGCAAAAATAGAGCATCAACGCACCTTCAAGGGAACAGATTTTCAGGTAAAGGAAAATCAACCTTATGCCACCAAAATTCTTCAGCTCAAAACGGAAATTAGAAATATCCAAGATGGACGAGCTGAGGGGAACATCAAAAAAATGGGAAAAGAAATTGCCAAACTGGAACGCCAAGCACCACACCAACAAAATGGAAAGCGGATAGTCCAGGGAATGCTAAAAGATGGAAATCAGAGCCACATCCATATCATTGTGAGCCGAAAGGATGCGTCCAACAGATTTAGCTTGTCGCCAGGAAGCAAATACAAAGCATCCGACGTGAAGTTGAATGGGCAAACCGTAAAACGGGGATTTGACCGAGATGAATACTTTAAGAATGCAGAAAAAATTTTTGATAAGACTTTTGGCTATAAACGAAACTTTGCCGAGACCTATAAATCCCGAAAGGATTTTGTAAAGAATCCCAATCTCTATTTCGCTGCTTTGATGAAATTACCAGCTAATGAAAAAGCATTGGCTTTCAAAATGATAGCAAAAACAGGACTGCCGATAGTGCCAAATATTCCAGTTAGTCAAACACAGATTGCACTTCGGATTCTTAAACGGTTACGACGTGGTGCTGAAATAGCGATTAAATCAAGTTCCATTGGAATCTAAAAATTATGCAGATAGATAACCTCATAACAACATTTTCAATTATTGGTCTGGCCAGTATTGTTTTCTATGCGATGTTTCGGGTAAGTAGATATGCATTCATCATCAATTTTCTTGTGCTTAGTGCGATGGTGTTCTATTTGAACGAGG
Source organism: Galbibacter sp. (assembly GCF_048266365.1). Lineage (NCBI taxonomy): Bacteria > Pseudomonadati > Bacteroidota > Flavobacteriia > Flavobacteriales > Flavobacteriaceae > Galbibacter > Galbibacter sp. Next base: position 36,218 of record NZ_JBLWZP010000015.1, on the reverse strand, counting down.
AAAACCGACTGATTCTAATTTCTCTCTATCTGGGTTGCCCGCTCATATTAATTAACATAGGAATGTACGTATTCCTTCATAAAACGGACAAGCCGTTAAATGGCGATAGCAAATATCAAGTTAGCTTCGACACCACTAAGGGAAATTTCAAATTGGATAACATCAAACGAGGTGCATCCATCATTGGTTCTGCCGGAAGCGGAAAGACCGAAAGCGTTGTGTATGGGTTTTTGAAACATTTCCAGAAAGAAGGGTTTTGTGGAATTATCCACGACTACAAGGATTTTGAGCTGACCGAAATGGCGTACCCGCTTTTTAAGGATAGTGATATCCCATTTAAGGTCATTTCCTTCGATAAAATCATCCACAGGGTAAATCCTATCGCACCACGCTATTTAGAGAACGAGGAAAGCGTCAATGAAGTATCACGGGTATTGATTGAAAATCTTTTAGAGCAAAGAGAATCAGGAACGACTGGAACAACCAAATTTTTTAACGATGCAGCTGAAGGATTGATAGGTGGTTTGATTTGGAAATTGAAAACGGACTATCCTAAATACTGTACGCTACCTCACCTAATTGCCATTTACCAAATTCTCGATACGGACAGCCTAATCCAGTTTTTGGAAACCAACACTACATCAAGAGCAATGGCAGATGCTTTTATTAGTGGAAAGGACTCTGATAGGCAGACCGCAGGCGTAAAAAGCACCTTGGCCAATGCGCTAAAACGGATTAGTACACAACGTATTTTTATGGCGTTGTCCGCAGATGAAGTACCACTCAACATAAACAATGAGGAAAATCCCGCGGTCATTTCAATCGTCAACAATCCGAAATTTGAAACCTCTTATTCACCAGTTATTGCCACCATTATTCACACCATAACCAAACAAATGAGCGTGCGAAGTTCCAAACCTTCATTTCTGTTAATGGAAGAAGCACCAACCATCAGATTGTTGAATATGCACCGCATTCCGGCGACACTTAGAAGTTATGACATTGCGACAATCTACGTAATGCAGGACAAAATCCAGAATGATATGATGTATGGCGATAAGGCAAGCAAGGCCATATTGAGCAATCTGTCCTATCAGTTTTTCGGAAAAGTCAACGATCCGGACACCGCCAAATATTATGAGCGCTTTTTTGAGATTATCAAGGATCCTACAAAAAGTATAAGTAGAGGACATAATCTCGATTTTGACACCCGAATTACTACAGGCGAAAAGGAAATCCCGAAGATTCGAGCGGATGTGTTTTTTAGATTGAAGCAGGGCGAATTTATAACCTATGCGGATGGGAAGGATAAAAAAGTGCAGTTTAAGTTGTCTAAGATTGAAAGACAACTTCCACAGGAATCGAAGCAATTTTCTCAGGCTGATTTGGAAGCTAATTTTGAGCAGGTTTATGATGAGGTGCGGTCTTTATTTAGTAATTGAGATTTAAAATCAGTTTTTACAGAATCTTCAATATAATCCAACGTAACCTAAATTCGCTAACCTGAAATTCATAGCTTGTTCACTAACCTTAAATTTATCTGCTAAATAACTTACTATGTCATTTGTATTTTTAGGTGCAGAATTAATTGCAGTTTGGATAAAGACTTTTGGCATAAGAAGTGAAGCTGCAAATGCATTTGCTTCACGTTCCTTTCTGATTTCACCAGTAGACGAATCTAAATTTCTGTACATAATTTTTTCATTTTTATCTACAAAAAGAGGTTTGCTATCACGATGAAGAACATAATGTCCTAACTCGTGGGCAATCGTAAATCGTTTTCGGTTATTTGATTCAGATTTGTTATATCTGATGTATGGCTTATTATTTTTAATTACAAATAAGCCTGAAATATCAGAATCTAAATCCTCTGCTTTAACGTCAACGTTAAGATGTTTAGCAATTTTTTCAATATTAATGCCTCGTGGAGTTGATATACCTAAATCATTGATAATTTTACTAGTAATATTTTCAATACTATTGTTAATCATAATTAAAGTTTTTTAAGAACCACATTTAATTTTTCTTTTTGCTCTTTCTTTAAAGTTGAAGAGTTTAAGAATCTTGAGTAGTCTGTTACATTCGATGTAGCAAAATTTACTACTTCGTCATAAGAAGGAAGTAATTCATTCACATCAATTTTTAAATCTTTAGCGATATCGTAAAGGGTGTATAGTGGGACTTGGTGGCGACCAACTTCGATGTTCGATATTGAAGAACGACTAATATCTAAGTTTTTTGATAATTGAAGTTGACTAATATTCAACGATTCTCTATGGGATTTAATTCTATCCCCAATTATCTTATATAATGCTTCTTTATAATCTGCCAAATCAGTTGGAATATTGTGTAAAGATACAAAATGTTTACGAGACTATCAACAAAACAAGTCTAATTTAAACAATAAAAATTGGATGTAAATAAAAAATGTTTATATTTGTATCTAAATAGTGATAGTAATATAAACATATCAAAATGGCAAAAAATAAACCAATAGGGGATAATGCCCGAAAAGGAGCTGTAAAACAAAGGTCACAAGTTCTTAATCCAAAGACAAACTTGTATGTAAAAAGAAATGCAGGTAATGGTCAATTTATGGACGTGAAAACAACTGGTGGTAAATTTAAAGGAGTCAGAAAAGAAAAATAGAAATATGATTAACATAATACCCAATCTACCCACACTCTTTGCTGGCGATGTAATTGTTGCAAAAAAACGCAAAGGTTTAGGGCGAATTCTAAACCACTACATCGTATATGCGGGGAATAACACTTTTGTGGGCAACCTCTCTGATGGAGTTAAAGAATTACAGTATTACGAATTAATTAGGTTATTGCAGGATTACGAGCCTACTGGAGTTAGAAGATTTAGTGGCTCATATTTTCAACGTAGTCAAGCTGTCAATCGAGCTTACTCAAAGCTTGGACACCGATATAGCCTAATAAATTTTAACTGTGAACATTTTGCAAATTGGGTTCAGTTTGGAAAAATCGAAAGCGGTCAAGTAACTACTGGATTCGTTATTTTGGCGAGTGTCGTTTTCTTAAAGTTGATTTCCTCAGATGAGTAAGGAGTTGAAACGGTTTTTTGGATATTTAATAGTCTTCTTCTTTGCTGTAGGTTACTTGATTTACCGATATTTTTATTTAAGCCCAGTAACAGATTTTCATAAAGAAATTCTGGTTGCTCTTGCATTCGCAGTATTGTCAACCTGCGCGATGGGCATATACGAAACCATCAAATGTCAAGGTAAATACTTCTGGACTTCCTTACGGTGCTCATTATTTATTCCCAATAAAGAAACTTATGTATCCCTAAGCTATTTGATGAGAATTAAGCTTTCGGGTTCTGAACGCTATTTTCTCGTTAAAGGTTCGAAGGTCGACCAATACCAACCTGTTGGTGGAGTTTATAAAATTATCGGAAATAAAGATATTTATAAGGAGTGGGAAGCACACCCTAAATCAGACGATAAAAACCCTGATGATTTACGTTTTTTCGTAAAGGCAAGATACATTCCAGAAATAATCCGTTGGTTCAATTCCAATAAAAATAGGGAGACTGGTGTCTGGCGGGAGTTTTACGAAGAACTTCTGGAAACTAAAATCGTAAGCCGAAAAAATTTCAAAACGATACGTGCGGAATTTTTATGCTCGCACGAGAATATTCTCAGCAAACAAAATAGGTTCAAAAATGAACAGTACCATACTCTAATTTACGACATTTTTCAAATAGAACTCAGTCCAAATCAATTTCAAGAGTTAAAAGAACTCATGGCAAAAGATACTTTCACAACTCAGTATGCATTTGTCACTAGAGATGAAATCGAAAAGGAATGTTTTGACAACCATAAATTAAAAATAGGACAACACACCAAATTTACAATATAAATGAACTTTCAAGAATACTTATACAATCAAGGTTTCCAAAGAGAAGACCTACTCGCAAGAATGGCCGAGTCACTTGAGTTGGATGATTCTCGATCCAATAGGATGGAATCTGCCTACAATGCCATTTACGATGTTTTAAAAGCAGACCCAGTATTTTTCTCAAAGGTGGATTTTGTGCTATATCCACAAGGTTCAAAGGCAATAGGCACCACAACGAAACCTTATGGTAAAGATGAATTTGATTTGGACATTGTTGTTCATATCAGGGATTTGTACTATAGCTATACTTCGTCAGAGATCTACAATCATTTAATCCGAGTTTTTAGAGGCAATGATGTTTATCGCCCTAAATTAATACCGAAAAATCGATGTGCCAGAATCAATTATTCTGGTGATTTTCATTTGGATATTCTTCCAGGATGTATTGTTATTGAGAACGAGGATAAATTGATGGTTCCGGACCGTGAATTGGCATCTTGGACATCTACATTTCCAAAAGGTTATATAAGTTGGTTCCTAGATATATCTAAAGATGTTCGCCAACCCATTTTACTGAGAAAAGCGTATGAAAGTTTTGTCACTTTAGCAGAGGCAAAAGCTGAACAGGAAGATTTGCCAAAGGAAGATTTTTATTCAAAAGAACCGTTGAAAAGAGCCGTTCAGTTAACAAAGCGTTATAGAGACATATTTTTTGACAACAATCCAAAACATAGGACTTCAAGTATTGTTTTAACTACAATTTTTGCGCAGTTTTATCAAGGAGAGTCATCAATATATGAAACTATAGATAATGTTCTAAATCGTATTATAAATAATTACTCAGACTATCAAAAACTTTTTGAAAATCGCGGAATATACAAAAGAATAAAAGTTCTAAATCCTGTAAATCCCGAAGAAGATTTTACAGATAAGTGGGATAAGGATAAGGAGTTTTATAATCAGTTTATCGCTTTTGTCAAAAGCTATAAAGAAAAATGGGAGCGACTTAAAAAAGGAAATTTTGGAGTAGCTGAAGAGCTCTTTGGCAGTACAAGAACTAAAACTATTTTAAAAGCCCAGTTAGAAAATTTATCTAAGGGTAAATTAGATACTCTCGAAAAAGCTGGTCTTACAATTATGTCTGGAAAAAATCACGTAGACCAAATGGGGAATATTACAAAAAATAATGGATATGAAAGTAAGCCACATCGGAACTATGGCGGTATTGAATTAAATCATAAGAAAAAACCCAACAATTTGACTTCAAAAAATTACATAGCTGCCTATATCCAAAAGGAATTAGTTGATAAAAATTTTCCTTGGTTGCAAACTATTGTTAAAGATGGTAAACTATTGGGTAAGGGTAAAATTAAACCAAAGGGATGCAAAAAAGAATATGAGATTCTTATTGGGTATAATATTAATGATATTTATAGAAAGGAAAGGATTTTTATACTTAATGACAGCCAAATCCAATTTGGAAAAACCCCACATTTATATCCTGGTAATAGTCTATGCTTATACTATCCGAAAGATCTACCACGAGATATGGATTTGAACTTTGTAGATGTAATCCCTTGGATATCGGAATGGTTAGTAATGTATGAGCTTTGGAAAAAATATGGTATATGGTTGGCAGATGAAGTAAAGCACTAAAAAAACCTTAGTTACTTTGTCATTTCGTTAACTTTTCATTGCCATTCATTTTTTCCAATTCTAAGATTCCTTGGAGTCTTATCGCAACCATCGAAATCAATTTTCACAAATTAATATCATTATATTTATAGCCTGTTTTAATTAAATAAATGACCGAAACAAACCGCATAGAATATAAAAGAGAACTGTCCGATGGACTTGAAAAAGAGGTCATTGCATTTCTCAACTACCGTGAAGGTGGTATTTTATACATCGGTATCGATAAAGACGGAAATACCTACGGTTTGGCAGACGCAGATGGCGACCAGTTGAAGATAAAGGATAGGCTAAAGAACAATATCCGTCCTTCTGCATTGGGTTTATTTGATATCGTGAGCGAAGAAAGAGATGGCAATGCTATCCTAAAAATTATTGTAGCCAGCGGACCTGAAAAACCTTATCACCTCAAAAAGTATGGGATGAGCGAAAAGGGCTGTTTTATTCGCTTGGGCTCATCAGCTGAACCGATGCCACAAAAGATGATCGACGAGCTGTTTGCCAAGCGTACTCGAAATTCCATTAGTAAGATTAAAGCAGGGCGACAAGATTTAAGCTTTAGCCAGTTGAAAATCTACTATGACGAAGCTGGCTACAGCCTTGGCAACGCTTTTGCAAAGAACTTAGAACTACTTACCGAGGATGGTGCATTCAATTATGCCGGATATTTGTTGGCCGACAAGAACAATACCTCTATAAAAGTTGCCAAATATTCAGGAAAGACCCGAACAGACCTAATAGAAAGCAACGAATATGGCCACGAATGTTTAGTCAAGGCGACTAAACAAGTAATAGATAAAATTACGGTCGAGAACAGAACAACCACAAAAATCACAGCCAAAGAGCGACACCAAGCCAACCTATGGCATCCCATCGCTTTGCGAGAAGCAATCATTAATGCCTTTGTACATAATGACTACACCAATGAGATTACCCCAAAGTTTGAAATCTTTACGGATAGAATCGAAATCACGTCGGCTGGTGGTCTGCCTGAAGGTTTGAGCAAGCAGGAATTTTTCGAAGGCTTTTCAGTCCCTCGGAACAAAGAACTGATGCGGATTTTTAAGGATTTGGAACTGGTGGAACAATTAGGTTCTGGCATCCCTCGTATTTTGGAACACTATGGCAAAGATAGCTTTAGTTTTTCAGATAACTTTCTCAGAATGACATTTATGGCTAAAGAAACTACTATTGAAGAAAGTGGTCAAGTAGGTGGTCAAAAAGGTGGTGCAACAGGTGGTGTAACAGGTGGTGTAACAGGTGGTGCAATAGATGCTATAGATACACTTACTAAAAGACAAAAAGAAGTTGTTAAACTTATTGCTGCAAATCCATCTATAACCTACAATGAAATAGCAGATGTTTTAAGTATCAATGAATCTGCCGTTGGAAAACATATTACAGCCATAAAAAACAAAGGTGTTCTAATTCGTCAAGGTGGCACACAAGGTTATTGGGAAATTAAGCTACCGAAAACCTAAAAAATATCAAAATGGCGCTTTATCCTTTAGGCCTCTGGCATCTGCCAGCCACTTTCCATCCTGTTTAACCAGTTTAAAAACACCAGGCGTTTTGTCATAAGCTGTAGTATATTTCACCCAAGCCACGTCGCCCATAATGGTGTCTTGCAAAACCGTAAAGTTTGAATCATCTTTTACCGTAGCATTAAACATATTTATGGTATTCATATAGTTGGAATATGCCTGTGGTGTCGAGTTGGCTTTTAAGGTTTCTTCATCCTTTTCGTAAAAGCTTTCGATAACAACTTGGGCTGTAGCACTTGGTCCTGAAACTTTAGTTGTGGAATCACCACAAGAAAGAAAAAGCACTACGAGCAAGAAAACAACAATATTTTTCATAACAGTATTAATTTGGGTTATTAATATATCTGTGCGATAGTTTCATTTCAATATTTCGTTCACCATCCTTTTCATTCAGTTCTAAAATTGCCCTACGGTCATTGGATAATGAAAATTTGTGCAACACATAAACGAACCGTACGGTTTGACCTTCTACAATTTTTGAAGGTAGATTATATTTGTATATCGGCTCTTGATACAGGCGTTGTAACGATTTTCTTTTTCCTTTCTGTTGTGTTTCAATTGAAAGGTTCAAGAAATTCAAATCGTAATCCAAGGTGGAATGGTTCACAATCTGGATAACGAAGTACAGTTCTTCTTTATCAAAAACGATATTCTCAACACTCAAAACAATGCCTTCATTTCGCTTTTTGATTCGACCTGTACGCTGTTTTCTATTGAGAAGATACGAGCAGAATTTTTGGTAATAAAAGGTTCTGTTATCTATACGCTCTTCAGAGGATTCAGCAAGAATTGAATCGGTTACAATCGGTTTTTCATTCCCGATACTTTTGGATGCCGGAATGAAATAATTTAGCTTAGAAAGCTGTTTTTTATATCTTACAATATACGAAAAAATTGAGCCATTTCGGTTGACTACCAGCAAATTACTTTCCTTCCCTGGCTTAGCTTGTAGCAAGCCAAAATACTGTTCTTTTTCACGGTTGTAGGTAAAAACAAAATTATCTGAACCGGTTATACCTTGCCGAATAGGTTCTGGAAAGAAAAGCGCAACGTTTTTGGTGTCGTTGGCATATATGGTATCGAGGACTGTAGATGTTTGAGCTTTCGCGAAAGTGGAAATCAGTATCGCAAATATTAAAATTGTTGCTCTCATAATTTAGGTTTTAGAATTAATCTGTAATTGTTCAGTACCGTCACCTTTACCCTACGGTTAGAACGCCTGAAAACTTGTGTAAGTCCGCCAACTTGTGGGACGCTGGGAATATTGATATCACCAATAACATCATCGAGCACCTCTCTCGTAGCTTCTTCCCTAAAATTGTTCTCAACATAGATGCCCTCGCTACCGTCCTGCAAATCGAAGGCTTTGAGTTTGGTGGGATGGTGCTTTATGTTTTCAATCTCAATCAATGCACGATTGGGCTGAAAGCTGATAAACCCAAAAATCGGTGTGTTCTTTGGCATCAGTTTGCCATTTATTGTAGCAGCTTTGGTAAGGCGCATCCGTAATCGGGTATTTGCCTGAACAATTTGGTCGCCATCCACGACTACATAAATCGTTTCGTCTGTATTGCCGAAAATTAAAATTTCATTGGGTTTTGGCGAAGCAGCGAAGAACAGTTGATGTTCCAAGCCCAGTTCCTTAGCTTCGATTTTTTGAGCTCTTTTAACTTCAGCAGAATCGACTTTAGGGGTAGTTTTTTGGACTACTCGCTTTTGCCCAATATTTTGATACCGTTTTTCGGAATACTTAATCTTGCCAGCATCATAGATACTGTCAACAATGCGTTCTTTTTCACGTTCCGGTAAATCTGGGTCGTAAAACCCCAGGGAATCAATCAGCTTTTCATCATAGATGCTGGGCGCGTTGGTTTCACGCACTTCCTTGAGGTCGTTAATCGCATCCAGCTTGGACTCGTATTCCTTTTGGTTTTCTTCCAAATCAGGAACCAAGGTCTGCTGTAGGCTTTCCTTCTCGCTGTCATCATCACCCATTACCATTACGGAATAGGAAATGAGGAATATGAAAATCACGGCCAATACCGCTGCAAATACTATTTTATTCTTTTCTACTTTCATAAGAGTGAGTGTTTTATATGCCGATTATCGGCTCAACTTTCATCGTTTAATTTTTTAAGGGTGTTCTCAAAGTAATTTGTAATCAAAAGTCCGTGCGGATTGTTGGGAAAGTTTCGGTCCACCATAATCAGGTTTCCGGTGGAAACCAGTTCGTAGGTATCGATGATTGAGCCTCTATTGATTTCAAATACCGTAACGGTTTTAAATACATAGGTTCCGTTTTGTTCCTCGATTTGAGAATCAATACTCAATACTTTTTGAACGAGCGAATATTGTAGTAACCGATTATAGACACCATCCGCTTTTTTCTGGCGATATAAGTTATCGACAGAACTATTGCCCAACCACAGCGCCTTTTCCAAGATACGTTCATAATTGCTCGCATCGATGTTGTAGAAGTAGTTGTGAAACAATTCCAGATGCGCCAAAGCTTCCACCCTGAAATTCTCTTTTTGTGTAACGAGCTTCAGCGGAATAATACTACCATCAGTATTGATGGCAAATGCACTATTGAGCGCTTTTTGATTGGTGTTGAACACCATCCAAACTGAAAAGGTGCTGGACAGTAACGCACAGACAACGACTGCCAAAACGATAAACCGATTTAATTTTAAGACGTTGTAGATATTTTTGTAAGGTGTTTTCATTTTGAATTGAATTAATTGGTAAACAATCTGAGCGTAAAGGATGTGGCACGTCTGTACAATTTGAATTTCAGGAAGACGATAAAGCCAACAGAGCCCAATTGAACCACAGGTGCAAAAAAGCCTTGACCTGTATCCGTTCCAAAGAGATTGACCCAGAAGTTGGTATTGATTTCCGTATAAATGGCATTGATAAATACATTGACCAGAAAGAAGGCGGGTACGAGCATATAGACCGCAGCATATAATTTGAAAAATGTATAGGCAAGCGAACGGAATTTTTCAAATACCGCAAGGCTAATGACCAACGGGAAGAATGCTTGCATTATTCCCAAAAGGAAAAAACGTTCTGCCAAGAATAGCGGATAGATGAACAAATCCAATATCCAGAGGATGGTACTGAGGATAAAGCCCAATATTTTAAATCCGTATAATGGCGTTACCAATGCCTCGTATAAAAGTGTCATTGCCGAACTTGCGGCATCAAATAGGCTTACATCTTCCTCTAATGGAATATCCTGCATTTGTAATGGAAGTAACGCAGGTGCCGTGCCCCTATATTGTCCTTCGATGGCTACCAATATCCCATCAAAGAATCCTAACACCTGCGTTGAAAATATGACCAGTAGGACAATGGCAAAATTCTTGGCCAGTTCGCCCGGACTCAATCCCCAAGTGTAACCGTCCTTGTCTACAATTCCTTCGTTGTATTTTTTAAGGATGTTGACCAAAAAGAATAGGACAGCAAGCGTTTTCATTCCGGCAATAGTATATTGCGAAAAGTCGCTGGCCTGTATGGTCTGGAACACCGTATCAATGTATTCCAATCCAATCCCTAAAATGATGGTCGCAGTCATTTTTAATATTCTGTTTCTCGGTTATTGACTTTATCCTGCATTTTTCTAAAGGAAATAATATCACGATAGCGTTTCGTTTTCGTAGTGATGTTGGACACCATTTGTTTGGATTCCAGTTCCTTTGCTTTTAGGATTTCGGCACGTTCGGCATCGCTCATTTTTAGGTAATCGCTTGAGAGGACTTCGTCTATAAAATCCACCGTGTCCAATGAATTTTGGACAATGTTTTCGAACGAGGCCACCACCCTGTCAATTTCCTCGGGTTTGATGTAGGGCGAATTCAGAATATCCTGAAGGTCATTTTGCATTACATTGATAAGGCGTTGATTGTTTTGTGCGATTTCCTCAACCGCTCTAAGTTGTTGGACAACGCTCGATACTTTCTCAATAGCTTCTTTGGCATCCTTCAAGAACTTTACGGATTTTATCATTTCTGCCGTCTGTTTACCGGATTCCAAAAGTTGTTTTACCAAACTGATAAAGTTGGTATTGTCATAAACTGGCATTCCTTGAGCGGAAGCATCTTTCGGCATTAAAAGGGCAACTGCTAAGATTAGCCCGAATAACATTGTTTTAATTTTTGTTTTACTCATTAGTAAAAATTTGTTTTGGTATTCGTGAATCTTCGATTTCATAATATTATGTTTTAGATGTGAATTGAATGATTGCTTTTTCCATATCCTGATGCTCGTTGTAGAGCTTCATTATTTCCTCATTTTCCTGTCCATCGGTCAAGTATGCCGCATAGACTTCTTTAGGAACTTCAAGCCGAAAGATGTTGCTTTCCTTCCCAATCTTGATGAACATTTCGGTATACTTCCGTGGTCCAGAAAGATTGTTTTTGATGGACTTTAGTTGGTTTAAATCGTGGCTAGATAGATTGAGACGTTTGACCAATTCGTCATAGCCTTTTTCATTATTTAAGCTGTAAATGACTTGTGTGTTTTCAAGTATGCTCGCAGAAGTAGAATTATTCGGAAGCTGATTTATAGACTGAAGAATTATTCCGATTGCGCCATTTTGTTTACGGATGGCTTGATAATAGAATTCGACACTTTCTAGTACGTTGTCAAACTTCAGTTGTTTGGCAAACTCATCAAAAAGAATAATGCCTTTTTCTGCCCTGTTTTTCCAAATGGTTCTTTGGATGGCTGACTTTATTAGCTTCAACATAACGGACAGGATTTCCTTGTTATCCTTTACTTCATCCAGTTCAAAAACAATTAGGCGTTTGTCCTCAATTTTATAGGTCTGGTCTTCGCTAACTTCAAAGAGGAAGCTATATAGACCATCGCCGACATATTCGGACATTACGTGCAAGAAGCTTGTAATATTGAAGTAGTCGGGATGGATTTTCAAAGTGTTCAGAAGGTCTTTCTGATTCCGTTCTATAAAGTTGTAAAAACCATCCAGCGAATGATTTTCTGAAGTGTTGTTGTAATAGTGACGTAGTATCTTTTTAACCGAAACCGATTGTGCTTTGGTAACCTTTAAATCTGAAGCAAAAAGCTCAAACAGAAAGACTGATAAATCTTCCAAGCGTTCGGGTGTCAGGTCATTCACATCGCTTATATAAAAAGGATTGATGCCCAGATTTTTCCCACTTTCATAACGAAGCACGGTATATTTTTCTGGATAGAGTTTGGCAAATTTTGTGTAGGATCCGCCAAGGTCAATTATGACCAGACGGACACCACTCTCAAAATATTGCCTCAGTATATTGTTTGCCAAGAACGATTTACCCTCACCCGTTGGCGCAAAAATGGCAAAATTGCGTGCCTTGATGCGCTTCTTGCGTTCGTCCCAAACATCCTTTAGAACTGGAACGTTATGTTCTCTGTCATTAAAGATAATTCCAGTAGCATCTGAGTTGTAGTTTGTATTATTGATAAACAAGCATAGTGCGTGTTTTAAATCCGTTACATATAAATCGTTATTTGAAAAGTTGGAAGAAAAACAGCAGTAACTATTTAGGATATAGTTCTTCCGTTCCTCACCTCTTGGATAATATGGGATAATATCCAGTTCCTTAAATTCAGTTTTGATTTTAGAACCGATTCGGCTTAAATTTTCAGGGTTTTTGTCCCAATAGACTATATTTAAATGACCTCGAATTATGCGAGCATTATCATCAGCATTAATTTGGTCCAGTATGTGCTGAATTTTGCCAAGTACCACTTTGTTCTGTGAACCGAAGTTGGAACTTTTGTTGAGTTCCTCGACTTTCTTATCCAGTAGCTTGCGCCACTTCTGTTTGTCATCCAAATACAGGATTTGATTGACAATGTGGTTTTCATTAAGCGTAAGCCCTAAGCCATCAATAAACCCTTGATGAAATACAAAATCGTCAGAAGTGAATTTCTCATTGGTCTTGCTACTCTGTACACTTTCGCCAAAGCACAGTTCGCTATTGATAGCCAGGGCATCAAAATAATTTTCGCCAATATTGATACTTTTTTTATCTAATATGATATCAGTATCAAACCCATCATTGAAGCCATTGAAATAGCCATTTGTGAGTTGTAGAATGTCTTTCGCTTTAAGCGGAACAAAGGTCATTTTTCGGCTATTGTTTATAAAGGAAATAGAATCACTAACAGAGCCGATGAGGTGCTGGACGTTATCATCTAGCTGTTGAACAATTCCTTTGGAAACTTTACGGAAAGGATTGACATATTTTGAATTGTTCAGCGCTTTGTTCTTTGTGAGCGTAAAGAATAAAAAGCAACGATGTTCCATATAGTTGCGCCCTTTGAAGTGGTCGTGGGTTGCTTTTTCTAAAAAAGTTGTATTCGGAAGTGCTTCTGAAGTATATAACTTTTTAAGGTAGATATCCTGCTTTTGCACTACCGTACCAATGGGCAATGATTTTAAAGCCTGAAACCAAGCACCGTGTATATCTTCAAAGTCTTTTTCTGATAGGGAATAAATTTCTGGTAGCGTTCCTTCATAGCATAGGACAACATTGCCATTATTGGCAAATATGATATTGTCCTGAATATCCGTAATAGGGTTATATGCTGAAAGATTAATCTTGTTCATAATCGAAGCCCGAGTTTCTTTTGTTACTTATTATTCTAGGGAAGGCTATAGCCATCTGAAAGATTTGTGGGTTATGCGTTATTCTAGTCAAGACTACGTACAAGGCAGCATTAAAAACGAGTATGCCAATTATTATCCCAAAGCTGAAAGAGAAGATGATAATGAGTAGCGAAGCTAAAATGGAAACCATCATTAGAGCGAATAGGGAAATAGGCAGCCCAAAAATGACCGCCCTTTTCCTAATATTTTTATAGACCTCGAATTTCTTCATACAGCTTTTCTAATAAAGCCCTCGATGAGGGTTCATTTATACTACGATGCCTATTAAGTATGTGAAGATGCCGACAACTGCACCAGCAATCAAAACAAACACAAGCACTCTCGTAATCCCTTTTTTAAGGTCCGCATTTTCCCCAAAGAAATGCCCTGCATTAAACAGGAAGCCAACTAGGAAAATGACACCCAATAAAATTGGAAAAATGGTTCTGATGGTATCGCCAACATCATTAACTGAATCTTCTATACCACCAATTTGAGCAAAAAGTGATGTTGAGAGCAACGATAAAAAAGTTGCTAAGTAGATTGATTTTTTCATAATAAAACTGTTTAGATTTTTTATTCATTTTCTCTTTCTGAAATTTACATATATTTGTACATAAATAACTGAAAATCAAATATTTGTGAATAAAATATTATTTGAAATCAATTGAATTTAATTGCTATGATTTGGTATCAAATTCTATGAGATTTTGAAAGAAAGTTGTTGATAACCCGAAAATTGAAAATGAAAAAAGTGCTCAAAAACGTCAGTTTTGTCTTTTTGCTTCTAAAAATGTGTGTCGTTTTTGGACAAGAATTGAGTACTCAAAAACGAATTGTAATTGACGTTGGACACGGTGGAAAAGATTCCGGTGCGATAGGTATAAATAAAATCCAAGAAAAGGATATTGTATTGAATATCGCAAATGCGATTTTGAAGCTGAATGACGAATCGGATACCCCTCTGGATATTTATTTGACCAGGTATAATGATACGCTTATTTCGTTATCGGATAGAACAAAACTGGCCAAAATCCTTGATGCGGATTTGTTTGTCTCTTTACATTGCAATCATTCAGATAATTCTAATGCGAGAGGAATAGAAGTTTATGCGTCACGAAAGCGAACAAATTATTCAAAAGAATCTATTTATATAGGATATCAAATCGAAAAGATGCTTTGCAAGGTTATAGGATATGAGGGCAGAGGTGTAAAGTTTGCAAATTTTCAAGTGATATGGGAAACCATAAATTATTGTCCTTCGATTTTGTTGGAACTTGGGTTTTTGTCTAATCGAGATGAAGCGAAGTATCTTAAAGGGCAAGAAGGCGTTTTTGCCCTTGCATTGTCTATTTTAAATATTCTACAATTTTAAAAAATGAAATTATGAAAGCTATGTTTTTTGAGGTCGTACAAAGTTTGAAAGAAGTTTTGATTCAATTTCTTCTTGAACTTAAATCTATTCTTCTTGATTTAAGAAAGCCAAAATTATAAAAAGTAGTATATAAATTTGCGCAGTTAAATGGTTGCATATATATTTGCAGTCAAATAACTGCGTAATGAAATTAAGAAGAGACGTATTTCAAGCTATTGCTGACCCGACCCGAAGAACAATCATTTCTTTAGTTGCACTGCAAGCAATGACACCAACAGCCATTGCTGAGAATTTTGATTTTTCAAGGCAAACCATTTCAAAACATATACAAATCCTTACCGAATGTGAAATTTTGGAGCAGGAACAAAAAGGGCGAGAAATCTACTATTATCTGAACCCAAACGGAATGAAAGAAATAGCAGAATTTATCGAGCCTTTCAGAAAACTATGGGGCGACCGATTTAACAAATTGGAATCAGTAATGAAGAACTATCAATAAAAAAAATAGAATATGGAACAAAAAACAACCGTCAATGCCGAAGACGGTAAACAGGAAATACTTATAACACGGACCTTTGACTTGCCAGTAGAACTTTTATTCAAAGCATACACCGAATCAAATTTTATTGAGCAATGGATGGGAACAAAAGTGCTAAAGTTCGACTTCCAAAAACACGGAAGCTACCAATTTTCAACTACCGACCCAAAAGGCAACAAAATCGGATTTAATGGTACGATACACGACTTTATAACAAACCAAAAAATCATACGGACTTTTGAAATGGAAAATATGCCTTTTGGTGTTCAACTTGAGATTTACGAATTCGAGAAATTGACCAAAAATACAAGCAAACTAAAACAGCAAGTAATCTATCAATCTGTAAACCACCGAGACCAAAATCTTAAACTTCCATTCAAGCAAGGTATAAATTGGGCACATAACAGATTGGAAGAAATATTGAGCAAATTAAAATAATAGCGAAATGACAAAAACGAAAAAAATAACTTATTGGGTATCAACAATCTTCCTTTCATTCGGAATGTCGGCTGGCGGAATACAGCAAACGCTTCAAATTGGTGGATACAACGAAATAATTACAGAACTTGGCTACCCACTCTACTTGTTGTCAATTCTTGGGACTTGGAAAATTTTGGGTGTCATAGCCATTTTAATTCCTAAAAAACCTTTGCTAAAAGAATGGGCTTACGTAGGGTTTTTCTTTGCAATGTCAGGAGCAACCATTTCACATATAGCAGTTGGACAACCAATAACTGATGCAATGCCTTCAATTATTTTGCTTTTGGTAACGGTTACGTCTTGGTATTTCAGACCAAACTACCGAAAAATCATTGAATTACAAAAACAAAACTAAATATGGAAAAGGTTGACAGATACATAGAAAAAATTAAGAAATGGAAAGATGAAACCATTTTATTAAGAGAAATTTGCTTGAACTGTGGGCTAGACGAAGATTTTAAATGGATGCACCCTTGCTATACTTTTCAAGGCAAAAACATTGTTTTAATTCACGGATTTAAGGAATATTGCGCTTTACTTTTTCATAAAGGAGCATTACTAAAAGATGCCAAAAATATTTTGGTGCAACAGACTGAAAATGTACAATCGGCTCGTCAAATACGATTTACCGACAAAAAACAAATTATTAACCAAAAAACAGTTATCAAGGCTTACATTTTTGAGGCAATCGAAGTGGAAAAGGCAGGTTTGGAAGTCAAAATGAAAAATACTTTGGAGTATGAAATGCCCATAGAACTCGAACAAGAATTTGAAAACGACTCGGAATTTAAAACTGCATTTTATAACCTGACACCAGGAAGACAAAGAGGTTATTTACTACACTTTTCACAAGCCAAACAGTCAACAACAAGAACTTCAAGAATTGAAAAGGCGAAACCGAAAATCTTTGAAGGAAAAGGTTATAATGAGCGATAACAAAAAATAATAGATGAAATGGCTACTTCCGCTTATCCCCAACCCCTTTATCAAAAGCAATTAAATTAAACAGTTCCCGCATTCGGCTACGAACACGATTGCCATAGCGTTCTTCCAGTTCTTCAGCATTAAGGTTCGTGGTAGCGTGAGTTTTGATTTTGTGTTTGGTATCGAGATAGAGTTCATATCGAGATAAGAGCACTTCGCCCATTACGTTCAAGTCTTTTCCATAAAACCGTCCAGCCGGTTCAACACCCAAATCATCAAAGCAATAGAATTTAGTATTACCGTATTCTTCAACAGTTTTAAAGCCAAGATGGTTAAAACTGAAAGTTACATTCCGGCAAGGAATCATTTCGTAAGGGCGCTGCATCGGAACTATGTGACGTAGTAATTTCATAAGGCTCGTTTTGCCACATCCAACAGGTCCTGAAAGTAAAATACCTTTGTCAATGTCAATACCGTAAGTAGCACAGTTCTCTTTATCTTTAATGAAGTATGAACAAAGTTTAAGCAGTATACTTTTATCCTCTTCATAGATTCTAAATTTCTTGCCAAACAATAGTTTTCCTTTTGCATTCAGGTAAATTAAAATTTTTGGAAAGTCATAGACAACGCTTTTGCCGTCAAATTTTCCTAGCGAGTATTCCACGCCACCTTCGATAATTTTAGAGGGGTTGTCCATAATCTTTGTTTTTAGTGGTTCGCAAGTTGTCCTTGATTTGGGACGCTTGTTTTTTGTTTGATTTGTTTTCCTCATCAAATAATTCCGTTCTGTCCATCCAATTCGTAGCCAAAGCTCGCCAATCACGAATTGCCTCACCATCGCTTGTCTGCCAGTTCCTAGTCTCATAATGCTCGTAGAATTTTTTTCCTTCATCGGCATTAGAACCTTTTTCAATAAAAAAATCAATTACGGCCTGCCAGCCCTTTGGTTGTTTTGTATAGTTTTCTTGTTTGATATTGTTTGTAGTAGATACCAATGCTTGTCCACCTATGGGACGGTGTGGGTCTACAACCTGTCCATTTATGGGATGGTTCTGTCCCACAACTGGTTCACGTATGGGATAGTACTGTTCCGCAAGCTGTTCTAATGTGGGATTGTACCGTCCCATATCAGGTTCATCACTTGTCCCAATAATGGACATCTTGATTTTACTGCCCTTGTATGGATTGTTAGATGGGAAATAGGATAGATAAAGCCACGAGTCCAAATCAGTAACACAACGATGGTAAGTGGATTTTGAGCCTATTTTAGCACAACGCATTACATCCCTACGGTTTACATAGAATTCATCCGCAAAGCGACTGCTGTTCCATTCTTGGAACAAAGCCATATACAAACTGATATGGGTAGGATTTAGGCGGTCATCAAAATAGAACGTTGAAAAAGCCGCATTAAGTAGCTTTATATAGTTCATTACTTAAGAATTTGAGCTGTGCTGTACACGGTTGGCAGTCATTATATTTTGAATTTCCTCGGCGTCGTAGTAGATAATACCGCCAACTTTGGTATAGGGCAAAGTGCCATTGATACGAAGATTTTGCAAAGTGCCTGGACTGACTTGTAACAAGTCCATAACTTCTGAAGATTTGAGATACCTTTTGAGTTTTCCAGTAGCTTGTTTGGATAATAGTTTTTTGATGTCATCGAGTAATTCCATCTTGAATTCCCGAAGGTCGTCTGTTGTAATAATACTTGTCGGCATAATAGAACGGTTTTAATGGAAAAGGACTACCAAGTATTTTTAAATTTTTAATTGATAGTCCTTAACCTGATTTGACTTTCGTTCTACAAATTTGAACAGCTTTAATAGATTTTATTCCCCAGTACAACCGTACTACGGTCAAAATTTAACATTTTGAAATTTGATGCTTTTTGATTGATTTTGATGTGTGGAAGTATGCTTTCGCGACTGCAAAAAGAGTAAAATTTATTAAAAAATTGAATCACCGTAGGTCAACCGTACTACGGATACTTTTGTTGTAAAATAAGGGGTTGTAGAAACAATCACTCTTCGCTTTTATCCATTTCTATGAGCAAAGATGTAGAAAGTTCGTCCAGAAAAAGTGTTCTGCTATTTTTTCTGTTTTTTATGTCCTGATAGGTCTTGTAAATATCTTTTGGTTCAACATCGAAGAGCTGTTGTAACTTTTTTGATATTTGCATTATGCCTTGATTGTTTTGTTTACCCAAACCTTTTGCACATAGCGCATAGACTAATTCTACATAATCTGTGTTTGAAAATGGCCAATGCATTTTATCAATCGGTTCGGTAGTAACTAATTTACCATTCAAGTTATTTTTAATATTACGTTTTTTGGCATCCATATAATGCAATAAAGAGTAATAAGCTCTGTACTTACCTAGTAGCATATCTCTAGGCGTGCAAAATTCAGGGTCTTGAAAATAGAATTTAGATGTTGTAATATGAAAAGTATCGAGATAATCCCTTGTATAATATTCCTTGTCAAAATTAGTAGCACCAGAATCTACATAGCGACCAAAATCTAGATTATAAAGAAAAAAACGATTGAACTTATTGATTTTCTTTTTTATGGATTTTAATTGGTTTTCTTTGTCAGCCTTTGGTAGCTGTATTTCAAAAGAGTAGATTTCTGAAAAATAAATGAGTTGAATAAGTGGTACTTGTTTTACTTCTTTGAAAAATTTTATTTCATCCTTTAAGGTTCTGAATCCTTTTTTTAGAATTTCCTTTTTAAAGACCCACAAGAGTTTTCGACAGACTTCAATGGATTGGTTGGCCCTTTCTAGGATATTTTGGTTTTGATTTTTTATATCATCCAGATCCTTCAGTAGTTTTTTTGACAGCATTAATAAATCCATAAGTAGGCGAATTACATTTGGAAATCATAGTTTTAGAATTTGGTTGATGGGTTTTAAAAACTATCTTCACAGTTGCGTGCACCTTAAATAATGGGATAGTTAAACTCTAAATGGCTCTTATTGTTTCTGATTATTTTAAAACGTACTGTAAAATAGTTTTTAAATAAAGTAACGTCCATAAAACTACCCGTATATACTTACGGAACAACCGTATTTTTATACGGAATACTATGCAATCCTCGTAAGTATAACGGTTTTGAGTTGGCAGGTTTTTATTTGGTTTTCTTTTTAAAGCGGTTTAGAAATTCACGTCTATTTTTCACCCCTGTTTTTTTAAAGATATTGGAGGCGTGTTTGGATACCGTGCTTTCAGCAATAAACAGGTCTTTAGCAATGTTTTTATAACTCAAATTTCCTAGAATAGATAAGGCAACTTCAATCTCGCGTCTGGTTAAATCTTCATAAATAATTTTATGTTCGAGAGATTCCCCTCTTTGCTTTTTCCTTAACGCAAATACCTCAAAAATTCTAGTGTTGTTTTCTAGGAAGTATAAATACCTGTCCACCTCAATTGCGGTTATGGCAAAAAATGCTAGATTCATTATGGTAAATGTTATCCATTGATAATCGCCAATTGCGGTGCAAATAGGTAAAAGCGCTATACTGCTCACGCTAACCATTGATAATTTATTACGTCTTAAAATAAAAACATTAGGATTGCTTGGGTTAGATATTCGTCTGTAAAATATGAATAGAAAAATAATGGCAGCAACGGAAATGGGGATTGTAAATAAAAACCTTGCATAGTCTAACGATTGTGTAACCAAGTAAGGCACTAAAAATAAAATGATGTAACTAATTATTGTAAAAATTGCTAGGTTGCGGATGGAAGAATTGAACTTTAAGACAACGATATCATATTCTTTGTAGAGATAGTAAACAATAAAAACACAAAGCGTCATTGCAACACCATAGGTAATAATGTATTGCAGAATAAAAGGACCCGGAAAATTATCTATAGGTAGTAATCCACCAGTTAGGTTATACGTTACAAATAATAACCCAAGAAATAAAAAACGTTTAAAGCTGCTACGCGTTTTCTTTTTTGAGAAGTAAAGCGTAAACAATACGATAAAAATATCTATTAATAGATAGAAGAACGTTGTCCAATGTAGTGATGTCCCAAACATTTATACTATTACTATTCATTACGCTCAAATTTGTTGGTTTCTAAATTTTTGAAAACATTGTTCCAAAGAAATATTTCCCCGTTCATAGCAACATAAACGTCTGGTTTTAGAAATTGTAGTGAGCTGATTGCATACCCTAAATTAAATGGGGCATCTGTGTTTCCAGGCGACCCCAAAATGAAAGACCCAACTAAAACGATGGTTTTTCCAAGGTTTAGTTTTCCTATATATTTTGCAGTTTCTTCCATAGTGAAAGTACCGTGCGTTATTAAAATTTTAGTAGCATTGGTTTCCTTTATCTTAGTTACCAAGAGCTTCCTATCACTCTCATTTATAGCGCGACTGTCTTTTTTACAAACACTCTCAATAGTATATTCAAATTTTACATTGGCACTATTGAGAAAATCAGTAATAGATACATTTGTTTTTTTGATTGCTTTATCGCCAATATAATCCAACCCTTCAATAGTTCCACCTGTGGTTAATATGGTAATCATAGAAATGAATTTTGAATAATTTATAAAGCAATATAACTTCTTGAATTTATAAAGTTAGTGTAAGTTTTTTACTGTTAATCGATTCTCGGCTATCTTAAGCAAATCTTAAGAATCTACAAATTAAACTCTAAGATTAGAGGTTAACTTTTGTGCATTATATCGATTTTAAGAATAATTCAATATCTATTATATACAGTTATTTGAAAAACAGAAAATGAAAACCCAATTTGTTTATTCTAAACCTCGGATAGATAAAAAATTGTAACTTTTGCGCGATGAGAATTTTAATAGTAGAAGACGAACCAGGGATATTTAACTTCCTCAAACAAGGCTTAGAGGAAGAATCCTATGCTGTGGATATAGCCGAAGAAGGTAAAAAAGGACTTGAACTGGCGCTTACCGGAGAATACGACCTTTTATTATTGGATTGGATGGTACCAGGTATAAGCGGTATCGAAATTTGTCGCCAATTCAGAAAGGAGTTCCAAGAAACACCTGTTATTTTTCTAACAGCCAAAGACACACTGGATGAGACCATTTTCGGGCTTCAAACAGGAGCCAATGATTATATCAAAAAGCCGTTTCATTTTGAAGAATTATTAGAACGTATTAAGGTACAATTGCGCCCGAAATCGGGAGAACATTCCATTTTTAAACTTGGTACCATAACTTTAAATACTTCAACCTATCAGGTGTTTAAAGATGATGAGGAAATAAGCTTGACACAAAAAGAATTTGCATTATTGGAACATTTGATACGCAATAAAGGAATGGTGTGCAGAAGGTCAAGGATTATTGAAAGTGTCTGGGATATCCATTTCGACTATAATACAGGCGTGATAGATGTTTTTATTAATGCACTTCGCAAGAAACTGAAGTTAGGGAAAGATGAGAATTACATTCAGACAGTTAGAGGTGTGGGTTATATTGCAAAGGAAATATGAGTCTAAGTTTTAAAAACAGGATAGCATTACATTATATGATTGCCACAGCAATTATAATGGCCGTAGCATTTACAGCTGTTTATTTTGTAGTTAAAGGTGTGGTGTATCAAAATATAGATAGTGACCTTTCTTTTGAAGCAGAAAAGCATACCGAAGAAATAAAAGTCGTTGGGGACAGCATTAAAATAAAAAACAAAAAGGAATGGGAAGAACGCGAGCATAGAGAAGTTCAGGTAAATCCTGTTTTTATCCAAATATTGGATAAGAATGGGATATTTATGGATAAATCCCCAAACCTAAAAGAAAATGAGCTCGATTACAATGAAGAAGCAAATTTTGGTGGAAGCTATAACGAAACCCTCAATAATAAACCCATTAGACAGATTCAATTGCCCATTGAGGAAAACGGAAAAATAAAAGGTTTTATAGTAGCAGCTATGCCTTTAGAAGCCTCTCAAATGGTACTGCTCAATCTAAAAAATATTTTGCTGTTAGTGTATTTACTTCTTTTGGCGAGTCTCTATTTTATATCAAAATATATCGCAGGAAGAAGTATCATACCCGTTAAAAATGTAACCGAAACGACCAATAGAATTACACGCAACAACTTAAATGAGCGCGTTGCATTGCCCCAAAATAAAGATGAACTCTTTGATTTATCTTCTGGAATTAATGATTTGTTGCAACGTATCGAAAATGCAATGGAAAGAGAACGTCAATTTACATCAGACGCTTCACACGAATTACGTACACCTTTGGCAACTTTAAAAGGCACATTAGAGGTGTTGGTTCGCAAGCCAAGGGAACGTGGTGAATATGAAGAGAAAATCAAATTCAGTCTTACAGAAATAGACCGAATGACAGCCACACTAGAGCAATTGCTGTTATTGGCAAGACTGGATACAAGCTCAAAAGCTAAGGATGAATCTTCGGTGCCTCTGGCAACCGTCATTGATGAAATCCTTTCTAGACACAAAAAGCCAATATCAGAAAAGAAGCTTTCAATAAATTTTAAAAATGAAATTGAAAATGAAACTTTAGTACCTCAATATTTTAGCAATTTAATATTGGAAAATATTATTAGTAATGCCGTAAAATATGCCAAAGATGCTACGAATATACATATTTCAATAACTCAATCCAATTCCAACATAATCTGCAAGGTGCGAGATCAAGGCATCGGTATAAAAAAAGAAGATTTGCATAATGTGTTCAATAATTTTTTCAGGTCTGATGCGCTTAATCATAAAAATATTGCAGGTAATGGTTTGGGGCTTTCTATAGCCAAAAAGGCTGCGGATGCTATTGATGCTAAGATTGAAGTAGCAAGCGACTTTGGGCAAGGAACAACTTTCACTATTACTTTTTAAGCCAATCTTAAGATTGACAAAGGGAAGACCTTAGAATAGTCAATTATTTTTGGTGTGTAATTTAAAAGCACATCAATATGTTAACAGCACCGCACATTCACGCTATGGTTATCCACTTTCCGATAGCCTTAATCTTTGTAGGTTTCTTATCCG
The DNA here is from genome assembly GCF_048266365.1 of Galbibacter sp. Taxonomy (NCBI): domain Bacteria; kingdom Pseudomonadati; phylum Bacteroidota; class Flavobacteriia; order Flavobacteriales; family Flavobacteriaceae; genus Galbibacter; species Galbibacter sp. The sequence continues at coordinate 12,121 of NZ_JBLWZP010000015.1, read as the reverse complement.
AAATCATAGCACTTTTCACTAAAAAACAGTTTTTTAACAATGCCGCGTTTTACCTTTTGCTACTAGGCGCTTTGGGTGCAATTGTGGCTTACATAAGTGGAAGTTATGCAGGAGATGGAATGACGGACGGAATCCTTCAAGCACCTATGGAGTTACACGAAGAAGCCGCCACAATAACTTTATGGCTTACTATTATAACCGCTTTATATAGGGTCGCATTGTACTACTTTAAATACAATAGGGGTTGGACTAAATGGGTTGGTATTATACTATTTGCGTCTTTATCAGCATCAGTAGCCAGAACGGGTTATTTAGGAGGTCAATTAGTTTTTCAACACGGCGCAGGCATTGAATTGGCACTGCCAGATTTCGGAACTCAATCTAGTGACTAATTTTTAATCAACTCTTAAGAAATAAGAAAGAAAACTCATAAATAAGTATATATACATTTACTCAAAAATTTAAACAGTTTAATATCATATAAAATGAAAAAATCAGTAGTAATATTAGTAACAGGAATAGCACTTTCAAGTATGCTTTTCCAATCTTGTAAAGACAACTCAGCAGATAAAATAGAAGTAAAACCGTCTAAAGAAATGGTTGAAAAGGTAATGGGAAATACCAAAGAAAATGAAGACCCACAAAAATTGACTATTCAGCATATGAAGGATGCCTTTAAAGGAGAAACAACTGCAAATGCAAAATATGCAGCTTTTAGTAAAAAGGCAGAAGAGGAAGGCTATCCTGAAATTGCAATGCTTTTCAAAGCGGCATCTGGGGCTGAATTAATTCACGCCAATAATCATAAAGTAGTTTTACAAAGAATGGGAGAAGAAATCCCTGTTGTTACAACAGAGTTTACAGTAGGAAGTACTATGGAGAATTTAAAAAATGCTATTGACGGCGAAAGCTATGAATTCAATACTATGTATCCCAACTTTATAAAAGATGCAAATGCAGCAGGAAACTATATGGCACAAATTAGCTTGACTTATGCCTATAAAGTAGAACAAAAACATAGGGATTTTTATAAAACTGCCCTTAAAGCTTTAGAAGAAGGAAATGTTAGTTCGTTACCATCTGTTTATTACTTATGTCCAACTTGTGGAAACACCTATGCAACCACTGCACCTGCACGTTGTGAAATATCTATGACCGATTCTAAATTATTCATTAAAGTTGATAAGCTATAAATTTTTTTGATTGATGGTTAGTGTTGATTGATTGGCAAAGGCTCTGAAAATATTTCAGGGCTTTTGTTTTTTGACAGTATACATAATCTTAAGCCAATCTTAAGTAATATCTAAGTCTGTTAAAAAAAAGTGACATCATATTTGTACTGTAATTAAACAAAATTTCAAACTAAATGGCACTAATTAATGAATTCAGAAAACAAGGAGATTTTCTTTTTAAAAACAGAAGTTATTTTCCTTTATTAATCATCGTTGTAGCAATAATTGTAGATGCTTATATTTATTATTATCATCTATCGAACCCTTATGGCCCAACGGAGAACTATTACCAATTTATAGCGGTTGTCCTGTGTCTATTTGGGTTGTTCATAAGAATCTTTACAGTAGGATTTTCACCAGACGGTACCTCTGGCAGAAACACAAAGGAAGGACAAGTTGCATCCGTACTAAATACAACGGGTGCATATTCTATGTTAAGACACCCACTTTATTTAGGAAACTTTTTTATGTGGTTTGGTGTAGCATTTTGGGTAAAAGACTTTTGGTTCATAATCGCTTTTATTTTTCTTTACACCCTATATTATGAGCGCATTATGTATGCTGAAGAAGCGTTTCTAATACAGAAATTCAATAATCAATATACAGCTTGGTCTTCCAAAACCCAGCAATCATTCCCTCTTTTAAAAATTACCAAAGACCGCATCATCCATTTTCCTTTTTAAAAATTTTGAAAAAAGAAAAAAATGGTCTCTTTGCCATATTTCTCTTGTTTTGGATTTTTGACGAAGTACAGGTAATGTCTTACGAACACAGGTTAATGTTTGTAAAAGACCTTTGGTTTTGGCTTTGTTTAGTCACTGGGATGGTGTACATAATCCTTAAAGTTTTAAAAAAGAAAGGGTTGCTATCTACTAACAAACCGGCAACCAATTTAGAAAATTAATTGTTCTTTAATTTAAGCCAATCTTAAGATAGCCCTTATCAAATCATAACTTAAGGGGACTACATTTACACTATTAGTTAGAATTATTTTTATGAAAAAGAAATAGATTCCCCCATTAACCTTTAAATTTTTGGTTGGTGTTTATTGGTTAATAGTTGCAAAGGTCTTGAGAACTCTCAAGGCCTTTGTTTTTTGAGTATAAAATATCTTAAGCTAATCTTAAGAAACCATTTAGAATCCATTTAGGTAGTACCGCTACATTTGACCATTATTTCAATAAACCACCAAAAAATGTTAGAACGCATTATCCAGTACAGTATTCATCACAAACTTATTGTACTATTATTTACTGCCGGAATCATAGGATTTGGCTTGTATTCCCTCTCAAATATCCCTATTGGTGCAGTTCCCGATGTAACCAACAACCAAGTACAGGTTATTACAACTTCCAGAAATTTGGCAACTGAAGATGTAGAGAAATTCTTGACCTACCCCGTAGAATTGGAAATGGCAAACTTGCCTGGAGTGAAGGAAATCCGTTCCGTTTCAAAATTCGGGCTATCTGTTGTAACTGTGGTATTTGATGATGAAATGGGCACCTATTTGCCGCGACAACTTATAGCCGAAAAAATAAAAAGTGCTGAAGAAAAAATCCCGGCAGGCTTTGGAAAACCGTTTATGGGACCAGTCTCTACAGGTCTTGGAGAAATCTATCAATATGTAATCGACGTTGATGCTAAACATAAAGACCAATATTCGTTATCAGATGTACGTACCATTCAAGATTGGGTCGTAAAACGTCAGCTTTCCGGAATCCCGGGAGTTGTAGAAGTAAATACTTGGGGTGGCTATTTAAAAACCTATGAAGTTGCTGTAAACCCTGAGCGACTTCGCGCGATGGATGTTTCAATTTTTGATGTGTTTACCGCTCTCGAAAAAAACAACAGCGTTGCTGGAGGTGGTTATATCGAAAAGATTAATGAAAGTTATTTTATTAGAGGGGAAGGTTTAGTAACCTCAGTAAAAGACATAGAAGATATCGTTGTAACAAGCAAAGGCGAAGTGCCTGTATATGTTAGAGATGTTGCCAATGTAGGCTTTGGACACGCTAATCGTTTTGGAGCAATTACAGGAAATGGTGAAGGCGAAAAAGTACTAGGGCAAGTGATGATGCTTAAAGATGCCAATTCTAATGCGGTTATTGAAGCTGTTAAAGAGCGTGTGTCAGAAATACAAGCGTCTTTACCGCCTGGGATTTCAATCAACCCATTTTTAGAACGTAGCGAACTCATAGGAAAAACAACATTTACTATCGCCGAAAATCTCATTTTAGGATGCCTAATCGTAATATTTGTAGTGGTATTGCTTTTAGGAAATTTACGTTCTGGTTTAGTTGTAGCTTCGGTTATTCCGTTGTGTTTATTGTTCGCACTTTCGCTAATGTACATTTTTGGAGTGGATGCCAACTTAATGAGTTTGGGAGCCATTGACTTTGGTATTATCATAGATGGAGCGGTCATCATTGTAGAATTTATAGCCTTTAAAATCACTAGCCAGCGTGCCAAATTATTAGCGCTTCCTAAAGGAGAAAGACAAGGACTCATTGACAATATTACCTATCAAGGAGCCACAAAAATGATGAACTCAGCAGTCTTTGGTCAATTAATCATCATTATTGTTTTCATCCCCATTCTGTCTTTGGTAAATGTAGAAGGAAAAATGTTTCGTCCTATGGCATTGGTATTCTGCTTTGCCCTCATTGGAGCAATGGTACTTTGTTTTACATACATTCCTGTAATGGCCTCAATGTTTATAAAACCATCAAATACAGAAAAGAAAACCATATCATCCAGACTCATTGCTTTTTTAGAAGATAAATACCAACCTACCATCGCCTGGGCTTTACGTAAAAAAACATTGGTATTGAGTATGGCAGTAGGATTGTTATTATTTACGGTATTTCTTTTTACCAGAATGGGTGGCGAATTTGTGCCAACCCTAGATGAAGGCGATTTTGTGATTCAGCCAGTTTTAAAAACAGGTATGTCGTTGAGCAAAACTATTGAGGCCACAACCCAAATTGAAAAAATACTAAAGCAATTCCCTGAAGTTGAACAAGTAGTAAGTAGAATTGGCGCAGCCGAAGTACCTACAGACCCTATGTCTATGGAAGAAAGTGATGTGATTATAAAACTAAAACCTAAAGGCGAATGGACATCTGCCGAGTCTAAAGACGAATTGGCGGATAAATTTAAAGAAGCCTTATCCAATGAAATTGCAGGTGTGGATTTTGAATTTACCCAACCTATTGAGATGCGATTTAATGAATTGATTACAGGAGTGAGAGCAGATTTGGCCATAAAGGTTTTTGGCGAAGATTTAGATGTACTCTACAGAAAAGCACTAGAGATAGAAAAGGCAATTCAAAATGTGGAAGGAGCCGCAGATATTTCTGTAGAAAAAACGGCTGGTCTGCCACAGATGTCCGTAAAGTATAATCGTCAGAAAATCGCTAAATATGGATTGAATATTGAAGACTTAAATAAGATTGTTACAATGGGTTTTGCAGGAATGCCAGCAGGAACAGTATTTGAAGGCGAAAAGCAGTTCGATTTAGTGCTACGCTTTGACGATGCCCATAGAAAAGACATTCAAAATATAGAAACAGCTTCGGTGTCGTTACCTAATGGCACAAAATTACCATTGAGTGAATTTGCTACCATAGCGTATACCAAAGGACCTGCAAAAATCTCTCGGGATAACACTAAACGACGTATCGTTGTAGGTGTAAATGTGAGAAACCGAGATTTAGAATCGGTGGTAAAAGATGTGCAAGCCATTATTGAAAGAGATGTTAAGATTCCAACCGGATATTCCATAAGCTACGGTGGACAATTCGAAAATTTAAGAACAGCATCGGCACGATTAAAAATAGCTGTACCAATAGCGTTAATATTGATTTTTGTCTTGCTATACTTCGCTTTCGATTCTGTAAAAGAAGCCTTAATGATTTACAGTGCCATCCCATTATCCGCTATTGGTGGTGTAATGTTACTCTACATTCGAGATTTACCGTTCAGTATCTCAGCAGGTGTTGGGTTTATAGCACTTTTTGGTATTGCCGTACTAAACGGAATTGTACTGATTGAAGAATTTAAGGAATTAAAAGCACACGGTGTTAACAATATCAATAAGCGAATTTTAATGGGAACAAAAAACAGGTTGCGCCCTGTATTACTGACAGCAGCAGCGGCAGCTTTAGGATTTTTACCTATGGCAATTTCAACATCGGCAGGTGCCGAAGTGCAACGACCATTAGCCACTGTGGTGGTAGGTGGTTTAATAACCGCAACCGCATTGACGCTTGTAGTACTACCAATATTATATGCAATGTTCGATAGAAAAGGGCATCATCCTAAAAAGAAAACCAAAGTGAACTTAAAAGCGTTGAGCATAGTGCTTTTGTTCTTTTTGCCATTTTTTGGTCGAGCACAGCAGCAACCTATGAGTGCTGAACAGGTGGTGCAATTGGCAATGGAAAATAATAATTTCCTTCAGGCATCAGCTAAAAAAGTCAATCAGTCAGAACAATTGATAGGCAGTGCTTTTAATTTGGATAAAACACAGGTGTTTTATGGCTATGACCAAAACAATATTGCGGAGAATGGCTTGCCTTTAAGAGTTTTTGGTGTGAGTCAATCACTTCAATTTCCAACAATTTATGGAGCGCAGCGCAAAGTAGAAAAACAAAAAGTGGCTTTGACCACACAACAGTACAAACTCAATGAAAGAGCCTTGACCAAGGAAGTGTATAAAGCCTATTATGAAGTCGTTTACAACAATAGTTTGGTGAAACAATATACCTATCTCGATAGTTTGTACGGTCAATTTGCCAAAGCAGCCACAAAAAGATATGATGTTGGCGAAACCAATCTATTGGAAAAGCTGACAGCGGAAACCAAACAAAAAGAAATAGCCATTGCACTTGCACAAGCACGAGAGGATGTTTCAAAAGCGTACACAATGCTCAATCAATGGGTGCAAAGTGATTCATTGGTTGAAGTTATTGAAGATGACTTACCAAAACTTACTTTGCAGACGTTGAATATTTCAGAGCATCCCGGGATGTTGTATTATGATTCAGCAGAAAAATTAGCAGCATCCTCACTTTCTTTAGAACGGCAAAAACTGTTGCCAGATATAAATCTGTCTGTATTTCAAGGAACAAACAATGGTGTAAACGCGAGAAATTACAACGGATTTCAGGTGGGTGTAGCTGTACCGCTATGGTTTGGTGCAAACAAGTCTAAAATTAATGCAGCAAAAACAGAAACAATGATTGTAGCCAATGAATTTGAGAATTATAAAATTCAACTACAATCAAAATATGATGGTTTACATTCTGATTTAAAAAAATACCAAGAAACTGTCGATTATTATGAAACCACAGGGAGAGCACTTTCTAAAGAATTAACAACAACCGCTTCAAAAGCGTTTCAAAGTGGCGAGATAGATTTCTTGCAATATGTACAGCTTTTGGAGAGCGCAAAAAATATCGAAATCAACTATCTACAAAATCTAATGCAGTATAACAATACCGTTTTAGAGTTAAACTATTTAACCAATTAATAATGAAAAATATAAGTAACAAATTATCGAGTTCTATATACGGCAAGGGGCTTTTATTGGTCGCAATAATGGTTTTAGCCTCTTGTAATTCAAAAGAAAAATCTACAGTTCCAAATGAAGATTCATCTGTAGAAATCGAAAATCCAGATGTCATTACGCTAACAGAAACTCAGTTTGCATCGGGTAATATGGAAATTGGAAAAATAACAACGCAACCATTTAATACCATAGTAAAAGCCAATGGTATGTTTGCTGTGCCGCCAGAAAATCAAGCCGATGTGAGTGCCTATTTTGCTGGATATGTAAAGGATATCAGCTTGCTTCCTGGAGATGCAGTAAAAAAAGGTCAGACCTTGTTTACCATTGAAAATCCTGAATATGTGCAAGCACAACAAGATTTTTTAGAAGCTAAAGGACGCTTGAACTATTTAAAGTCGGATTATGAACGTCAAAAAGAATTAATGGCAGATAATGTGACTTCTAAAAAGAATTTCCTTAAAGCAGAGTCGGAATATACCGTAACCTTGGCGCAATACCAGTCGCTGAAAAAGAAATTGAGCTTAATGAATATTAATCCAAATACCTTGTCCGGAGAAAACATTCGTTCGGTCATCAGCGTTCCTTCGCCTATATCTGGTTATGCAACGACCATCAATGCTACTAAAGGAATGTATTTAAATCCTTCTGATGTAGCCATTACCGTTACTAATACAGATAATTTACATATTGAGTTGAAAATTTTTGAAAAAGACCTTCCAATGGTAAAAGAAGGACAGCCTATCAATGTGCGATTACAAAACGATATGACTAATGTGTACAAAGGAAAAGTGCATCTAGTAAATAAGGCAATTAATATTCAAGATAGAACCGTAGATATTCACGGCGATTTGGTTAATGAAAGCGACGCAAAGTTATTTGCCCCAGGAATGTATATAGAAGGAGAAATTTTAACCACAACAACGGAATATCCTGCATTACCAATGGAAGCTGTTGCCAATATTGATAATGATTATTTTGTTTTAGTTAAAGAAAACGACACGACTTTTAGAAGAGTATTGGTTAAAATTGGAGCTACCAATAATGATTTTATTCAAATAGTAAATGCCGATGATTTTGACGTGAACACCGAATTCTTAACGAAAGGAGCCTATAACCTAATAACAGAGTAAGATGACAGAAAAAACAGAAGGCTTGGATAATTATTTAGATAGCCATTACATTCATAGAAGTAATTGGTTAAGAGCAGCGGTTCTTGGTGCTAATGACGGTATTTTATCAACCGCAAGTATCGCTATAGGTGTAGCAGCTGCAAGTGCTACACGAGAACCCATAATTCTAGCAACCTTGGCAGGACTTGTTGCCGGTGCACTGTCAATGGCAGCGGGAGAATATGTTTCGGTAAGTTCACAAACAGATGTGGAAAAAGCTGACATTGAGCGTGAAAAGGAAGAATTGAAGGAGATGCCAGACATCGAATTACAGCGATTAGCAGAGATTTATGAAAAAAGAGGTTTGCAAAAAGAAACAGCTCTTACCGTAGCAAAAGAATTAACAGAACACGATGCCTTGGGCGCACATATAAGAGACGAATTAGGTATAAATGAAATTAGTCAGGCAAAACCTATACAAGCGGCTTTTGCATCAGGAGCAGCATTCACCGTTGGTGGAATGCTTCCATTTTTGGTAACGCTCTTTCTTCCATTAAAGGGTATGGAATATTCAATATATGGGTTTGCGCTTTTCTTTTTGATTGCTTTAGGTATAGTTGCTGCAAAAACTGGCGGCTCAAGCATTAAAAAAGCGATTGTACGTATTACGTTTTGGGGAACAGTAGCAATGGGTCTTACGGCATTGGTAGGATATCTATTTGGAGTAAATGTTTAGATAAAATATAAAATTATGAATGACGCACATTTTCATTTAGTAGTAAATCATCTTCCCATTGTGGGAGTATTGATTGGATTCTTAGTATTGTTAGCAGGGTTTGTTATCAAAAAGCCTCAGGTAAAAAATACAGCATTGGGTATTTTTATATTTAGTGCCCTAACGGCTATAGTTGCTTTTTTAACAGGCGAAGGCGCTGAAGAAATTGTTGAGAATTTACCGGGAATTAGCGAGACCTTAATTCATAAGCACGAAGAATTTGCGGAGCTGTTTTTAACTATGATGCTGATTTTAGGAGGTACATCGCTAATAACCTTGTTTTTGCAATATAAAAAAATGCCATTTTCTAAATACGGTATTATCGCAGTTTTACTGCTTTCGATGGTCTCAATTGGTGTTGCTAAATACGTTGGAACAAGTGGTGGAGAAATAACCCATATAGAGATTAGAAGCGATACTAATGTAATTCAATTTGATGCACAAGATGACCACGACGATGATTAAAAATGTTTCCGAATACTGCACAGATTTACTAACGACTTCAAAATGTAAAGAGTTACCATTTCATAACCTTCAACATACCAAAGAGGTCGTGCAAAACGTGAAGTATTTGTGTGCTGCAATGGATATTAGTGAACAAGATACAGAAGTTTTAATAATTGCTGCTTGGTTTCACGATACCGGTTTTTCAGTAAACTACAAAGGGCACGAGGACGAAAGCAAATTGATTGCAAGTAAGTTCTTGAATCAACAAGAAGTGAATCAAGATTTTATTGATAAAGTTTGCAATTGTATAGACGCTACCAAAATGCCACAATGCCCAACTACTACAATTGCCGAAGTATTGTGTGATGCCGATATTTTTCATATCAGTAACTCGCATTTCTTTTACAGAAAGTTATTGTTGCGCAGAGAATGGGAGGTGTTTTGCAATAATCAAGTAAGCGATTTAGAATGGCATCAACTGAATTTAGAATTTTTAAAAAAGCACCATTTCAGAAGCATTTACGGAAAAGAGATACTGGAAAAAGGTAAGCAAGAGAATATAGAAAAAGTAGAACAAATTTTGAGATATTATGACTGTTAAAGAGTTACTTTAATTTTATTTTAGTTTTTAAAATTACAGTTTCTTTTCAATCAATTAAAGAAGTTGTTCTTATCTATTAGTGCCGATTTAAGAAGATAAATATGACCAATCACAACTAATAAGAGAGGAATTTTTTGATTTTTAAATGTTGGTAATAATATACTTTAGTGAAATATTTAGCCAACATATTTTTGGTTTGGTTTTGCCTTACCTAATTCAATGATTAATCACTTTTTCAAGAGCATCATCAGCATCTTTGTAAATGAAGTTTGCTTGATAATTAATAGTCGTTTTAAGGTCTGTATGACGATACAATTTCTGAAGCATAAGAGGGTGAATGTTATCACCTGCAATGTTTCCAAATGAGTGTCTGGCTATGTGCATTGTAACTTTTTTTTGAATGCCAGCTCTTTTAGCAATTTTTTTCAAATGGTCGTTAAATTTTTTATTTGCCACTTTTTTCTTGCGATATATGTCTTTTGCATCAGATAAATCTGCTTTTTTCATTTCTGGAAAAACAAAATCATTATTATTTATCCTATCATCAATGTATTGCAGTAAGATTTTCTCAACCTTTTCTGGGATTTTTAAGGATAATAGCTTTGAGTTCTTACCCATTCTATAGTGCAATCTACCATCGTAAATTTGGGACCACCTTATAAATAAAACATCCGAAACTCGAATTCCTGCGAAATAGAAGCTGAACAACCATACGTTTAATGAATGTCGTTCCATATCAGTAAGTTCAGAAATACTTTCCAAAGCTTTTATTTCTTTACCTGAAAGCCCTGTTTTGGTCGTTTCGGGAAATTTAATTTTTAACTTACCCTTACCAAAAGGATAAATTTCCTTGCTTACAACTTTATCCCGTATCGCTCTGTTAAATAGTAATCGTATCAATACCATAACGTTCATTGCAGTGGTTTCAGTCAATGAGCAAGAACCTTTTAAGTAAATTTTGAATTTTTTGAGAAAACGCTCATCAATTTCTTGGAAAGTCAGATTCCTGCCTGAACAATACTTTTCTATATAGCTCACCCAGGCCGAATCCGTAGAATGACGGTTGATTTTCTTTTCAGCTTCAAGTGCTTCAAGATGTTCGTCCGCAAAGTCGAAAAAGGTTAAGCTTGATGTGGGCTTATATATTTCTTTTTTGATTTGTCGAGCAGTAGCAGCTTTATTATCCGTCTGTAAAACAATCAAACCTTTTCTTGCTTCTGAAAGTTTTGATGTCAAAAGGTTGTTTAGACTTTCGGCATTTGGATGTGATTTCTTGACCTTAAGATTTTTTGTGTCCCAATCTTCTAATTCAATATAGTGACCTATATGTTTGTATGTGGAACGACGGTCTTTAGTTATCCTAACCGCAAGTGGGTATTGTCCGTTTGCGTTAGGTTTTTTGCGAAGTATTATTTTTGCACTTGTTGACATTTTGAACCTGTTTTAGTCACGAAAGCCAAATCAGGTACAACATTTTGTCATAAATCCACTTTAAAGATACGTCTTTATTACGAATTCTGGGTACAACATAGGTACAACAAATGTTGATATTAACTGATATTATTTGACTTTAAATAAAATGATTAAAAACATAAAACATTGAAAATGAGTTAATTTATGTTTTATTGTTGCAATATATACCAGACTTAGGATCTAGTGCCGTGAGGTGTGAGAGTTCGAGTCTCTCCGCCTGTACAAATAAAAAAAAGCTGACTTTAACGAGTCAGCTTTTTTGTTTTTAAAAATTTTTATTTGTGAGAGTTCCCCCGAAGCCTTGGGGTCTCCACCTTTACAAAGCAAAAGCTTCATTGAAAACTGGAGCTTTTTTATTGATTGTCTTTACCGTTTTCAATTAATTCCTCTATCTCCTCTTTTTGTTCCCCGTTCAGCTTAGGGTTTTTTGGGGTTTGGACTTTTTTTTTATGAAAAATCTCATAATACATCGCAAAATGGTCGCTTCCAAAATTCTTGGAACGCACCATTTTTTCTACATACAAATCACGAGTATGAAAAAGATGGTCCAACGGAAAACGAAGAAAAAAGTAATTGGCATTATATGTTGAAAAGAAACCGCGACCCACACGCGGATCGATCATTCCAGTCATTTTTTTGAAAAGTCGGGTGGTGCGGCTCCAAACCACATCGTTCATATCGCCACAAACCACGGTGGGCTTGTCCAAATCACGAATTCTTTTGCCGGTAAGCATCAGTTCGGCATCGCGCTCTTTTGAAGTTTCGTTTTCGGTTGGACTGGGTGGCGCGGGATGCAGGCAGCAAAAGAAAATTGATTTATTTCCTTCTATTGGAAAATCAAAAAAAATGGAAGGTTTATCGTCCTCAATCTGATATTTTACTTCCACATTTTTTAATTCCTTTTTAGAATAA
>NZ_JBLWZP010000014.1:0-72502 GCF_048266365.1 Galbibacter sp. | reverse complement strand
AAAATATATGGTGAGGAACTTGCCATTACAAAGGTGGAGAACCTTAAGACTATTTCGGTAGCTGGTTCGTTGAAGCCTGAAGCCCAACCCATCGCCTTTGGCGTGGGTGGGTAGTTCACTATAAACTACAGAATATAGTACGGATATACACCATGGATTGGGTCCACGAGCGTTGCTGATGAGTTATAATTTTACCAGGAATTATCTTACATTTGATATGGTCCCTAAGATAAAATCATAAATTTCGTTAATTTATGTATTTAATTAAATAAGTAGTAAACAAAGGCATTCGTAAGTTAAAATACTAAATAATTATCATATCATTTATATTTTCTTAAATTCTTTTTGAGATTAATAAATATAATTTATACATTTATTAATTCAAGATGGATTATAGTCCGTCACTCCTTAGCGACTATAGTCTATCTTTTTAGCTATTTTTAACTAATCTTAAACAACAAATCATGAAAAAAGAATGCTATTCCAAGCGGAATCTCTATCGGCATTTGTTACCATTGTTCTTTTTGACTTTTTTCTGTCTCATCGGCGTAGCCAAAGCACAAGCTCAACAAGGAGTTAGTGGAACGGTTACCTCTGCCATGGATGGGGCACCATTACCTGGAGTCAGTATCATTGTAAAGGGTACTAGCAACGGTGTGGTGACTGATTTTGACGGAAATTATCAATTGGATAATGTCCCTGCAGATGCAACTTTAGAGTTTTCCTACATCGGATTTGTAACCCAGGCAGTTGCCGTGGGTGGAAAATCTCAAATTAACATTTCCATGAACGAGGATCTCGAACAATTGAGCGAGGTCGTAGTAGTAGGTTATGGTGAACAAAAAAGAGAGGCGATCACAGGTTCGGTAGTTAGTATTAATACCAGTGAACTGGTTAAAACGCCTACTGTTAACGTTTCTAATGCTATTGCGGGTCGTATGCCCGGGGTTATTGCTACTCAGAGTAGTGGTGAGCCGGGGTATGATGGATCCACCATTCGTATTCGTGGTACGAACTCCTTTGGTGATAGTAGCCCACTGGTGGTTATCGATGGAGTCCCTGCACGTACAGGTGGATTTGCACGACTCAATCCTGCAGACATCGCAAGTATTTCTGTTCTTAAGGATGCTTCCGCGGCTATTTACGGTGCCAGAGCAGCAAATGGAGTTATTTTGGTGACTACCAAGCGTGGTAGTAAAGGAAAAACTAGTGTTACCTATACGAGTAATATTGGGTTTTCTCAACCGACCACAGTTCCAGATTTAGCCGGAGCGGTTGAATATTCAGAAATGCGTAATGATTTAGAGATCTATAAATTACCTGTAAGTTCATGGGGTGATGCAACTTCGGCTTTTCGCGAAACAGGCTCTTATACACGACCTGACGGTAGTGTGCTGACAGCTCCTTTTTCTCCTGAAGATAGAAGATTGTTCGCAGATGGATCGGACCCCTGGGGACATCCGGATACGGATTGGTTTGATGCCACTATGAAGGGGTGGTCTCTTCAAGAAAGACATAACCTTCAACTTGACGGAGGAAATGAGAACTTCCGATTCCTTACCTCTATTGGGTATCAAAATCAAGATGCTTATTACAAGAAATCTGCTACGAATTATCAGCAGTATGATCTTCGTATCAATTTGGATGCAAAGGTAAGTGAGCACATTAGTACACAGGTTGGTGTTTTGGCTAGACAGGAGGATCGTAACTTCCCTACTAAAGGAGCCGGTGCCATCTTTAGAATGCTAATGCGAGGTATTCCGACAGAGCCTGCATATTGGCCAAATGGAATGCCGGGACCGGATATTGAATACGGAGAAAACCCGGTAGTAATTACTACTAGTCAGACAGGATACGACAGAGACCGTAGATACTATTTCCAAACCAACGGAAAGGTAGAGATTAAGATACCTGGTATTGAAGGTTTAAAATTAACAGGTACAGCGGCCATTGATAAGTATATCCAGCAGAACAAACGTTGGGAAATTCCTTGGTATCTATACACCTGGCAAGGTGAGTACGAGGCAGATGGTGTAACCCCTAAATTAGTTAAGGGAAAACGAGGCCCATCAGAACCTAATTTAAACCAAGCAAACCAAGATCAGCTTAATATACTTCTAGGTGCAACATTGACCTACGATCGTACTTTTGGCGACCACTCTGTCAACGTACTGGTAGGTACTAACAAAGAGACTATTCAAAATGAAAACTTTAGCGCCTATAGACGTTATTTTATCTCTGAAGTGATTGATCAGATGTTTGCCGGTGGTGATGCAGAGAAAAATAATGGTGGTGGCGCATGGGAGCGTGCTCGTCTGAACTATTTTGGTAGGGTAGCCTATAATTTTAATGAAAAATATCTATTTGAATTTTTATGGCGCTATGACGGCTCTTATATGTTTCCCGAAAATAGCCGCTATGGATTTTTCCCAGGGATTATGGCAGGATGGCGTATCTCTGAAGAAAATTTCTGGAAAGAAAGTGTTCCATTTGTCAATCAGTTGAAATTGAGAGGTTCATGGGGTAAAATGGGTAATGATAACATCTTTTACGATGGTAACTTGCAAGAGTATCAATACTATTCTACCTATGGGTTTAGCAGCTATATTACCGATGGAAAAGTTTCGAAATCACTTTATGAATCTCGTGTGCCAAACCCATTTATTACTTGGGAGGAAGCAGACAATTACAATATAGGTCTTGATGGTGAAATGCTAGATGGCCGCGTATTTTTTGAATTCGATGCATTCTTAAATAAAAGAAGTAGTATTCTTTGGAGACGAAATGCCTCTATACCACAAACTACAGGGATGACTCTTCCTGCAGAAAACATTGGAGAGGTCGAAAATAAAGGTTGGGAGTTTAACGTGGGCTATAATGGTAAATTAAGTGATGATCTTTACTTTCAGTTCGCTGTAAATGGAGGTTATGCCAAAAACGAAATCAAATTCTGGGACGAAGCTCCCGGAGCTCCAGAGTGGCAACGATCCACCGGTAGTCCAATTGACGCAGGTCTGTACTATATTTATGACGGTGTTTTTAAAGATCAAGACGCCATTGCAGCAAATACACTTGATTATAGTGAGATTACAAACACCATTAGACCTGGTGATATGAAATACAAAGACTTCGACGGAGATGGTGCGATTACACCTGATGATAGAGTTCGAAGAGATATAAATAATCAGCCAACTTTTCAAGGAGGTGCAAACCTGCAAGTTCGTTATAAAGATTTTGACTTGACCGTTTTACTCCAAGGTTCCGCAGGTGCGGAAGTACCGATTCTAACTTATGAATCAGGAGCTATCGGGAACTACTTGATGGATTTTTACAATAATCGTTGGACTGTGGACAATCCTAGTAGTGTACATCCTAGAATAACTGATCGTAGTGATCAATATTATTCTGACGGTAATACATACTGGCTGAGAGATACCGATTATATCCGTCTAAAGAATGTAGAGGTCGGATATACACTTCCTTCAGAGGTCGGAGAGAAAATAGGAATTTCTAACCTAAGGTTCTACCTCAATGGGCTTAACGTGGCTACATGGAGTAAAATGAAAATAATGGATCCGGAGTCTGTGAACTCTGTTGGACATTATTATCCTCAGGCGCGTATAATTAATTTTGGTATGTCCGTAACCTTCTAAAAACTTTTGTTATGAACAATATAAAACAATATACTTTAAGGATATGCGTGCTTCTGCTTTTTGTCGGAATGACCTCATGCAATGATGACTTCGTGAATCGAAAACCATTAGATGAGGTTCCTAATTCTGATACATGGTCAGATCCAGCATTATCCGAAGCTTTTGTCCTAGACATCTATAATGGATTTGGACAAGGCGGATTAGATGAACAGATGCAGGCTTCACTAACTGATGAGTCGCTGTTTACCCACTCCGGTAGGGGGATCAATACGATAACAGAATCTAGATCGAACCCCGTTGATCAAGGTTGGATTAATTACAATTACAATTGGGCTGACATGTACAAACGAATTCGTGCTACAAATGTCGCCATGTCGTATCTAGAGGAGCCATTATTTGATAATAAACAAGTCTCAGATCGATTATTGGGAGAGGCTCATTTTTTAAGAGCTTTCTATTATCATCAATTACTGCGTTACTATGGTGCAGTTCCTATTGTTGATCGGATGTATGAGCTTGGGGAGGAAGATTATCTTCTTCCAAGAAATACATATGAAGAATGTGTGAATTTCATCATAGCAGACTGTGATAAAGCAGTAGAGCTATTGACAGGACAGCCTACCGCTACTGGGCGCGCAACCGATGTTGCCGCTTTAGCTCTTAAAGCTCGTACTCTTGTATATGCAGCAAGTGATCTTCATGATATTCCAACAGCTTCGGCGAATTCAGCTACAATCGCAGGCTATTCTAATCCTGAATATTTAGGATATGTCTCCGGTGATCAAACTGCGCGTTGGCAAAAAGCCAAAGCAGCCGCAAAAGCTGTGGTGGATAAAAATTTAGGATATAAGTTGAATCTTTCAGAGCCGGTAACTCCAGAGGAAGGTGAGGCCAATTATCTCGCTTTATCAATGGGTGGTGGAAGTGCAGTTGCAGATGCTTCTGCTGAGATTGAACTTATTTTAGGTCGATATTTTGTGGATGAAAAGGATGAGGGAGGTGCCTGGGTTGGACGTAATAATGGCCCGAACGGTTATCATAACTGGTCAGGAAATACACCAACTCAAAATTTGGTAGATGATTATGAAATGATCGATGGTACTGCTTTTGATTGGAATAATCCTGTTCATGCTGCAGCACCTTACGATAATCGTGATCCACGCTTTTATGCGTCCATACTACATGATGGTGCTGACTGGAAACCAAGGACTGCAGATGTTACGGCCACTGATCCGGCAAATCAAATCCAGAGCGGTCATTATGAAATAATCGATGGTGATGGAAATGTAGTGGTTCATGATGGAGTTGATACGCGTACTAGCTCCATTGAGAACTGGAATGGTAGTTATACTGCCTACACTATGCGTAAGTTTATCGATCCGGATCCTGCTATTGTAAACCAAACAGACCGTCAACAGATTCCTTGGCCGATGTTTAAATATACAGAAGCTGTACTTAATTACGCGGAAGCCTGTATTGAACTAGGTGAGGATGAGGAAGCCAGAATTTGGATCAACAAAATTCGATTCCGTGCAGGACTTCCGGCTCTTACGGAGTCCGGAGATGCCTTGATGGAACGTTATAGAAACGAACGACGTATTGAACTAGCGTATGAAGAACATCGTTTTCACGATGCCAGACGTTGGATGATCGCCCCAACTACTCTAGGCCAGCAAGTTCAAGTGATGGATATTTTTGGAGAACTAAAAGCAGGCGCGTCGGTTACTAAATACAAATATGATCCGGCAAGTTATAATTATTCATACACGGTTCATGATCTTGACCCGGGTATTGAGAATAGACAATGGTTGGATAAAATGTATTTTATAAGTATTCACCGAGATGAGATGAATCGTAATGATTTGTTGGTTCAAAATCCAGGATATTCAGAATAGACATCTTTAAACAGCTTAATATAATTAAAGTGCTTCACAGCACCTGAGCCAGGCCCGGTAAACTTTTATTCAAAGTGCCGGGCTTTGTTTTTATAGCTACTCAGTTGTTAAGAGTTGTGGTGTTTTAGTTCTATTAGGAATTTCAAAAACGTCATGATGTTGATACCGTTTTTAATACTATGTTAATAGCTACGACTTTCTTTTAATCTTAATTATAAATGATTAATTTTAAAGCAGCTATGAAAGACAAAAAAAGAAAAGGATTCGTATTCACCTCATATGAGGAACCAGATCAGTCTCCCTTTGAAAAGCTGTTTGAAATTTTCAAGGAACTGATCACGCATACTTCTGGGGATTTTGAAGAGGCCATTGACTGGCTTAGAGAGTTGGATAAGGAGTATCAATTAACGGATGAAGATTATACCATCGACGACTTTATCGAGGACCTCAAACAAAAAGGCTATATCCGACAAGAAATTGATCCTAATGGAGATGGTCAAGGTGATCAAGCTGGGTTTTCAATTACAGCAAAGACAGAACAAATTCTTCGAAAACACGCTCTTGAACAAATCTTCGGGAAGCTTAAAAAGAGCGGATCCGGAAACCATCGCAGCAAGCATATTGGACAGGGGGATGAGCGCACCGGAAATTTTAGGGAGTACAGGTTTGGGGATGCCCTTGAACAGGTCAATGTTTCCGAGAGTATTCGTAATGCGCAGCGTCATCACGGTTTTGATTCCTTTACTATGGATGAGGATGATCTGGTGGTAGAAGAGACGCATCACAAAGCACAGATGAGTACCGTCCTAATGATTGACATTAGTCATAGTATGATACTCTATGGAGAGGATAGAATCACTCCGGCTAAAAAGGTTGCTATGGCTTTGTCTGAACTGATAACTACCCGTTATCCTAAGGATTCTTTAGAGATTCTAGTGTTTGGAAACGATGCATGGCCGATACAGATCAAAGACTTGCCTTATTTGAAAGTTGGTCCCTACCACACCAATACGGTGGCAGGGCTGCAACTCGCCATGGACATGTTAAGACGTAAACGAAATACCAATCGTCAAATTTTCATGATTACGGACGGGAAACCCAGTTGTGTTCGAAAAGCAAATGGTGACTATTATATGAATAGTGTGGGCCTAGATCAATATATTGTAGATCGGTGTTATACCATGGCCCGGCAGGCTAGAAAACTACAGATTCCTATAACGACCTTTATGATCGCACAGGATCCCTATTTGATGCAGTTTATTAGACATTTTACAGAAGCCAATAAAGGCAAGGCCTTTTTTACTGGTTTGTCAGGACTGGGTGAAATGATTTTTGAGGACTACGAAAACAATAGAAAAAAGAGAATTCGATAATTAATTGCGGGTCCTTTAAGGGACTTATGCGCTAAAATTATCCGATAACGAATACAGATATAATGCAAATAGACAAAATTACTACCCTTGGAGAATTAAAGGCCGCCGGCTATCAAAGTAAATCCATCAAAGAAGAGCTCAGGGCAAATTTAATTAAGAATTTAAAAAATGGTATCAATAGTTTTGAGGGAATTCACGGCTATGAAAATTCTGTGATCCCGGAACTGGAAAGAGCCATACTTTCCAAACACAATATAAACTTACTAGGACTTCGTGGCCAGGCAAAAACCAGACTTGCCCGGGGGATGGTAAAGTTGCTCGATCCATGGATTCCTGCGGTAGCAGGATCTGAGATCAACGATGATCCATTTGTTCCGCTATCGCGATATGCTGTGGAGCTTATCAAAGAAAAAGGAGATCAAACACCTATTGTCTGGATCCCAAGAGAAGAACGCTTCTTTGAAAAGCTAGCGACTCCGGATGTAACGGTTGCAGATTTAATAGGGGATGTAGATCCTATTAAAGCAATGAATTTAAAACTTTCCTATGCCGATGATCGGGTGATCCACTACGGAATGATTCCTAGGGCAAATCGAAGCATATTTGTTATCAATGAATTGCCTGACCTGCAAGCTAGAATACAGGTGTCATTATTCAACATACTACAGGAAGGTGATATACAGATTAGAGGTTTTAAATTGCGTTTACCTTTGGACCTGCAGTTTGTATTTACTGCAAACCCAGAGGATTATACCAATAGAGGAAGTATTGTAACGCCTTTAAAAGATCGGATAGGTTCGCAAATCTTGACGCATTACCCGCAAAACCTTGAAGTTGCCAAGCAAATTACCCAACAAGAGGCTCAATTGGAGGATGTTCAAAAATCGGCAGTTTACGTACCGCAATTGGTCTATGATGTTTTGGAACAAATCGGTTTTCAGGCTAGAGAAAGCCCCTATATAGATCCAAAGAGTGGTGTGAGTGCGCGTTTGAGTATCAGTGCCCTCGAAAACCTTATCAGTACAGCGGAACGACGCATGTTGAAAAATGGAGCGACCCATACCAGTGTACGGCTTTCTGATTTCATGGGAGTGATACCTGCCATTACCGGAAAAGTGGAATTGGTATATGAAGGAGAGCAGGAGGGAGCTGTTTTTGTTGCTGAGGAGCTTATTGATCAGGCGATTCAAAGCTTATTCCCGCTCTATTTTCCGGAGATAAAAAAACTGGAAAGACCAGATCAGACCAATGCCTATGATGAGGTGGTTCAATGGTTTTTTGCAGGAAGCGGTCTGCAATTATTTGATGAAACATCAGATGCCGATTACCAAAAGCAACTAAATGAAATGGAACCTTTGGCTGAACTAATTCAAAAGTACCAACCGGATTACGAGTTGAAGGATATTAACTTTTTGAAAGAGTTTGCACTTTGGGGAATGGTGGTGTTTAAAAAATTGAGTAAGCGCAGAGTTTCAGAAGGCTATCAATTTAAAGATCCTTATGGAAGTTTTATTTCCGATCTTTAGCTGAGCAGCATTCCAAGCTTAAAATTGATACAATCATATAAAACATAGCAAGGCTGTAGTGCCAAATACTATAGTCTTGCTATTTTTCGTCCAATTGGTGCAGCCATCTTTCCAACAGAGTTGGCCAAATACTTATATGTGAATTTGTTATACCGAGACCGAAACCGTGGCCGCCTTTAGGAAACACATGAAGTTCAGTATCAATATCGTTTTCTTTAAGCGCTTGAAACATCATAATACTATTAGCCACTGGAACTACATTGTCATCTTCACAATGAATTAAAAATGTCGGTGGTGTTTCTGAATTCACCTGCTTGTTGTTGGAGAATAAATGAACTGCTTCTTTACTTGGTTTTTCTCCAAGCAGATATAGCTTAGACCCTTTATGAGTATAGGCGTCCTCCATGCTGATAACCGGATAAATCAAAACCATAAAGTCCGGGCGTGCACTAACCTCATGATAGGGATCGCTCTTTGGGAAAACTTCCATGTCGTAATGCGTTCCAAGGGTAGAGGCTAAATGACCTCCCGCTGAGAATCCCATGATACCTATATTATGGGGATCAATGCTCCAACGATCTGCATTTTTTCGGATGTATTTAATAGCGCGAACAGCATCACTTAGCGGAATCTTGTTTTTAAAATCTCTGGTATGTCTTTCCGGGGTTCTATATTTTAGAACAAAGGCGGTGTATCCGATGGTGTTGTACCATTTGGCAATCTCTATGCCCTCTAAATCATAAGCCAATCCGTGATATCCACCACCAGGAAGGATGATCACAGCTTTTTTGTTCTGATGTCTCTTGGGAGGGAGATAGACCTCAATAGTAGGTGTTCTAATCTCGGTAATCCAAAGAATATCATTTTCAGTATGTTTTTCTTGTGGTGCATCAGCTAGTGCGTGCGGTACGGCTTCAGGGTATAAGGGAATACTATTTTGCGCGCTAAGATTTGCACTTAAGGCAATATATAGGCAACAAAGTGTTAAACGGATAATAGAGGTTTTTAGGTTCATTCCATAGTTGTGTTTAAAAATGATGTCGTGCTAATGCTCTTTCCCTCATTATTATATGGAATAACTGTTGAGGCTTTAATACATTCTTCTATGAAGTCTACATAGGTGGCCTTCCCATCATTGAGGACTCCTCTTGGAATACGCTCATTTTCACTGTGAATGTGTTTGAGGTATTCTCGAGAGATGGTAATGGGAACAGTAGTATAGGTGTTAATACCTTTGGCTCTGAAGAGTCCTGCATCACTGGTATTTGGTAATGAGATGCTCAAGACCTCGGCATCTGGATAATTCTTTCTTATGGCTGCCTCTAGATGACGGTAATACTCATTGTCTGGATCAGAGGATTTCATTTTTGGAGTTTTGTATATGGTTGATACCTCGATATTAGGGTTTTTGAGGCGTCTTTTTAGATCCTCTAAAAATTGATCAGCATCCGTTTGTGGAAGTAATCTACAGTCCAATAGTGCGGTCACCTCGGATGGGATTACATTAATCACATCGTTCTCACTATCAATACCTGTTAGGGTGATGGTATTTGAAAACAGCGCAAATAGCTCAGGTTGTTTTCGTAACTGAGGAGTTATAAACATTCTGAAAAGCCTCGGGTGACGCATCGCAAACCCGGTCAAGCCTTTCTCTAACGCTCCAAGTCCTTTGAGCATTCTTACATTGAGATCGTTGTAAATCGCCTTTTCCTTATGGTCTAAAAGGTTGTTAAGCGCTTTGACCATTTCTTTATTCGCATATTTTAAGGGGGTTACAGATCCGTGTGCTGAAGAGTTTATCTTTAATTTTAATTCTATCCAAAGCGGTCTTTTATGAGCCACAGAAATCGGAAATAAAACTTGGTCCGGCCTGGTTTGTAATACACCTTCAAGGGATGGTGGACCTTCACCTAATACTACCACCGGGTTTAATAAATCCAAATAATTTTTGATCACATATTCGGATCCGCCCTTGCATTGGGTTTCTTCGCAGGAAACTGCCAAAAATGTGACGTTAAACGGGAGTTGGGTGTCTTTGTATTTTCGTGCGATTTCTATAACACTAAAGAGTTGCATCATGGCATTTCCTTTATTGTCAAAGGTGCCCCGACCCCAAATCTCGTCATGGGTTAGTTTGCCTGAAAAAGGATCTTCTTTCCACTTGCTTAAATCCCCGGCAGGGACTACATCGATATGGTTTAAGAAAACAATATTGGGTAAGTTCGATGTCAAGGGATAAAGCGATGCGGTAAAATTATAATTCCCGTCCGTGTCACCCATCTGCTTAATTTGCAGGCCATTTTTGATACACACACTTTTTAGCCATTCTCCAGCTTCTTTTTCATTGCCGCTTATAGAATTGAACCGTACATATTTACTCAGATAATTTTCAATAGTTGTACCATTGATCTCACTTAGTGAAATCTCAGGCCCCGGCATCAAAGACTGTGAGAGTCCAACTTGATGCAGTAGTACGATGCACAAAGAGCAAATGAAATATTTAAAAGATAATTGCATAAAAAGTCTATGTTGTGACCAATATATTGAATATTACTAGATATATAATAATGAATTCAAGATATTATTAATTCTGATCAAGGTAAAAGTATTTGGTAAAGCGCTTTGGAAGTTATGTGTGAACATGACAAACATAAGATAATTTTTAGTACAACTGAGTATTATTGATATCTTTGAATGGTATTGGATTAAGAATTAATACATCCTTAACATTAGACAGCAGCGACACATACCGGTTCAACCCTCAGCGGTCATTTCTTACCTAAGAGTAGGTAAACTTTTATACTGGTCTTTGATTTTATTTTTTGCGGAATCATTGATTTATGGATATCAGCTTTTAAAGTCTATAGAACAAAGAGGAGTGTTTGCCATTATCTTTTGGCTTTCATTTTTCCTGTTCTCTTTTGTTCACATCTTTCTAGTACTGGCCGATGGGTGGTCAAGATATCAGAATTACAAACGGGTGAAAGATCAGTTTTTCATCTACGGTTTTCAACCGCGAATAGCCGAGAACTGCATTGGATCAAAATGCCAGAGAAGTGCAGCGAATGTAGCTGCTGAAGAACTAGGCATCGAGGATGAACTACAAAATTACTATTATAAAAGGGGAGTGAAATGGTTTCATTATATCCCATATTTTATGCTAAGAGATCCGTTTTTCCTTTTTAAAAATAGTTTTTGGTCCAAAACTTTTCTTGAAAAAGCATACACTTCCAAGTTTGATTACCATAGGTTGCAATACGAATCATCAATATGAATTTATCTATTAAGAACATCAGTAAAAGTTATGGAAAGATAAGTGCCCTTAAGGGGGTTAGTATGCACTGTTCAAAGGGTGAAATTATTGGTTTGCTTGGTCGCAACGGAGCAGGGAAGACCACTCTGTTCAAAATACTTTTCGGATTAGTCCAAGCCGACTCCGGTCAGCTGGAGTTTGAGCATTCCAAACACAAGACATTGGGCGGAATTATTGAGAAGCCGGGGCTATACGGTTATTTGAATGCCCATGAAAACTTGAAGGTATTTTCGCGTATGCAAGGTCTGAAACTCTCTGAGCAAGAAATTGAGCTCAGTCTTCAAAGGGTAGGTTTGCCTATCGACAGATGCGATCAGGTACAGCATTATTCCATGGGAATGAAACAGCGTCTTGGTATTGCTATCGCCCTTTTAAATCATCCAAGTTACCTGGTGTTGGATGAACCTTTCTCAGGGCTGGATCCCATCGGAATTAAGGCTATTAGTTCACTGATATTGGATTTGGTAGCCAAGGATAAAATAGGAGTTCTTATCGCATCTCATTTGGTGGATCAACTCAGTGCTATTAGTGATCGCATCTATGTCATTAACGATGGGGAAATTATTAAATCAGGTGAAACCCAGCAGCTCATTAGGGATCACAGTCAACTGTATACATTATATGCTCCAAATATCGGGGAGTCTCAATGCTTGAAAAAATACGGCGCCAAACTTTTTCCAAGCAAGGCAATTTTACAGCTTGATACTCCTAAAATTATAGAAGTTTTACAGGAGCTTCAAGAGGAAAATATAACTATAACTTCCTGTGTACCCGAAGTTGATTTTGAAAAACTATTTGATATTAAAGTGTAGATGAGAGATCTGTTAGTGGTAGAGATTTACAAACTGCTCAAGCAAAGCAAAACCTATTATGGTCTCTTTGCTATTTTCTTTATTGAACTATTGGTAGTCCTAGCAGCCTATTATCAGGGAAATGATATTCTGGATCTGCTTTTGAGTAACCTAAAAGATTCATTTTATTTTGAAGGGACTTTGCTCAATGGGAATTTAATCATTTACCTCTTATTGAATATGCTTTGGTTTCACCTACCACTAATTTTGATGATACTCATGGCAGGTACGTTGACTACTGAATTTAAGGATGGTACTTTGCAATCGGTGATGCTACAACCGGTGTCGAAGTGGAAATTTATTTTAAGCAAGTACTGCGTTGTTATTCTCTTTACCATAATTACTGTAACCTTCACAGCCTTGAGTAGCTTTGCGATCGCCTATTTTATTTTTGGCAAGGGTGATTTGGTGGTGTATTTGGGAACCTTAAATTTTATAGAGTCTTCCATGGCACAACAAAAATTGATTTACGCTTTTGTTTTCGGAGGTATTTCTATGATATTTTTTACTGTTGTGAGCCTCACCCTGGCCGTAATTTTAAAAGAAGCAACCAAGACCTGGATCGTAGCTGCATTATTCTTAATCCTGAACAATGTTTTGATGAAGTTTGAACTGGACAATAATTTTTATAATTATTGGTTCTTCCCTAAATTAAACAATTCATGGCAGTTGTTCTTTTATACTGAGGTTCCCTCAGGGTTGATTGTTCAAAATGGATTGGTGCTTATAGCCTATACTGTACTATTTATGTGTATAGGGATGTTATTGTTTGTTAAAAGAGATATCGGATGATTTATAAAAAAATATATTTAAGCCTTGTGTTTCTCGTTTTTTCAAATGTTGTTTTGGCGCAAACGGCGGAGCTAGACCTTGCCCGTGTTCAAAAGCGTTTAGACAGTATTCAAAGCTTTAAGGCAGAACTCACCTTAGAATTAGATATCAAATTTATAGAAATGCCCACCAAACAGGCCAAGCTGCTTTTTCAAAAGGGTAAACCACTGGAGTTTGAGTCATCAGAATTTGTAATGCTTCCAAAAAAAGGGCTGGACTTTACCATGCAAGAATTATTTAAATATCCATATCTGGTTGTGGATAGGGGGTATCAAGATAAAAACGGTGAGAGTTTCAGGCAATTAAGCCTTATACCACAAGATCGCAAGGCAGACTTTGCTATTGCTACACTGCTGTTGGATTATAAGCGCGATCGAATAGTACAATCTGATATTAGTACAAAAAAGCATGGTAGCTATAGTATTGATATGAATTACGGATCATCTGATAGATCGCTTCCGGATTCAGTAACTGTTACTTTTGAAATACAGGATGTGAATTTGCCGATTCAATATTTATCCAATAAGACTGATATGGAAATAGACAAAAAATCCGCGCGAAGGGAAGGGATTAATGAAGGACGTATTTATTTAAAACTTTCGGATTATCAAATAAAGTACAACCAATAACTTCTAAAAAAATAAAGAGGGTTCTTTAAAAAAGAACCCTCTTTGTATACAACCTAAAACGCTAATGTTTATTCAGTGATCCACTCACCGTTTTCGTTAGCGAAAAGAGTACCTGCTTGTTCACCAATTTGAACTTCTAATTTATAGGTACCTTCTTCGTTTTTGTATGCTTTTGAGATAGCTGCTTCTGGATAGTCAGCTTTCAAAGCTTCTTGAACAGCTGCCGGAACTTCTTCCACAGCGATTTCTTGATACTCATCTTGCATAGTGATTACAAGATCGTTGTTTACTGTTGCTGGAGCAGCTGCAAATGCTGTCAATCCACCTAATGCTAGAGCTGCTACTAAAACTACTTTTTTCATGATTTTAAATTTTATAATTAAACTTATGTTTCAATTTGTTCTGCTTAGTTAAATGCGATTATTGTGCCAACAGCAGCCTTAAGTGGTAAGTAGCTGATGAATAGCGTATTGTGGTAGTGTGCCAAAAACATTGCTGTTTGTAAATTGTATAAAGTGGGTAAAAGAGTGTGTAATTGTTACCCAAATACTTGTGTAATGTCGGGTGTTGTTTTGGGTTTTAGAAATTTGAATCGCTATAAAAGGGATTAACAGGAGCAACTGCTTCTTTAAATGCAGTCTTGTGTAATGGTTTGAATAGGGATTTAATTATTGTTTCTTCACCCGATTATCATCAAAGGCCGAAGGAAGCAATGTCGGAATCAATTTAATAAATATAGGAAGTAGGATCGCTCCTCCCGGTAGTGCGAAAATGGCCAGCGAAGGAATCGATTTAAAAATATCCAATAGTTGGTTTTTTATTTTTTTTCGTTCCTCATCAGTAAGATCAGTAGTTGTAGATTTACTCAGTAAATAGATGAGTTCCTTACTTTCACTAAGTTCTTTCAACAATCGTTTACTGTTCCTTTTTATCAAACGCCTAACCAGCTGGTGAGAGTTTTCAAAAAATTGTAGGATAGGATTTGCGGTCTTGAATAAGCTTACGCTGTTCTTGTGTTCTTCAAAAAATACAGCTACGTGGTTAATAGCATCTTTAACGATGTCATCATCTAATTCTAAATCTGCCGCAATCTGCTTGATAAAAGCCGATTCTGTGTATTCTATTTGGTGATCTTCCCAAGCTGCCAGAGATACAATGTCAATAAAATACTGGCGTTCGGAACTGGAAAAACTCCCTTTTAAATCATCTCTATACGTATTTATAATGGCTTGATCTTCCATGTCGTGGTAGAGTAAGGAGGCACTAAAGAGTTTTAAAAGTTGGTTGTCATTTTCAGTTTTAATCTGTTTAGCGTCTACAGCATGGAAGGCAAGATTCATCAAGATACGCTCAAGTTTCTTTGCCTGTAGTTGAAGATTTGTTCCTCCTTCCAGGAAATAAACAAACATAAGAACATCCACAAAAAGTAAAGAGTTGGTCAATAACTTACTGAAGTTCTTTGTCAAAAGGTTCTCCATGACATGAACCCTTTGATGGATAATTTTTTCAAGCTTAGCACTTGGTTTGTTATCTTGGAACAGACTGGCCAAGAAGGAAGCCTTTTCAACCTCTAGTAGCGAATAAAACTCAAGAACTTGCTCCAAAAAGACATCAAAATTTATAGGTTGATCCTTTGTGCTGTGGAATTGATAGGTAGAATAAAGAGCAGTCAATAAGTTGACTTTAGCCATTTCGTCCTCTGTAAGTTCATTATCAATGTCCAGGACAGCTGCGACATTTATGTTCGCACCGTAGATGAACCCAAAACTTCGTAATTCACGATAAAGTACTTGTTCAGAGGGATAAGGGAAATCCTTATCCTTTACAACGTATGCGAATTTGTCAATCCAACCTTGGGCTGAAGGGTTCATAGCTTCTTAAAACTTTAGGGTGCTAAAATACGATAGTTCTTTTAATATCCTTTTGGAAGCAGGTAAAATTAAGGCGAACAAAATGTTCCTAAAATGTGTGTTATGTACTATTTGTTTATTGCACAGTGAGGAGTTAACAATTTTTAACTACTGTGCTTTTGTATTCCTTAAGTCCAATTAGTAAATGCAACAACCTTTGGTTTTTTGTGTTGCATCTCAAAGGTGAAATTTGAGGAACAACAATCCTTTACTCTTTTTTAAACGTTTAGGACGTTATGGATTGGGTATTAAAAATTAATAGATTTTTGAAGCGTTGCTTTATAATGACATCCAAATAACGTAATTTGGTCTGTAGATACTAACTAAAAGGACATGAAAAAATACTTTGCAGAAGAAAACCGATATGAAAAAATGCGATACCGTCGATGTGGTAAAAGTGGGATAGACTTACCGCTTTTATCACTTGGATTATGGCACAATTTCGGAAATAACGATGACTTCAAAAATGCAGCGCAAATTTTGCGTTCTGCCTTCGATCATGGGATTACCCATTTTGATTTGGCAAACAATTACGGACCTCCTTACGGAAGTGCTGAAAAGAATTTTGGTAAAATTTTCAAAAGAGATTTTAAATCCTATAGAGATGAGCTTATCATATCTACCAAAGCAGGTTGGGATATGTGGCCCGGGCCTTATGGGAATTTCGGATCCAGGAAATACCTAATCTCAAGTTTGGATCAATCCTTAAAACGAATGAAACTGAACTATGTAGACATCTTTTACCACCATCGTCCTGATCCAGATACCCCATTAGAAGAAACTATGGGAGCTCTTGATCAGATTGTGCGATCCGGAAAAGCATTATATGTAGGTATTTCACAATACAATGCTGCAGATACTAAAAAAGCGGCAGCTATCCTCAAAGCTCAAGGAACACCATTTTTAATTCACCAACCAAGGTATAATATGCTCGATAGATGGGTTGAAGATAAGCTTCTTGATACCTTGGATCAAGTAGGTATCGGAAGTATTGTGTTCTCGCCTTTAGAACAAGGTATTCTCACCTCCAAGTATTTGGATGGTATTCCAAAAGATTCAAGAGCAGCCACAGAAGGCAGCTACCTAAAGGCTGACAGGATAACTCCTGAACTTATCGCTAAGATTGGAGCGTTAAATGCTATAGCGGAGAAAAGGGGTCAGAGTCTGGCACAAATGGCCATAGCGTGGCTTTTAAAAGATCAAAGAGTAACCTCTGTACTTATTGGCGTAAGTAAGGTATCTCAATTAAAGGATAATATTGAGGCTTTGGACAATTTGAAGTTCACCGCCAAGGAATTAAAAGAAATTGAAACTATTGTTGCTGATGTAAAACTCAATTAATTGTTGACTAATAGCAAGAATTCAGTGCTATACAAGTTTTAATTAAAAGCATAAAACCATCAAATGCGGTACTCTAAATACCGCATTTGATGGTAATAGAAAAACTTATAAGCCTCATTATGGCTTAATGTTTTGATTGATTCGAAATAGATTTTTAGGGTCATATTTCTGTTTTATTTTCTGAAGCCTAGTGTAATTGTCACGATAACTGGCCTTTATTTGGTCTTGGCCTTCATCCATCATAAAGTTTATATACCCTCCTCCCAGAGAATAGGGGTGTATGGCCTCCCAATAAGATCTTGCCCAATGCGTTATTTTAGGGTTGTTTGTGGGGTCAGGATCAACACCAACGATAACTTGTGACCAATTGGCATCGCGATTCCCCCAAGCACTATCACTGTTTTTTTTATCATGGCACGCACCATTTACGGGGTAAAAGTGTACTGTAGAATGGGGTGTTGGAAGTCGATTTGCATGTATGATGTTTTGACTTATTGCCTCCTGGCTGAGGTCCTTTAAAAAAGCGGCTTTCCAATACCATTGTAATCCGGAAGGATAGAGCGCGTCGAAGAGTGATTGTAATTGCACGTATGGCATGATGTCTACATAGTCAAGCGCAGGAGTTTTAAAGCTTCTGAATCGTTCCAACGCTGCGTTAGACTTAATGGTACTCCCGAGATTACACCAAACTAGGCCACACATTTTTTTAAGGTGTAAATGTTCAGGAAAGATAGCAACCGGAGGTATTGTGAGAAACGCGAAATAGCAATAAATTTCTTTGGGCGCCTTTAATATAAAGTCTCTATAAAAAGGCATTATATGCTTGGCCTCTTCCATATGCCATAGCATTGGGCCTCCCTGTATTTTTCCGGCAGGATGGAGCTCAAATAAATACGAGGTAACAATTCCAAAATTGCCGCCACCGCCTTGTATTGCCCAAAATAGATCTGGAAAGTTATGTTCATCCACTGTAATTAGTCTACCATCAGCTAAAACGATGTCAGCTTCTAATAAACTATCTATTGTCAGCCCATAGGCTCTCGAGAGATGACCAAAACCACCGCCCAACGTAAGGCCGGATATTCCGGTTGTCGAAAAAATTCCTGTTGGAAAAGCCTTACCAAAGGGATCTAGAGCATGGTCAATATCACCCAATAAACAGCCCGCCTCTACTCGTACAGTATTAAATTTTAAATCCACCTGGATGCCATTCATCAGACTAAGGTCTATCACAATGCTATGGTCAGCAACCCCCAGGCCTGCTGCATTATGGCCTCCTGCTCGAATTGCAATTGGGATGTTGTGTATTTTACCAAATTCCAGGCTATATAAGACATCGGCAATGTTCTGACACCTAACGATCAAGGCAGGTTTTTTGTCAATCATTCCATTATACACTCTTCTGAACATATCGTAACGATCACTGTCAGGAGTGACTAGTTCTCCTTTTAATTGATTTTCAAATGCTTCTAAAGCTTTAGAATCCAAATGTTTAGTTTTCATTTTTATTTTTTGTTGGTTGGTTGGTTGAGTAGGTTTAATTCTAGAGTGGGGACAAGGTGCGTTATTGATTCTTCAAACTCCAACTTGCTTTGCAGTATAAAATGCATGGAAAGTTTACCCGATAAACGCGCAAAAAAGTCAATGTTAGTGTTCTTCATAAGGCCATGACAGTGTCTTCTTGTGCATAACAGATAGTAACCAAAAAGTCAGCTGCATATTCGCAATAATTATAAGCGAAACAACCCTTAAATTACTAAATATCCAAAGTTGCAATGTCGAATTAGGATGAAGTGCGAGAAATTAACTATAAGAGGTCAATCCTGTCCTAAATAAATTTAAGGCACTCAAAATCTAACCATTTTAAAAGGTGCTGGTGTCTGTCCTGTGGAAGTTTCAGTTCATTTGATTTAAAATCAAACATTCTTTTGTTTTGTAATAAAACAAGCTTTATCTTTGTGGCGCAAACGAAGGGAAAAATAGGTATGAAAACAAGATTATCACAAAAGCAAATTGGTCAGAGGATAGCCGAACTCCGTAAAATTAAAGGATTATCCCAAAAGGATTTAGCGAAGAGTGTTAATGTTTCTCGTCCATCTTTGGCTCAAATTGAATTAGGCAATAGGAGCGTTAATATACTTGAATTGCAACAATTGTCAATAGAATTGGAATTTTCACTAGATGATTTTATGTCTGAAAATTTTGAGATTCATCCAGAAATTAATGAGGAGAATAAAAAAAACACTACTGTTGTTGAAGAGCGTATTGCTGTGCCTAATTTAAAAGTTGATAAGTTTAAAAATGTGTTATTATACATTTTAGAAAAATGTGCAGGAAAACCAAATGTTGGAGAAACCGTTCTTTATAAGCTACTGTATTTTTCTGATTTTAATTATTATGAGTTATATGAAGAACATTTAACTGGTGCAAAATATAAAAAGTTACCATATGGTCCTGTGCCTCAAAAATTAAATACAATTATCAATCAAATGATTGAGGGAGGAGCATTGAAACGGGTCAAAACTGAATATCACGGTTATCCTCAAACTCGTTATTTACCATTGGAAAAAGCAGATCTAGAAGAGTTAAAAGCAAGTGAAACGGAAATTCTGGATAGAGTTATTGAACAAATGAGTGATTGGTCTGCGGCTGCAATAAGTAATTATTCTCATAAAGATTTACCTTGGTTAGCTTCAAAAGAGGGAGAAGTAATAGATTATGAATTAGCTTTTTATAGGGATGCCCCTTTTTCGGTAAGAAACTATGGAGATGAAATTGAACAAGAATGACTTTTGAAGAATTAACAGAATTTAAAAGAGATTTAAAAAAGCTCTTGAAAAAGTATAGAACCCTCAAGAATGATTTGGATGTGGTAAAAAAGGTGTTGGAATTTTCACCTACCGAAAGACCTCCGTTCAGTTTTCGTATTGATAAATTAGGCTTGGAAACTTGTGTAATTAAAGTAAAAAAAATAGCGTGTAGAGCATTGAAAGGGAGCGGGGTAAATTCGGGATTGCGTTTGATTTATGCTCATTTTGAACAAGAAGGTAAAATAATCTTTATTGAAATCTACCATAAGAACGATAAAGAAAGTGAAGATAGGCAAAGAATTATAGAGAATTTTAATTAGGCGGATACTTCTATGCCCTAATATTTTATGTGGAAAGCTCTGATTGAATAAAATAATATCAAAATGAACAAGAACACACCAATATCACTTGGGAATTATTGTGACCAATTCGTTCAAACCCGAATGAAAGAAGATCGATTTAAAAATGTTAACGAAATTATGCGTGCTGATTTAAGACTTTTAGAAGGGGAAGAAAGTAAAGTAATTGTAATAAGAGACGCCATTCGAAACGGAATTGCACACGACTTTGACCCGAAAAAACACATTGAATCTCTGAAAGCTAAAAAGTACTCTAATGGCTTAATATAAGCTGACCAGTGAACTACCCACCCACGCCGAAGGCGATGGGTTGGGCTTCGGGCTTCAACGAACTAGCTACCAAATAGTCTTAAGGGTCTCCACCTTTGTAATGGCAAGTTCCTCACCATATATTTTTAATCCTTCTTTAAGGATATTCTTTGCAGCGTTCAAATCACGGCTAAAGACACCTTAGCATTGCAACTGGCGCCAGGAGGAGGAACAGCCGTTTCATTTAAAGCACTACAACCCAACTGTGACATGATAAAGCGCTATTAAGCCCTACAGATATTCTCATAAGGTGTAGGATAATTAATATCAATAGGCCACCAGTAAACCCATTAAGATGAAAACAATTCCGCTGACGGTATTGAGGTGAAACATCGTTTTCGGGTTTGTTTTTAATCTTTCCGAAAATCCACTGGCCAAAAGAGAGAGCGTTATATACCATATGGTTCCCATAATGGCATAACTTAAGCCCAATGTCATAAATGGTATTGGGTTATTTATCTGCTCCGGAACAATGAATTGGGGGAAAAAGGCTAAAAATAGTAATGCAACTTTCGGATTTAAAGTATTGGTAACAAGTCCGGACCAATAACTGTTCGTTTTCCTGCCGTTTCGATGGGAGGATGAATCAATATTGACTTTTGACTTTCTATTTATAAGAGCCATTGTACCTACATAAACCAAGTAAGTCGCGCCACAATATTTTATGGCAATAAGTGCAGAAGGAACATTGGAAATGAGAACAGATAATCCTAAGGCACCAAGTAGCGTATGGATGATAATTCCTGAATTCACACCTAAAGTAGCGTATATTCCGGATTTTCTTCCTTCTCCGATTGATTTGTTTAAAACAAATATGGTGTCCATCCCGGGAGTAATAATAAAAAATAGTGTACTGATAATAAAGGTGTAAAAGTTTTCGATCCCCATGATTTTCTTTTTTAAATGAATGACAGAATCACAGTGCAAATAAAGTAGAAGAGCTACAAAAGAAAAATACTTATTTTTGCTTAACTAATGCATAAAGTGAATTAATCATGACAATTCAACAGCTTAGATATTTTTTAGCTCTTGCTCAGGAATTACACTTTTGGAAAACCTCTGAAAAGATGTATTTATCGCAATCGACATTAAGTCGACAAATTCTATCATTGGAGGAGGAGTTGGGTTGTAAGTTATTTGAGAGGGACAAAAGAAATGTGAAACTAACAGATGCCGGGCGGTATTTACAAGAGAAATGGACGGTGCTGATTGATGAGTTTGACAGAACAGTTCAACAAGCTAAAAAAATAGATTTGGGAACTACCGGGGCAATTAGTATTTCATATCCGGGATCCATAATTCATAATTTTCTACCAGAGGTATTAGAATTGTTTTCCAGAGATCTTCCTGAGGTGAAAATAGAATTAATGGAACCGGTAGATAAGGATCAGGAGCGTTTGCTGCTGGATTACAAAATAGATATATCCTTTAGCAGAGACTCTACTTTGCATCCTTCATTGCTTTGTGAAAAGCTGTACACTGAACCGGTGTGTTTGGTTGTGCCAAAACAGCATTGGTTAACTCAAGAAACCTTTGAGAATCTAAGGGATCTTAAAGATGAAAAGTTTATTACTTCCGGTTTACATCACAACACCTATTTTGCTTCGCTACTACGTCAAATGTTTAGTAGTGCTGCAATAGAACCTGAGATACAAATTGAAACCGACTTTGGGGGAATTATCTTAAATCTTGTTTCACAAAATCTCGGAGTTTCCATTCTGCCTATGTCATTTTCAAAGGCAGAAAATGAGAATCTTCGATTTATTCCATTAGAAGAAACCGTAGATTTATATGTACACTGGAGAAAAAACGATCCTAACAGAATTCTCGAACAACTCGTTGTTTATGCAAAGGAGCTTGGTGCAAAGTATGCCTTAAAATCCAAACGTTAAAATCAAATGATCCAACTAGTTCTAAGTGATTTTCCTTGTGATTAAGATCCTTCATTTGGGTATTTAAATTCACCCATGGGGCTGTTTGGTGAATGCTTGAGCGGAAGTAATGTAGTATTCTAGTAAATTAGTCGAGTTTCTATGGTTTCACCGCGGACGTTTGTTAAATTTTTCGGATCTTTGTTGTAAGTTTTTTGTATATTCTAGACTAAAGTACAAATTAAAAAAAGCATGACAAAAGAGGCTCCATTCGAGGTTTTAATTAGCTTTCATAAGCTGTTGGATAAGTATGAGTCCTTAGCACAAAGCAAAAATAAGCTTCAGGCAAAAAAAGCCAAAGAAATTTTGGAGTTAGCCGGTAGCCATAGTGAGCTACGCGATGGTATAGTGGATAGAAGCAGGGTAGGTGAGTTTCAAGAGGTTATTGACGCTATGCTTCAGGATTCTTTCTCTTCGATACTTTCGGAAAATGAAATTAAAATCGCCGGGATTCCTTTTGAATATGCTAACTTCCAGACCACACAACGATTCGATAAGATTATAGAGGACGCAGGTAAGGATTTCTTTTTGCATATGAGGGATCTTCCTGATGGTCAAATGTACGTACTCCAATGTGCCATTATACTTACGATGTACTATAAAATTGATATCAATTTTAAACGGACATTGTACTTTGATATTCCTGATAAACATGGAATAATGAGACATTACCGTATTATGTACAATGCGGATTTTATGGACTTTATACCCACAGATAAAGCAAAGGATTTAACCCAAGAAGATATAGAGGAATTGCTGGATGGTTTTGATAATTTGGAATTGTGGAAGGAAAAATTCCCGCCCAATAGCTGGATTGCAAAAGGTTTTGTCATTTCAAGTCTCTTTGATACTACTCTGGATCATTCGATCTCCAACCTAAAAACGACCCTACTGGAACGCAGTAGTGGAGATTTGCACCTTATTCAGAGGTTACAAAATATATTTAGATCCTTTTTTAATATTCGTGATCTGGAAGTAGGTTTCTCAATCTATGATAATCGGAACTTCACTTTTGAACGCTTGACTTCCGGTCTGCCTAGTTTCCTGTTATGTGATCTTAAAGAGATGGATTGTAAAACGCTCCTTTGTCAGCAAAGCAGGGAGGTGCTGCTTAAGGATAAAAGGTATCTTGCCATTTCGGATGTTGAGAAGAAAACAGCAATGCAGTGTGGGGATATGCCTTATAAAGTTCTTAACGATCAAGGACTTAAAAGTGCGATCTTAATACCGATAAATACTGGAGAAAAATTGGTTGGTGTTTTGGAATTAGTTTCCAAAAAGAGCTATGAACTCAACAGTATCAACGCTAAAAAATTAGATGATATTTTACCCTATATCACCGCAGCGGTGGTACGCTCAAATAATGAATTAGAAAATGAAATTGAAGCTATTATTCAAAATGAATATACTTCGATACATGAGAGCGTGAAGTGGAAATTTGTCAAGGAAGTGAAACGCTTTATTGACGAGCGTGCAATTGGCAACAACATGGCCTTTAAGGATATTACCTTTAAAGAAGTGCAGCCTCTTTACGGACAGGTAGATATACAAAATTCTTCCACTTCAAGAAATAAAGCTACCCAGAGAGATTTGGCAAAACAGCTTGAACTTTTAGGAGAGATATTCAGTACCCTAATGAGTATTCACCGCATACCGATCTATGAAGAATACCAATTTAGAGTATTCAGCTTTTTGGAAGAGGTGAAGAAATCATTTAAGACAGGAACTGAACAACGAATCATTGATTTTATCAAGGAAGAAGTACACCCTTCCTTGGATCAAATAGCATTGATGGATCCTTCGTTAGATGTTTTAGTAAGCGGTTATAGGGATCATTTGGACACGAATTTACAAATGGTCTACGACCACAGACAAAATTATGACGATGCGGTAACTGCTGTAAACAAGCGCTTGACGCGTGTAATAGACCAGCACCAAAAAGAAGCGCAATTGATGTTTCCTCATTATTTTGAGCGCTATAAAACTGATGGTGTGGAGCATACCATGTATATAGGTGAATCCATTACTCCCGGAGCTGGTTATAGAGACTTGTACCTTCAGAATTTGAAACTGTGGCAATTGGAAACAATTTGTGCCATGGAAAATGCATTTTACGAGCTTAAGCCGGAATTAGAAGTGGATTTTGAAGTCACCTCTATGGTTTTAGTGCACAGTTCTCCTTTATCAATAAAATTCCGAATGGATGAGAAACACTTTGATGTGGATGGTACGTATAATGCCCGCTATGAGGTTATTAAAAAACGTATTGATAAATCTCTGATTAAAGGAACCAATAGACGTATTACACAACCAGGAAAAATTGCAATCATTTACTCCCAGGAGAAAGAAGAGCTTGAATACCTACGGTATATTCGCCTTCTGCAAGCCAAGGGAATGTTGAATGACAAGATCGAGATCCATGAGTTAGAAGAACTGCAGGGTGTCAGTGGATTAAAGGCTATTTCAGCGGAAATCCTTTATTCCAATGAGGCTAATGAAAAGAGTAAATTGACCTATGATGACCTTATGAAGTCTATGGCTTAGATCAGTCCGAATGATAACCCGAAGGTTAGCACTGAAATGATCAGCCCGAATAGAAATACATAATAGGTTATTCTAAGGAGTCTATACTTTTTTGCCAGGACTGTTCCTAAGGAATGAAGATCCTTTGTCATGGATTCGTAAATATAATCTCGTTCTTGGATCATCTCCATAACTGCGTCTTCATATTCTTCATATTTCATTTTATGAAAATTTCCAAAGAAGAGGAGGTTAACATTTCTGTTATCTAAATCCTCTCTGGTAAACCTGCCGGAGGATAGGTTTGGCTTTGTGGAGAGTACTGCAAATATTACGGATACAACACTAAAGACTACCAAAACTAAGGTGGGTATAATGAGGTGTTGATTGGATGGGCTGTCTAGTTTAGGAATAAGATTTGAAAGTGCTAATGAGATGATAATGGCATTGATAGATAAAAGAATATTGGCTTTAGTGTCTGCTATGGCACTGAGTTGAATATGATTTCGTAATGAAACTCTAAATAAGGTTTGAACACCTCTATCCGGATTTTCCTGTTTGTTTTTAGCTTTTTGAGTTTTTCGAATCAGTTCATTAATATTGTTCAACTTCCCGAGTCCCCAGTTTTCACGGGCAAAACTAGTATAGTACTGATGCTTGTTATTTAGTACTTCGATGTTTTTTTCCCTCCATTGTTCTGTGGTGTATTCAGCAATTCCGAGTAGCTGAAGTTCTTGTTGTAGTAGTTCTGATATTTTAGAGAAATTCTCATCGGAAAAATGATAACTATCGGCGTCTTTAATGATTTCTTCCATAAGGTTATTAGGCTTATGGTCCATTTTAGTTGCCATGATGACCTGTATGACAAGGTCAATCTTTTCTGGGTCGTAGTTTTGTTGGGTCAAGAAATTTTTAGTGATTTCACAGCTCGTTTCTTCATGAACCTCATTACCTTTGGTATACCCTAAATCATGTAACCAAGCTGCAATAGTAATTATTTCTTGTTCAGAGGGACTTACCTCTAAGGCTTCACAAATTGTTTTTGCGGCATTGACTACTCTTTCTGTGTGAATGAGGTTATGATATAGATAGTTTTTGTCTAATTTAGTAGTTAGTAAATTTTTGGCGTATTCTGATACTTTATCTATGATCATAGCTTTTGGTAATGCGTAAGTAGAAATTTCATATAATATTACAAAATTAAACATATTCTAAATACAAATTGATGAAAAAATCTTGGATCCAATGGCGGTTAATTTTACTTGGACTAGTAGTAGGTTCATGTGCTACTTATACTTCCAAAGTTAAGGTAGGTTCAAATTCACCTAACTATCCACTGGATAAACAGTTGGATCATAGATTTTTTTTAATAGGTGACGCCGGTTTATCCAAAAATGGAAAGCCGTCTGACGCCCTGACAATTTTTCAAAACGCAGTCTCCAAAAGTACCAAAAATGATGTTGTTCTTTTCTTGGGAGATAATATTTACCCCAATGGCCTGCCGGAAGTAGGGGAGCCGGGAAGAGCGGATGCGGAATTTCAGCTTAACACTCAGCTTAGTGCGGTTAAGGATGCCAAGGCTCAGGTGATGTTCATTCCCGGAAACCATGATTGGTATAGTGGTGGCATTCCGGGGCTGGAGCGACAAGAAGAATTTATCGAATCCGTGATACAGCAAAAAAAAGTGTTTTTACCAAGCGATGCATGTGGATTGGAAGATGTTGATATTTCCGAAAGTGTTCATTTGATTATAATCGATTCAGAGTGGTTTTTGGAAGATTGGGACAAACATCCTACCGTTAATGACGATTGTGAAATAAAAACTCGAAAGAAATTTTATGAAGAATTCGAGGGGATGCTTAAAAAGAATGAGGGTAAGACTGTTATTGTAGCGATACATCATCCCTTAAATACCTATGGTACCCATGGAGGGTATTTCTCAGCAGACAAGCATCTTTTTCCTTTTCAAAACAAAGTACCGCTTCCAGTAATTGGTAGTCTGATCACACAGGTTAGAAAAACAGGAGGTGTGTCGGTGCAAGATATACAAAACCAACGTTACAAGGTCCTTAGGGATCGTTTAGAGGCTATTGCCATGGTGGCTCCGGCGAATGTGATTTTTACCTCCGGGCATGATCATTCCATGCAGTATATAGAAAATGACAACTACAAACAACTGATTGCGGGTTCCGGATCAAAAGAATCCCCGACTAAACTCACCGGAGATGCTCTTTTTGTATCTGGAAAACAAGGTTATGCCACCTTGGATGTATTTAAAGACGGTTCGGTATGGGCACGTTTTTATACTGCAAGAAATGGGCAACCTAATTTAGAATTTCAAAAAGAAGTTTACCCTACTCAGGAAGATCAATATGTCGATGATTTTCCAAAGGAGTACCCACAGCATGTGATGTCGTCTATTTATCCAACTGATGAGACTATCAAATCTAAAGGATATCAAAAGTTTTGGGGAGAGCATTACAGGGAACTTTACGGGACACAGATTAAGGCTAGAGTAGCGCTTTTGGACACGCTCTATGGGGGACTGACTCCGGTGCGTAAAGGTGGAGGGCATCAGACCAGGACCTTGCGGCTTGAAGATCCTCAAGGTAGGGAGTACAATATGAGAGCTGTTAAAAAAAGTGCTGTTCAATTTCTACAAAAAGTGGTATTGAAGGATCACAAGCTTTCTATCGACGATCTTTCAGAGACCTTGCCGGAATCATTATTGATGGACTACTATACAGCCTCATATCCTTATGCTGCATACCCTGTATCAGAACTTTCCAAGGCGGTAGAGCTTTATCATACT
Source organism: Galbibacter sp. (assembly GCF_048266365.1). Lineage (NCBI taxonomy): Bacteria > Pseudomonadati > Bacteroidota > Flavobacteriia > Flavobacteriales > Flavobacteriaceae > Galbibacter > Galbibacter sp. Next base: position 44,439 of record NZ_JBLWZP010000014.1, on the reverse strand, counting down.
AACCCTGAACTATTTTACATTCCTAAACAACAGCGTCTGGGGAAATACAATGCGGAATACGGAGATGAATTGTATTTGATTGAAGAGAGACCTGCGAAGGAGCACCAGAATGTTGCTAGTTTCGGGAATGCTGAAGATATTGAAAGTACCGATGACTTGTTCAAAAAACTTCGAAAGGATGAAGAGAATGTTCTGGATGAAAACGCTTATATCAGAGCGCGATTGTTTGATATGCTTATTGGAGATTGGGATCGCCATGGAGATCAGTGGCGCTGGGCAGAATTCAAGGGAGAAGAGCAAACCGTATACCGATCAATTCCAAGAGATAGGGATCAGGCCTTTGCAGATTTCGACGGTAGTTTTTTAGCTGTAGTTCGAGCCTTAATGGCTCCTGCAAAGATGTTGCAACCTTATGGGCCGGAAATTGATCATCTGCGTTGGATTAATACGGAACCATTGCCTATGGATAGGGCCTTAATCCGAAATAGCGATCAAGAGGATTGGGTAAGGGAAGCTAAGTTTATTCAATATCACCTGACTGAACAGGTTATCGACCAGGCTTTTATGACTGTTCCTGCCGAGGTACGAGAAGAAACAATGAAAAAAGTAAAGCCTTTGTTAATGCAGCGACTCGATGGATTAGTAACTACAGCTAAGGATTATTATAAATTGGTGGACAAGGTTGCGATATTACACGCAACTGATAAGGATGATTATATAGAAGTGATACGATCCGGTCCAAAAGAAACCAGGGTTGTAATCCGCAGGATAAAAAAAGGTGAAAAGGCTGATCTGATTGTAGATAAAACCTATCATAAGGATGTTACCAAAGAACTGTGGATATACGGGCTGGATGACAAGGATGTTTTTGAGGTTAAAGGACAAGGGAAACAACCGATACTGGTACGATTAATAGGCGGGCAAAACAGGGACACCTATAAAATACGATACGGTAAAAAAGTACGCTTTTACGATTTTAAATCTAAAGATAATATTGTTGAGCTTAACAATGGGGGAACCAAACGCTTCACCGATAAATACGATAATAATATTTTCACCTTTGGAAAGAGTAATTACAGCACCTATACACTGTTGCCGAGTTTAGGTTATAATGCCGATGCAGGCTTTATCGCAGGGGTGAATTATGCTATTACCAATTATGGATTCGAGAGAAATCCATTTAGTTCAAAACATAGTCTAGGAGTTAATTTCCATTTTGCTACTTCCGGTATTGAATTGAAATATGACGGGGAAAGTTCCGGGATTTTCCATAAGCTAAATTTAGCGTATGGTTTAAAATATAACAGTCCGACTTATGCCAGGAACTTCTTTGGCTTCGGAAACCAAACCACGAATTTAGAAGATGATTTGGGGAAAGATTATTATCGCACGAATTGGAGTAACCTAAGGGGGTATCTAGGACTGGTAAAACGATCTGAATATGGAGGTGTACTCTCTGCTAAAGCAATTTTTGAGGGAGCTCAGGTAGAGGATACGCAGAATAGATATATCACCACTTTTAATCCCGATGCTTCATTTTTCGATTGGCACTATTTTGCTACAGCAGAAATAGGTTTTGAGTATGAAAGCTACGATATTCCGGTAAACCCTAGTCGTGGAATGTATTTTAAAACTACTCTTGGTTATACCCTTAACTTATCAGGGAGCAATACATCCTTTGCTTATTTAAACCCACAGATAACCTTTTATAATCCTTTAAGTCAAAATCACCGGTGGGTATTAAAGACCAATGTACAAAGTCAACTTAACTTTGGAGATGATTTTGAGTTTTACCAGGCTCCTTACTTAGGAGGAAATAGCGGTCTGAGAGGCTATCGTATTAACCGATTTACTGGAAACAAGAGCTTGGTGTTTAATGGTGATATTAGACACACCTTCAACGCTTTTAAAACACCGATCCTACCTGTAAATTTGGGTGTTTACGGTGGAGTAGACCTAGGTAGAGTATGGGTTAAAGACGAAGATTCCAAGCAATGGCATAACTCCGTTGGAGGGGGTGTGTTTGTAGTGGCCAGTGAACTGGTAAACTTAGACCTATCCTATTTTAACTCCAAAGAAGGAAATAGATTTACCCTTGGGTTTAGAGCGAGTTTTTAAGCCTTACTTAATTACATATGTGTAACATTCCAGCTTAAATTGGGATCAAAACTCATATGAGCATCGTTTGCTTTTTAAGCTATGATAGGAATTTGACAGCGTCGTGTTGCGTGGTATTTAGTTGGGTATTACCTTTACTTATTGATAGTTAAGCTCGTAATTTCCTTTGGTTACCTTCAAAGTATGGGCAATCCATGAATTTCCGGGATTATTTAACTTAATGAGCTTTACATCAGTGATTTTTAGATCTATATACTCCTTGTTAATACCTTCACTTTGTGGAGATTCGTCCGTTTTTTGATCAGTGTCGACCTCTTCAGTAACATCACTACTAGTATCTTTTTCCTTTTTATTATTACATGAAATCAACACCATCAAACTCGCCATATAAAGTACGTATAGAAAACGTGATTTTTTCATTTTAATTATTTTTTAAAATTGCCTTTCCAGGCATTTTAATAAACTTGAAGAATCGTAATAATTCTTACCATTATCATCAGTCGCATTTGCTTTAGTTGTATAGGCAAATAGCAGACTGCCATTTTTAATTTCCTCAAATAATTTGTTTTTAAGTTTATTGTTGATAGTTTCATTCTCGAAAGGGTCAATGGCAGGACAACCATGGCTTCTCCCTACTACTCCAGAGTTTTCTTTGACGTAACTGGCGGTATGCATCATGATTCCACGTCTTTGAGCTTTATCATTGATATCTTTTTCTAGACCATGTAATTTTAACCATACCCGTTTTTCTACACTTCCGTCTTTCTTTTTCTTGTCTTTATGAAATGCAAATCCTGTTACAAAGAAACCCAAACTAGACTTATTGGAACCCAAAGTATTTGAAAAATGCTCAGCGTGATGGCGCTTTCCTTCTGTGTTAACTCCATGAGAAACATATAGGAAGTTCCTTTTCTTTTGTGTTTTCATATTCAATACCACCAACCGCCTTTTATTGGAAGGAATAGAGAAATCTATAATAATCAAGTAATTATTACTCTTATCATATACTATAGTTTCTTTCTCTCCATTACCTACCGTTTTGGTAGCATTGCTGGGGCAACCATTGTCAATCTTACGATATCCTAAATAGGCAATTCTAAACGCATCCTTACTGATTTCGCCGTCTAAGCCGAACTTAGTATATAAAGCATCACTATCGTCTTTAGGGCCTATTTGAGAAATGTGCCAGTTTTTTGCTATGGACCAGGGGCCTTCAGCCGTGTTATCTGCCCAATTGTATCGCATATACTGATCTCCCTTGAAAAAATACAAATAGCCCTCGAACCGTCCTACACCGTTAATAGCCGCGTCCACTCCAGTACTAAACTCAGGTGGAAGATTCCAGGTTGAAAGCGCCCTCGGATATCCAGGAACGGGTTCGTCCTTTTCCCAATTATACTTCACATATTGATCTTTTTTGAATAAATACCCATAACCCTCAAAAAGCCCCCTTCCATTACATGCGGCATCAATTCCATTATTAAAATCTCCTGGCAAATTCCATAGAGACAATGGCTTTGGATATCCTGCCAGCGGTTTATCCGATTTCCAATTATATTTAACGTATTGATCACCCTTAAACAAATAAGCATTTCCTTCAAAAGACGCTAATCCATTAATAGCCGCATCAATTCCATCGGCAAATGCTCCGGTTAATTTCCATAGGGATAGATCTTTGGGATAACCAGGATCTGGTTTGTCTTCATCCCAGTTGTAGCGGGTGTATTTATTTCCATCGAACAGATAGCCCTTTCCTTGAAATTGGGCTCTACCGTTAACTGCTGCTTTTACGATTGCATTTGACATAGTCTTTTGTTTTAAATTATCTTGTTCTTTTTTATAATAGGGTATTCATCATTTGTATCACTCTGTTTTTTACTTTGCGTCCATATGATTCCCTACCCCCGACACGATATCCCACATAGTATAGTGATCCGGAACGATTAGTCTCTCGTTGAAGTATGCTAGCATCTACAGGAATGGTTAAAAAATCATTTCTTCTATGTTGAAAAGCATAGACTGCCATGGCGGCAAATTCCATATGAGTACCTAAAAACAAGCTATCCCAATCTCTATTACTGGTCTGTGTGGCGATGATGCCTATATTGAGAGACTCAAAAGCCCTGTTCCAACGTTCTTTATATGCATTGAGAACCTGATCATTACCTCCGTATTGTTGAACAAGTTCAATATAGGCCTCGTAATTACGTCTCCATGTGGTTTGCACCAATCCACGACCACTGAATTTATAAAAGTCAGCCTCGGCGATTATCCCTCCTTGGGCAGGATCAGTAGGAAATCCAGCCGGATAGGTGTCTCCGTTCCATGCCCTATTAGTTGTATTTGCGACATCTTCATAATGATCAAGATCACTATGGGTCTCTAAAAAGTCCCGATCGTTAAATAATTGGAATGCAGTTCTGTTGTTGGGTCTATTTTGGGGATAATTATTATACGAACGTTTACGCCCTCCATTAGTGCCAAACATATAGGCCAAACTACCCCGTTCTCGTATGGGTCGAAAAGTGCCGCCAGTTTCATTAATAATGATACTCGCCAGGGCAAAAAACTGAAATATATTGATCTCAAAGGATCCTACATTTCCGGTATACAACAATGGAATATTGTCCCATACTTCATTAAAGTTATTTAAATGCTTGTCAAAATTCCTATGGGGAATGTTTCGTTCTCTCCAATGAGATCTTCCCCCGACTTCATCTTTAAACCAAGCCATAAAATTATCCTGATCACTATGATCAGCAAAAAAGCGATTGATATCAGCACTATTTCTAAATAGTATATCTCCGAACCGCTCTATAAACCTGGTAAAAGGATTACTGCTACCTGTAGTTTCAGGTTTTGCAGGGGATTCATTTTCATACTCCTCTACATTATCACCGCCTCCTTTAGCTGAGCCTCTACTTGCCTCAAAATAATCAAGCTTTCCAACATTGTTAGAAGTATCCAAGGGTGGGACATTTTTTTTGGTATCATAGGAATAATCCTTTTCAGGATTGTCCCTGAATTCAACCATACCGACACCATCTTCGTTACGCTTTCCAATATCAGTCGTATCAATGTCATCCTCGTAAGACCGTCCTTCTTTATAAGATTTTCCGGTTTTGTAGTCATCTACATAAGAGGAGTGGTCATCTTTGGAATAATCGTCTGTATCGTAATCATTCTCATAAGCCCGTCCTTCTTTAGTGTGTTTATTGGATTTCGAATGAAATCCGTTTTCCTTATTATTTTTAAGATTATAATTCCCCTTCTTTTTTGCTGTCATTGTAATCTTTTTAAAGTTAATTCATGTTATATATAATCAGCAGTTTGGATCGGTTGTGGAAATGGTTTTATAACTCTTGCCACAACACCAATCAATTGAAAAGATTCTATGTCAACTTCCTCTACGACTTCAGGATTCAGTTTAAATGTGTAGTTTGATAGATTCTTATTACTTTTTTTCGTTGTCGTTTTAAATGAAAATTGCAGTTGCTCATATCCCTTGGTTTGGATCCTTATTTCATACATTGTATTGGCAGGTAAATTAGTTGCCAGTCCATTGTTGGATTTGGTCATCTTAATTGAAATTGGCTTCCCTTGTTTGAGAATCTTTATTTCTTCAATGGCCACCGCTACGTCTTTTTGGGTATTGGCATCTTTAAAGTTGAACCTGCACGAGACCTGATTTAAAAGCATTGTATTCAACTTGAGGAATAGCATAGGCTTGGCCAACAGTGATTTTTTTATGACCGGTGGTTTTTTTACGGTGGTCATTTTAATGCTTTGCATTTGTCTTAATTGTGGTGAAAGTCTCAAAAATTGACTTTGTTTTTTTGCAATTACTTTTTGAATTGACTGGTTCTTATTCAACTCCTTCTTCCGATGAAGCTGTGCAGAAACATTCAGTAATGTTTTTCTGTTTAATTTAAGCCCTTTGTTTACAGAGTTCAGCTGAACCTTTTGGCCGGTTTTCAGTTGAGCCATATTTACAATAAAGGGACCTAAATTTTGTAGTGTCTTATGTTGAAGTAATACTTTTTTGTTCTTCTCATTATCCGACACTTTCATCTCCACTTGGCGTACAAATATCAGCTTGCTTGTAACCCTAGGGATTTCAATTTCTTCTTTGTTTAAAATATGGATCGTCCAAAAAGGAGAATTCAGAATTCTATTATCAAACCAAGGTCTAGTGACCCCTGCAAAAAGAACCTCAAAAGTAATTTTTTCAAATTCCAGGTCCGAGAGTCCTGAACTTCCAATAATTTCGCTGTATTCTTCCGGCTGTATATCCTTTTTTATCTCCTCCAAATCAGACTTATTCATTTCAATTTTAGTCCATTCGATTTTTTCACCATCGTATAAATTATTGGGAAGACAACTGGTTAAATAAAAACTATCTCCGCTTCCTGCATGTTCTCTTTTGGCAGTATCCAATATTCCTTTGACCTCATTGAAGCGTAACAAAAATCGTTTAAACTCGTCCTTAACAATTGTTAGAATCTTCTCATCAATCTCTTCTTTATTACCCGTCTCCTTCCACTGTTTTTCTACTGATTTCAAATTGTCTTTTTTTAATTGAATTTCCAATTCAATAGCCGCTTTGTTAGCATCGTTAAGGGAATCACCTAAGTTTTCAATTTCATTTGCAATTTTAGTGCGTAATTCAAAAAAAGACTTGTATCCATTTATATCTTCGGTACCTAAAACTTCCAGAGCCTTTAAAAAAATTGGATGCTTGTAAAACATTTCAATTTTAATGGTATCTGGATCCAAAAGCCGTAGGCTTTGAAGAATACTTTTATAGGGGTTAAATAAATAGTCCTTCTGTTGTCCCGATAAAGCCCAAAAATTATTTTCCCTTGGAATGGTATTGGCGATTTGGGAAAACTCATACAGTTCATCCACATACTTCTTAGCATCTTCTGTTGCCATGTTGGAATCTAAAAAAAGGAAGTCATCATAGGTAAAGCCAGTGGAAAAAGGAGAAAAAATAAGGTGGTAATCCTCCTTTTCCTCATCCTGACTTAAATTGGTTAAAAAGACCTTTTTGATCTTCTCGAATATGGTTGATAATTCTGACATAAGATTTAGCTATATGATTACACCCATTCTTTAACATCTGGTTTTGCATCCGGGGATTTTGGAAGAATGTGGCATTTAAAACCTATTAGTTGCATCCCTTTTATACGAATCCCCTGAGAATCATAATTTGACTCGAAATTACGCTCTTGGCTATGGCTCGAATAGCCTCCACCGGCATGAAAAGGTCCCCATGAAACAAAGCCCCCACCACTGGCTTTTTCCATTTCAGTAGCCAATTCAGAATGTGATTCTCCGAAAAATAAGTTCAGATCCTTTACAAAAATAGCCGTGGTAGTATACGCCGGGATCATTCCTTGTGGTGGGTTTCCACCATCCGAAACCATGTTGTCCTTAAATTCAGGATTGCTTTTATCAAATCTCCAGTATTTGCTAGTTAAAAAATTAATGTTAACTCCAGGACGGACGATAGGTACCTGACATATCTTAAAACGTAGCTGAAAACGCGAAGTATCAATTTTACGCTTGGATTTAGTTTTTTCGTAACTTCCTTTTCCTCCAATATTGAAGAAGCCTAAAGAAAGTCCACCGCCTCCGCCACCTTTTTTCTTATCAAATTTGTAATTGGAAGCATAGTCACCACTATTAAATGTAAACTCAGTCCATCCGTTATCGGTTTCAGCAAAACCGCCCGGTAGGAGCGAGGTATAGTAAAAATCAGATCCTGAAGAAGGTCCGGTAAGTCTGGATTTCTCAAAGTCATCAATGTATTGCTGTTTTAATGTAAGCATACTTCTTCCTTCAACCTGTGCAATGTATGCGGCAATCTGATCATACTCTTCCTTGAATCCATTGGTTATCCAATCGTTTTTAGCAGCCATTACTTTACTCCTCAATATGGATGCATTCATCGTAAAGAAGTGTACGGCTGCCGGATCTTTTCCAGCCAGGGCATTGACGCGATGCGTATTATACTCCAAAGCTACATTTAGAAAATTCTGAAGTTTTTCGTTGTATTTTTTAACCAAGGCGGTTTCTTCCAAAACTTCTTCTTCCTCTTCTGTAATCAGGTTCTTCTTTATTTTCTTTTCTTGTAAAAGCCCCCTTAGCCTTACAATCTTGGCCTTGGTCTTTTCATCGGGCTCAAAATTAGCAACTTGACTGAATTTCAGTATATGCATATATGCCTGACTCAGGGTGTTTTCCGGATTCCACACGTTCATGGTGACGGCACCCTTTACGCCACTGGTATCAGGTACCATATCACATAGACGGGCAAGGTTTTCGGCCTGCATGTATTTTCGGGTAGCATCTTGTGCTAACAGGGCATTAATCTCTTCCGGAGTCTTTTCTTTTGGTTCTTTTCCTTCTTCGACTTCCGGTTCCCGGTAAATTCCTGTAAATCCTGTGGATAAAAATTCCAGTTCTTCTTTTGGATAGGGCATTCCTACGGAAAGCCAAGCCAAATAATTATCATCTGATTTAGGTACGACATCGTCCCCATTGGTCAGTACATCGTACAACTTTCCAAGAACAGAGTTCATAAGTTGCTCAGGTAAAACTTGTTTTGCCATGATCTTATATATATTAAATTAGTATAGTTTCTGACTCTTAAGGAGCCATTAAATTCAAACTTTACATTACGTTTTAAGTATCTAATACTAATTGACGGGGTATGTGTTGCAATCCAAAAGAGAGCAGGTCGCTTTACTTTTTAAAACGCAGCGGAATAGGTTATTTAGGTTTTTAAGGGTAATGGTTAAAATTAAGCTTATAATATCATTAAAATAAGGGGCAATAACCTGATAATGAGAAAGAAAAACCCCTTTTTTCGAAAGGGATTTTTCCTGCATAAACTTAAAGAGTGTAGTGTGAACGCTCTGAATCAGAAGTTTTATGAAAATATAGAATTCTATTTGAAAGAATACAGTACGTAGAATATTAACAAAAAACAGCTATCATTTTAATATGGCGAACCAATTGTGTTACATTTTGAATCAATTATTATTCATATAATTTTCTTTGATAAACAAACATCCATAATGTGATAAGCTTGTTTGCTAAAGTTTGTAAATTGCGATATCTGGTTTGAGAAAGGATAAGGCAATGCATAACTGATTTTTTAAATTAAAGACGTGATGGAGAACGAGGTCGAAACATATAGATTTCACAAAACAGATTGTGGTGTTGATTTTCTTTTGAATGTTGTTCATTTAGAGAGTGCTGACGGAACCTATCTTAAGAACATCCCGTTCAATACAGATTTCTTTGAAGTAGTGTTTTTTAAAAAGGGTAGTGGTCGGCTTATATTAAACCATCAGCAGATTGATTTGAAGGATAACAGTGTGGTCTTTATATCTCCATATCAAAAAAGACAGTGGCATTTTGATAAGGAAAGTGACCAGGATTTTACAGTCCTCCTGTTTCAGGAAGATTTTCTTAATGAGTTTTTCGCCGATAAGCTTTTTACTTACAAACTTCTTTATTTTTACCAACTTCATTTTCCTGTGCAGATGAACGTTGACAGACCTTTTATTGAAAAATACTGTGCATTACTTACCGAAATAAAGGATGAACTTGTACATACAAAAGCCGGCAGTGTCCACATTATACGGTCCCTACTTTATTACATCCTCCAAAAACTTAATAGGGAGTATGCCCTTAGAAATGATTTAGACTTGGAAAAGGAGAATAATCACTACGCTTTCAAATTCAAGCAATTGATCGAAATTAATATAAAGAAAAAACAACGTATCGCTGATTATGCCGAGATGCTTGGTATTAGCAGGGTTTCTTTAAATACCGCCGTCAAAGAACAATTTAACGTAACGGCTACACATCTATTAAAACAACGGTTGTTGCTGGAGATAAAGAACTATCTGATCCACTCAAAGCTGACTGTAAGCGAAATTGCTTATCAGCTCAATTTTTCAGAACCGAACCATCTGATGCGTTTTTTCAAAAATCAAACAGGAATGACTACCAGTGAATTTCTTACCGATAACGGATACAATTTGCATTCCTGAAACCTCCCTTGGTAATCAATTTTATTTATCATAATGGTAGTTTTAACTCCTGCTTTGGTAGGTTTATCCATTCTAAAACAAGGGAGCTTTGTATAATACAATGTTAACGAATAAAAATAGATGAAAATGGGTAAAAAAGCATTAATAGTAATTGACATTCAGAATGACTACTTTGAAAATGGCGCATGGGAACTTGTGGGAGCAAACGAAGCAAGTTTAAAAGCACAAAAGATGATTAATCACTTTAGAGAGAACAATTTACCAATAGCACACATTCAGCATTTTGCTGTTGAGGGTAATATTCCGTTTTTCCACCCGGGAACACCTGGTGTTGAAATCCACAACAATGTAAAACCGCTAGAAGGAGAGAAAGTAGTTAAAAAGAATTATCCAAATAGCTTCAGGGATACTGATTTAATGGAATACTTGAAAGAAAACGACGTATCAGAAGTAGTCATCACCGGGATGATGTCACATATGTGTGTGGATGCAACAACAAGAGCTGCCAAGGATTTTGGATTTGATTGTACGGTGATTAGCGATGCCTGTGCCTCTAAGGATCAGGAGTTGGATGGTAAGCTGGTCAAAGCCGCTGATGTACACACCGCATTTTTAGCAGCATTAACATTCTTCTATGCCAGGATAACTACAGCCGAAGGCTATATTAGTGCATAACAATTGAGTAACAAAAACTGTTAATACGGTTTTTGTTACTTAAAACTAAAAGAGAAATTCAATTTTTTCTTCCAGGGATGAAATATCACATAGGTAGCAGAGATATGTTAAAATAACTTAAATTACAGGTTGTCACTTGCTCCCTTAATCAATAAAAACTAATTTTGATAATTGATGAAAAGGACAATTCTAAATATTTCAACGAGTTTCAAGCAATACTTTCTTGTATTGACAGCAATACTTTTTGTATTGCTTTCGTCCTGTGCCATCAAATCCAGTATTAAAGAATTGACAGGTATTTCTGCGAACACAGAGCAGGGAGTACCACAAAACAGTCGTAATTTATTTACAAATTCAGTTGAAAAATGTCCGTCTTTTGACATTTCAGATTCACAAGTTGTTCAAAACATCTCTTCTCATTCGGACGATTTACTACCACTAATTAGCTTTAAAACTGCATTTTTATTTTTGTTTGACTTTCCTTCACTAGAAAGTGAAAGTATACATCCACTTTATAACGGCAGTAGAAAAATCCAAAGTTCTATTCCCATCTTCTTGGAATACCAGAAACTGATTATCCATTACTCCTGCTAAAAAATTTTCTTTCGCCTATCGACCCCCTGGTCAGCTAGGCTAAATTTCTGTTATATCCATTTTAAAAACAATCTACGGTCGATCCATGTGATCTTTCCAAAATATGTAACGTAATATGATTAAACATATTAAGGTGACCTCATTATTGTGGTTAACCATTGTTGTAGTGTATCCAATAAATGCGCAGCAACATAAGGAGTATACTTTAGGCAAAATATGGTCTAAAGTGGAACGAAATTATCCTGGAATAGGAGCCGAAATCTCTGCTGTGGAGGCAGCTAAGCTCAATGAGAGAGTAATTAAGAGCGGTACACTTCCTCAGTTAAGTGCACAGGCACAGAACACATACGGAACCTTTGAAGGAAGTGCAGGAGCTTTTTTTCCCCAGCCAGGTTTATTCAATGTCAGTGGTTCGGCTATACCACTGCAAGGCAGTTCTACTACTGCCAATAGTTTTGGTTCAGCCGTTGTTGAATGGGAGTTGTTTTCTTTCGGGAAGAACCGCAATCACAAGAAGGCTGCAACTACTTTGTATCATAAATCAGTAAGTGAAAAGGGTGCTTACTTGCTCAAGCTTAAAAAGACATTATCCCAGCGCTATATTTTTCTATTGTACAACGATGCCAAGTTAAAATTATCCGAGAAGAACGTACAACGCTTGAATGAAATTCTGAAAATTACTTCTAGATTGTCGGCATCGGGATTAAGGCCTGCAGCAGACAGTCTTCTAGCCTCCTCCTCGCATATTCAAGCTTTGGGCGAACACGATAAATGGGAGGGACTTAAAAACGCTTCTATTATCAAGTTGTTGGAGCTATACAACGAGGATACCATTGTATATGCCGCATCCGCCAAACAATTCAGTAATCCTGTGGAAAATGGATTAAACCAGATGCGTATCATAAATACTGCTCACCCAATCTTGGATGCTTTGGAAATGCAATCTGAGTATTTTAAGTTAAGTGGTAAGGCAGAAAAAAGAGCCTCATTGCCATCGATAAGTCTTTTAGGCGGTTATGCTTTTAGAGCAACTGGTATCAACCCCAATGGTACAGTAAGTGGAGCGTGGGAAGAAGGGTTTAAGAATTCAACCAATAATTTTCTAGCCGGTATTGGCATTACTTGGAACTTAACAAACTTGGTAACCAATCGAATAAAAGGAGAACAGTTACTTAAAGAAGCAGAAAGTGCGGAACTACTTCATTCGCAATACCAACAAGGAATGCAGGCAGATTTATCGGCTTCCCAGGCAAAAATTATACAACAGTACCAACAACTTCAAAAAGCCTTGCTAGCTGTTAAGCAATCAGAAGACGCATACCGAATGTACCTCGCAAGATACAAAAGTGGGTTAATCACCCTGAGCGAGTTGCTACAGATTCGCAGTATGCTTGAACAAGCAGAAAATGCGCATATAGAAGTCTCTAGAGACTATTGGGTATTACTTACTTACCAAGCCGAGCTTACCGCTGATTTCGAGTACTTATTTAACAACCTTTAACTAATCGTTTATGAATATTATAAGATTTGCGTTAAGGAAGCCTATTGCCATAATGGTTGTTGTATTGACCATAGCTTTCTTTTCCTATAACACGGTAAAAAATATAAACGTTGATATATTTCCAGAAGTGGAACTCCCTGCGATGTACATAGCCATGCCTTACGGAGGGCTATCCCCTGAGTATATGGATGGATTTATGGCTAATGAATTTCAAAAAGTGCTACTGTTTGTAAGTGGTGTGAAGAACATTGACTTTAAAAGTGTACAAGGCCTAACCTTAATGAAATTAACTTTTTATCCGGGGACTGATATGGCGCAGGCGGCAGGAGAAGTATCCACCTCTGTTTCAAGAGCAATGGGTTTTTTGCCTCCTGGTGCGGTTCCGCCGATGGTGGTGCGTTTTGATGGTAGTTCACTTCCCGTGGGACAGCTAGTCTTTGAAAGTGATCAGCGATCGGTTAATGAACTGCAGACTCTTGCCATTTCTAAAATCAGACCTATGTTTACAACTATTCCGGGTATTACTGCCCCGGCTCCATTTGGAGGGAATAGTAGAACCATAGTAGTAAATGTAGACCCGGTTGCCATGCATTCTAATGGGCTTACACCTGAGGATATCACAGTCGCCATTACCAACAACAGTCTACCGTCTCCGGCTGGAAATATCCGTATAGGAGAAGAAAACTTGATGGCACCCATTAACTCCATTTTAAAAGGGCCTGAAGAGTTTTTAAATACACCGGTTAAAACAATAGACAACCGTACTATATATGTGAAAGATGTTGCCAGCGTTGAGGACGCAGCTGATCAAACTGTAGGCTACGCCTTAATTAATGGAAAGCGTTCAGTTTATCTGCCAATTATTAAGAAGGCAGATGCTTCCACTTTGGAAGCGGTGAAAAACCTTAAAGCATCTATTCCAATGCTTAAAAATCAATTGCCGGAGGATGTACAAGTGAGTTATGAATTTGATCAATCTACCTATATCCAGCGTTCACTTTCAAATCTAATCCACGAAGGTCTATTAGGAGCACTATTTACCGGATTGGTGATACTGATGTTCTTGGGAGATACACGAGGCGCTCTTATTGTAGTATTCACTATTCCAATTTCTATTCTTGCAGCCGTTACCGTACTGCATTTATTTGGACAGACTATCAATATGATGACCTTGAGCGGTCTAGCCTTATCTATCGGAATCCTAGTGGATGAAGCTACTGTAACCATAGAGAACATACACCAACATATGGAACTAGGCAAACCCAAGCAGAGAGCTATTTTAGACGCTTTACTCGAGATCTCTATTCCAAAATTTCTCATAATGCTTTGTATTCTTGCGGTATTGACTCCTGCCTTTATTATGACCGGTATTCCAAGAGATATGTTTATGCCTTTATCCATGGCTGTTGCCTTTGCAATGATTGCATCCTTTTTGGCTTCTCAAACCTTTGTGCCTATACTGGCGAATTGGATGATGAAAAATAAGCACGTTAAGATAACTAAGACAAAACGAAAGCGAGCATTCTTTGAAAAATTCCGTGTCAATTATTCTTATAGAATGCGCAAGTGGTCTACTAAAGCACTCTCGATTTTTGCTATTTATGTCTTGGTAGCGGGGACTGTAGCCGGCATACTATTGACTGTGGTGGGTACGGATGTAATGCCTGTTTCAAATAACGGCGATTTTCAGATTCGTCTCCTGGCTCCAGAGGGTAGCAGGATTGAAAAAACAGAGCGTCTGGTCAAGGGAATTATTGGGACTATTAAAGCTGAATTACCTGAAAACGGATTGAATATTACATCCGCTTTTGTGGGAATGCATCCCTCAAATTCACCTATCAATCCGATATTTCTTTTCAGCAGTGCTTCTCATGAAGCCGTCTTGCAGGTGTCTGTAAATCAAGATATTTACGATGGGTCGATGGAGGATTTTAAAGATAAAATACGTACGAAGATTTCACAAACACACCCTGAGGCTACGTTCAACTTCGAACCCATGGAGCTAACAGAAAAAATTATGGGGCAAGGCGCGATGACCCCTATTGAGGTAAAAGTGAGTGCCAATAAGTTAGGTACTGCAGTTAAACATGCTGAAAAAATTGAAACAAATTTGAAAAATGTTTCATACTTGCGTGATGTTCGTATTGCAGAATCCACGTCTTACCCCAGTTTAGCAATTGATGTAGATCGGGATCTTGCCGGACAGTTTGGTTTGACCATGAAGGATATTACACGCAGTTTGGTTTCGGCTACCTCATCAACTCGTTATACGAATAAAAATTTATGGGTTGATCCAAACTCCGGACGGGTATTTCAGACTCAAGTACAGCTTCCTGAAGGAATTATGTCGGAAGAAAAACTACGATCCCTTCCTTTGAAATCCGGAAGTCTTCGTCCTGTTCTGGAAGATGTGGCCACCATAAGTAGTGTAACCACGCCGGCACAGGTAAACCGCAAAGGGCCAAACCGATACGTCACCATTGTCGCCAATGTTTACGGCGAAGATCTAGGTACGGCTTCACGTGCGGTTGATACGGCTATCAAAGATGCTGGAGAGCCCCCACGGGGTACCCTTGTTTGGACTGAAGGAACATTGCAACTTTTAGAAGATACCCTAAGTAGCCTATTGGCAGGTTTAGGTGTGGCTATTATCGCCATATTTCTGATGCTGGCGGCCTACTACCAATCGTTTAAAGTTCCGTTGATTATTCTTTCCGTATTGCCTGCCGTGATTGCAGGAAGTCTCACTGTCCTGTTTTTGACGGGCAGTACACTAAATCTGCAATCATATATGGGAATCATTATGTCGCTTGGCGTCTCGGTTTCCAATGCGGTATTGCTAGTTAATCAGGCAGAATATTATCGCAAAAAACTGGCGCTAAAACCCGCTAATGCCGCGAGGCTTGCTGCTTCATCAAGATTAAGACCTGTTCTTATGACTGCCGCAGCAATGTTCGCTGGAATGTTGCCGATGGCAATGGGATTAGGAGATGGAGCAGAACAGATTGCGCCACTAGGTAGGGCAGTTATTGGAGGTTTGATTGCCTCTACGATAACTATTCTTTTGTTAGTTCCTCACTTTTTTTCCTCATTGATGTCTAGGACTTCTATTATAAGCCCTTCATTAGATCCTGATGATAGCCAAAGCAGGTATTATTTGGAACAGTCCAAACAACAAACCGTATTATAAACTTTAAAAATGCACATTTCAATGTTTCACAGTATTTCAATATATAGAAGATTAATAACAATATTGGTGTCCGCCTCACTATTGGGATTTCTATTTTCCTCTTGTTCGCAACAAGACGGGCAAAAGAAGGAGTTACAGTATAGAACGTCAATTTCCGAAACTTATCCTACCGCTCCAATAGCGGTCTTGAATCCTCAGTACCAAATATCCGTTCCTGCGGAATTAAAACCCTACGAGCAAGTAGCGATTTATGCCAAGGTAACGGGATTCGTCAAACAAATTCGTGTTGAACGTGGCGACCGCGTAAAAAAAGGACAGCTCTTGGCTGTTCTGGAAGCCCCTGAGATGCAGCAACAGTATCTTTCTGACAGATCCACAGAGCAAAAAGTATATAGCGATTATCTCTATGCAAAACAGGCCTATGATCGCCTCGTTGTGGCTTCAGAGACTACAGGGGCAGTTGCGGAGATTGAACTTGATAGAGCTAAAAGCGCTATGGAAAGTGCCAAATCCGCTTATGATGCTTCAAAGGCAGGTACAGGGCATACCTCACAGTTGCAAGAGTATCTTTATATCACAGCACCGTTTAACGGAATAATTACTCAAAGAAATGTATCCGTAGGGGCATTGGCAGGAAAAGCAAATTATTTGCCGTTATTTAGGGTTGCGCAGGATGATAAACTGCGGTTGACCTTATCTCTGCCCGAAAAACACGCGTCTTCTGTTTACCCAGAGATGCCGGCTACTTTCACTATTAGTTCACAGCCGGGTAAAATTTTTGATGCCAAGCTTTCCCGCACCTCTGGTATACTCGATCCGCATGATCGCTCACTTGCATTGGAGTTTGATGTAAGTAATTCTTCAGGCCAATTGCAGGGTGGAGATTATGCACAAGTTAAATTGAAATTAAAACGTGAAAACCCTTCCAACTGGGTCAAGAGCCAAAGCGTCTTGAAAACCCAGTCAGGAAAATATGTTTTAACATTTAATAACAACCAGGTAAAACGGATTGCTGTAAATGAAGGAAATCGATTAGATAGCTTGACAGAAGTCTTCGGAAATCTATCTCCAAATGACAAAATCATTATTAAACCATCAGAAGAAATTAAAACAGTTAAAATTAATTAAGAGAACTATGAAAAAGCATATTAATAAAATAACAGTAGTCTTATTATTAATCGTCACAGGTTGGGCAAATGCTTCAGAGCAACAAAGAACTTTGCCGGTTTATGAAATCCCCAATAGTAAAAAGATTTTAGAGACACCCTCACAACAATTTCCGGAATTAAAATTCAAGGACGAAACTGGTAATATCATTTCACTTAAATCCCTAAGAGGGAAGGTCGTTTTCATCAATCTTTGGGCCACATGGTGCCCCCCGTGCATTCATGAGATGCCTTCAATTAACGGGCTTCGAAACACCTTTAAGGATAATGATGATTTGATATTCCTGATGGTCGATATGGACAATAAAATTGAAAAGTCCAAAGCCTGGATGGAAAGTAATAATTATGACCTTCCCGTGCATGTTATGGACAGTAGATTGCCTCGGGAACTGTTCAGTGGTTCCATTCCAACGACAATTATTGTCGATAAACAAAACAATATCGTAGCCCGGCATGTCGGTATAGCGGATTATAACTCCCCGGAGATTATCGAGTTGATGGAGAAACTGTTAAATGAAAAATTATAATTAATTCGCAAAAGATATTGAAATGAAAAAAAATCTAATATTGGTAGTGCTTCTTTGTATAAGTGCTGCGTCATACGGACAAATATTAAATCCAGTAAAATGGTCTTATGCTTCAAAGAAAATCAACGACAAGGAAGCTGTGTTATTTTTAAAGGCTACTATTGACCACGGTTGGAATATCTATGCACAAAAAGTTCCTGAAAACGGTCCGGTGCCCACGACCTTTTCGTTCAATTTATCGGAATCATATCAATTAAACGGAAATACCAATGCACCACATCCGGTGGTCAAACATGACCCCACATTTGATATGGAGATCGGTTACTATTCAGAAACGGTGGTTTTCCAACAAAAGGTAAAATTATTGGAAAATTCAACTGCTGTTAAAGGAACACTGAGTTACATGGCATGTGATGACACACAATGTCTGCCACCAGAAGAAGTAGCTTTTAATATCCCAATAAAATGAACTAATGATGAAATTTAAAATGAAATTAGTTGTGATGCTATTGCTGAGCGCATTGACGTATTTTCCAGCAAGTGCCCAAGATAGCCTCATTTCATTCGATGATGTAGAATTTACAGAGATAAAACAACAACCTGTAGATAACGTGATACTTGGTGAAGGGCAGACGACCAAAAAAGTGACTAACGCAGTCACAGATCATGAAGCACAAAACAATAAAAGTTCTTTATGGACGATATTCATTGCGGGTTTTATCGGAGGTTTTGCGGCTCTGATTATGCCTTGTATTTTCCCAATGTTGCCACTAACGGTGAGTTACTTTACAAAGAGTGGAAAAGCAAAGGGTAAAGCAACGGCACATGCAATGTTGTACGGTTTGTCCATCATTGTCATTTATGTTTTATTAGGTATTCTGATTACTGTTGTTTTCGGAGCAGATGCATTGAATAGCCTTTCCACCAACGGAATCTTTAATTTTTTATTTTTCGTTCTTTTGGTGATTTTTGCTTTTTCATTTTTGGGAGCATTTGAACTTCAGTTGCCATCCTCGCTTGCCAACAAATTAGATCGAAATTCAGATCGCGGAGGTCTATTAGGGCTTTTCTTTATGGCAGCAACATTAGCCGTTGTATCATTTTCGTGTACGGGTCCAATTATTGGAACATTATTGGTGCAGGCAGCTACAATGGGTGAACTTTTAGGTCCTGCTATCGGGATGCTGGGCTTTGCATTAGCTTTGGCTATACCATTCACCATCTTTGCTATGTTTCCTAGTCTTTTGAAAAGCCTGCCCTCCTCAGGAGGCTGGCTGAACAGTGTAAAGGTTACACTCGGATTCTTAGAATTGGCTTTAGCGCTGAAATTTTTGAGTAACGTAGATCTCGCTTACCACTGGAATTGGTTTGATAGAGAAGTGTTTTTAGTCCTTTGGATAGTTATTTTTGGATTTTTAGGACTTTATTTATTAGGGAAAATTCGTTTTTCCAATGATGTCCCAATAGACAAAATGAGCCTACCAAGAATGGTATTTTCAATGCTGGTGTTTTCCTTTACGCTTTATATGGTTCCCGGCTTATGGGGAGCTCCGTTGAAATCTATTTCAGCATTTTTACCTCCACAGACAACTCAAGATTTTGACTTGTATACCTCCTCATTTGGGACAACGCAGGCAGGTCATACTACAGAAGGTAAAGCTCAAAAATATGCCGATATATTCCATGCTCCATTAAACTTGAATACTTTTTTTGATTATGAAGAAGGGATGGAATATGCAAGAAAAGCGGATCAACCTGTAATGCTAGATTTTACAGGTCACGCTTGTGTTAATTGTCGTAAAATGGAAGCATCTGTATGGTCAGATAAACAGGTGTATAGGTTGTTAAGTGAAGAGCTTGTTATCATTCAGCTTTATGTGGACGACAAAACAGAACTACCGCAAGCAGAACAATTCACATCATCTTACAGCGGAAAAAGTATACGTACAATAGGCAATAAATGGAGTGATTTTCAAGCCAGTAAATACAATTCCAATTCGCAGCCATACTATGTGATGTTAGACCCATACAGCGAAGAGCTATTGCTAAAACCCAAAGGAGCAGACTATAACCCTGAAAGTTATTACAACTTTCTTCAGTCAGCCATTGACCGATACCACAATAAAAATAAACAGAATTAAGAATCACTAAAAATTAATGTATATGAAAATGCAAGCCAGAAATGTGGCAGTCAGTCTCGGATTTTTCATTTTTATAGCCATTTTGTTGGCTTCCTGCGGGAATATCGAAGGTAAAAAGAGCAAACAAGATACCCGTGCCCAAGAGGCGACGAAAGTTGAAATTCCAGCGCCTGAAGATTCAGACCTTTCATTTAAAGACAAAGGCGGAAACATCGTTACTTTAAGCTCGTTGAAAGGTAAAGTAGTTTTTATTAATTTTTGGGCTACGTGGTGCCCACCTTGTATACATGAAATGCCCTCAATTAACGAACTGAAACACTCTTTCAAAGACAGTGACAATATAGAATTTTTGTTGGTTGATGTGGATAATAAAATAGAGAAATCCACGGCCTTCATGGAAGAAAACGACTATGATTTACCCGTGTTTGTTCCAGCTAGTATTATACCATCTTCCTTTCTAGGGGGTGCCATACCAACAACTGTTATACTTGATAAAAATGGAGAAATGGTAGCCCGCTTGGAGGGCGGTCGTGATTATACACACCCACAAATCATCAAAGGTTTGAATGAACTGGTCGCAAAATAATGAGTTTAAAAAAAAGAAAAATTATGTTGAACGATCAAGAGGTAGTTGAAAAGAAAACTCAGGTAAACGGATTTATCGGGTTTTTGAAAAAAAACGGATTCAATATCATTATGCTGCTTCTAATCCTTGTACTGATAATTCCTGATGCAAAATCCTACGTACTTCAACAACTAATGGTAACGGGATTATTTAATGCGAGCATGGATGTAAACGAAGTGGATAAGGGGAGTAAGGCTCAAATAGATTTTGAATTTGTTGACGAAAAAGGAAATTTGAAACATACATCATCCTTAAGGGGAAAGGTTGTCTTTATTAACTTTTGGGCTTCATGGTGTCCTCCTTGCCGCGCTGAATTTCCCTCCATTGAAACACTTTACACAAAATTCAAAGATAACCCGGATGTTTTCTTTTTGACCCTTAATGAGGATAGTGACTTAGCCACCGGGAAAGCTTATCTTGTGGAGGAGGGGTTTTCTGTACCCATGTATACCTCCAGAGGCAATATCCCGACACAGGTGTATTCTGGGGCACTGCCTACGACCGTTGTGCTTGATAAGGATGGAAGAATTAGGTACCACCATACAGGCTTTGCAAATTATGCAGCACCTAAATTTATCGAGCAAATTGAGAACCTGATAAGTAAATAGTTCATTCTTAAGATTTACTTGTATCGGATTAAACCTTCTCAAACACCAATTTAGCGGTGCAGCATAAAGGATCCTTTCTTTAAGGGTAGTACAAGTAGTTGCCGATATATGGCAACTACTAAGTTACTACAAAAGCTGTCAACTGTTTATTTGATAAAATTAACAGCAGAGGACGTTATATTTCAATATGATGTTCCCAATAAACACCACTGATGTCAGTGATCTTTATAGTGTAAGTCCCTTTTTTCAAGTTTTTCAAGTTATCATGTTGTAGGTTTATTTTAGCCTTTGCTCCCAAAGGAACAATCAAACTGTGTTTAGCAGATTTAATTTTGGCGATATAATAATTGGAAATACTTTCTTTGGGTAAAAAGGCCAGGTCTTCTTGTGAGTACGTTAGAATGGCATTGTTTTGCTGGTCATAAAGTTCTATACCAATAACCCAAGAGCCATATACATCAGCACCTTCTGTTCTGAAGACATCAAAGGAAAGGGTGTTGTTAGCGATTACACCTTCGGTAATCTCCAGTTTAGGTTTTACTGACTTATTGTGGAGTGTACCCCACAGGCCGCCATGAAACACCTGATTGGTCATCAGGGTCATCCCTAGTATGCATAGCGAACCGATTAAAACGACTTTTGGGAAAATATTTTCTTTAATGGGAAGTACACCCGAGCCAAGCCACGCAAAAGATTTCTTTTTGGTGATGGCATAGTTGTTTTTCATCATATAACGATCTAAAGAATATCGCCCACTACCGGTAAGGAATAATACAAAGCCAGTTGCGATACCCAATACTCCGATTTGCCATTCGTCTAAACAGGTAGTCCCAATCCAACCGGAACCAAGTAAGATTCCCATGGCCAGACCAAATACACCAATGCTCATAAGTCGGGTAAACAATCCAAAGATGATCAGTAGACCTACTATCCCTTCAATGATTGTAAAGAGTACCATGCTGATCCAGAGAATATCAGGATTTTCTACCAAGTATAGAATGATAGGTTTTATACCCAAGGCATTGGGTAAAAAGTGGTTAAATTTTTCTCCGATATAACCTGCTAATTCAGGATCCAGTTTGTCCGCTAATATAGTTCTTCTCCAAAAGGCTGAAAAATATGTCCAGCCTATAACAAGCCTTGTTGCCAGAGCCAAAAGGCCAGCGTCATTTTTTACACTTATATGTTGCATAAATGAATATTAAATGGTTAATGAAATGAATCCTTTTTTGCTGAATTGAAATCCAAAAAGAATTCCATTCTCAGTCCTAATTAATTGGTCAGGAAGCTCACTAGGGTCTACTTGGAATTTATCCAACGAAATGCCACAAACAAAAACTTTCACATGCTGCTCTTTGGCTTTTTTGAGAAGTTTTTTAAAGCTATTATTATCAGGAATATCTTTTACCGTTTTGCCGCATATTACCACATAAAATTCACCATAGGAATTACCATCTTCCTTAGCCAATTCTTCTGCGGTTAATAGTACAGGCTTGAGTTGGTTGATGTTTTTGGTAAGCAAAAGATAATTGTTCTTTTGTGGATCAAAATCCTGTGCTTGGACAACTCCGAAAGATAATAGGAGCGTAGATATAAATAGAATAAAATGTTTCATTTTTTTAATTTAAAATTGGAATTTATATTGACAAGAGCGGTGCCCGTAAATACAGGCTTTCGCCACTTGAATCTAATGATGCTAGGAATTACTGATAAAATAGAATTACGGCAGTCGATCTATTGGATGATCATTTGGCTAAACCGAAAGATAGACACTAGTCTCTAGATGGATCTTTACGGTTAAAACCACCATGGACTAACATATAATACTTTGGAGCAATGCTGCAACTGACTCTAATTATTCTATCAGAAAATCAATTACGAATAAATCTTTAGATTCCGGTATAAAATGTATAAAGGAACATCAGAAATTAAAAGGTATTTCGATGGAGGTGAAATTACGGGATATTGGTAGAAATGACCTGTGAAATCATCAGGACAAACCGCATTAAATAGCAGCTTTGTTACTGTGATAGATGGTTTAATGACTGTTTCATCAGATTGGGAAATTTCAACTGAAAAGCAACCGAACTGCGAAATTGTCGATTGACTTTTATTCAATGCTTGGGTCTGAGATACACCCAATTTGGACTGCATAAAATTTCGGACCTTACATGGGGAAACTAAAAGCAACAACGCCAGTCCTGCAATGGAAAGCATAGTGACAATCGGTCTTATGTATAGTCTTTTTTTCATCTATGCAAAGGTAGTAAAAATGAATACCAATAAGATGTTATAAATTTCTTAATGCATCAGCAGATTTCCAAAATACGGGAGAGATGAGCCTCGCATTCTCAATTTATATGTAAAATTCCAATACTATAGAGAGCCACACTATTGAATTCACAACTTAAGCCACTGAAAACTGTTTTTAACAGCTTGTATTTTATAATTCTTAATTTGTATAGAAATAATGGCGGTTTTTCGTGGTGCGACCTTTGTATTTGAAAAATGAGTATGAAATACATAGTATGCCTTACCGTTATGATTATAGAGTAGATCTCCATGACCACTTCCGTTTTCACCAGTAACAGTTCTTGAAATAAAAGGACTGTCTTTTATCTTCTTCCATGGGCCTTTGGGCGACTCACTGATGGCATAGCCCACTGCGTAATCCGGATTTCTAAAATCATTAGCAGAATAGAGCATAACATACTTTCCATTCTTTTTAAATACCGTAGGACCCTCTGCTACTGGCCATGCTACTTTTTGAGTGTCTTCCCAGCCGGTTTCGGCATTAATGCATTCGGTAAGTGTTTCTGTTTTAATAGCCCGTAAGTTATCAGACAGCTCTGCCACGAAAATTCGATTGCCGTCTTGAAGTCTGACATGATACAAATAAATCTTATCACCATCAAACAGCACATAGGGATCTATTTGTTTAACATCCGACTCTAATACATTTCCGTTATTGGTGAAAGGGCCTAAGGGGTTATCACTGGTTGCAATGGCAATATGCTCATTAGCCGTATAAGCCATATAGTATTTTGAATGGTATTTAAAAACCTGTGGTGCCCAGAATCCTTTAGTTCCAAAAGCATCTCCTTTTTTTAAAGCAAACCCATCAGTTGCACCAATGGGGCCTTCCCAGTTTTTTAGATCGGTCGAACGATATACCAAAAAGCCTTCACCCTCAATGCGGGGGTCACCCTTTGTTCCATACAGATAATAAGTGCCTTGATCCTCAAAGATAGTAGGATCGGCCAAGTAAATCTGATCCATACTGAGCTCTTGACCAAAAAGCTGAATTGTAAAAATCAATAGTAGTACTTGAAAGCTTAATTGTTTCATTTTTGATGAGTTCTAGAATTTGTAAAAACTATTCCGGCGAGTTGGCTAGCGGCATTGGTTTTGGCGTTGTTGAAGGTCCGTGGACTACTAATTTTCCATTGCCCAGAATTTTCATTTCATCAATGAAAACTACACGTTGATCTCCAGTAGCCTTGGTTCTGCCGTGATACACGCAGTATATTTTGTTGTCTTGAGAGGAAAATACCAAGCTGTTATGTCCGGTACCCGTTACTTCGCCGCCACTACCGGTGTTTTTCTCCAAAACAGGGTTGTTGTCTGCTTTGGTGTAGGGTCCCAATGGGGAAGAGGCTGTGGCATAGCCTACTGCATAATTTTCACCTCCAAAATAATTAGCGGAGTACATCATATAGTATGTGTTCTGGTGTATAAAAGTGAAGGATCCTTCAGTCCACCTTCGGTTTACCTCCTTTGAGGTCACCGATCGGCTTTCCCATTCTGCATTTTTATCCTCCAATGTTAATGGAGGACGGAGCAATAATACGGGATCGCCTATTACCCCTGAAAAATCCGACTTTAGTTTTATGCCATACACCCAACTTTCTTCAATTTCATCAAACCAACCTTTTTCCCTCGCCCATTTTGAGATTTCTGATTCTACAGGGTGTTTATAACATACCCTGGAATAGTATAAATAAAACTCCCCACTATCATCCTGAAATACATTGGCATCTATAATGGGATAACCCGGGTCAAAAAGAGGTTCGTCTTTAAGGTCCTCAAAGGGTCCGGTAGGACTATCTGCTACTGCAACACCTATTTTAAAATTCTCAAGTTCATTGTTGGGATTATGTTTCCACTGAGCGCTGAAAAACATATAATATTTGCTGCCGAATTTGTAAACCTCAGGAGCCCAAAAAGCACTTATGCTCCAAGAATCATTTGTGTTTCCTGTGTATACCTGTCCCATAAATTCCCAATTTATAAGATCAGTCGACATATAGGTGGCAAAACCATCTTTTGCACCACCACCCGTACCATACATATAGTAGTTGCCATTGTCATCATTTAGAATAAAAGGATCTCCAAATTCCACAGAAAGGGGATTGCTATATGTTTTTTCGGACGATATTTTGTCTTGATCTGTACTATCATACTTGGAAGATTTAGTGGTCTTGCGATCAGCACACGACAACATCGTGATGCACACTAAGCATTGTGCTAAAATGAATTTTAATTTCATAATTTTTATTATATAACCTGCTACGCAAAGGAATTAAACAATGTCGTTATTTTTGGAATATCGTCCCATCTTTCGAGATGAGTTATTCCATGACACCCTGGTGGTTTTAATGATGGGGGGTGCCTGTTTCTCCAGAGTGCAACAAGTTGAATACTTTTCTGCTCAAAGTAGCTGAATTATATGTGAATCTTAGAGTTTATACGTTTCAATAATTCTACAGATTAATTCAACTTTAAAAATAAAGCTAAATATCAAACCATTGTGCATCAATTTATTGACTGAAAGCACTAAATGAAATATCTAAACTGGATTAACTAAACTGGATTATCTGATTGATTGCGCTTCATACCCTATAAATGCTTTGTAATGGTGGTAGGCAATTTGTTGATTTCAGTTGACTATAGGATGTTTAATGCGCAGCCGGTTACTTGATGTAAGTTTTGTAGTCAAAGTGCACTTAGAGGGAAATAGGGGAGTGTAGTTTACAAATTCTGTCCGGTTTCTCCATCCTTTAGGCTATCCACAAAGGAAGCTATCATTAAATGAATATTGATTGGCAGGGTACTCTAAGTTGATAACAATTAAAACAGAGTAAGCTTGAGTTAATCAATTGAAACTGCTATTAATGAATTTCGGGTCTATGTTGAATACCAACTATTCAATATAGACCCGGAGTTTTGTTATTCACTATTCCTTTGCTTTCTTTTTTTGTAATTATGGAACAGTGATTTGCATCTCTGTAAGAATGTTTTTATTTAAATTTTAATAGGCTTTTAAAAACTCTAAACTTCCCTTAGTTTCTTCCCACAAGTCCTTATTTGCCATTACATAGGCAGTTGCCTCGCTAGAATCTCCAAGGCCAATGTATTCAGGATGATTTTTAGGTAATCGTTTTTTGCCTGTTAAATACCCAATAACGTGTTCGTTGGATTTTATTGCTTGCTTTAACTGAGATTTTGCATCTGCCATATTAGCATTTTTTAAATAATACAGTACCCTGTTGTAATTCCAGTGGGCAGCACTTTCGTCAGGAGTTAATTTGTATAACTTCTCATACCCTTTAAAATCATCCATTTTTAAAAGTAGTGAAGATAATTTATATCGGATACCCTGATTATCGTTAGGGTTTAAATCCAACATCTCCCAATATATAGAAGCAGCTTCTTGATGTTGTCCTGAGAGTGCCAAGCATTCTGCTAATCCTGCTTTAGCACGCATATAAGGGCGTGTTTCTAAAAGACCCCAGAAATGACCTTTGTCTTCTTTGAATGCTTGTTTCCCTAATTTTTTCTCTCCTGCCTTTACTCCCTGTTTATATAACTGTAGTGCTTTTTCAAAATTGGGTTCTTTTTCAGCCAAATAATTGTAAATATCTGCATTGTCCGCGTCTAATTCTAACGCTTTTTCTGCTAGTTGTTTTCCTTTTTTTACCGTTGAGTCATAGGCTTCATAAATGAGGTCCTGCGCTTTTTGTTCATTTGAAAGGTCTCCAGAGGATATATTGTCTATAGACTTTCCAGCCATTCCATTCATAAAAGATCGAACCTGATCTTCGGACTGTAATCCTTCTTTTTGCATTTCTGCGAATATCTTAGCCATCAACTGTTCGGTAAGCATTTTACGTGAAGTCTTTTTATTTCCCATATCATGAATGTTTATATTTCAAAAATAATAATTTTGATCAGTATTGTTGCGAGTTCAAAATACAATTTCGCATTTTTAACACTACTTAAATAAGATTAGTAGATTACCGCCACATGCCTTGGAGGTATAACATCCTAGACAATTGGCCGGTTATTTCTAAGCGCCTTATCGGGAAACGATTTTTCGGAGATATCTATAAAATTTCAGGGAGTCAAAAACCCTTTCGGATACATGCAACTTCCCCAATTATTTCAAAATTTCGAATCATAGCATCTTGCTCCATCCACTTTAACTCAAATTCTTCAAATTTTTGAAGTCTTTCTACTAATTCAAGAATCTTGTCAATACATTCCTCTATGTCCCTTAATCTAAATAAGTCTCTTTCCTTTTGCTCTATAAAATATCTTAGCATCAGTTAAAATTCTGTCCTTTAGTCCCGGGTGGATTGCAGTAAATTCCACCAAATCTACATTTTTTTTAAGCAATTCCTGTAGTTTTATTTGGAGCCCTGCCAAGTCAAATAAAGATTATTTAGAATTAAAAGAATATAATATATCAATATCACTACTTTCTATAGATTCATTTCTTGCCACAGAACCAAACACCCCAATTTTAATGGGATTAAATGGTTTCATAGTGTTAATAATGATATCTATCTGACTTTGTGTTAGCATATAAAATATAGCAATTTTGTGGATTAAAATGAATTTAATCGGTACCTTAAAACGGTACAACAATAAATGAGGTTAGCCATAACAGAATCATTCTATGCCAAAATTAACACCTTCGCTGCACAGTTTAGAGAGGTAATAAATGTGGAATCCTTTCATTACAGATTAACCACAATATTTGCTTAAAACACAGCATTTAGGCATGATCCATACTTTTCGATTGAAATATGGTCCAGTAAATACAGATTATCCCGTCCTAAAAAAACTTTACAGGATTTGTTATAATTACTACTTGAACTTTAGCTGCGGAAAAAGACTTTCCGCATGTTTAAAGAAATCTGAAAGGTTCATACCTTGGGTTTCGCAGATATTTATGATCGTTTGCAGACTGGCACTTTCAGTCTTAAGACCTTTAATGTTGCGTACCGTCTTTTCGTCAATATTATTTTTGTTAGCAAATTCTGTATTGTTAGTAACCTGCTTTATCCATAGCTCATTCAAGGCCTTTACTATATATACATTCCTATCATCCATCTTAACAAATAAAAGGATTGTAAATAAAAACATCTCGGATTTCAATCCGAATAAAGGTAGTTTTTACGTAATTGACTTCTGCTTTGAGTTTAGAAAAATGCATTCTTATTAAGTTGCAGTCAGTGGATCTATTTTTTTAGAATTCGATTGGTTATTAAGCACCCTTTAACTTGTTACGACTCTTTAGTTCCACTATTATAGTTCTAATGTTTTCTTTGCCCCGGTTTTACATACTTCATAAATAGCATCTATGATTTTAAGGTCTTTAAATGTTTCGTTTCCAAAAAGACAATTCTGGGTAAG
The DNA here is from genome assembly GCF_048266365.1 of Galbibacter sp. Lineage (NCBI taxonomy): Bacteria > Pseudomonadati > Bacteroidota > Flavobacteriia > Flavobacteriales > Flavobacteriaceae > Galbibacter > Galbibacter sp. The sequence goes on along the minus strand of NZ_JBLWZP010000014.1, from coordinate 15,524 downwards.
ATCCTGTTCACACGCATAGCTGTGGAACGATACTATTAATGTGAGATAAATTAGTAAAAGTTTCCATATAATTCAACTTTTTTATTATCTTTGCTAAAGTATATCGACAAAATAAACTGAATGAAACCAAAATTTGAGATAGTTTTTCTTGAGCAGGCTATTGAATTTATGAGTAAAATAGATGCGAAAGCCAAAAGGAAGATCTATTACAATTTGGATAAATCAAAACTGGAAAATGACCCAAAACTATTCAAAAAATTGACTGATGATATTTGGGAATTTAGAACACTTTATCAAGGAATTCAATACAGACTTTTTGCTTTTTGGGATAAAACGGACAAAACCGAAACACTTGTTTTGTCAACTCATGGGATGGTTAAAAAAGTGAGCAAAGTTCCAAAATCACAAATTGATAAAGCATTGAAAATTAGAGATGAATATTTTGACCAATAACTTTAAAATTATGGCAACGAAAAATAAAAATATGAAAATGATGACACTCGACCAAATGAAGGACAAGGACATCGGAAAAGTTGGAACGCCAGAACGAGACAAATATGAGTTTGATTTGCGAATGGAAGTGCTTGGCGACATGATTAAGTCTGTCCGAAAAGAAAGGAATTTGACACAAGAGCAACTTGGCGAGTTAATCGGAGTTCAAAAGTCACAAATATCCAAATTGGAACGCAATACAAAAAATGTGACTATTGAATCCATTTTAAAAGTATTTCGAGCACTAAATGCTAACGTCCGGTTCAGTGTGGAAATGAACGAATTTGAAGTTAAGGTAACATAGCAACCGAAAGCTTAGCGTCTTTTTCTGTCCTCCCTTTATATACCGAGCCGTTGGACATAATTTTGAAATTCGGAATAACAGAAAAAACTGTAAAGTCTAATACTGGTGGATATAATGGAGCATATTGATCGCTTACCAATCGTGTAACTATAAGGCCTGAAAATCAGGTAATATCGAAACAATTAAGCTAGAGTTAGGTAGTGTATTTATGTCTAAAAATTTAGATGGGCATCAACTTCAATGTATGAAGTGGGTACTTATAAATCCAACTCTTTCTTTCCTCCAACCTTACATACTTCATAAATAGCATCTATGATTTTAAGGTCTTTAACTGCTTCCACTCCGTCAACCGGTACCACTGCTTGTTCACCTGCTAAGATAATCCCTGCCATTTTATCCATTTGCAGAGTCTGGTGGGTGACATGTGGCTTTGTTAATTCACCCTTATGTGTGCGTCCTTTTATTGGCCCATAGCCCGTAGAGGGTTGTAGTTCGGCAAATCCCTTGTCTCCATTTAAGAAAAATCGGTCTAGATGATTCATACTGTATGTGGACAAACAGGAAGCAACCGCTCCTGTGGGAAAGCCCATCTGAAATAAAATAGTTTCGTCTACACCTTCTTTGAACTTTATAGGATCCGTTTTGGTTTCCTGGGCGGTAACCCAGATGGGGTCTTCACCTACCATATAACGGGCACCATTAATGGAGTAAACACCAATGTCCATTAAGGATCCGCCACCTGCCAATTCTTTATTCAGTCGCCACTGATTAGGATCTCCGATTTTGAATCCACTGAGTCCCTCGAAAAATAAAATTTTTCCAAAATCTCCTTCATTTCGCATTCGGATAATTTCCAGTGTATTGGGTTCAAAATGCATGCGATAGCCCACCAATAATTTTACATTTGCCTTATTACATGCATCCACCATTTCTTGTCCCTGTTGTGCATTCAAAGCCATTGGCTTTTCACATATGGCATGTTTTCCGGCAGCGGCTATCCGAAGTACCGCCTGATGGTGTAGCGCATTGGGTGTGATGACATATATGGCATCAATGTCCGCGTTGTCTTTAACGCTGTCGTAATTTTCATAATTGTAACAATTCTTCTTTGGAATATCATATTTAGATTGCCAATCTTTAATTTTAGCAGGTGTACCACTGATAACTCCTACGAGCTTGGCGCGTTTGCAAGTTTGCATGGCTTCTGCCACGCGTGTGCCATAGCTTCCCAATCCCATAATGGCTACACGTAACACAGGTCCGTCATATAATTGGTCGTAAAAATTGAATTGTTCCGATGAAGCGTATAGTGGTAAAAATGGTAAGGCTACAGCCGAGGTAGTAAGTTTTTGTAGGAAATCGCGTCGTGAATTCATGAATTATAAAGTTTTTGGTATGGTGTGCTAAAAATATGAAAAAAATAGAGTTTTATTAAGTGCTAATTTGGGATTTATTGATTTATAGTCGCCAAAGAGATATTTTTATCCTACCTAAAATTAAAATACCCACAATGAGTTGTTTACATGGTTGAGTGAATAAGGTGTTTGACAGTAATGCGCTTGTTTGCTGTCTTGTGAGCCTAGTTCACCTAAGGTTTTTGAAGCCTCAATAAATACTGAATTGTATTTAGGCGTCCCAACGTGCAAATCTAGAGTTTGATCATTACGTTTACAACCTTCCAAATACTTTGGGTTTTAGATAAGCCCCAATTCTCTTGCAGTTTCTATCAATTTTCGGTTTTCTGCGGACTTCACATTAAGGCGTATTCTTAATTGTGATTTTCTCTTTGCCAAAGCGGACCTAGATAGTGGCACAATTTCTGCTATTTCGCTGAGGTTTGCACCACTGGCGAGTTCGTATAATATGCGGCGATCTATCTCATCGAGATTATAGTCATTTCTCATATAGGATTCCAGTACCTTAAATGCTGTTGGGCTGTAATACTTTACGCCAGTTAAGATTTTCCTGATAACAAAATAGATATCCTTTGGATCCAGATCACTTTTTATTAAAAAGGCAGCCGGGTCAAGTTGTTTTATCAAGGTGCCTATCCTATAGGGTTCACTATAGGTTGTAACAACAACGATTTTACTTTTGGGAATTTTTTTTTTGATCAATAAACCAATGTCTTCACCGGTAATAATATTTTTTTCAACCATGTCGGGTAATTTTATATCCAGAAATACAAAATCTATGGTAAACGCCAAACTGGTTTGTTCTAATAGATCCATAGCCTGAGCGGATGAATGAACCTCTACCGTATTAATACGCATGGATTCTTTTTCACCTACCTCTTGTATTATGTCTTTTAACTGTTTGGTAAACATCCGGTGATCATCAATTACCACTACATTCATTACTTTTTTTTCCATCATGAAATCATTATTAAGTTAGCGTTGGGATGCGACCGTGGATCCTTGTTCCTATTCCGGGTTGAGGATAGAATACTATTTTTCCGTGAATTTCTTCAATGTTTCTTTGCATTAGTTTAAGCCCTAATGAAGCTTTAGTTTCTGACTTTATAAAACCGCTGCCATCATCTCTTATAACAAAATGCAAGCCTGGCTCAAAACCATAGAATACAACCTTAAAATGTCGAGCGTTGGCGTACTTAATACAGTTGTTTAAACTCTCTGAAATTATATAATATAGTTTAATCTTAATGGGTAATGTTATAGTTTCCCATTGGATATACTGGTCTGTATGGAGTTGAAACGCAATTTTGGCATCGTCGCAGCGGCTTTTGAATTTACCTGTTATATCATTAACAAAATCAGTTTCAAAAGAATTTGCATTGGAATATAATCCCTTAGATAAATCCCTAAGGGTTTTTTCGACTTTATGAAGAAGGTCGATATCGGACAATTGTTCTCGGATTTGCTCATTAGATCCATTTAAATGTAGCCTGAACCACTTTAGACGCAGTACACTTAAAGATCCCATAACCTCTGTATGTATTATGTTTGAAATGCGTAACCGCTCTTTTTGTTGACCACTAAAGTTATCGTTCTCCAATTTCAGTATTTTCTCTTCGATATTCTTCTGTATGTTTTTAAGCTTAAGAATTTTAAGCGTAGAAGATTGGTAGGAGTAGAGAATTATTTTAGTTAAGACTACTATGATTAGGACTGCAAATGCAATAATATGGTAATTTTTATTTTGTAGAGACCTCGCTTGCTCCCGATACTCTTGGGTTTCATATTGGATTCGCGCAAATTTATTGTGCACCTTACTTTGCGCTAAGTAAATTTTATCGCTAAGTGTCTTATGAGCCTTCAAATAGTGATTGCTTGATGCTATGTCAAGTTCAGAAAGCAATGTGAGACATTTCAAGGTTTCACTATGACTTTTAATTCTTCTGCTTATTTGTAGTGCTATTTCTGCAAGAAATATGGCCTGTGCAGTATCTTCCTTTATAGCATAAAACTCAGCTAAGTGCAAGGTGCTGGTCACTATACCTATGTGATCTTGGTTGGATTTACGTATTTGTAAAGACTCATTAAAGTCATCTGCCTTTACTTTGGGATCACCCATTAATAATTTGGTATACGCAATATTGTCAATTATTCGCGCCAAATGGGCTGAGTATGTATCAGAAAGTTCAGGCACTTGCAATGCTTGATTAAAATGTGCCAGGGCAGTGGTGTACTCTGTTTTTTCGCGAAACAGGACCCCTATATTATTATTCAACTGAGATTTTAGAAGTTCCTCATTATCCAGCCTATCGATATATCTCATGGCTGTTTTGTAGTAGCTTAGCGCATTGTCAGGTTCTTTTAATTTGCTTTGTATGATACCTAAAAGATTATAGCAAAGCGCAAGCTGTTTGTACTTGCCTAGTGGTTCGAAATAATTGATGGAAGCGATGAGCAAAACTTCACTTAAGGTGTAGTTTTTTATTCTACTTTGAATAATGGCCATATGGTATAGCATCTTCCCGCTATAGTAGGAGTGTCCTGCTATTTCATAGAGCTCATGCGCTTTTTTATAATGAATATAGGAACTGTCAAACCTTTGGTTTCGAAGGTGGAAAATGGCATAGTTCCAATGAGATTCAGCTAATAATTCTGTTTCACCTTCTTTTAAGGCGTATTCTATGATTTTCGCGTTGATAATTCTAAAGCTGCCCGAATCCTTTATCTTTAAGTATGCTGAGGCTACTTTAGATAGGTAATCATACTTTAAGGAATCATTCGAGACGGCTTTGGTATAATGATAAGCGCTGTCTATGATAATTTTCTTTTCTGCCCTGGATCCTGTACTGATTTTATTTCGTTTCAGCCATAGGGATACCTGGTCCTTGTTGTAGTCATGTTTTTCGAATATTTCACTGGTACAGGCATAATTAGAAATAACAATTACAAAAAGAACAAGGTATTGGCAATATATTAGCTTAACGTCAATACTTGAAAATTTAATGTAAACTACTAAATAATTGAAAGCCTCCAACATTGGAATGCCGGAGGTTATTCACAATTTTAAATATCAGAAGAAAATCTTATTCATCTGCGTCTTTTTCATTATCCGGAGGTATACTTACTTCATCTCCCGCATCTAAACGGTTAGTGTAAAGTTCATGGTGTTCAGTTATATCCTCCGGCGGATTACAGGATTGTACTGAGATAATGACTGCCATCAATAGCAGCGTAGTGCCTATTTTTTTCATGACTAAAAAGTTTTAAATTAATCAATAGTGAATTACCCTTCGATGAGGTTTATTGCAATTCCGTAGTGCACTTGGAGGTATGAGTGTCGTAATCATTACCCATACAGGAATCAGATTTCCAGAAGTAAAGATAGTAGGAGTATACCATTGTATAGGGTTCAAACCATACCGTAGAAGTAGGCGTTATGAATACTTTTTTAGAAATGCCGATCAAAAACCAAAGAAAATAGCTTATTGTTTGGCAAAGTAAAGCAACTCAACAACAACTACTGAGTAGAAGGGCTTACACATGTTCAAAGGCCGAACCTTTCAATATGATATTGAACTTTGGTCTATCGGAGGAACGAATAGCTTGTTGTTGATGCATCGTTTTTCTTATTCAAATAGTTTGATTTCTTTTTTGCAGGCACATGAAAAAGAGGCTATAGGAAAAATTTTAATAAACGAGGTAACTATTCACCCGTTACAGGCATATAGGGTTTTTCGAGAAACACATTTTTCATGTTTTCCAATACGTTTTGTTTGTTTTTCTTTAGGGTAGATATGTATCCGCGTATAGAGGCGAAATAATGGGCGTGGGTCTCCGACCTAAAACATCCGGACACTTTTTGCTTGACCTTTATCATTCTCAAGTCCCTTTCTGCCTGATTATTGTCAAAAGGCAACTCTGGCTGTTTTATAAATTTAAGAAAGAGATACTTATGTTTTTCCAAGGCATAGGCGAGCCGCTGTTCATCGGTTTTTTTGAACTTCTTGTCATAATTTTTAATAACCGGCCTTATCAAGGAAGTGTATTTATTGAATACCTTCGTATAGTATGATTTTTTAAGGTTTTCATCCCTTCCTTTTTTTGTTTTGGCACGAACCAATAACTTTCTGATTTCTTTTGCCCAAGAGGCTTCGAAGGCTTCTTCGACATAAACCAGATCTCGTAATATATGGGCATTGCAAAGGCTGTGTCCATATTTGTAACTAAAATAACTGGCAAACCTATCGTGCATTAATGTGCCCTTGTATTGTTTCAACACCCCAATATCCTCCATGGCTTGTTTGCCTCGCTTTGGATGGTGGGCAAAAAAACTGACCGTTGAATTGCTCAATACATGCACCCATTGATTTTTACCGTTCAAACGAACCCCCGTTTCATCGGCATGCAGGACAGCGCCTTTAAGCAATTGTCGCTTTGCTTCTTCCCCGTAGGGCAAGAGCAGTTCAAAGCACTGTCGTTGAAAGTTGGACAAACTGCCCGTGGCAATGGAATGCCCCGTAAGGTCTTCTATGAATTCACTGCTTCGTGCATAGGGAAGCATCTGGTAATTTTGCAAATAGGTACAAAGTGCTTTTAAATTGTTCCCGTATTGTGCTGGTTGCACAAGCCCTTCTGGGAACTTGGCCTTATTCTCCCTGCCACAATGAACACAGGTCTTTTTGTTTCTTCGGTGTTCGGTCACGAACATCTTTATGGGGGGAAGGTCAAATAGCTGGCGCGCATCAAAACCCTGGGGCTCTTTTGGCAAAGCATGGCCACAGCAATCGCAATTGGTGATATCGTGAAAAACGATCTTATCTGGAGCACTGCTCATTTCCAACTTTTTTCCCGTGTGCCCTTTTTGTCCGCCAGGCTTGCGCTTGGATTTCCCGCGAAGGCTTTTGGTTTTTCTAAAAGGATCTTGGGAAGGCGGGACACTGCTATTACCACTGTTTTTTGGGTTTTCATATTTTTCTAATTTTGTCTCCAATTCCAACACCCGAAGCTTAAACTGTTTGTTCTCTTCCCTGAGCAGCTCGACTTCTTTTAGTAACTTTGCGATTAATTGATTATCGATCAAAATAGAAATTTTACACAAGATCGGGCTCAAACACCGTATGAACAATATTTTTGACCCCAAGTTATTGGAGGGTTATCAACCAAACGGGCAATTATCACTGATTTTTAAATATTGAAGAATTTAGGCCCAAAAATGTGTTTATAAAGCCAATAAAATTGTTCATAACCAACTGTTTTCCAGAAAACGAGTGAATAGTTACTAAACGAGGGAAATTCTCAGACAGAGTTCAAAATACACCCTCCCATTTATCGAGGTAAATGTATTAAATAATATTTATCGGTGCTTTATCGAATAGTTTTTCAGCAGCATCACGAACTGTCTTTGTCCAAAATGCCTTTCAATAGGATTGTCTTTTGCGACAATGATTTACACCTACTTTAGGAACAGAGTATTTCATGAATTTAACATCTTTATAACCACCTAAAACATAAACTCAAGTATGTATTATACCTGGGTTTTATGGTATCGTTATAAATAAATCCATTTTCCATCATCTCCCATAATTTTTTCAGGCTTCCAATGATCAATAAATAATTCAACTAAGCGATTGTAATTTGTTTGAACCTGATAATATTCAAAGATTTCCCCTTGAGATGGCAGTGATAAGATACAGTTATTGTTGCCAAATTTAGCCTCACCTCCGAGTGATGCACTTATACTCATAGCCTCTTCATCTTTTAATGCCCCATTCCAAAACCCAATATCAAATGTAAACTCTGGATAATCATCGTCATTACAATTTTTACAAAACCTATTTTTCATATACCCATATTCAAAAACAGCTTTATTTTTTATTGCCTCTGTTTTACTATTAGCCCCTTCATACCAATTATAAAGCCTTAAATCAAATAACTTTAGACGCTCGATGAAGATTATAAAAGATTCTGTACATTCTTTCAAGGTGAGTTTTCTATAATGCCATGCCACAATGATTTTTTGTCTTTTATAATGTTTCATTTATCGCGGTGTATGTTTTAGTATAATATTAAAGTCTCTTCCCTCAAATAATTTTTCAGCAGCATCACGAACACTCTGATGTTCAAAATGCCATTCTATAGGAACTCCATTTGCTGCTGTCAATTGTCTTTGTGCTTGTCGAATCATCTCTTTTCCTCCGGATTCACTAGTAGCCCACCATGATTTAAATTCACCTGTGACAAAATCTACAAAATTGAGATGTCCAGACTTAGCATCTGAGAGTACCCCGTCTTTTAACCCGTCAAATTTAATAGTATTCAGCACAAAACTTTCATTCCATTTTCTGCCCGTTATAAATTCCTGATAGCTTTTGGCTGCATCACTCATTGATTCGGAAACAGTTTGCCAACTCCCTTTTGAAAGGAGTTTTAAATAATCGGATAAGACAGAGACAGCAATTTTTCCTCCACCACGGACAGCCAAGAATGCTCCACCTCCTTTACTTGGCGATAAAATAGCTAAAACGTCTAACGTATCCAAGCCTAAATCTATTAGGCTTTTAATTACACCTGGTCTATACTCAACAACTAAAGAGCCACTTCTTTTTCTTACTTGAAATATTTCAGCAAGTTGTTGGTCTGTAACATCAGTAGGGATTTCAAGACCACCTACTTCTCCCATTATTATTCGTATCCTACTTCCAACCCATTTATCGCTTCCTATTAATTCAGTAGCGCTTACAAATATATTGAAAGTTCCATCAATAGCATCATGAACGATCTCTACTCCATATTGCATCAGAATTATATGATCGTTGGCATATATTGACTGGTCAGGACAACAATCACCCGGACAACAAGGTTTAATTTCTTCAGGATATTGACGTGTGTTTATTATACTTGTTGAGCTATCTAAATAGAAGTCTAACTCTACCATACTTTTGACAAAAGCAATTGCTTCAGTGCTATTATTGTATTGTGCAAGGAAAAGCTGGGTGGATTTAAATATGCCATTACTGTTATTAAATCCCCAGTTAAATGCTATATAATTTAATGAGAGCTTTTTTCCCAGTCCTAAAGATGCTTTAGCGTCAAATTCAGCCATAGAGTCAAAATTCTTAGCTATTAAAAACCTGTTAATATTGTTTTTAATGTTGGTGTTAGAGTTGTAATACGCTCGCTCTTCACTATTTAGTACTCCACTGGTAAAGTTTTTCAATTCCCAGGTATAAGGTTCAGTATTTGGCGCTGTAATAACACCGTCGTTTGGATCACCGCTTCCTCCTCCTCCGCCGCCGCCAGAAGGTAAATCATCTCCCCCAGATGTCCCCCCTTCAGTGCTACAATCTAAACCCACTTCCTTTATTACAATGCATTGGCAATTAGGTCCCGGAGTATGCCAGCCACCTGTACACCCATTCCCAAGGGTTCCATTACACATGAGCTCATAAACTCCGACACAGGTGCTTCTAGACAAAACACCTCCCTTTACTTTGTTGTAGTCAATTCTAGTGACTTCAACGTCTGCATCCACATTATAACTCTTATGTTCTGGGTAATACTCTAAAGGTGAATTGAGATTGTATTTTATAATATAGGCTTCTGTATTTTGGAGACTGTCGACCTTTAGAACGAGGTTTTCAAAATAACCATCATTTTCTTTTTCTCTTCTTATAAACATTGTATAAGTAGTGTTTTCCCTATAATCAATTTGCTTAATGGAAGTGGAATCTATGGTAAATTGGTTAATAGGATCTGCTAAGGATTTAGATAAGTTCAACCCTTTTTGTGATGTAAACCCCAAATAAGCTTTTTTGAATTTCTGATCTTTGTAAAGGTCTGTAAAAGATATTTGTTTAAATTCAAAAGCGTCTTGAGATTGTTCAGTCTTTGGTATCTTATCATCCCCTGTAATGGCATCATCCTTTTGGCAGTTGGTGAGAAACACAATTAAGGCAAACAAAGGAAGAATAGTAATCCTTCTAATGAATTTAGAGTATTTTTGTTTCAAGATATATTGTTTTGGTTGTTATCTAACAAATGTAATTGTCGAAGTGATGATTTACAAGGGTGTTTTCCCTTTTTTCAAAGAAAAAAATAAGAAATGAATTGCAGAAAATCTTAATAGATAAAAGCAATTCATTTCTTATGGGAGTGTAAATCATTGGAGTTCGGTAAAAATCGGAATTCGATTAATTTATGTATTTACATCACTGATAATCAGTAATGGTTTATTCTATTATCAGAAGTAAGCCCCCAGCATTTCTGGGACAGTGAATTTTGATAATTCATTTTATTTTCGTTTAGGATTTTCCTCCAAGTGCCTTCCGAGTCTTCCATAAATCCATATATATCTACATAGTTCATCAGTTGTTTCCTTATAAAGGAGACCAAGTTGGAAAAAGCCCATTTGCGCTTTACCTTGTTTTTTACTAGGTTTATCTACAGGTTATCCAGCACCGCTGCTTGATTGGCTTTAGTCCTATCGGAAACCGTACGTTTTTACTAGGGTTATCAACAGGTTATCCAGCACAGCTGCCCATATCTGTATCTCAATAGTATTTTCATTATCCCCTAAAAAATACTTTAGCGGAAAGTTCTGTTTGATCTGCTTGAACAAGTTATGCAAAGCTTTACATAAATTATTCCGAAGAATAAAATCTAGTGGATTCAATTTTGAAGATACCCATGTGGTCAAATTGGACCGACTAGAGAAGCTGGTACTCTTGGTGATGATTGCCTTCGTGTGGTGTTGTCTAATTGGAGATTATATCGACAGACAAATAAGGCCGATCCAGATTAAAAAACATGGACGCAGAGCCGTGAGTGTTTCCAAGTATTGGCTAGATTATTTGTCGAGAGTGCTATTAACAGAATGTAATAAGTTTAATATCAATATTTTACAATTTTTGTCATATACTCTAATTACCTATATATTTTCCTATAATGATTTTTTTTGAAGAAACACATTTAAAATGATCCTGATAGACTTCATAAACCAATACCCCGATGAAGAGAGCTGCAAAGTGAAGTTCAAACAATACCGGGATCAAGTTGGGGTTTGCTGCGCTAAATGTGGCAGCAGCTCACATTACTGGAAAAAGGACAAAGAGCAATATGAATGCAAGGATTGCGGCACCCGCACCACGCTAAAGAGCGGTACTGTGATGCATAAATCCAAGCTTCCCTACCGCTACTGGTTCATCACTATGCATCTGCTTACTTCTACCAAAAAAAGTTTTTCGGCCAAAGAGATACAGCGGCAGTTAGGTCATAAGCGCTATGCTCCAATATGGCATATGGTTCACAAGCTGCGTTTGGCCATGGGTAAGCGTGATGACCAGTACATACTGGCAGGCGCTATAGAGCTGGATGATGGTTTTTTCACCACAGAGGTGCCGCAACAACATAAAGAGGAACCTCTGAAACGGGGACGGGGCAGTCAAAAGAAAAGCAAAGTATTGGTAATGGCAGAGAGCGAAATGGTGGTATCCCCCAAGAAAGGACAAAAGCCACGCAGGGTAGGTTATTTAAAGATGAAGGCCATTGATGATTTAAAGAAGGAAACCATCGATGAGGTTTATTGCAATTCCGTAGTGCACTTGGAGGTATGAGTGTCGTAATCATTACCCATACATGAATCAGATTTCCAGAAGTAAAGATAGTAGGAGTATAGCTTTGTGTAGGGTTCAAACCATACCGTAAAAGTAGACGTTGTGAACACTTTTTTTAGAAATGCCATTGAAAGGCCAAGGAAAAAACGCACCTGATATGCCAAAGTAAGGCGACTCGACAACCACTAAAAGGAAAGACTTCCCTATAAACAAAGGCCGAACCCTTCAATATGATATTCGTCTTTGGTCTATAGGGGAGTAGGATAGTTTATTATGCAATGATTCGTTTTTCTTATTCAAATAGTTTGATTTCTTTTTTGCAGGCACATGAAAAAGAGGAGAGAGAAAAGGGTTATTCCTAGATCTTTGTTGTTTTTCTAAAAGTGGCAATCAGAAAATAATAATAAGGGTAAATATATAGTAGATTAGATTAGACGCTCTCTTTCTTCTCGAATTCCGGACAATCCAGGCGTATTTCACGATTCATTAATTCTGTTTGAAGAAGGTTGCAATAATCAGAATCCGGTTTTTTTTGGTGAAATTTACATCCGTAGCAAGTGCGCTGAACGTCTAGGATTCCGCGGCGGTTTAATTTATAAATTAATTGGCTTAAGGTTGCAAATAAGCTTTGCAGTTCACCATCCGAGAAGCTATCCACCTGTGTTTTTAGTGGATCCGAAAAGTCATAGGTTTGTGCTATTAAATCATTTCCTGAATCCGATAAGGAAATGGAATAACTTCGATTGTCCGTATTGGAGTAATCTTTAATAATAAACCCTTTCTTATCCAATATTTTGACAGCATCACTTACCGTTGGCTTGGTTACGTTAAACTCTTTGGCGAGGTGACTTACATTACACAAATTTTGCTTGTGAAACGCAATAAAAATCAGAATCTGGATTTGAATTGGGCTCAAACCGACTAATTTCGCTTTTTCCCATAACAAGACTTTAAACACCTCAGAGACACGTTCCAGCCCTGCAACGATCTTGCTTGAAATATCTTTTTGTTGTTGTTTTGGATTAAATATACTCTTATCCATAAAAAAACCTGTTGAATTTGAGTTCGACAGGTAAAGTTAGTTATCCTAATTAATTAATCACAATTTTCCATTTCAATTATGGCATATCCATTCCCTTTAATGGATGCTTCCACTTCTTTTGTCGCTTGTTCAAGATGGCAATACTGGCATTCTTTAGAGGTGATCCGGCCAGTTTGGAATGCCTTGGATTTCAGATAATGTTTTCCAAAATCAATAATGGTGTTTTCATCTTTCAGCGCACTTGGGACAAGAATGTCGAAGTGCATAATTTGATTGTCTTTTCTCTTTACATAGGTGTCCCATACTGCAATTTCCATATTGTTTTTAGCTTTTTAATTGTTTTTTATTTTTTCACATGGAGTGAAGTATGTTTTCACTCCATGTGAAACTTAACCAACTATTGATGCCATATACCACCATGGTGATCACCCTTTCTTATTCACTTACTTTATAAGGTAAGGATAGATCCCCGCTGGCTATGCTATAAACTTCGTATACTCCTAACATCGGAAGATCATCTATACTGGTGTTAACTTTCATAAAAGCAGTAACTCCGTCATAATTAAAGTCTTTACGGTTATTAATTCTATAATCGGGAACCACTACTCTGATCACATCTTTTTTGGCCGTTACCGGATATCCCGGAGAATCCATATACATTGGCATTCCAGGATTGGTAGGGGGAAGGACAACGGTATCATCAGCTTTTTTAAATTCTTTCACGGCAAGACCTCCTTTAACACGGTCATCCTTGTGAAGAACTACCCAATGGGGATGCCAAATTATACCATCATTATCGTAAGCTTTATCATTGTTTTCATCCCATAATGGTGTGTCGTCAAAATCTGGGTGAGAGGTCAGCGCAAGGGCTAGAATGCCTTCGGTTTGACTAAAACCTACATCGGTTGGGTTTAAGTTCGTAGGGAAGACGTAGCCTAAAACAGGTGCACCATCAAGCTGACCTGCCTTATTAGGTGTTGTGGCTCCTGCTTTACCCTGTACATGAATTTCCCAAACAGTTACCCCATAATCTGCCTTGTGTAAAACCTGAACATTAGTGATGGCAAAGTCTTCATTTTTATAACTTTCCTGGGCATTGATTCCGCTAATACCAAAGAACAAAAGTGCTGTAAATAATAGAATTGATTTCATTTGTTTTGTTTTTAAAGTCAGGATTATTTCAAGATAGGAATCCTAACTAAGTTAGTTAAAAAGTTTATTCATCTACCTTAACAGGTAGGGGTCAAGGTTATACAAATATAGTAAGGAATCCTAACTAAACAAATTTTGAGATACTTTTTTTAAAATAGTATACATGATTGGTCCGTTGAAGGGTTAGAATTCTTTGTGATCCGGTTTCCGCTATAGACATTAAGAAGGGAACAAGAATAGGATACTATAGCGACCATCCTTAAAATCCACTTAAAAAGAAGAAAATTAAATTCAATAAATTTGAAAAAATATTTCAGTGTGCATATTTTTGATACCATAATTATAGGCGGCGGGCAAGCCGGACTCTCCATAGCTTATTTCTTAAGAAGAAGTGACTTGGATTATTTGATTATAGATGATCAAAAACGAGCGGGAGGCACCTGGTTGAACACTTGGGAGAGCTTAAAATTATTCTCGCCGTCAGAGTATAGCTCATTATCCGGTTGGCAAATGCCGAAAAGTAATTATGAATACCCTACCAGAGATGAGTTTATTAAATACCTTATAGCCTATGAAGAACGTTATAATTTTCCGCTTAAGAGAAATACTCTTGTTCATAGGGTAGTAAAAGAAAATGATATTTTCAAAATAGAAACTAACAGGGGTAATCTTTATGCCAGAACAGTGGTAAGTGCGACAGGAGCTACTAGAGTTCCATATGTACCTAACTATCCAAATCAAGGTCTTTTTACGGGTATGCAACTGCATTCCGTGGATTACAGAAATACAAAAATATTTGAAGGTAAGAAAGTACTCGTAGTGGGCGGAGGCAATTCCGGGGCTCAGATACTGGCAGAGCTTTCCAAAGTAGCCCGTACCAAATGGATCACATTGGATGCTCCTCGTTTTCTTCCGGAAGAAATGGATGGACGCTATTTGTTCCATCAAGCGAACTCAAGGTATTTCAAGAGCGAAACTCTAAATCAGAATGGGGAAGCTTCATTAAGTGATATTGTTCAGGTGGAAATTGTTAAAGATGGTCTCGAAAGAAATATTTATAAAGATTTAAGACCTTTTGCATCATTTTATGAGCAAGGAATAATCTGGTCTAACGGAGAGAAAGAAGCTTTTGATGCTATACTTTGGTGCACCGGATTCAGACCGAATCTTGACCATTTGAAACCACTTAACATTATTGAAAACAACCGCATTAAAACAGAACATACCCGCGCCCTAAAAGAACCCCGACTTTGGCTGGTGGGGTATGGTAATTGGACAGGTTTTGCATCAGCTACGATATACGGTGTAGGGAAAACTGCTAGAGCCACAGTAAAAGAAATAAAAGCTTATTTTGAGAACATGGCTGAATATTAATTCATAAACTTACCGCGCAAACCCATTGATCTTTAGTGGATGGGAACAAAGCAGTTATCCCTTTTTGTTAATAACTATTTTTTCTTGACTGGTAATCATGTAGCAACTTTTATGAACTTTGTACTATGAAATTG
>NZ_JBLWZP010000013.1:0-84043 GCF_048266365.1 Galbibacter sp. | reverse complement strand
AGTTATTAACAAAAAGGGGAGTACTGCTTTGTTCCCATCCATTAAAGATCAATGGGTTTGCGCAGTAAGTTTATGAAGTTAACGAAGTTATTTAAAGAATTTTTTGAAAGCGAAAAATCAACCGGCATCATCTTAATAGGTTGTACATTAATTTCCTTATTACTAGCCAATTCCGCTATAGGTTCAAACTATATTGACATATGGCAAACACAATTCTCGGGACATAGTATTGAACAATGGATTAATGATGGTCTAATGGCTATTTTCTTTTTATTAATCGGTCTTGAATTAGAGCGTGAAATTTATCACGGGGAGTTATCGAAGATAAAGAATGCTATGCTACCAATATTAGGCGCTATTGGTGGAATTGCTGTCCCTGCTGCAATTTACATTGCCTTTAATTACGGTACACCTGAACAGTCTGGATCAGGTATACCTATGGCCACTGATATTGCCTTTGCTTTAGGTATTTTGTCATTACTAGGAAAGCGAGTACCCAATACGCTTAAAGTCTTTTTAGCTGCCTTAGCTATTATTGATGACTTGGGAGCTATTATCATTATAGCGGTCTTTTACACCAAAACCTTAATGTTTACTAACCTTATGTATGCCTTAGGTATTTTTGCATTTCTTTTAGTTTTGAATCGATTAAAAGTCAGGAACCTTATTCCATACTTGGTCGCTGGTGTATTTATGTGGTATTTTATGCTTCTTTCTGGAGTGCACGCGACCATTGCAGGTGTCCTGTTAGCCTTTGCCATTCCGTTTGGAAATGGTGACGAGAAATCCACCTCATACATTTTACAACACTTTTTACATAAGCCGGTTAGCTTTGTCATCCTACCCATCTTTGCACTAGCCAATACTGCGATTATACTTAACGGGGATTTTGGTGAAATTCTATCTCACCACTACAGTATAGGAATCGCCACAGGCTTAATCGTAGGAAAGCCATTAGGGATATTCCTAGCCACCTTTATAGGCGTTAAACTAGGGCTCGGAAAACTCCCCTCTAGGGTGAAATGGAAGCATATTTTTGGTGTAGGTCTCCTAGGAGGAATCGGGTTTACAATGTCCATTTTCATAACCTTACTTGCCTTTGAAGATGCAACTATTATCAACAATTCGAAATTGGTTATCTTATTATCCTCTTTACTAGCAGGTTTACTAGGGTTCACAACGTTACGACTTACCCTTAAAAAAAGAAAATAACAGACTGATTAAACTTAAAAACAAAGTTTCTTATGGTGTGCCATACGGTTTTAATAGTAATTAAAGCGGTACATTGCTGTGTATTGATCAATCTCATCAATAAATGCATATAGAAAAATTATTCATTTAACAATTTCATAACTTTTTTATTTTATACTTCAACCCATAGCACATAGACCTTGGCGTAATAATTAGTTATTTAATACTATTGGTTACAAGCTGCTAATTAATCCGTTACAGTACACTACAGGATAGTTTCATAATGACCATTGGATACTTTTGGTACAATTAACCAAACCATTTTATTTTATGAAACAAAATTTTTTTCTCTGGCTTGGCACCGTGTTGTTTGTTTTAGTATCAGGTACAGTATACGGACAAAACAACACTATATCAGGCACAGTGACAGATGCCACAGGGATTCCGATGCCAGGAGTCAATGTGATTGTAAAAGGCACCCAAAGAGGTGTGAGTACGGACTTTGATGGACGCTATTCCATTGACGCATCACCTGGGGAGGTTTTAGTATTTACCTTTATAGGTTCTACAACAGTAGAAAAGACCGTGGGTGATCAGGGTACTATCAATGCTACAATGGAATTGAACAGCAATGAATTGGATGAAGTTGTTGTTATAGGTTATGGAACGGCAAAGAAGAGTGACGTCACCGGGGCCTTGGTCAGTATAAGCTCGGAGGAACTGCTGCAACAACCTGTAAACAATGCCCTTGAAGCGCTTCAAGGTAAAGCTGCCGGGGTAGATATTACCAGTAGCCAACGACCTGGCACCATTGGATCAGTTCGTATTAGAGGTAATAGATCTTTAACTGCAAGTAACTCGCCTTTATATGTTGTGGATGGTGTCCCGTTGATGTCACCAAACGCAATTGAAACCCTAAACCCTAGAGATATACGGTCGATAGAAGTTTTAAAGGATGCTTCAGCAACTGCCATTTATGGTTCTAGAGGTGCTAATGGCGTTATTATTGTATCGACTAAAAAAGGTAGAGTTGGTAAATTTAGTCTTAATTACTCTACTGTAGTCACCACCTCAAATATTGAAGATAGAGCACCTTCAATGAGCGCAGAAGAGTTTATTGACTTTAGACGTTGGGCTGCCTATAACTTACGTCCAGATATATATGCGCACCCTGATAATCCAACTTTTGATAATGATAAAGATATTTTTGACAGTGACGATGGTCAAACCTCCAGAGATAATGTTCTTAGAGGTTGGAGCGGTAGTACGTGGGATCCCTCAAGGGTAATGGATACCGATTGGACCGATATCGTTACACAAACTGCAATTACTACTGAGCATAACATCAGTGCCAGTGGAGGCACCGAACGCATGAGTGCTTATGCCTCCTTCGGTTACTTAGACAATGAAGGTACGCAGAAAGGTCAATTCTACGAACGGTACACGGCCAAAATCAGTGCCGAGATTAAACCGACGGATTGGTTTACTTTAAGTAGTAGTGTTAATGCCAGCTGGAGTGAACAGGACTATGGAATGTCAAGGCTAGGTGCTCGTAGCAGTACGGGTCCAGATGCGATATACGGAAACGCAAAAGCCATATACAACATAGCAGTGCCTTATGATTCTGAAGGTAACATCGTTATTAATCCAGGAGGAGAAACAGGGATTTACACCGTACAAGACGAATGGGAAAAGAGCACCCAACAATCAGAAGCTATGCGTATTTTAGGTAGTTTTTCAGCGACATTTGATATTGGTGAGATCGTTAGCTCATTAGACGGTCTTGAATTCAAAATGAACTTTGGACCGGATTACAGAAATTGGAGAGAAGGGTCGTATATCGACGCTACATCGGCCTATAAAATTAATTCTGATGGATCCGCCGGTACGAATTACGCAAGGTTGAGAAATCGACGAGATTTTTCATGGACCCTGGATAATATGTTGATCTACAACAAAATTATTGCAGAAAAGCACAATCTAGGATTGACACTTTTACAAACGGCTTCTTCTTGGAATACCGAACAATCTGCGATGAGCTCCAATAACATTCCTAAGGATTCCTATTTATGGAATGCCTTTGGATCCATAGACCTTACAAATCCTGACAACGATGCCTCAATGAGTTCCGGCCTTACTGAAAGGCAAATGAGCTCTTATATGGTACGAGCAAATTATGGATTTGACGATCGCTACCTCATCACACTTTCAGGACGATGGGATGGTGCTTCGCAGCTTGGAGAAGGGAACAAATGGGATTTCTTTCCATCCGCCGCCTTTGCTTGGAGAATCAAACAAGAGAACTTCATGAGTGAAGCAGCTTGGATTAATGATCTTAAACTCCGACTAGGTTTTGGTACTACCGGTAACTCGGCAGTTGACCCATATGCAACTAAAGGTGATATTACACAAATTTACCTTCCTTTTAACGGCCTGGGAAACCTAATCGGCTACACGACTAACGAACCATATTACTCTGGAGATCAGCTCACCATGGCTAATCCGAATTTAGGTTGGGAGAAAACTACCCAATTCAATATCGGACTCGATTTTGCGCTATTTAACAACCGAGTCAGCGGTAGCTTAGATATGTATAAATCATTTACCGAGGATTTATTATTGCTAGTTAAAATCCCCACCCTTACAGGTTATCCGAACATCATCTCAAACATAGGAAAAACCAACAACCGCGGTGTTGAGTTAACCCTTAATGCCACACCTATTGAGACCAAAGGAGGTTTTGCTTGGGACACCAACATCAATATTGCCTGGCAGAAGGATGAAATCGAAGAGCTTGCCTATGGTGAAAATGACATGGTGGATAACCGATGGTTTATTGGACAATCCATTAACATGGAATATGGTTTTGACAACCTGGGCCTTTGGCAAGATACCCCAGAAGATCTTGCAGAAATGGAGTTATGGAATGACAATGACTATGATTTTACTCCGGGTAACGTGCGTCCAAAAGATCAAAATGGAGATTACATGATGACCGAAGAAGATCGCGTCGTATTAGGAAACAGTTCTCCGAGGTGGGTTCTGGGATGGAATAATGCATTTAGTTATAAAGGCGTCGAACTCAGTATGAATGTCTACTCTCGTTTGGGGTACAATGCGAATATAGGAGGACAGGCAATGACAGCTCATTCCAATCAAATCAAAGTCGATTACTGGACCCCTGACAATCCTGATGCTGAATTTCAAAAACCTATCTTAGGACAAGCGACCTCGGGGTCTCAGGATGATTTTTCCGGAATTCTTGGATTTAAAGATGCAAGTTTTGTAAAGATTCGAAATATTTCTTTGGGCTATAATTTCTCCAATGATTTCTGTGCTAAAAACGGATTTGACAACCTAAAAATATACTTCCAAGCCATTAATCCGGGAAGCATTTATCAAAGTGTGGATTGGTATGATTTTGATGTGAACTCTACCTATTTCAACAGAAGTTTTGCATTGGGAATTGATATCGGAATATAACCGGGCTATACATATAAACACCACTAAAAACTTAAAGATATGAAGCTTAAAAATAAAATAGGAATTTATCTTTTTTCATTGTTCGGACTGCTCATAGTCTCCTGCAATAAAGATTTCCTCGATGAAGAGTTGACCACAAAATACTCTACAGACTACCTTAACACACCAGAGGGACTGGAAGAGCTCGCCCGCTCTCTCTACGGAAATATCAGGTGGCATTTTGGATACGAATGGGCCTATGGGATCACGCTCTACGGAACTGACGAGTTCACCAATGCCAATGACCTTACCAACGAGATGTGGAACACTTATGACAATCGTTTGGGACCACTGGGAGCCACAACGGAAACCGGAGCTGCCAATAAAAATGCTACATCTCCGGCACAACTATGGGATCAATTGTATTACGGAATCTCATCAGCGAACATCATCATCGCCAAAGCACCAGAGGTTATCACAGATGAAAGCGCCAGAAATCGTTGCTTGGCACACGCCTATTTTTTAAGAGGCTATAATTATTACCGATTAACAGCACAGTACGGAAGTGTGGTTTTACAAACCGAACCTGCTGAAGGAGTTGTTAGAAATTTTACAAGACCTACGGCTGAGCAGTGCTGGGAACAAGTAATCTCGGATTTCAGAAATGCTTATGAACTTTTCGCAGGAGAAGAATTCACCTATGGAAAAGGTATAACCTGGACCAAGGCTACCGCGGCTCACTTTTTGGCAAAAGCACTATTGTTTAGATCCTCAGAACGTAACGACGACTGGAACAGCGCTTACAAAGATGCTGATTTAAAAGAAGCTATAGAAGCAGCCACATATGCCATAAATGCTAGAGGTCCGCTAACACCTGATTACAATGATTTGTACTCCAACTGGACAGGTGTTGATTGCGACATAGAGCAACTTGACGAGATCCTCATGGCTGCCGGCCATAATGCGGACGGTGCTACACAAGGTCGATTTGGAAATAGAACTTATAACTACTTCAACCCACAATTTAATAGTTTCTCGGGAGGTTGGGTACGAAGAGGAGTATGGATTGGAGGAATGGGATTTCAGCGTTGTAGACCTACCGAATACAGTTATGCCGTATTTGATCACGTCAATGATTCAAGGATGTGGAAAACTTTCAAAACGGTATATGGCGCAAATAACGTACCGGAAGAAGGCTATGATGTTCAACCAGGAGATCCAGGAATTGTAATGATTCTCAACACTGAAGATGATCACACTTATGATAACTATACTTTTGGAGCTTTTATTCAAAACCCGGATTGGACAGACGACCAAGGGAGATTGGCAGAATGGGAAGCAGGAAATCGTCAAACGCCAACCTCGGGATCACTAACCAGCGAACCTGGACAATGGGTTCCCAATTCCTTGGTACTCTATCAAAATGGAGAATATGTGGCCCCTACTTTTAAAAACCAACCCATTTGTAACTTCTTTGCAGGAATCAATAAAACAGATGACGGTTCACGTCAAGCTGAAAAAGGAGATGCCCATCGTGATGTCACCATGGCAAGACTAGCAGAAACTTATTTGGTTCGTGCTGAATGCTATGTTCGCTTAAGCCAATTCGGACAGGCTATGAATGATATCAACGAGGTTAGAAGAAGAGCACAGTGGAAATCAGGAGAAAACAGATCCTATTATACTGATGGTGGTATGGCTTTTGAAAACAATGCCCTCAACACAGGTACAGCTGCTGAGAATTACGTCAATTCAAACCTGAATATAAACACCTATTATCTCTCTAATCCTGATATATCCGTTACTACAGATGCCTCTAGCTTGGAGCTGACTTCCTTTCCTAATGATCTGCCGGATGAAGATGAGAGAATATTAACTCTTATGGGAGCATCAGGGCAATACGAGCGTGCATTGAATTTTATACTTAATGAACGAACCAGAGAATTACTTGGAGAATGGCAACGTTGGGAAACGCTCTCTAGAACTGAGACTCTAATTAGCAGGGCCAGAGCGTTTAACCCAGAGGCTGCAACAGGCATTACGGAAAACAAACACGAATTACGGCCAATACCACAGTCATTTATAGACGGATTACTCAATGATGACGGTAGTAACCTTTCAGCCGCAGATAAGGCTGCATGGCAAAACCCCGGGTATTAAGATTAATACAAAATAATGGAAGTTACAGTATTATATAATTAGCTCACTTTGTTCTTAAAAAACCTAGATAACTTCTATTGCATTATGCTTCGTCAACTTCATATTGGCGAAGCATTTTTTTTTCAAAGAAAGTCTTCTTAATACAGGTAGGTACAGGATTCAAATCACAATTACCTACACTATCTTTAAACCAAACCAACACCACCACCATGTTCAAACACCTTACACTAATTCTTAGCAGTTGTTTTCTGATGCTTTCATTTCAACCACAAATGAATGAGATTTCGATACAAACAATCACCTCAACGACTCCTTTTGGAGAGGTGAAAGTAAAGATCCCTGATTTTAGTCAAAGTACAAAGTACAGCATTACGGATTACGGCGCTGTACCCCATAACCAAGAAGCGACATCTTTAGCTATTAAGCAGGCCATTGCTGTAGCAAATGCTAATGGAGGTGGACGTATTATCATCCCTAAAGGAGAATGGCTAACGGGTAAAATACATCTTAAAAGCAACATAAATCTTCATTTGGAAGAAGGCGCTGTGTTACTATTCTCAGATGATCCAGAGGATTATTTGCCAGCTGTTCAAAGCAGTTGGGAAGGTCTTGAATGCTATAATTATTCTCCATTGATTTATGCCTATCAATGTAAAAACATAGCCATCACAGGAAAGGGCGAATTAAAAGCCAAAATGGATACTTGGAGAGCATGGTTTGATCGACCACCGGGACATATGAATAGTCTTAAACAGCTATATCATATGGCTGCAAAAAATGTTCCGGTAGAAGTGCGACAGATGGTAAACGACACCGCCAATTTAAGGCCTCAATTTATACAGTTCAACAGGTCTGAAAACATTTTACTAGAAGGCGTAACCATTACCAACAGCCCATTTTGGGTCATACATCCCTACCTATCCAAAAACGTAAGTATTCAAAATGTCAAGGTATTTGCCCACGGCCATAACAATGATGGTGTTGACCCGGAAATGAGTCAAAATATCATCATTGAAAATTGTACTTTTGATCAGGGTGATGACGCTATTGCAATAAAATCTGGCCGAAATCAAGACGCATGGCGACTGCATACACCCTCAAAAAACATCGTTATTAAAAATTGTAACATCATTAACGGTCATCAATTAATGGCCATCGGCAGTGAGCTTTCCGGCGGGGTTGAAAATGTCTATATGTCGAATTGCCAAGTGGCTGACAATGCCAAACTCAACCATTTACTCTTCATAAAAACCAATGAACGCCGAGGAGGAACTGTCAGAAATATTTATATGGACAGTATCAAGGCCGGAAAAATTGCGGCAGGAGTTTTGGGTATCGACACCGATGTACTTTATCAATGGAGAGATTTAGTCCCCACATACCAGAGAAGATTAACCGTTATTGAAGATATACACATGAGTGATATCCATGCTGAAAATGTAGATTTTATATCCAAGATTACTGGCCAAGAGGAAGTTCCGATAAAAAACATAAGCCTTAACCAGGTTACTGTTGATAGTATCAGAACTGAAAAAATAATAAACCAAAACGTAGTGAATTTCAATCAGAGCTAGCTAATCCATATTCCTATGACCAGAAATGCATTTACCATGAAATTAAAACCGGGTTATACTGATGAATACAAAAGACGTCACGACGAAATATGGCCTGAACTCAGAACCCTACTGTCGGATCAAGGCATTAGCGACTATGCAATTTTCTTAGATGAGCCCACATTGACACTTTTTGCGGTACAGCATTTAGCGAATAATTTCAAGCCAGAGGAAATTCCTAATCACCCTCTAGTTAAAAAATGGTGGGCTTATATGGCAGACATAATGGAAACCAATGATGATAACTCTCCTGTTGAGAGCCCATTAACCGAGGTTTTCTATATGAAATAATATTAAAGAGATTTTAAATTATCAGCCTTCTTTTGATCGTATTCCGTTTGGCATATCAGTTGATTATCAGCAATTCTTTGAGTGCTTTTAAACGCTCCGGTGTTGTAGAAATCGTACTATGAACTTTATCATTTGCTTTTGAAGTGTGCATTACAAAGCAACCGGATGATGCTCTTGTATTTTCCAAACTTTTTTCTACGATATTAGATCATCCGCTCCTTTTATTCTTGGGCATAGCGGTATAAGGTTTTTGTCTGAGACATGGGTAGGTAATCAATTGAGAATAGCATCTTATTCACAGGGAGTACTTGAAACTTCGAACCGATCATCCATTCTATTAAATGACAATCCGCCACCTGCTTCCAAATAAAATCATCAAATTTCGTGGTAAGCCCGATTTTTTTAGGCCTGTCTATGATAAAGCGTTTATTGGTATGGGCTATGGCATCAGGATAAAATTAATGGGTTTCTTCTGAACTGCTACATAAGCAATAAATTCATCTGTGGTCAATAATGGACTTATTTTTTGAAGCGCTTTCCGAGCTGCAACAGGGCTTTGATCTTCGTTAAGAAATTGTATAAATTTTCCATAATCAAGTAGTCGTTTTGTTATTAAATCAGGACTGTAATCGGTTTAAGAAAGTAGAATCGTTCGTGAAATGTTCCTGTTCTAAACCAATATGGATGACTAACACGTTACAAAATTGATAAGATTTTACTAAATCAAATTGACTATTGCCATCAAAACCCAATGAATTGCTTTATGGCATGCGATCTACTATTGATTGTAAAGCCTCAGAGCGTAACTCCCCAATGGACTTTTGATCCACCAGGTAACCTCTTAAACCTAAATTCTTGATTTCTCTTAGGCTTTGAGTTAGAACAGCGGCATTAAAGCTTGCTCCATTTACGTTAGTATGCGTATGGTCCTTGGAGAAAAACATACTGACTTTCTCAGGCCCCATAGCCTCATACTGTTTAGCAATACTATCGTTCAGATCTAAAAAAGTAACTTGGTTTTTTGTTGCGATTTGTTTTGCCCACAAACCATAACTCTTATTGTTACGGATTACTTTGATGGCTTCCCAACGATTCCTAGGAACAGGGCTTAGTACCACTGCAATAGCTCCTTTTTCAAGTGTTTGTTTTACAAAAAGATCCATATACCATCCATAACTGTGAACCACCTCATCCGGCTGATCTTTCTTCTTAACTACTACTGTGGAATCTCCAATTCCTGTAATAGAGCCGCGGTATTTTGGTTGATCGATATATCCACCGTCATTATGCCCAAACTGCATGAGAACGAAATCTCCTTTTTTTAAGGAATCATATACCTTCTCCCACAACTTCTCATTATAAAAAGTTCGACTGCTACGCCCTCCTCTCGCCGCATTTATAACACGAATTCTGGTGGTATCCACAAACTTTTCCATGGCTACCCCCCAGCCTACTGCCTCAGGTAAACCATTATTCGCCACTGTTGAATCTCCTATCAGATACAGTCGTTTTTTCTTTGGCAATACAATGTTGGGATCCTCTAACAGATAGTCCTTTATACCCAGGGTCGTCCCCTTGAGTTGCTCCACAATAATCGAAGCTGCTAGAACTGCCCCTTTGGCTGTGGTGTGCGTATGATCTCTTTCATAAAATAAATTATCGAAGATATGCTCTTGTCCAACTTTTTCCATCTGTAGAGCCATAAGTTGATTTAAATCGACAAAGGTGACATTTTCACTCTCTGCAACTTGTTTGGACCATAAGCCATAGGAGGTATTATTACGACCCACTTTACCGTCCAGCCATTTATTTCTAGGAATGGGTGACATTACAATAGGGATCCCTCCTTTTTCCTTTGTCTCCTGAATTATTTTTCGGATATACCATCCATAGGTATGAACAACTTCATCCTCCTTGGTGAGCATATTGTGAATCTCTTCCTTTTCTTCTCCTACACCTTTAATGGTACCTCTTGCCCTGAAATCATCATTGATGGGACCAGAATCATTATGCCCAAACTGTATGAGTACATAATCTCCTTTTTCTATCTTTTGGTATACCTCACTCCACAATCCCTTCTGAATATAAGTTCGACTGCTAGTTCCTCCTAAAGCTTTGTTTTGTACAGTAATTTGGGTAGTGTCTAAGAATTGACCTATAAAATCTCCCCATCCCCATAAACCTCCTGCACCATTACCCTGTCCATTTTTAACTGTCGAATCACCAACAGTATACAGTACTGGTTTTCTAGTGTTGGTCTCCTCCTGACACTGAATAAAAAGTAGACATAAAAGTGCTACAACACATATTCTAATACGCATACGCTATAGTTTTTTTCAATTTCTAATATCCAACCAAAGTATCATTGATATACCATCATCACCGCTTTTAATCCGAATATTAGTCGGTTGACTGTTAGGGCCATGTTGAGAGACGGGCTTAAAGGAATGCATCGCCGGTATCTCATACAAAAATGAGATATCTCCTTCAGGAAACTCTGGGTGTCCACGAGATCCTTTAAATGCATTTTTAGGTTTTTCAGGCGTAAACAATCTTAAAAACACATTCTCAGACTCACTAAAAACTTTAAAACTATTTTTATCAGCCTGAATGCTGGCAGCCACTAAATTGGCATGGTATCCTTTAAACTCTGGATAGACGAGATTTTCGAAACTCTCTCCGGTGATGGTATTGTTATACTCTTTTTCCCAAAAACCAAAATTGGTGCCCTTGATTCTGTTTTTCCAAACTCTGTATGGTCCCTTTCCAAGCCATTTCATGCCCTCTACCCCTTGTTCCGGATACGAGAATGTAATCCCAAAAATATTGATATCGGGTTGATAGAACGCCCCGTCAAAACCATTGCTTCGTCCTGCGTTTTTAAGTGCAAGCATATGCATTTTAAGGCGTCCATCGGGATACATGGTCCACTTGATATGATCAATACCGCCATTGTAATCAATATAACACACTGCCGAATCACCTTCCATGGACATCGCTACTTTTTCAACTTCTGCTTTAAATCCTATGGGTATTGGTCCATTGTTAAACGGAACCTCCCCTGACGCATTACTGATATGTTTAATCAAACCATCCGTTTTTCCTATTTGTACTGTAATGCCTCCTGCTTTTAGAGTCACGGCTTGTTCAGTTTGAGTAACACTCGCCTTAGCGTTTTTGGAAGTTGATTTCTTGATCAACTTATCGCTGTAATAACTAGGCCTGTGAATTGGCCAAGTCCAGGTATTTATAGTTCTTCCATAAGAGTCAGTTGCTTTGATTTCCAACCAGTCACCATCAAAGAAATTAGAAGGTAACGCTATTGTTACATTCCTTTTTTCTCCTGGTAAAACACTAGGCAAGTCAAGCTCCCCTTCGGCTATAATTTGCACATTTTGATCCTTGTAAAACATCGCATCAGGAAGTTGCATTAATTTGTATTGCATCTTGATACTGTTTAGATTTGAGAACAGGTAACCATTGGAAATAAGTAATTTACCTGTGAAGCTTTCCGTAATTCTCAGTGGATCAATTTGAATTGGACTCCACACTTGTTTTACCGTATAAAAACTTCCCTCCTTTTCTCTATGGGGTCCTAAAATTCCATCTGCAGCCAATGACCCTTTGGAATCATACTTTGTATCTCCGGTCCAATCCGAACGGAGTACCGCTCCATCAGAGAAGGCCCATAAAAACCCACCGGCAAAAAGAGGGCTCTCACTATAGCGTTTCCAAAAATCTTCCAACCCCGCACCATGTCCGTTGTCATAAGTCCCATGCATAAACTCTGTGGGGAAGAATACGTTTTCACCATTGACAAACCTGTGAACTCCTGTTAAATACGTAGGATAATGATGAGTGTCCCAACCCTTGTAGTCTGCCCAAGGATGAATGACCAAGCGTTGTTGTGGATCACGCTGATAAAATACAGCATCCAAGGCATCAGTCCACCCTCCTTCATTGCCCTGATCCCAGATGGTAACCGACGGATGATTCACATCTCTGTCCACCATTTCTTTGATCAATTTAGCACCTTTCTTCTCATCATAACGTCCGTGCCAACCAGCCAATTCATCCAGCACAAAAAGTCCCAAGGAATCACATGCGTCTAAAAAATGATCATCTGGAGGATAGTGCATACGAACCGCATTCATATTCATATCCTTAATCAGATTCACATCCATTATACTAAGTTCCTTGGTAGTACTCCGTCCGGATTCTGGCCACAATGAATGGCGATTGATCCCTTTAAAAACTACCTTGGTTCCATTAAGATAAATACCATCTTTAAGTTTAAATTCTAAGGTTCTAAATCCAAAACGCTCTTCAACCTGATGTAAGAGCTGATCTCCCTTTTTGAGTTGCAGTCTCAGCAAATACAAATGAGGTGTTTCTGGAGTCCATAAAGCAATGTCTTCCCACTGAAAGCTGATGGTCTGCTTTGAGTTATCCATACTGCTTTTTTGTGCGGGGAAGTCTTTTTTCGGAGCCGTAACAGCAACAATATCAGCTACGATATAGGCATTTTTTGGGAGGTTCTCCGTCTCCAATGTTATGTTGAGGTTTCCGTCCATTTTAGCATCTATAGCCAAATGATTTATATGTGATTTTGGTTTAATCTCGAGCCATACGGGTCTGTAAATACCACCGAATAGCCACCAATCTGCCCTACGCTCGGCATTGTTTACTGATGAATTATCCGAGTGTTTCTTAACATGTACCTCCAGTAAATTAACTCCATCACCGGCGATTAAATCAGAAATATCATAACTAAATTCATAAAATCCACCCTGATGAACCTCCCCAGCCAACTTTCCGTTTACCTTAACCTCGGTATCGGTCATCACGCCACCAAAGACAATACGTACCTGTTGATCCTCATACAACTTCGGCACTTTAAACTGATGTTTGTAAAAGGCTTCTTCTTTACTAGGCTCATCCTGCTGTAACTCTTTATACCACCTTCCGTACGTATACTCACCAAAGCCTTCGAGTTCCCAGTTTGAAGGAACATTTATAGTTGTCCAGGTATTGCTGTTTTGTCCATCGGTGCAAAAAAACTCCCAAGCTACAGGATTTTCAAAATCCTTTCCTGAGAGGTATATTTTTTTTGTTTGCTGTCCAAAACATATGGCAGCACTTAAAACTAGTGTCAGTGTAGTAGTTATGGTTTTTATATTAAATTTATTTATCATGATGCAATGGTGCGTTGGTTATTAATTTCCTTCTGGTTTTTTAACTTCAAATCTGGGGCTCATCGGCAAAGTCCAATCTTCGATACGATTAGGATCTTTGGGGTTATATTCCTTTATAGATTTTAAATGGCCCTTAAGGTCTATGTCCAAGTCTTTAATGGCCTGAACTACGCATAAGGCAATTTCGTTAGCTCCAAAATCATTGAAATGCGTATTGTCTTTCAGCTCCATATCCTGCCCAGGGAAGCTGTTCTTAGGGTAATGAACAAAACCATATTTAGAATCCTTTGCTCCCCAAGACTCGTAGAGAACCGAAGACATTTTAGTAAGATCAATCAGGGGTACAGAAAGTGATTTTGCCACTGCTCTTACGGCATCTGGATAATCACCATGGGTAGGTTTGAGCTTTCCGTTATCATCAAAGGCACGACGCTGTAGCGGCGTTATAAGTATAGGAATTCCTCCCTTGCTTCTAGCAGCAGTCACATATGCCTTTAACAATGCAGTATAGGATGCCCAAGGACCAGCCCCTTTTCCTTTAATTTTTTCGTCATTATGCCCAAACTCTATCATCACATAATCACCTTTTTTAATTAAACTCAAAATCTTATCCCAACGCTTTCTCCCTTTAAAAGAGGGAAGTGACGCTCCAGAAGCCGCATAATTGGCCACTCCAATAGAGCCGTTAAAATACTGGGTAATGAATTGTCCCCAAGAAGCCCATGGTGACAGATCTTGATCAGCGACTGTAGAATCACCCGCTAGAAAGAGTGTTGGTATGGAGTCAAGTTTTATAAACTTAAGGCTTTCAATAGCCGTCCCACTTAAAAATTCTAGGCTGAGTTTCGCGTCCCAATTTAGTGCATTTACATCTCGAGGTTTTAAGCGAACCTCCTCTGTTGAATCTATTTTTTTACTTTGAACATGCACCACAAATTCAAGTACTTTATGCGTTTCTTTTTGAAGCTCTAGCTGATTTACTAGAAGTCTTTTAGACTCTGCTTTTACTGAATTCACACTTGGTGTATCCTCACTTCCAAAGCATATGCTCACCAGGTAATTTCCAGGGGCTACCGACACGGAAAAGTATACCGAAGAAGTAGCTATCATCCCTTTGTCCATCATATGAACTGCTTCAGCGGTATCGAAATCAAAGCCATAAGATCCATATTTCCACGAACTGGGAGTTTGTACCGCAATAAATGATGTTGTTGCTTTAGTTTGGGATCCAAATTGGTAACCCCATTGAGGTTTTTCTTGGTGTTGTCCAAATGTAGATACGCATAGCAAAAGCGCTACGAAAAGAATCCTAAATTGTTTTGCACGCATAGTTCGGTTGTAATGTCCTACAAGTTACTATGTTTACAATTGTTTACTATCCTGTACTGTACTGAGGTATAACATTAAAGGGAATTACGTTCGATATATTTGAATACGTTCTTAACCTTTTCTTTCTTGTTTTTAAGCACCATATAAGCCGCAGTTTCCCCCATGGCTTTAAAATCCGTACTAATCACTGTAATGCCTAATAACTCTTTAAGTGGGGTTTCATTGTAAGAAATAATCCCAATATCTTTTCCGAGTTTTAATCCTTTTTTACGGATCTGTCGCACGAGATTCACCAAGTCCATCTCCTCTATGGTGATAAAAATATCCTTGCTCTGAAGCTCCATATCATCGTAAATCTGATCTAGGATTTCAAAGTCAAAATCATATTCCACGCAAAACTGCCGAAAACCAAGCATTATCCGTTTTGGATAAGGATGCACTGATTTATTAGGGTAGACTAATATAATTTTATCATACTTCTTAAGCCGATCTAATCCTTCCTTGAGCGCCTGGTATATATCATTTTGAAAGTCTTGGTAAATCGAACCATATTCACCTTGAATAAAGGGTTTGGCATTATCCATAATAATCAATTTATCCTTTGGAATTTGTTCAATAACATCCAATACTGCCTCCGAATAACTCACATGACTCGAGTCTTCCAATCTAAAGTGAGGCATTATGATGTAGTAGTCATAGGCGCCTAAACTCTTCTCTAAGGTTCTAATAAAAAGAGATTCTTCACAATGATAAATAAAGAGATTCACATGTGCATTTACACCTATAGCATCCACAAAAGAATTGTAGATCATCATTTTGTACGAACTCGGTTTATTAATCATAAAAAAGACATTTACCTTGGAGATCAAATCAGTTTTGGCGGTATAATATCCCTTTCCTTTAACCGATACAATAACCTTTCGGTCCTTGAGCAATTTATAAGCCTTTTCCACCGTGTTTCTTGACAGATAGCAGCTCTCACTTAACTCGTTAATAGAGGGAATCTTTTGTCCAAAAGGCAATCTACCTTTGCTAATGTCTTCTATAATGGAGTCAACGATTTGCTTGTATTTTGGCACTCTGGAATTTTCATCAATCGTTATATTAATTTCAGAATGCATAGCTGAGGAATTCATGATTATTTATATTTTGTGTGTAATTCTACAAATAATTAATGTAATATTAAATTTTAATAAAAATAATCATAAGATTTAACATATTTAAAGTTTTTAATTACTTGCAGTACACCACAGGATACGCAGGTGTTTTTTAACAGTTACATTTGAACTATTGAAACCAATTAGATCACAAAAATGGACAAAACCTTTAATTATGTAAATTACCTTTGGGATGATCATAAAGCCAAAGCGTTAGAAGGAAATGAAGTCGAGCTGTTTCTATACAGATCCAATATATTAGGTGCTGACCTAAGAATAACAAATTACGGAGGAGGTAATACAAGTTGTAAAACTCTTGAGAAAGATCCTCTTACAAATCAACCCGTTGAAGTGATGTGGATAAAGGGGTCCGGGGGCGATATAGGCACCTTGACGCGAGCCGGTATAGCTGGCCTTTACACCGATCGACTGCGTGATTTAAAGAATGTATACAAAGGACTTTCAGATGAAGATAGAATGGTGGGTTTGTTCAATCACTGTATTTACGATTTAGATAGTAGAGCACCTTCAATCGACACCCCTCTGCACGGATTATTACCATTTAAACATATCGATCACCTTCATCCGGATGCACTTATTGCTGTTGCCGCAGCAAAGGATAGTGAAAAAATTACCAAAGAAATTTGGGGCGACACTATGGGCTGGGTACCATGGCAACGGCCAGGGTTTGATCTTGGATTACAATTGGAAAAATGTCTAAATGACAATCCCGGAATCCGAGGTATTGTTCTTGGCAGCCATGGTTTATTTACCTGGGGAGACACCTCCTATGAGTGCTATATGAATAGTTTGGAGGTTATTGAAAAAGCATCCACTTATATCGAGACAAAAATCGCTGAAAATGGAAGTGTGTTCGGTGGAGAAAAGACTAAAAGCTATTCTTCTGTAGACCGTAATGCAAAGGCGTCGCAATTAATGCCGCTACTAAGAGGTTTGTGTTCATCAGAAAAACCAATGATAGGACACTTTACGGACAGTGAAACAGTCATGCAGTACATCAACAGTCATGATCTAGAAAGATTAGCACCGATGGGAACTTCATGCCCGGATCATTTTTTAAGAACCAAAATACAACCCTTGGTTTTAGATATTGATAAAGATGAAGATTTATCAAACACCACTATTTTATTAGAAAAATTAACGCCTTCTTTTGAATCGTATCGTCAAGAGTACAGCGAATATTACAACAGTTGTAAGCATCCTAACAGCCCAGCGATGCGGGACCCAAATCCAGTCATTATCATTTATCCTGGCGTAGGAATGTTCTCCTTTGCAAAGAATAAACAAACTGCAAGGGTTGCAAGCGAATTCTATGTCAATGCCATCAATGTCATGCGCGGAGCAGAAGCTATATCTAAATACACTGCACTGCCAAGACAAGAAGCCTTTGATATTGAATACTGGTTGTTGGAAGAAGCGAAATTACAACGCATGCCTGCTGAACAACCACTCTCAAGAAAGGTAGCGATAGTCACAGGTGCCGGAGGTGGAATTGGTAAAGCCATAGCCGATAAATTAGTAGCTGAAGGTGCTAATGTAGTACTTACTGACATCAGTGAACAATCCTTAAAAGAAGCTGAACAAACTTATAAAAAAGACCAAGTTACCACAGCAGTATGCGATGTCACCGATAAGGAATCGATTAAAAAAGCATTTGATCAGGCCTGCCTATCTTTTGGCGGAGTAGATATTATCATTCACTCGGCCGGATTGGCAATTTCAAAATCATTGGAAGACACCACCTTGAAGGATTGGGAAATACTACAAAATATCCTGGTAAAAGGACAGTTTTTAATGGCACAACATGGTGTGAGTATTCTTAGAAAACAAAGACTCGGCGGAAATATAGTCAATATTGCGAGTAAAAATGGACTGGTTGCAGGACCTAACAATGTAGGTTATGGAACAGCAAAAGCCGCCCAACTCCATATGACACGCCTTCTAGCCGCCGAACTAGCTGCTGATAAAATCAGAGTAAATACGGTAAACCCGGATGGCGTCATTGTGGGCAGTAAGATATGGCAAGGCGCATGGGCAGAAGGTAGAGCCAAGGCCTATGGAATCTCTGTAGATGAGCTTCCTGCACATTACGCTAAAAGAAATTTACTCAACGAAATTATATATCCGCAGGATATTGCAAATGCAGCGTTCTCGCTCATAGCAACCTTGGATAAATCAACCGGAAACATCATCAATGTTGACGGTGGTATGGCAAATGCATTTGTTCGATAAATGTATAGTTGTTAGTTAGCTTAAGGAATCTCTCATAGGTATTCATATCCTATGAGGGTTTCTTTTTAAATTGCATGAATACAAATTAAAGATTAAACACACTCAAAATGATAATCAACCCAAACAAGCTAAGTTCCGATTCAAAAGAAATTTCCAACCATAACGAACAATTTGATCATCTAGCCAATAGGTTGTCAAAACAAAATATTGAAGTAAAACCGCTAATCGATAAACTGGCTGCGTTCCAAGTCGCCATCCCGAGTTGGGCATTAGGTGCTGGAGGGACTAGATTTGGAAGATACTCCTATTTTGGTGAGCCTGCATCCTTAGAGCACAAGCTCGAAGATATAGGCGTACTTCACAGTTTAACACGTACTGCAGGAGCTGTTTCACTGCATATTCCATGGGATATCCCGAAGGATTATAAAGCCATTAAAGAATTAGCACAAGAACTCGATTTAAAATTTGATGCTGTAAATTCTAATACTTTCCAGGATTCAACAGGAGCAAAACATTCATATAAGTTCGGATCCTTAAGTAACAGCAGTGCAGATTCGAGACAACAGGCCATCGCTCATAACAAGGAGGTCATTCAAATTGGAGAAAAACTTGGATCCAAAAGTATCACTGTTTGGCTGGCTGACGGAAGTTCATTTCCTGGACAGACTAATTTTCAGACCGCGTTATCCCATACCCAAGATAGTTTAAAAGAAATCTATAAATCTCTAGCTGAGGATTGGAAGTTATTTATTGAATATAAACCTTATGAACCTCACTTTTACAGTACTGTAATCCAAGACTGGGGAACCTCTTTTATGTTGGCAAATGAATGTGGAGAGAAAGCCTATACCCTAGTTGATCTCGGACACCACCTTCCAAACACCAACATTGAACAGATCGTATCTACTTTGATGTTTAAAGGTAAATTAGGAGGTTTCCATTTTAATGACAGTAAGTATGGAGATGACGACATTACTGTAGGATCTATCAAGCCTTATGCGCTGTTCTTAATCTTTAATGAATTGGTGTATGGAATGGCAAATAACCCTCAAAATCCTGAACTTTCATGGATGATTGATGCTAGTCACAACTTAAAGGATCCCTTAGAGGACCTGATACAATCTTTAGAAGCAATACAAATCACCTATGCTAAAGCCTTATTGGTGGATCAACAGCGCCTAAAACAGGCACAGCAACAACACGATGTTAGCTTATGCCAAGAAATACTACAGGAAGCCTACCTTACAGATGTCAGACCTCTTGTAAAACAAGCTAGACTTCAGTCAAATGCGCCACTAGATCCTTTAACTACTTATCGCAAATTAGGCGTTAGAGAACAATTAATAAAGGAGAGAGGAAAGAACACGGTAGCTACAGGTTTATAATAAAGGAGGATGAAAAAGAAAGTAACAGCTGTATTTGACATCGGAAAAACCAATAAAAAATTCTTCCTTTTTGATGAGGATTTTCAGGAAGTTTTTCGGGAGTACACCAAGTTCGATCATATATTCGATTCTGATGGGTATCCAACGGAGGACCTCCATAAATTACAGACCTGGTTAAAGGCTTTATTCAATAGAATCATAGCCACGGATCAGTACGACATCAAGGCCATTAATTTTTCTTCCTATGGTGCTAGTTTTGTTCATATTGATGAAAATGGAGAAGCAATAAGTCCATTGTATAATTACACCAAACCAATTTCTGAGGATATTATCAATACATTCTACAAGACTTATGGTCCTGAATTAACCTTCGCACAGCATACCGGTTCTTCTAAAGAAGGACTTTTGAATTCTGGCATGCAATTGTATTGGCTAAAGCATACCAAACCGGAAGTTTTCAAAAAAATAAAGTATTCCCTCCATCTTCCGCAGTACCTCAGCTTTATTTTTACTGGAATTCCACTGAGTGAATACACCAGCATTGGCTGTCATACCAGCCTTTGGGATTACCACAAGAAGGATTATCACCAATGGGTTTACCTGGAAGGCATTCACAAAATCCTCCCTCCTATTGTCTCTACCGAGACCAGTATCAATATGAATTACAACGGTAAACGTATTAAAATAGGAGTAGGCATACATGATAGTTCAGCCGCACTTCTACCCTATGTGAGAAGTTTAGAAGCGCCTTTTATTTTAGTTTCAACTGGCACCTGGAGCATTGCCCTAAATCCATTTACCTCAACAGCGCTCACTGAAGAAGAAGTGTCAACTAATTGCATCAATTACATGCGAATCAATGGAAAACAAGTCAAGGCTTCGAGACTGTTTTTGGGGAATGAATACAAGATTCAAGTTCAAAAATTAGCCTCACATTACGAGGTTGCAGCGGACTATCACAAGTCGGTGAGCTTTAATGAAGAAGCCTACTATGAAATTACCAAGGAGTTTGAACATCTATTCAAATGGGAGAGTATTAAAAATGAAGACGACAGAAAAGATACTGAGCTCCCTTATGATAATTTTGATGATGCTTATCACCACCTGATGATAGAACTTGTGAAATTACAAGTAAAGAGCATCCAAACTGCAAAAGGTTCAGATGACATCTCAAAGTTATATGTGGATGGCGGTTTTAGCGATAATGATGTCTATATTAAACTCCTTTCTCATTATATGAGAAATATGGAATTACGTACCACTGATGCCTCATTGGGTTCCGCCCTGGGAGCAGCGATCAGTATTTCAGACACCAAACTCAATTCCAAGTTTCTTAAAAAAAATTACGCATTAAAAAAACATGTTCCCCTGATCATTAAGTAAGTACAAAATGGCATTATCATTTAATTACAA
The DNA here is from genome assembly GCF_048266365.1 of Galbibacter sp. NCBI lineage: Bacteria > Pseudomonadati > Bacteroidota > Flavobacteriia > Flavobacteriales > Flavobacteriaceae > Galbibacter > Galbibacter sp. The sequence continues at coordinate 62,594 of NZ_JBLWZP010000013.1, read as the reverse complement.
ATACCCTTCGGTAGAAGATTTAAGAGAAAAAGCTAAGAAAAGAATACCTCGATTCGCCTTCGAATACCTGGATGGCGGATGTAACGAGGATGTCAATATAATCAGAAACACATCCGAGATTAGAGATGTACAACTGGAACCTAGGTATCTGAATAATTATAAGGACTCCACGATAAAAACTACCTTATTGGGTCGTGAATACGATGCCCCTTTTGGCATAGCACCTGTTGGCTTACAAGGCCTTATGTGGCCTAATTCTCCTGAAATACTTGCCAAGGCAGCTTTTAAGCACAACATCCCCTTTATTTTGAGTACGGTATCCACCAGTACTATTGAAAGAGCAAGTGAACTCACCCAGGGTAATGCGTGGTTTCAACTCTACAACCCCGTTGACAGTTCTATACGAAAAGATATTATAAACAGAGCGGCCGCAGCAGAGTGTCCAGTATTGGTGCTGCTATGCGATGTACCCACCTTCGGCTACCGTCCAAGAGATTTTAGAAACGGATTGGCACTCCCTCCAAAAATGAGCCTGGAGAACATATTACAAATTCTAAGCAAACCAAAATGGGCGTTTGAATCCCTGAAACACGGTCAGCCAAATTTTGAAAACCTTAAACCTTATATGCCCGATGGTTTAAACTTAACACAATTGGGAAAATTCATGGACCAAACCTTCTCAGGAAGACTTAACCCTGAACGCATTGCTCCAATACGTGACCAGTGGAAAGGGAAATTAGTACTTAAAGGCGTGAGTTCAGAGGCAGACACCCAAGAAGCCATTCGTTTGGGATTTGACGGTGTGATTGTTTCCAACCATGGAGGACGCCAATTGGATGCAGGTGAGTCCACCATAAAACCACTGACCAATATAGCCGCTAAATACGGCGATCAAATTGAAGTTATGATGGACAGCGGCCTACGATCAGGTCCTGATATTGCGCGAAGCATAGCCAGTGGAGCCAAGTTCACTTTCCTGGGCAGATCATTTATGTATGGGGCAGCAGCCCTAGGAGAGAAAGGTGGAGATCACACAATCTCCATGCTGAAAGTTCAGTTAAAACAAGTTTTAGATCAATTATGCTGTGAAAAAGTAAGCGATCTCCCAAAACATTTAATTTAAAATACCGATAACTAATGACAACACCACATACCGCAGTAGAAAACATAGAGCAAATCGAATCCGGAGAGTACGAAAGACAACGCGTCCCGGATTCAAAACTAAAAGGTTGGAAAAGCTTCTTAGGCATGTATGCTGGTGAGCATGCAGCTGGAACTGAGTTTGTCATTGGCCCTTTATTTTTGACCACTGGGGTATCTGCCTTTGATCTCATAGTCGGGCTTTTACTCGGCAATCTTATGGCAGTGCTGAGTTGGCGATTTTTAACCGCTGAAATCGGAACAAAATTCAGATATACCCTCTATTTTCATTTAGAAAAGATCTGTGGAAAAAAACTGGTCACCTATTATAATGTCGCCAATGGGGTGCTCTTTTGTTTTTTAGCGGGAGCCATGATTACGGTTTCTGCTACCGCGATTGGTATCCCTTTTGATATGAAAATGCCACAGCTGACCGATACTCTCCCCAATGGAATGACTTGGATTATTATCGTATTAGTCTTAGGAGGGCTTATTTCATTTATTGCAGCAAAGGGATATTCAACAGTAGCCAAAGCAGCGAATTGGATGTCTCCTTTTATTGTTCTGGCATTTATTGCCAGTGGAATTGTTGCGCTGTACCAATTAGAGGTTGGTAGCTTTTCAGAATTTTGGAACATTTGGGGAGAAGGGGGTGAACCTTTTCCCGGTCAAATAAAATATACCTTCTGGCATGTATTCTTGTGGTCTTGGTTTGCCAATGCCGCCATGCACATTGGTATGTCTGATTTATCGGTGTTTCGTTTTGCAAAGTCCCCATCCCTGGGTTGGACTACAGCAGCCGGCATCTATATTGGTCATTATATCGCATGGATCGCTGCAGCACTTTTGTATGCGGTATACCTAAAAACACCAGAGGCTCAAGGATTTTTAGCTAGTGGACAGGCCCCAACGGTAGCGCCAGGTCCATTAGCATATAATGCCCTTGGTGTTTTCGGAATCATCGCAGTGATTATGGCAGGATGGACCACAGCAAATCCGACTATTTACAGAGCGGGATTGGCCTTTCAAGCCGTGATGCCAAAGCTCTCAACATTTAAGGTGACCCTAATAGCAGGTTCCGTGGCTACAATCGCAGGCTTATTCCCTGCTTTTGCCATGAAGCTCTTAGATTTCGTGGCCTTATACGGCTTTATTTTGGCTCCCATAGGTGCCATTGTTGTCTTTGATTATTTCTTTTCCAAAAAGGCAGGAATTCAAGCCTTTTATGCTGAAAAATCAAAAATAGACTTTAACCCTGCCGTATTGTGGGCCTGGGTTATAAGTTTTGGTGTTTTCTATTTAATCTCTGTTCAATTCGATATCTTTTTATCCTTTGTAACCCTACCGACTTGGTTGTGCTGTGGAGCTTTGTTTCTGCTCTTTAGTAAATACTACCAAAAGAAAAAATAGCCTTCAAACTTTCTCAGATACTGCCCCAAAATTTAGGGGTAGTTTTTTTAGGTGGAGGTACAGGATGGATTTGCGAGAATATTTTTAAATATTCACCTTCATAAGAAGCAGCCTTATGAAAAACAAAATGGATCATTTCCACTTGAATTTTAAACCCATCCCCTATAGCAAATGAAACGATTAAAATACCTTATTACGATTCTATGGCTGGGATGTATTAGCATTTCTAATGCTCAAAGTTCCAGCTTTTGGCATGACAGCATACGGACGGTTCACTACCTTCCAAAGGGAGATGGTTTTGAATTATCACATGGCAATCGCCGCTTTAATCGCGCCTTATATGGTACAAACACGGGATTTAGAGTCGAGGCAGGTGATCTACCGGAATTTGCAATGTACATGCCTGGTATGGGAGGGAATTTCAAGTTGGGAATTGCTAGTAAAAATGGAGAGAGTAAATGGATTACCACTGCTGAGCAAATACGAACGCTATACCGTCCAGGAGTAATGTCATACACTATAAAAGATCCAATGTTGCACAATGGTGAAATTCAACTCAGTCTTGTGGCTTTAGCAGAATCTGAAGGCTTTATATTAAAGCTACAAGCCCAGAATATTCCCGAATCAATATCGCTACTTTGGGTTTATGGCGGTGCCAGTGGGAAAAAGTTTTGGAGAAGCGGTGACATTGGCGCAGATCCCGAATCTGTCTTTTATCTGCAACCGCAGTACTGTCTAGATAACGACTATCAGTTAAAAGAAAGCTCCTTCAAAGTAAACTACGGTTCTAGAAATAACAAGCATAAAACCGGAAACAACAAGAGTATGTATGGGGTATTCCCCGAATCCGAAGTTAAAATTGCCTCAGCATCTCACCAAGAAACCCCATTAACTGTTTATAGGTCTAAAGCGGACAACCATCCGCTGATTACTGGAAAATTAAGGGCCATACAAAAAACACAATACTGGAAATTTGAGAACAGTGAAAAATTCCCAGAACAAAACCAAGAAGGCCTTCAAACAGAATTCAGCGCGGCGCTTAAAGCAGTGCAAACGAAGGCATCAATAATAAAGGTCAACACTCCGGACCCATTTATCAATACCCTTGGAGGAGCACTTTCCATCGCAGCAGATGCTGTTTGGGAAAGTCCTGCATTTTTACATGGATCTATCGCATGGCGTATGCACTTAAACGCATGGAGAGGGGCTTCTGTGGCTGATCCATTAGGATGGAAGGATCGTGCAGAATCTCATTTTTACAGCTATGCAAATTCACAAGTAATCCATCCTGCTACAGGCCCTGTGGTTCCTGATACTACTCGGAATTATGCAAGGCAAAAGGAGGAAATAGGAACATCGATGTTCAGTAGTGGTTACATCAGCAGGCATCCAAACAATAACACCGTTGCCCATCATTACGACATGAATTCTGTGTTTTTCAATCAAGTACTTCGTCATTACTTATGGACAGGAGATACAGCATTTATTAAAAAGATGTGGCCCTACCTCAAAAGGCACCTCAATTGGGAAAAGAGAAACTTTGATGCAGACAACAATTATCTATACGACGCCTATGCCTGTATTTGGGCAAGTGATGCGCTTCAATACAGTGGAGGATCCGTCAGTTATTCCAGTGCTTATAATTTAAATGCCAACAAATTGGCCTATGCCATCGGAAAAAAACTTGAGCTTCCGGAGTCTGAAATTACACCATATAAAGTAGAAGCTGAGCTAATTCAAAAAGCATTAAATGATCAATTATGGATTGAAAACAAAGGAGTTTTCGCAGAGTATAAAGACATCCTAGGAAATCAATTACTACATGACCAGCCTGGGATATGGTCCATCTACCATCCTATTGATGAAGGTGCGGCAAATCCATTTCAGGCTTATCAGATGCTGCGTTATGTGGATACCGAGATTCCACATATTCCTGTCAAAGCTATTGGGTTACCATTAGATGATTTGGCCTTAATTTCCACTACAAACTGGCAACCCTATACTTGGTCTGTAAATAATGTGGCACTGGCAGAGATTTTACATACCTCTTTGGCATATTGGCAAGGGCAACGACCTGAAAAAGCATTTAAATTATGGCAGAGTGCGATTGTCGAAAGTATGTATTTAGGTGCATCCCCCGGTGGATTCCAACAACTTTCATTTTACGATGCCATGCGTGGAGAGCTCTACCGGGATTTTGCGGACCCCATCGCTATGGCTGCACGTAGTTTAACCGAGGGATTGTTCGGCATACGACCCAACGCCCTAGCTGACACCTTAAGTATACAACCTGGCTTTCCATCAAAATGGGAACACGCAGAAATTAAACTTCCTAATCTGAGTTATAGCTATAATTACAAACGGGGTACAAGTTACTACAAAATTACCCCAAGCACACATAACCCTATGGCATTAAAATTAACCATAGCTGCAAAAAAACAAGAAATAGAATACATTAAAATAAACCAACAACTTAGCAGGAATTGGAGCGTAGACACCAATGCTCTAGTAACACCTAAGTTAATCATCTATGCGCCCTATCAACAGGAGTATACCATTGAAATCAAATGGAAAGGTGAAGACATCCATAGGCTCAACTACACTTCAAATTTTACCATCGGAAATAATTTTGATCTGTCGAATGATCAATTGACCTTTAAAGATTTTTATGATCCTCAGTCTGTATTTAAATCGAAACAACTTCAAAAACATCACCTAAGTGGAGCCCTTCAAAGTACCTTGGGTAACAAGACTTTCTTTTTAAAGCTCCAACAAGGAAACTTTCAGTGGTGGGAACCCATTGATATTCAAATCAACCAAGACATAGAAATAACAGCAACAACAGCAACAAACAAAGGATCCCTAATTGAGTATAAGAGCAATAAAACCTCTATCCCTGAACTAGAATTTATAGTAAACAAAAACACCATAAAATCATCCCCAGAGAAAGGGACGCTTTCCTTAGAGGCGGACGAACTCGTTTCTGGGACTAACAGCCTATATATTAAAGGTTGTACTGCACCAGTTTATAAAGTGCAAAATTGGAAAATTAAGGCAAAAGAAAGTGATGAATTTCAGACTATTGACCTAAGTTCGTATTACAACAATAAGGTAAATCGAATTTTTAAGGAGCAGTACAGCTCTCCAAGAGTGAACTCTCCTACCCTTCAACTACCGTTACAGGGTATTGGAAATTGGTGTTACCCTAATATACGGCCTGATATAGATGCTTCAGGACTGAAAGATCTGGCTGCAAAAAACAAGGGATCTGTATATTTTCAAAACATTCCGTTTGCCATAGCGCCGAAAGAAAATAATGATATCGTCTTTACATCGATGTGGGATAATTATCCCGAGAGTGTAACGGTTCCTTTAAAAGGAAAAGCTCGCCATATGTATTTATTAATGACGGGAACCACAAACCCAATGCAATCACATCTGACAAACGGGCGTATCACCATACATTACAAGGACGGGAGCAGCTCACAGCTCTTACTTAAAAACCCTGAGAATTGGTGGCCGATCGAACAAGATTACTACACCGATCACTATGCCTTTAAGATTTCAGCTGATTCTCCCCTTCGACTTCATTTGAAAACAGGAGAATTCCATCTTAAGTTTAAGGATTATACCAGTATAAAAGGATTTACCGACTACGCAATTGACGGAGGTGCTGCCACCGTACTGGATCTGAGTATTGATCCCTCTAAAGAGCTCGATCATTTAGAACTAACAACCTTAGCCAACGAAGTTATTATTGGCATAATGAGTATCACGCTATTAAAGTAAAAGAACTATGAAAACGTTATCTCGATTAACCATCAAAATCACCCTACTACTGTGTGTAGTAAGCTCTTGCTTTTACGCTCAGAAAATTGACCGAAAAGCACTGGTGAGCCGGCACAATGTAAAAATAACTTCAGTCGATACTCTAGCCTCGCTTAGTGTTGGCAATGGTCAATTCGCCTTTACGGTGGACGCCTCAGGATTACAAAGCTTCCCAGAACATTATCAAGCGGGAATCGCATTGGGAACACAATCCTCTTGGGGTTGGGATCGATTCAAGAACCCCAATGATTATACCTTTGACTTGACCAATAGAGCCTATGATCAATACGAAAGAAAGGTGCCGTATTCCGTACAAATTAAAACTCCGGAACGACGAAATAATGCAGTGAATTGGTTTCGGGAAAACCCCCATCGCTTGCAGTTGGGGAACCTCGGTTTTGAGATTACCAAAAAAGATGGTCAACCCGCAACACAAGAGGATATACAAGAAATTCATCAAAAACTGGATTTATGGACCGGAATTATCCATAGCGAATTCAAGGTCGAAGGATCCTTGGTACAAGTTGAAACCACGGCCCACCAAAACCAGGATCTTGTTGCCTTTAAGGTCACCTCCGATTTAATTTCAAAAGACAGACTAAAGGTGAGATTTCGTATCCCTTATCCCTTTGGAGCTTGGAAAGATACTGGAGTGCAATGGGAAGCAGACTTTAATTATAAATCCACTTTAAAGAAAAGTGGCAAAAACGAGGCACTTATTACACATCAAATGGACTCGCTCACCTATCATGTGCAATTTCAATGGGATGATCCAGAAGCTAAAATAGCCAAAAAACAGGCCCATTATTACCTTATAACACCAGAACGTAATAGTTTTTCCATGAGCGTCTATTTTGGCACTGCTGTTTCAAATGAAGCCCTCCCTGATTTTAATCAAACCAAAACAAACAGTACTCAAAGCTGGGAAGCCTTTTGGAAAAGTGGTGCAGCGGTCGACTTCTCAAAATGCAACGACCCAAGAGCTTTTGAGTTGGAACGTAGAGTTGTCTTATCCCAATATTTGACAAAAATACAATGTACTTCTAATCAACCTCCTCAGGAAACAGGCCTTACCTACAACAGTTGGTATGGTAAGCCTCACCTCGAAATGCATTGGTGGCATGGTGTTCATTTTAGTTTGTGGGATCGTAGTGATTTGTTAAAAAAATCAATGCCTTGGTATGAAAAGGCTAAACAAAAGGCGTATACACTCGCAAAACGGCAGGGATTTAAGGGACTTCGCTGGCAAAAAATGACAGATCCATTTGGCAATGAAAGCCCCTCTTCGGTGGGCTCTTTTCTAATATGGCAACAACCACACTATATCACCTACGCCGAGTTATTATACCAAGAAGATCCATCAAAGGCCACCTTAGATAGTTACAAAGACAAGGTTTTCGCAACTGCAGAATTTATGGCCTCTTTTGCACATTACAATAAAGAATTAGATCGTTATGAACTTGGACCAGGGGTCATTCCCGCACAGGAACGCTTTAAAGCTACTGAAACCTTCAACCCCACCTATGAGTTAAACTACTGGCATTGGGGATTAAAAACCGCCATCGCGTGGAAGAATAGATTAGGGGAAACACCTCCAGCAAAGTGGTTGGAGGTAGTAGATAAACTTTCCAAACTTCCTGTTCTAGGTGATGTTTACTTGGCTACAGAAAGTGCACAAGACTCTTATACAAATCCAGTTTTTAAAACAGATCACCCATCAGTACTCGGTACTCTAGGTATGCTACCACGTACTGAAAAAGTCGATTTAGAAATTATGAGAAACACCTTTGACCTTGTGTGGGATAAGTGGAGTTGGGAAGATACATGGGGCTGGGATTTCCCAATGACAGCGATGACCGCAACCCGATTACATCTGCCGGAAAAAGCAGTAGAAGCCTTACTCATGGACATTCAAACCAACACCTATCTTCCTAACGGCCATAATTATCAAGACGAACGATTGACACTCTACCTCCCTGGGAATGGTGGCCTACTTACAGCTGTGGCATTGATGTGTGCCGGTTGGGAGGGTAATACTGTAGAAACTCCAGGATTTCCAAAAGATGGAAATTGGGAAGTACAATGGGAGGGGTTCCATAAAATGTTTTAATCTAATTAAATCTTAAAACTGAGCCTTTGATATCAAAACTCACTATTTCAAAGCTTCACCATTTCAGTGACATTCCACTACCTATGTAGAAGGACGGCCAAGGCGGTTGGTTATATCCTGAATTCTGCCAAACCACTGCCATACGATATTGAAGATCTTGCATTAATGTTGGGATACGAAATTCACTTATTTCGGGATTCATGTAGATCCGAAGTGCATTATTGTCTTGAGTTCGAAAAATGACTTCCTCTCTCCAGTCTCCAAATAAGTCAGCCTGAAGACAAGGCGTAGCTTTGGTCCAATTATTCGAGAGGCATTGCTCTGCTGTGAAAATTATTCCAACACCATATTTACTAATACGATTTCCATCTAGGAGTTCGCGTTGTAAATCACCATCCCACCATATCGCAAAATTAATTGGTGGAATTTTATCAGAAATCTGCCCTCCCTTAACATTATATACCCCCATATCACCTTGGGCCCAGAACTCAGCACCTACGTGACTTGAATCAATGTCAGCAGCCAACCCTCTTCCAACGTCTATCTTTTTTCTGTGTTGCCATATAACCTCTCCTGTTTTAGCTTTTCGAAAGGTGATCCCATCGCGTTTATTTTCATGCGGCATAAAGACTTCCAGACCTGGAATACTGGGATCAAAATCAGAAACATGCAAAGCGTCTCCATGCCCTAATCCAGTGGTGTATAATCCCTGTCCATCATCATCCACGGACATGGAACCATAGATAATCTCTTGTTTGGAATCCCCGTCAACATCTGCAATACTTAAGTTGTGATTCCCTTGACCTGCATAACCCTCATTTCCTGGGGAATCCGAATCAAATACCCAGCGTTGTTTTAGCTCTCCATCAACCAAATCCCAAGCAGCAATAACACTTCTTGTATAATAACCACGACACATAACTAAACTTGGATGTTTGCCGTCCAGATAAGCCACTGCCGCCAAGAACCGGTCTACCCTATTGCCATGAACATCTCCCCAAGCCCCTACATCTCCCCTCTCAGGCACATATAGGACGGTGCTTAACGCCCCTCCTGTTAGTCCATCAAAAACACTTAAATATTCAGGCCCTTCTATAATCCTACCAACAGCATTGCGATAATCTGCGTTGCCATCACCCAAAATATTACCTAAACCATCTTTGGTTCCATCCGCAGTTTTGCAAGCCACTTCAGCTTTGCCGTCACCATCCAAGTCATACGCTATAAATTGTGTGTAATGAGCACCGGCTCGAATATTAACACCTAGATCAATACGCCATAATCGTTGCCCGGAAAACTTATAGGCATCTATGTATACATTTCCTGTATAGCCTTCGTGAGAATTATCTTTACCATTAGAAGGAGCCCATTTTAAAACGATTTCATATTCCCCATCTCCATCCAAATCAGCTACACTTGCATCATTAGGACTATAGGTGTGGTCCACACCATCAGGAGTTGTACCTCCTTTAGGTCTATCCAGTGGTATTTCTAAATAGTTTTGACTCCAGAGTTCAGCACTGGCTATGGGTTTGCGTTCAGCTTTTGAGTCCGTAGCCGTTGCAATTTCTAGGGTATATACCCCATCTTGCTTTGTTTTATCTAGGTAGTTCGTAGAATTGACAATGGGAGCATCATTGAGTAAAACCCCATCCCTATACAGATTAAAACCAACCCCTTTGGGATCATCCTTAAAAAGCCTCCATCCTAAATATACCTCTGAATCGCCAGTGCGTATCGCTATCAATGCTCTGTTAAGTTTTTCCATCTGTACTTGTGAAGTAGCTACAGACAATCCGATTAATAAAAATAAACAAGTTACTGAAATGTATTTTTTCATGACAAGGATGGATTAGTTTGAGAATAGGCCAGTGGCATTCTATTGTATAATACTACTGTATTTCCAAGTTATATTTATCCCCCTGTATCCCTGTATACCAATAAATTTGCTAGCACATAGCATCATAAAACCTAAGGAAACTCCTAATTAAAGCCTAAAATCAGGAGTTCTCATAGCCTAATAACATGCAATTTTGCCGCAAGCAAAATCACAATTAATAACTAGATTTCCTCAAAAGAAAGGAAGTGAAACCTATATAATTATGAAATAATCCAGAAAAAAATTTCAAACCTTATAATTGATGACTATATTAGTTCGCTTCTTTAAAAGAATCAAACTATAAACAATGAACTCAATGAAATTAAAAATTAAATTACGGCAGCATACCTTAATAATGTTATTAGGTGCAGCCATGGTTTTTTCTTGTAAAAACAACACAGAAAAAAAAGAAACTGTCCCTACAGATAAGCCTGTAGTAGAGTCCACTAAAGCGTCCGGAGAATGGATTTATCTATTTGACGGCACCAATACAGAAGGGTGGCGTGGTTACAATATGGATTCTCTTCCTCCTGGATGGATCGTAAAAGACAGCACCCTTACCTTTGACACCGAGCTCGGTTTGGAACAAAATTACACCGGGGGAAAAGATATCATATATGCCAAGGAAGAGTTTGATAACTTCGAATTATACCTTGAATGGAAAATACCTGCAGGTGGTAATAGTGGTGTATTCTATCACGTAAAAGAAGGATATGACGGACCTCCGGTAGTGTCACCGGAATACCAGTTGATCGATGATGAAAATTATGAAAATATCCACGATCTTACCTCATACAACCTTTCTCTAGGGTATACCGAGAATCCGGAAGAATTAAAACCATTACAATCTACAGCTGCAGATTACGCTATGCATCCACCAAAAGCAGATAAAATCTTAAACCCTGCAGGAGAATGGAATTCTACTAAAATTGTATTCACTCCAGGGCGAGTTGAACATTGGCTCAACGGAGAAATGGTGCTTTCCTTTGTACCATGGGATGAGGCATGGGTAGAAAAGAAAAACTCGGACAAATGGAAAAACAGTCCTGATTACGGAAAGTATAAAACTGGTTTTATTGGACTTCAAGATCACTCCAGCCCAATCTGGTTTAAAAATATAAAAATTAAAAAATTATAATCAAATTTCTCTCATCATGAAAAAAAGAGAATTTCTCAAAAAATCAAGTTTAGGTGCTCTAGGTGTAATGTTAATTCCTACACTGGCAGATGCAGCACTAAAAGGTAAAACCGTCAGAACCGCACATATTGGATTAGGTGTAATGGGGCGAGCAGATTTAGAAGCAATTTCCTCTCATAAGTCTGTAAAAGTAGTCGCACTTTGTGATGTAGATTCCAAATTATTGGCTGAGGCTCAAGCAATGCATCCGAATGCAAAAATATACTCGGATTATCGCACCATGCTATCAGAAATGGATAAACAAATAGACGCAGTTGTGGTATCCACTCCGGATCACACCCACGCACCTGCCTCTATGTTAGCTATGGAATTAGACAAAGCAGTTTATTGTCAAAAACCACTGACCCATTACGTGTCTGAATCTAGGGCAATGAATAAACTGGCTGCTAAAAAAGGCCTAGTTACTCAAATGGGGATACAAGTACATTCCTTTTACGATTACAAACTTGCTACCCTTTTAATTCAGTCTGGAATAATAGGCAAGGTACATACGGTAAGAGCTTGGTCTCCTAAAAATTGGGGATACGACGGTGATTCTCCTGTAGGAGAAGATCCGGTACCAGCAAATTTAGATTGGAATCTTTGGCTTGGAACCTCAAAAGAAAGACCTTATAAAAAAGGTGTTTATCACCCGGGTAACTGGAGAAAGCTTGTAGATTACGGCTGTGGAACTTTAGGTGATATGGGGGTCCATATCTTCGACACACCTTATAATGCATTACAATTAGATGTGCCAAGAACCATTACTACCCTATGCAGACCTTCTAACGGATTCAGTTTCCCGGAGAACAATACAGTAACCTATGAATTCCCTGGAACGCCATATACCGCAGAAGCTTTAAAATGGGTTTGGTATGATGGCCCCGGAGCACCGGAGTCTCATGAAGATCTTATTTTACCGGGAGCTAAGAATGTGGCTAATAATGCCAAAGAAGAGGCTCAAGAATCAAAAAGTGTTAAAGACAAAACTTCCTTGGAAGTTGCAGCTGCAGAAAGCGGTAAACTTCCAGATCAAGGTGCCATGTTTATTGGAGAAAAAGGAAGGTTATTACTCCCACATTTCATGCAATTGCCACAAAAAATTGTCGATGGCGAATATGTAGACATCTCCAAAGAAATTGAAGAGGTAAGCAAGAAACACAATTTGGGTTCACCTATTAGAAACTACGAATCAGAAGGACCTAAACACTACCATCAGTTTATAGATTCTTGTCTAGGAAAAGACGAGTGTACAGCTCCATTTTCCTATTCAGCTCGTTTAACTGAAACCATTCTCTTAGGAACAATCGCAGGAAGATTCCCAGGAGAAACCTTGAATTGGGATGCAGAAAATGCACAGTTCAAAGAAGAAAAAGCCAATAAGTATTTATCTGGAGAGTACAGAGACTTTTAATTGACTTTAAAATTCATAAATCACAGATGAACATCTAAATCATCTGTGATTAAAACAAATAATTTGGACCGGCATGTATTAATTTACGTGCTGGTCCTTTCTTTTATACCCTTACCACAATCCGAAATCCTTTTTCAAAACACAGCTCGAAGCGCACCCCCTGTGACGGCAGCTTTTGGACAAAACTGGCAAGGACAGTTCGCCAAAAATGGCGGGGTTTTGTCAACAATTAATTAGACTTTCTACACTTCATTTGCCACTGAGTAATTGATACAGATGGTGTCAAGCTAACATCATCGAAGCGCAAAATCATGCTTACAAAAATTCTCAACGCGATTCAAAAGAGCCATTGGGAAGTGACTCCAATTGATCGCCGAGAATTTTTACTTCCCACGAAATAAAAGCGGAAAACCCACGGCCATGGAATCACATATCTATTGAGCCACAGGGAATCCATTTGTCGAATTTTTAATCACAAAATCATGAAAAAATTATTTTTGGGAGTCATACTTTTGGCTACAATTCTTGGTACGTACTCGTGTAGTAATGAAGATATTTCAGACACAGAAAGCCTTTACCAACATCAAGCTAATGATGATGGGGCAACAAATGGAGGAGATCCGGATGAGCCGGATGGCAATTAGAAGAAATTAATTCATAAATTTGAGGAATGCGAACTACCCTATTCACATTCCTCTTATTACTAATAATGATATCTCTACAGATCTCTTGTGAAGGAGGAAGTGTACCTGCCGATCAGCAGGTATCCGTCAGCTATGTAGACTCCTTATACAAACAAGCTGATCAATTAAAGGCATCTTCCAATATCGATGCAGCGCTACATACAAACTTCAGGGCATTACGACTTATTGAGTATCGATCTGATTCTACCTATAGTAAAATACTTCGACAACGGATTATACTTTTTGGAAATAAAAGACCCTTGGATAGTGCGCTTCATTATTCCAATAAACTGCTTTTTGCTCATCACAAGTCCAAAGACTCATCCGGCATGGCAGATGCGTTTTATCTAAAGGCATTTTACTTTAATAAAAATCGTCAGATGGATAGTGCTCTATTCAACGGCTATCAAAGTGTTGAACTATACAAACAATTAAAAGATAGTTCAAAGGTTTACAGTCGCTCAAGATTACTTACTTTAATTCTACAAACAATAGGTAACTATGAAGAAGCTGAATTAACTGCGATTGAAAGTCTTAACTATTTAAAAGAGAATTCAGCTAATAATGAAAAACGCTCCAGCATCTATAACGACATTGCTTTAATCACTAAAATGAGAGGCAATTTCAATGAAGCCTTGTATTGGTTTAATAAGGCACTCCAATTGTCCTCTAATAAGGAGTATCAAAACAATATTAAAAACAACATTGCGATAACTCAAATAGAAAGACACAACTACAAAAAGGCCTTCGACATACTTACCGAACTTAGAGCAGACTCTATTTTTGACTTTTCTAAAGAATTAAGATACAAGTCCCGAATACTCAACAACTGGGCATTGGCTAAAAGTAAACTTGGGCACCCGGATGCCGAATACTATTTGCTAGAAGCCTTGGCGATGCGCAAACAAAACAATATAGCTTATAGATTAAACGGGAGTTATGTCAACCTAGCTGAACACTATGCAGATCGCTCAGATCCCAAAGCCGTTAAAATGGCAAGCCTGGCCTATGAAACAGCGAAAACCTATAACAATCCGGATGACCAGCTAAATGCCCTGTCTATCCTTGTAGAGACTGCAGCAAACCCTAGAGAATATGCTATGCAATACATAGAACTTAGTGATAGCATCCATAAGGTCAGGGAGCGAAATAAAAACCATTATGCCAAGATTATATACGACGTTGAACACAATAGACAAGAAAATGAAAATTTAAAGGCAAAAGCAATCATTCAGGAGCTCGAGGTAACGAAAGCAGAATCACGTAATATCATATTAACGCTCATTGTTATAATCATTTTAGGGGGAGGCTATCTGTTCTACAGAAATCAAATTAAAAAGCATAAAAGGGAAAAAGAAGCTGCAGCTTACCAGGCGGAACTCTATATTTCAAAAAAGGTTCACGATGAGGTTGCCAATGATGTTTTCAATCTTTTGACACGTATTCAAAAAGACACCTTAAACCCTTCATTTAAACCCATACTTTTAAGTGACATAGATAAGCTCTATCGAAAAACCCGTAATATCGCCAGAGATTACAGTGATGTCCTCGTGGGTACAGATTTCCCAGAAACCTTAAAAGAACTTCTATCCAATTACAACAACGACGGATCCCGAGTATTGAGCAAAGGTGTTAAAGAAATCCCTTGGGATGACTTAATAGAAAACAAACAAAGGACCTTGTACCGAATTCTACAAGAATTATTGATCAATATGAAAAAGCACAGTGAGGCAGGTTTAGTCATGCTCAATTTCCAAAAGGTGGGTAACCAACTTGTTGTGGAGTATTCAGATAACGGTATTGGAATGACAGTAGAAAATATTGAAAATGGACATGGAATTAAAAATATGGAACAACGTTTAGAAGGAATTGACAGCAAAATCAGGTTTGACCCATCTAGCGCTTCCGGAACCAAAGCAACGATCAATATACCGATTTGATCATCTTAGTTACTGTCAACTAGAGAATCTTGGATCCTGTACATAGGGCTCCTTTCTCATCTTGATCACCTCAAGGGTAAAGCACCCAAATTCTTCCACTACCTTAGCATACAAACGGTAAATCCCCTTTCCTCTAAGGCTGTATTTCTGCGCGATCTGAGGGAACAATACTGCATCAAAAACTTCTCCCTCTTGATCCAAAAACGTCGCGAAATACATCAGATCACCCTTCACAGTTCGAGAAGGTTTAATGGTTACTAGATAGCCATATATATCCACATGTCGACATACCCGTGTTTTAAAATCCATGGCGATGCGTTTATTTTCAACCGGATTTAAAAGCAGTGTAAAAGGAGATGATAAACAAAAACCCAGAAGTTCAATCTGATCAAAAGCAGCTTCTAGCGTAGTAGTTTTCAGTACCGGAATGGTATGCGAAGATTGCTTGATTACAAAGAGGCGTTGCTGTGTTTCAAAGCGCTGTAAGTGCCCTAAAGCAAAGTGCGCTTTCCAAAGTAACTCATATTTATCAATCCCCGTGAAACTAAAAGCACCGATTCGAATCAGAACAGAAAGTGATTCTATGGAGATGGTTACCCTGTCAAGAAAATCCTCCAAAGACAAAAAAGCCCCTCCAAAGTCCCTTTCTTTTAGAATCCGCAGTCCTACCCTATTTTCTAGCTCCCTGAGATGATCCAGACCAAGATAGAGGTCTTTCCCATAAATCACATTCTCAATGCGACTCCGATTAATGCACGGCAAATGAATACGAGCACCCTGCATCCGAATTTCATGAATATAGATTTCTGTTTGATAAAATCCACCACCGTTATTCAAAACAGCAACCATGTATTCCAACGGAAAATAAGCCTTTAAGTATAAACTTTGATAACTTTCCACGGCATAAGAAGCCGAATGTCCTTTGGCAAAACTGTAACCTGCAAAGCTCTCGATTTGATTCCACACCTCTAAAATAAGCTTCTCGTTATATCCCTTTTCTCGACAATTTGACATAAACTTTTGCTGTACATTCTGAAATTCTTCGCGGCTTCGGTATTTTCCACTCATCCCCCTACGGAATACATCAGCCTCCGCAAGACTTAAACCCGCAAAATAATGAGCCACTTTAATCACATCTTCCTGATAGACCATTACCCCATAAGTCTCTGGCATCAGTTTCAATAATACCGGGTGCGCTCCATAAGCCCGAGAAGGGTCGCGATGTCTAAGAATATACTCTCGCATCATTCCGCTTTGAGCGACTCCGGGGCGTATCACTGAACTAGCTGCCACTAATGTTAAATAGTTATCCACCTCCAGCTTCTTGATCAAAAGACGCATCGCAGGTGATTCAATATAGAAACACCCCATACATTGGCCGGATTTCAATAAGGTTCTAATCCGATCATCTTTTTTCAATTTAGAAACATCATGAATATCTGCTACTTCTGCTTCAGGTTGATTGTACCTGATCACATCCAAGGCCTCTCTTATTTTTGAAAGTCCACGTTGCCCGAGGATATCAAATTTATACAGCCCGACATCTTCGGCAATGTGCATATCAAATTGCACCGTCCAAAATCCCTTGGGCGGTAGAAAGGTTGCTGAAAAGTGCTGCAGTGGCCGTTCACTTATCAGAATACCGGAAGAATGTACACTTATATAATTTGGAAATCCCTCAATTAAACTACCGTACTTTAATACCAACTGCGAAGAACTATCAAGCTGAGAGGTGTTAAAATCACCCTTACTCAATCTGTCAATATCCTCCTTAGGCAATCCGAATACTTTTCCTAGTTCACGCACCACACCCCTGTAATTAAACGTGACGTAAGCTCCCATTAGGGCAACATTTTCAAAACGTTTAAAAATATAGCTGGTAACATCCTGTCTGTCTCGCCAAGAAAAATCAATATCAAAATCAGGAGGGCTGCTGCGGAAAAGATTTAAAAAACGCTCAAAATACAGATCCAGTTCTAAAGGATCCACATCGGTGATTCCTAATAAATAAGCCACTATACTGTTTGCTCCACTCCCTCTACCTACGTGAAAATACCCTTGAGATTTGGCATAGGAAACAATATCCCAATTGATCAAAAAATAGGAGACAAAGTCCATTTTATAAATCAAATCCAACTCTTTTTCTACACGTTCCAAAGCCATAGAAGTGTCCTCAGGATATCTATAAGAAAGATTTTCAAGACACAACTCTCGTAACTTATCACAATCCTCTTGCTTTGATTTAAAATAGATAGCTTGGTTCTGCGATTTAGCATTTGGACTAAAATCAAAATGAATCTGACACCCCTGCAGTAAGCGCTGCGTATTTTGCAAAATAAAGTCATATTCCCCAAAGGCTAAAGACAAATCGGAAACTGATAACATTCTCTCATCCATAGAGGCAAGCTGTGAAGACGGTAATTTGCTCAACAAGGTATTATTGTCAATAGCCCGAAGCAATCGATGTGCATTAAAATCCCGTTTATTTCTAAAGGTTACCGTTTGTAGCACAACCAATTTATCCCTGTACTGAAGATATCCTGAAAATGGTAATTTTCGTAAATCGTTGACAGAAATCCCTATATATTCATGCTCCTCAAAGTCAGTAAGCCCCATTAACAATACCTTTTCAAAGGGGTACACAAAACAAGTCTCCTTTAAATCAGGAGCTCTTTCCGGAAAATCCTTCTTTTGATGCAAATGCAAGGATAAAAAATCATTTAACTGCTTATAGCCCTGATTGTTTTTTGCGATCCCCACATAAAACTGTTCCACTTGGTTTCTAAAATCAATACCCACAATGGGACGAACCCCAAATTCAGGAGCCTTTCTGACAAAATTAAGACAGGCAGAGGTGTTATTAATATCCGTCAGCACCAACTCTCGAACGGTGTTTTCTCGAGCCAAGTCGAGTAAATCCAATTCAGAAAAGGTCCCGAACCGAAGACTGTAATAGGTGTGGCAATTCAAATACATTACTGCTTGCGATGTGCTAAAATGACGGGTGGGCCACCATTGAAGGGATTGGTCATCCGTCCAATACTCTTTACACCCATAGAAGCCGCTCTGATAACACTGCGGTCTCCATAACGTTCGCGTATGGTATCCAGGGCTTGATAAAGACGTATGCTTTGCTCGGTATCTTCAAAAAGATTGATCTGGTAGTGTCCATGGACCAGGTGCGTAAAACGCACACCGATAAGACGAACAAGCAGCCTTCTATTATACAATTGATTAAAAAGATCCTGAACCTTAGGGATTAAAATATGATCCGCACTCGTATAAGGGATCTTGATCTGTTTAGAACATGTTTGAAAATCAGAATACCGAAGTTTTACACTCACGCAGGCGGTCAGCTTCTCTGCTCTTCTAAGCTGAAAAGCCAGGTTTTCAGTCATCGCTGTGAGGATCGATCGCAGGCGGTAAACATCAATGGTATCACGATCAAAAGTTCGTTCTGTAGATATGGATTTACGTTCCGAATAAGGAATTATAGGGGTGTGATCCACCCCATTAGCCCGATTCCAGATAGTCAGTCCATTTTTGCCCAGAACAGTAGACATCATGTCCCTGGGCATTTCCTGTAGTGTTTTTATCTGCTTAATTCCAAGGTTGCGAAGTGTGAGGTATGTCTTATCGCCAACCATAGGGATTTTCCTAATGGACAGGGGAGCCAAAAAAGGCTTCTCTAAACCAAGACCAATTTTCAATTGGTTGTTTGGCTTAGCCTCTCCGGTGGCTACTTTAGATACTACCTTATTTACAGACAACCCAAAGGATATCGGTAAACCGGTCTCATTAATGATTCGTTTTCGAAGTTCAGAGGCGTACTTATAGGATCCAAAAAACTTATCCATTCCGGAGAGGTCCGCATAAAACTCATCAATCGAAGCCTTTTCAAAAAGAGGCACGCCCTCTCTAATAATTTCAGTAACAAGTTCCGATTGTTTGGTATAAGTACCTGCATTACCCTTAATCACAACAGCCTCAGGGCATAAATTTCGAGCCATTTTCATAGGCATCCCGCTATGCACCCCGAAAGCTCGAGATTCATAGCTACAAGCCGCTACCACCCCTCTATCAGAAACCCCTCCCACCAATATAGGCCGTCCATTTAAACGGGAATCTAATAAGCGCTCTACTGCAACAAAAAAAGTGTCCAGATCAAGATGTAGAATGGTTCTGTTCATAAAATTGGAATATTTCCAACAAAATTATGGAATATTTCCAACATCAACTATTCTTCGC
Source organism: Galbibacter sp. (assembly GCF_048266365.1). Classification (NCBI taxonomy): domain Bacteria; kingdom Pseudomonadati; phylum Bacteroidota; class Flavobacteriia; order Flavobacteriales; family Flavobacteriaceae; genus Galbibacter; species Galbibacter sp. The sequence continues at coordinate 42,765 of NZ_JBLWZP010000013.1, read as the reverse complement.
TGTTAAATTTATGAACAAAATGACCCCTACAAAAAACAAAAACTATGGATTCGAAAACTACCGTCTAACCCACCTTACTTCGCAGTAAATGCATTTTCAGGTTCAAAGTCAAGACTGATAGAATTCATACAAAATCGTTTATAGGTTGGTGGTGGTCCATCGTTGAAGATGTGGCCAAGATGCGCATCACAGCGTCCGCAAAGCACCTCAATACGATGCATTCCAAGGGAGTTGTCCTCTTTATAAGTAACACTATTTTTTCTAAGAGCTTCGTAGAAACTCGGCCAACCACAACTGCTGGCAAATTTAGCATCCGATTTAAAAAGTGCATTTCCACAAGCCGCACAGTAGTAACGTCCTCTTGTATCACTATTCCAATACTTTCCGGTAAATGGACGCTCAGTATTCTGCTCTCTTGCCACAGCATAAAGGTCTTCCGGTAATATTTTTTTCCATTGCGCATCAGAGACCCGCAACTTTGTGGTGTCCGTGGTTGAATAGTAAGGATTGTTTTCGTGTCCCCTATCTGAACGTAGGTTCTGCTCATAGCTCCCCCCACTGATCATTGCCAGTAAAACACCTAAAATTATTGCTCTAACCATCATGGCCTTATTTTTTAAGTTTGTCTTTGAAAATTTCTTTGAATCGTTCCAGCTCCGGCTGGATCACATAACGGCAATAACTCTGGTTTGGATTATTTTTATAATACTCCTGGTGGTAATCTTCAGCGATGTAAAATTTTGTAAACGGCTTTATCTGAGTTACAATCGGTTTGTTGTAGATCAATTGTTGGGTTAGTCTATTGATGTAATATTCAGCTTTTTCCTTTTGAGAAGCATTGTGATAAAAAATTGCTGAGCGGTACTGGGTCCCTATATCATTACCCTGACCATTGAGCTGTGTTGGATCATGGGATAAGAAGAAAGCCTCTAGTAATTCGTCATAGGAGATCACACCGGGATCATAAACAATATTACAAGCCTCCGCATGCCCGGTAGTCCCAGACACGACCTGTTTGTAAGTTGGATTTTTCAGATGTCCACCAGTAAAGCCCGAAGTCACCTTCAAAACACCTTCGAGTTGTGAAAATTTAGCCTCCACACACCAGAAACATCCTGAAGCAAATGTTGCAGTATCTCTTTCTTTCACAAGCTCATTAAAGGGATAGACGATATCCTTTGAAAAGGGATGTGCCGCAAGGCTAGATACACTGTAAAGTAGTAATGCACCGAATAAAAGTAATTGATTTCTCATTGTTTTTGTTTAAGAGTTTTAAGACAAAGGACGCAGATCACTTCAAAAAACCAAGCCAAAAACATCCTTAAACACAAGCACCAACTATCATACCAATCTCATGATTATAGAAGGTCTTAACAAGCTCAAAATTACGGATATACAAGGAGAAAGCACTGTAAAAAGGGTCTAATTATTTGTGAATTACGTATATAGAGCCTTATAGCTTTATTTCAAACAAACACACAGGTGCGTTACTATAGTGACCTGGCAATCCATTAGCGTCTGAAAGATCCACTATTCCTAAAAAGTCAAAACCTGAGCGTTTATAATGCTCGATAAGTCCTGTATTGTTACCAGTGGTATCAAGTCGGACAAAATCTTTTCCGTCTTGTTTGGCATAAACCTTGGCCCAATCTACAATTTTGGCAACAAAGTTATTCCCTCTAAAATTAGGGTTCGTCGCAATCCTATGGATGTAAACCGCAGCATCATTTTGACTATTTTCCCAGATTTGGTCATCAGAAAATGTAACGGCCCATACACAAGCTACTTCACCATCTATAGTTATTTTCCACTGTCGATTTTCACGAATTTCACACCCTACAAGCTCTCGATCAAAATCCGGCCAAACAGTGACCTTTTTTTTAGCCTTCTGAAAATCTGAAGCTATTTTATATAGACGGAATATCTCATCTATATCCCCCATTGTACAATTCGTTATGGTCATATTTATATTATTTTGAATCCGTTTTACAAAACTATTCTCATATGTCTGTGTGGAATCCCCACTTCTTCAAAGGCTTCCCCATATACCTCAAAACCAAGTTTGACGTAAAAGTCAACAGCACTATCTCTGGAGTGACAACTGATTTCTTCAAATTTATTTTTGCTTGCAAATGAAACCATTTCTGTGACGATCAACTTCCCTACTCCCTTGCCTTGAAGGTTTGTATCCACCGCCATTTGCATCAATTGGGCACGTTTTGGTTTGTCTTGTAAAGGAACTAAAACAGCACAACCGATTACACGATCATTTTCAAGCGCCACAAAATGCCAAGATTCTTCATCCTGCATCTCCCAAGCACCATCTTTCAGGCCAATAGGGCGCAATAAAATTCTATTTCGCAATTCCCTCATCGCAGGGTAATGCGAATCATTAGTTGTAATTGTTTTAATTGTAATCATTTTTTGTATATTACTTGACAAAAGCAAATATAATTAAAAATACTTGACAAAGGCAAATAAAAATCACAATGGATGAAATGGAAATTATACATACGATTCGAGACTTCAATCGAAACTACGTGCGCAGCATAGGATTACTGGAAAAAACCATGCTCAACACTGATTATTCCCTAACCGAATCACAAATTCTATTTATCGTAAACCAGCAAAAAGTAACCACAGCTACGGATATCAATAAGATATTAAAACTAGATGAAGGCTACTTAAGCCGCATCATCAAAAAATTAATCTCAAATTCCTTGTTGACAAAGAAGCAGTCTCCCGTTGACAAGCGCAGTTATGAAATCACGTTGACCAGTAAAGGCATAAAAGAGCAACTGAAACTGGATCAACTCTCTACAGCATCGGTCCGATCAGTTATAGCCTCGCTTTCAGTATCAGAGAAACTGGAACTTGCTCATTTATTTAATAGACTCATGACGCTCCTCTATCACGATAAACCATCTACAAGCGCTAGTTAAACATGTTTTAGAAGAGGAATAAGCTCGGTTCCTATAAGATTAATAGAGTCCAGTAATTGCTGATGGGTCAATCCCGCATTATCCATTTGAAAGGTAAAGCGATCAACCCCTCCAAGTGCTTCACTATGTCGTATTAATTTTTCAGCTGCATGTTCAGCATCACCCACCACTAACACTCCCTTTGGTGCAATAAGGGCATCGAATTTCGCACGGGTTACTGGGGGCCAACCGCGTTCTTTTCCTAATTTTGTCCATAATTCTGCATATCCAGGATAGTAGTCTTTAATGGCTTTCTCATTACTCTTCGCAATATACCCAGGCGAATGCAATCCCACCTTTAATTGATCCAATGAATACCCTGCCTTAATCCCAGCCTCACGATACAGGTCAACTAGGGGGCGAAAACGTTCTGTTTGTCCACCTATAATGGCGACCATTAGCGGTAGTCCCAAGGAGCCTGCACGAACAAAAGATCCTGGGGTTCCACCGACCCCTAACCAAATGGGAAGTTTTTCTTGGAAAGCTCTTGGATATACAGGCTGGTTCTCCAATGCCGGCCTATACCTACCATTCCAAGTCACGTATTCCTGATCCCTTATTTGAAGTAACAAGCCCAATTTTTCTGCAAAAAGTGCATCATAGTCATTAAGGTCAAATCCGAAAAGAGGAAAAGCCTCTGTAGCAGAACCTCGCCCTACGACTAACTCTGCTCGGCCTTTAGAAATCAAATCAAGCGTTGCAAAGCGCTGATAAACACGTACAGGGTCATCGGTACTTAAAACCTTAACTGCACTACTTAGACCAATACGATTAGTCCTTGCTGCGGCAGCTGCGAGAATAACAGCTGGAGCAGAATCCAGAAATTCTTTTTTGTGATGCTCCCCAATGCCGTATACATCAAGTCCTACTTTGTCTGCTGCAACGATACGATCCAGTAACTCCTCCATAGCATCAGCGCTACTGAGCTCCCTTCCGTACATTGCAGAGGCAAAACTATCAATTCCTATTTCCATATGTTTTTTTACAGTTTTTATATCAATTACTACTTAGTCGTTCAATTTAAAAGTCCTTAACAAGTCAAGAGTATCCTCTAAAAGTCCCTTAGCTTTATCTTTGAATATACAAAAATTATATTCAGTTAGAGAAGTTGGTACAACTACAATAGATAAGTTTTTTGATCAAAATTGGTATAGCTAAACGCTTTCAATACGTTCAACAAAAAGTGAAACTTTTAGGTATAGAAACAGAAAACTACCCTTCCTCGATTAGTGAAAAGGGTAGTCTATGTCCATAATTGAATATGTTAATTTGAAAGGCTTTTTAAGGCAGATCCGAAAAATAAATAACTGGTGTTGCCAGCAATAGTGCCTTCGTTTTCCCCCCATAAAAATGGCCAATCATCATAGTTTTCAAAATGATCAGGTTTTCTGAACAATACTCCAGGAGCCACATTTCCGGGAATAAATGAAAAATCTGCGCGATTATTTCCGTAAAAAACCGCTTTAGGACGCGCAGCGCCAATTGCTGCTGCAAAGGAATAATTATGATAAGGATGATTTCCAAACAACCAACCAGCTGCCTTATAGGCATGATCCGAACCAACTATCTCCGGGAAGTATTTATTAGCCCAGATAACAGTTGTTCCAAAGTTCATGATCATTCCATTACCTGCCCAGTTACCAAGTCCAATTGGCACTCCATAAGGATTATCCTTTTCTAGATCCATAACATAGTCTTTGTATTTCAGCACATAGGGACGAAGTTTTTCTTTAAAGGCTTCATCCATATGAGGTATTCCTTGTAATGCTGAAAAAATAACAAAGCTGACATTTTTATCGAGTGCCGGCCATAGAAGCTCCAAGTACTTATCTGCGTATTGCTGCTCTCCAGTGGAGATGTACAATTGTAAATTAGAAGAAACATCTGCAGCTCCACCTCTCCATCCGAAACGACGAGAATCAGGCTGCTTTGCCAGCAATTCCGTAGCTTCTTTTAAAAGGCGTTTGGATTGAACTAATGCTCTTTCTGAAAGATCATCATTATAGCCTTTCAAAGCACGACTTACTGAGGCAAACATAGTTGCAGCCCACATATCGCGAGAAGGATCACGTGAGGTAAAGACCCACATATCGTCTTTAACTCCACTGGATTGTCCATCAGCGGCTACTTCATAAGGGCCGAGTTCTGAATTGTAAGGAAGGCCGTCGGTAATAGAGGCGGCATCTCCAAGGTGATGGTAATTATAAAGCACTGAATTAGAAAGCGTCTGAGCCATATGACCGAGAATTTCCGCCTGAGCTACCAGTTGTTCAGCACCATGTTCGATAAACTGCAGCATATCAGGAATCCCGTCTTGACGACGAAGCTCTACATAACGTTGCTTTTGGTCAACAAAAGTTTGATCTCTTTGTGGCTTAAAGCTTTCCCATATCCTTACAAAATTTTGTACTACACTAATGTTAGCACCGGTTTCAATATCAAAATCCCCAGCATCAAAATATCCTCCGACATTTAATCCAGGAACCAGTTCTCCACCTTTAAAATCTGTATCAGTGGTTGGTCCTTGCCAGTGCATATCAAAGTGATCCGTGTTTGGCGGAGCTTGGCGGTACCCTTCCTTAAAAGGCTCTCCGTGCCATACTCTGTATCCCTCTCTAACAAACATATGATTCATATGAATAGGAACCCAATTATCACTAGTAGCGTTTGTAATCTCATCATAAACGCTGGTGTCAATGATAAAGTTGTTGGTTTTTACATTCCCATATTGGATATAATAGATCCCTGGAGTTTTCACAGAAGAAAAGTCGAATTTTGCATAATTATATTTATAATAATCTCCCCAAAGTTTTACATCTCCGGTAAATACCTTAGAGGTGCTACCATCGGTGTTTATCTTAACGATTGAAGCCATGGCTTCTACCTCATCATTTTTGTCGAGTTCAATCACAGAAACTTTAGGTTGTGTTGGAAGATACCCTACCTGAGAAAAACCAACATTGGGTTCTCTTACCCAACCTTCAATAGCATTGGGTTCAATGGTCCAAGTCAACACCTTACCCGTTCTTCCGGTAGGGAGTATACTGCGTACCACATACCAACCGTTTTGTGCCAGTGCACGACCGTCAAATACCAATAAATCCGCATCTGAAGAAGTAATTTTCACAGTATGCTCTGCATCATCCGGTGCCAAAAGTAGCTCGTGACCAGCCTCTAGAGGTAGTGGCGTGATAAATCTGCCTGTCCCTCTATCATCAGTAGTAGAATACCCTTTAAATTGCTTTAATTTCTCACTATTAGGCAGGGTTGTATTGGAACCGGCTACGTAACGAGAAAAACGATTCAAACGTCCGTCCATCAGATACGTTTTACCCCAATACTTAGAAGGAAGAAACTCAAGGTTAAATCCAGCCTTTCCTTCAAGCTCTTTAGGAACAGGCTCATCTAAATAAACGGAAAGCTCAACGCCTTTTCCCTTTGCAGTAACTACAACTCGAGAGTCAAAGTTGTAATCTTCGAATCTCAAAACAGCTTCAATACTTTGTGATTTACGATCAACCTTTCGATCTAAAACCTCCGGAACCAAGTCCCACTGTTCAGGTGTACTGGAAAGTCTGACAGCACCTCCTTGGGTGGTTCTAACCCCGTGCATGATCATTTCTATCCCAGCGTTCTTTTCGTCGTTAAATCCTCCATTAAAAATATTACTGTACACCAGCACATTAAGTCCTTGCTTTTCAAAATACTCAAGGTCATTTATTTTTAGTTCTTGTCCAAAACTGCCAAAAGGTACTACCAGGAACAGCAGTACAAATGGCACAAAAATTAATCTCTTCATTATTATAAATTTCGATTACTAATTAGAATACAATTCTCACGATTCTATTAAAGACCCAATTCAGGTTTTATAAAACTCATTAATGCCCTGTCGTGATTATTTACAATCTTACTTTGATTGTCAAAATACATGGTGTTACCATTTTCTTCTGTATAGGTATCCCATTGGGGTAATTTGCCCGCTACGTTAGGATTAGCTGTTTTAGCAAAATTCAACCAGGCATCACTCATTTTGTCAGACAAATCCCAAGCTTCCTTTGTATCACCAGTCCAACCCGGTCTTAGATCAACAGTGTAAAAAGCTAGAGGAATATCTAAACCGTGGAAAGAGCCTTTAGATGCATTTTCCACTTGGCTTTTCCAAGCCAAAAAGTAAACATATAAAGGTGCTTCTGACTCCTCTGCTCTAGCATCCGCAGTACGAATGGTAAAAGGTCTAAACACTGTATCGATAGAAAGAAGATCCTGTGGGGTATAATCTGGGTAAGCTTGGGCAAATAATTCGATAAAATGATCCGTCTTGTCTCCATAGGCTTTCTCGAGACGCTCTTTTGCTTGTTCCATGGTTAGGTCCTTTTCTCCATATACCGTGGGCATCAACTCATTGAGCGTACTGCCGATCATCAAAGGAATATCCTTGGACATATCCGGAAATCCGGGACTGAAAGGCTGCTTGATCAAATCAACACCATCAACAGATGGTGCAAAACCAAACATTTGGGGAGATCCAGGCTTTCTCTCACCATTGATCTCAGCAACCGCTTCATGTCCGGCTTTTACCAAAGCCGCATAATCAATGGTATCTAGTTTCTCCGCATCCTGCGGCGAGAGTCCTAACTTATCCAAAACTGCCAAACCTAGCTTTTGAGATTTTTCTTGATCCATCACATTAATAAGGGTTCCACTTTGAATAATACTTTTGTGGAATAATCCTTTTGCAGCAGGCATACCCATAAGTGTACCCACTTTTCCTCCACCACCTGACTCACCTAAAATGGTGACATTATTAGGGTCTCCTCCAAAGGCTGCGATGTTTTTATTTACCCACTCTAGAGCTTTTACAATATCAAGCATACCAACATTTGCGGAGTGTGCATATTTTTCTCCACAAGCTGATAAATCAAGAAATCCTAGTATATTCAACCGATGATTCACAGATACGACAACCACGTCACCTTTTTTTGCTAAGGCTTCTCCGTAGGTCATAGGGTCGTTACTACTACCGACAAAGAAACCTCCTCCGTGTAACCAGAACATCACTGGACGCTTTTTAGCCTCTGAAATGCCTTGTGTCCATACATTGACACTAAAGAGTTTTTCTTCGTCCATATTGGACTCATCGATCCATTCTACTACCTGTCTGGCAACAGGACCAAATTCGTTACACTCCCGTACTCCATCCCATGATTCAGGATTTTGTGGAGGCATAAATCGTTCTGCTTGAGCATAAGGAATTCCTTTAAATGAGTAGACACCCTGGTCTAGTGTGCCTGAAACCATACCCGAATTAGTTTCAACAGTTGGAATTTGTGACTCGGCAGTCTTTTCCTTTGCTTTTTCCTTACATCCTGCAGCACAGTACAAGGACACCGCTAAAGTGCTTAAAATTAGTTTTTTTAAAATTTTCATACGTTGTTTTTATGGTTAGTAAAGGAAAATCATAGTGCTTTTATCTCAATTCAAAAGTTAAGCACCATTTCATTCTGACCGTATATCATTTAACAATTGAAAATGATATACCTTATCCCGAGGGGAACTCCCCTGGAATAGCAGTCATGGCGGATCTCTTCCAATTTGCTTAATTGTTTCCATTTCACATCCATCTTCTTAGTCTGAAATAACCGTTAAAGATTTGCGCGGAATTCTAAAGTACAACAGGCCTGAAAAAAGGACTATACGCATATGATGAAAAAAGCCCAAAGACCTCATCAGAACAGTATGCGGTAAGATGGAAAGTGATTGAAGTGGATTTATCCAGTTTATTAAAAATGGATGGTAAACAAGAATTCTGAATCATTCTTGCTCGACAAACTTATCCAAATGCATCACAGATCTCCATGCCAAACTTTTAGAATTCAAACCCCACAGTCCTTTGACTATGTAGAATGCAATTCACTTTACTGAATTAGAAATCAGGCAGGCTCTAAAACTACTTACGTAGTTTGTAAACACCGCCAGAATTCTAAATCAAAACGATATGGATGCTAGTTTGGATTGATTTAACAAATGTAAAGTACACACTTTAATTTGAGAAAAACTAATCATAGCCTCAGAATTTCTTCAGATAAAAGAAATAGACACTAAAATTATTGAATAATAGTCAAAACATTTTCTAATTCATTATAGTAATTGCGTTTTAGAAGTGTTGTTTTGAGGCGTATTGGCAAAAGTATACTACTCAATCCAGATGGACTTAATATTTACAAATTCATGGATCCCATAACTGGAGAGTTCTCTTCCATAACCGCTGTTTTTAATACCACCAAAGGGAAGTCTGGGATCTGAAACCACGAGTTTGTTGACAAAGCTACTACCGGCTTCGAGCTGAAGTGCAATTTTTTCACCATGCTCAATATTGGTGGTGAGAACACCTGATCCGAGACCAAATTGTGATGAATTCGCCAATACAACAGCATGTTCTTCATCCATGGCGCGTATTACGGAAGCTACTGGCCCGAAGAGTTCATTATCAAATGCCTCCATACCTGGTTTTACATCGGCCAATATAGTTGCCGGATAATAAGCTCCTTTTCCTTCAGGAATATTGCCCCCTATTACCAGACGTGCTCCTTGAGAAATACTTTTTTCCACCTGTTCATGCAGTTCTTCCCTCAAATCAACTCTAGCCAAAGGACCATAATACGTTGTCTCATCCATAGGGTCTCCCATTTTGGCAGCTTCCATCTTTTTACTAAAGAGCTCTAGAAACCTATCATAAATACCATCAAGCACGATGAAACGTTTTGCAGCGATACAGGTCTGCCCGTTGTTCTGCAATCTACCAAGTGTAGCCAGGCTAGTTGCCTCCTCTAGATCTGCATCCTCCAATACCAAATAGGCATCACTACCACCGAGTTCCATTACCGTTTTCTTTAGGTTTGCACCTGCAATAGAAGCCACGGAACGTCCAGCAGCATCACTACCAGTAAGCGTTACTGCAACCACATCTGGGTTTTCAATAATTCCTTTTACATCACCGGCACTTATATTAAGATTGGTAAAAACACCCTCAGGGAATCCTGCTTTACGAAAGGCTTCTTCCAAAGCGAAAGCACAACCCTGTACATTGGAGGCGTGTTTTAATATCCCTGTATTACCCGCCATAACAGCAGGCGCAGCAAAACGTATTACTTGATAAAAAGGGAAATTCCATGGCATTACAGCCAAGACTATGCCCATAGGTAAAAAGTTAACATAGCTATTTTGAGCCTCTGTTTCAACGGGTTTGTCACTCAAGAATTCCTCAGCATGTTCAGCGTAAAAACGACTGATCCATGCACATTTTTCGATTTCTTTCCTAGATTGCCCGATAGTTTTCCCCATTTCGCGAGTGGCCAATTGAGCATACATTTCTTTGTTGTTCTCAAATTCATCCCCTAAGGCATTCATCAGTTTCGACCGCTGTTCAAAACTAGTGTTCTTCCACTCTTGATAAGCTGTATTGGCCTGTTTTACTTTTTCTGAAGCCTCTACTGCTGTAATCCGAGAGTATTCATCTATTTTTTCCCCGGTTGAAGGGTTAATAATTGTTACGCTTGCCATAATTTCAGTTTATTTTTTGATGTTTTTTGAATATTCTTTAATCAGCACATTAAGTATTTCATGGTTTAAGGAGTAATCTATTGCGAGATCAATAAGGTGAATGCCTTTGGATGTCAATGCCAACTCCAAGTTCTCTTTAAACTCTTGTACAGAGGATGGGCGGTATCCTCTGGCTCCAAAGCTTTCAGCATATTTCACGAAGTCGGGATTAGTATAGTTTAATCCAAATCTTAAAAATCCATCGTCCTTCTGTTTCCATTCAATCATTCCGTATGCATCGTCGTTCAGGATAAGGATAACAAGATCTAAATTCAGTCGTGTAGCCGTTTCAATTTCCTGGGAATTCATCATAAATCCACCATCACCATTTATAGAAATCACTTTTTTATCTGGGTTCAGTTCCTTTACCATCATAGCCGATGGAAGACCAGCGCCCATAGTAGCAAGAGCATTATCAAGTATAAGACTGTTTTGCACATAGGCCGGGTAATTTCTAGAAAACCAAATTTTATACATTCCATTATCCAAGGTAATTATCCCATCATCAGGCAGGATATCCCTCACTATTTTAACAATACGCTGTGGCAGTACCGGAAAACGATTGTCGTTTTCATATTTGGACAGATGTTTAGATACATTTTCCTTAATCCTTTTAAAAAATCCAGAATCCCAACTCTTGGCCAATGGCTTAAGGGCAGCAGTTAGTTGTCTAACACTATAGGCTATATCCCCAATCACATTGAGTTGTGGGAAATAAACCTGGTCAATTTCTGCTGGAAAAAAATTGAGGTGGATCACTTTGCGACGATCTCCCGGGTGCATGAAAAACGGTGGTTTTTCAATAGTATCATGTCCAACATTTAATATCAAATCAGACCCATCTATAGCTTCATGAAGAAAATCATCATCAGATAATGCTGCTGTCCCCAGATATAAGGGATGACGCTCATCTATAATCCCCTTCCCCATCTGGGTGTTAAAAAAAGGAATCCCCGTAGCATCTACAAAAGCAGTCAAAGCAATACTGGCTCTTTTTCTATTTGCCCCTGCACCAATTAACAAAAGAGGTCTTTGAGCATTTTTAAATAAATCCACAGCCTGACCAATAGTTACATCTCCTGCATAGGGAATTTTATAATCGACAACATCAAACAAGCTCGGGCTCTCTACTTCCTCGCGTGCAATATCCTCAGGGAATTCAATGTGAACAGCGCCGGGTCTTTCCTGCTGGGATAAACGAAAGGCTTCCCTGATCATTGCAGGAATATTAGCACTATGTGTGATCTGTTTGGTGAATTTCGTCAAAGGTTGCATCATCTCGACAATATCCAAGATCTGAAATTTCCCTTGTTTGCTTTTCTTAATAGGTTTTTGACCGGTAATTAGCACCAAGGGCATAGCTCCCAATTGCGCATATGCGGCCGGTGTCACTAAATTGGTAGCTCCCGGTCCCAAGGTAGAGAGACAAACACCCGACTTACCCGTAAGTCGCCCATAAGTAGCTGCCATAAATCCGGCACCCTGCTCGTGGCGGGTGAGAATAAATTTAATTTTCTTGGATTTGCGGACAGATTCTAAAAAATCTATATTCTCTTCGCCCGGAAGACCGAAAATGTATTCCACACCTTCGTTTTCCAAGGCTTTTATAAATAAATCTGATGCTTTCATATAATTTTTTTTGAATGTAATTCCCACCAATTAAGGAGCTAATATATTTCGAGATTAAAAAGTAAATGCGAAGTTTAAGTATTGTATAATATAGTTCGTCATTTTTTTAAAGAACATTATCGGTTAAAAAGTTAACTTTCCATACCGGATTATTTCGTGATAAGGTCATTCTGACCCTATTAAATATTAACCTAAAGAATTATTCAATTCCACCATGATATTTCTTTCACGCTCAGCTATTTCAATCAATAACTCTGAAGCTTGGTCGATATATTTAATTTCATGTGTATTCCCAACTTCATAAAATAGTTCAGAAACTCTTTTCCATAATTCAGCAACTATTGCGTATTGAGTATGAGCTTCTTTGATGTGCTTACACTCTAATAACTCCGCGCTTTCCAATAGAAAATCGCGATAGAGGTTTCTAAATAATGATCCACCTGTACCCGCTTTTTCCATAAGCATTGCTATGGTTTGAAAATCTCTTGAAATAGTGTTGGTCGATTTGTACCATTTTTTAATTTCTGAGGCCGTCTTTAAAATCCCTTTTAACCCTATGTTTTTTATTGGAGGGTTCAAAAAAGAAATAGCATTGTTCCGTATTGTTTGTCGTAATACTTTTTGAAGGTTAACACTTTGATTGCTTCCAGTTATGGTAAAGCTTCTGTTTTTTGAAGACATCGGCCCTCTTTCATCCCTGGCAAGTGCCAAACTATTAAGGGTTGTTCTGGCTCTTCCACCTTGCTGGTCAGTGTCGATCAAATATGCAAACTCATGGTCATAACCATAGATCGCCACGTAATGGCCTGCAAAGTGAATCTTATTTGTAAAATAATCCAAATGGTAGCAATCTAATTTTAGTCCTACTGTTTTCCCCCTATCAATTTCGGCTTTGACATTTGTCCATGCTTTCTGCCTTGAAGAGGTCTCTTTTACTACTAAGTTAAGGTTCAAGTTTCTGCACAAGTTCTTGGTAAGCAAATCGGCTTTGACACGTCCACCGATAAATGGAAAATCCATGGATTTCATATACCAAAAAATATACCCTAAACCTTCTCCCAACCCGAAAAGCATGGGTTCGGATAATTCAATACCGATTTGTTTCAAGAGATTTCCCGCAGCGGTGGTCTCACAGTGTTGACCTGTAAAAGGCTCAAAATCCTCGATTTTCATTTGGTTTTATCAATATAAAGATCGTGAATATATTCAGATTTAGGCATCCTTTTTAATATGCTTTTTAAGGCAAAAGAAATAATAGCGCTTAGAATACTGAGGACAACAAAAACGATAAATCCACGAGCATAACCTATTTGACCGTAAGCGTCTACAAAAAACCCTAAAAGAGGTATAATAATAAGAGTGCCGGCACCTCCAACCCCACCTATCCAACCGGAGGCACCACCAACAGCATCAGGCACGTATTTTGGTACTAAACCAAATACTGCAGCATTAGCTACACCCATTCCGGTACCTGTGATAATCATTCCAATAAATGAAGGATAAAAGGATGATGATAAGGTCAATACTAATGCTCCTATTGCCATGATACTGAAACTTATTCCAGCCATTATTTCCCCACCATATTTATCGGTGAGTTTTCCACCCGGCACTCTAATTAAAGAACCGTAAATGGTAAATATCGCAGCTAAAAGACCCGCATTCAATATATTCATACCGTGAAACAGTGTCCAATAGGTCGGAAACCATGCCGTAAGTGCAGTAAAACCACCTCCAAAAGAAATGGTATAAAGAAATACCAATATCCAAGTACGATAATTTGAAGCCGATTTTTTAAGTGATTCCCAAGTGCTTCCAGATGGAAACATATTCTGGCCTAAGTCCCTTCCGATACGTTTTGCATTCTCATCGCTTTCACCCTTCTTTTTGAGTTGAAAATAGTAGGAGTCCATTGCAAAGTAAGCATATACTATGGTAGCGAATATTAAAAAGAGTAGCCAGCTTAAATATGCCGCAGCTAAACCTATTACTCCAATTAAAACGGGTATCACATAATTTAAAACGCCTGGTCCTATATTGCCAAGGCCTGCGTAGATGCCTAATGCATACCCTTGTTTATGTTTTGCGAACCAATAAGATGTCTTTGGCGCTCCAACGGTAAAGGTGGCCCCTCCTGCCCCGCCTAAAACACCAAAAAAAAGTAATATTGGAAATAAACTGGAGTCAAACTCGTCGGGATAATATAAGTAAAGTAGGGTGGTTATTCCTGCAAGGCCTAAGATGCTGCACCCTAAAAGGATTAAAAACGGTTTTTTTCCACCGACCTCATCTACCCATGCACCAAACGGAATTCTCAAAAGGGCTTTACTAAGATGAGGAGAGGATAATAGCACCCCAAGTGCTGCGCCGGAAAGTCCCAAGGATTCTTTGAATTCAGGACCTGCAACTCCGTAGAGTACAATGGTAGTCAGACCCGCAAAAAGTCCTAGCGTTGAAGTCCATAATCCCAATATTGGTGTTCCAATTAATCCATGTTTCTTTTTAAGTTGTTTATGCATTTAATCTATTTAGAACTTTAAAGATAAAAATTAAATTAGAGCAAGAAAATTATCAAGAGGCTAAAGCTTAACACATACTGTGATACATATACGCAAGTGGAAACAAGTTGTTTAAGATGATATTTATAAATCTATCGGTACTGTTTAGATTGAATAGTGGAACTTATTTGATAGGAACACTGTAAAGAATCTCTTCTGTGGTTATTTAGACAACAACCACCATCAACCCTAAATTATTGATAAACGATGAGCTAAATCGAAAATACTATTTCACCTCGATTTCGATCCTAATTGAAGCTTGCCCTAAATTCCATTGGTGACAGGTTGGTCTTTTTTTCAAAATAACTTACTAAAGGATTGTGAATGTTCAAACCCTAATTCAAACGCAATTTCACCAACGGACAATTCTGATGCTGATAGTATTTCCTTGGCTCTTTCAATGAGTCACTGATGAATATGTTACTGTGCACTCTGACCTGTATGTGTGCGAAGCATAGCGCTTTGATTGCTTTAAAGAAGCTGTTAAATGGATATCGAATCGGAGTAAAATACCAATTGTCCAGCTAATACATTCCAGAATTATTCTCGCCTTTTGTCTATGGATTGCCGAAAGAAACATCCTAGGCCATAGCCACCTATTGGTTGGACTAAAAGATTCAAAATAATTGTATCAACCAAATAGATTTTCAAAAAAGTATAAGCTTCTATTACAGCGCACAGAAAAAATGTGCTTGTGGAATTAAAAATCCACCCGAAGAAAAAACCGACACTTGAAATCAACACAACGAAATAAAAAGCGGCAAAATATTAGGTAGGATGAAATTCGAATCCCATCCCGTCTTTAGTATGGGAGTTAAATGAACCCCTTAAAATTATAAAACCTTGCAATATGTATGATTTGCAAGGTTTTAATACTTCTTGATAAGCTCTTAAGTGATCGCGCCAGGATTCGAACCTGGGACCGTCTGCTTAGAAGGCAGATGCTCTATCCAACTGAGCTACGCGACCATTATCCTATGTTTTTAAACAACTAAAATTAGTCATTTGCTTTACTCTAAAAGCGGTGCAAAGATAATATCCTTTTTTTATAAAACAACTAAATGATATTTTTTTATTTGCCCTTTTTTCACGCCAAAGGAAGTCCATATTCTGAAATCACTGACTAAAAGACACATACGCCAATATAAACATAAATTCCACATACAATTCTCGTCCGAGTTTGAACCACAAATAAGCTAAACCATCCTAAAACCAACCAGAATTACGATCAAGATGTATTGGTTAGTCTTTCTAAATTATCATATACTTCGATACAACAACCAAATCAAAAAGATACTAATAAGCACCATACCAACGGTGAGAAAAGTAGTAAGTGGATTGGAACTCGAATAGTTTCCTGTTTGAAGCTGCCTTTTAATTCTTTTGTAATTGATTAGAGCTAATATTGCAGTTAATACACCTATGATAACCAAAAGCACTCCTATTATTCCAGAATCATTCATTTCAGATATAGTTATCCGTCCTTCGATAAGCAGCGTAATGTGTTTGATAAACATTGAAAACTTAACTACGATAAATCCAAACCCCATAATGCCTATACTAGTTCTCATCCATGCTAAAAAAGTTCTTTCATTAGCGAGATGATCATTGGGTTTTCCATTTTCAATACTATTCATTTCGTTTAGGTTTTATTTTTGCCCCTTAAGAACGAGAGAATTCTTCGCTGCTGTACAACCAAATATAAGTCTTAACGCTGCATCTATTCGTCCATAAATTAGCTATTCTTCACAATTTTATACAGAATAGTAAAGTTGCCTAAAAAATATCAGAAGGCCAATATTATTTAATGAAATTGCTATGTAAGCACCTAAATGGTGTAACTATAATTTGTAGCTTTACTACTATGATTTGCACTAGTAATTAGAAGAAATTTGAAATAAAACATCTTGAGCTGACAAGCTTATCATCACCTTCAAAAAATTCAAAATGAAAACAATCCATTATATTATTGTCACTGTAATAATTTTAACGAATCCTTATGCAAAAGCACAAACACTCGATGGTCAACAACAAAGTATAGCCATCATTTCCGCACTTGCCTCCATAGGTGATTTAAGCAGTCTAGAAGCTGCTTTAGCCCATGGAATGGACAACGGATTAAGCCCTGAACAGGTGCAAGGAATATTTAGTACAGTATCCAAATATACAGACGCCGGATCACAAGCCGGTGCTCAGGAAATTCTAAAATCCCTTTTGAACAATGGGTATTCTTCCTCCTCCTCTCCAAATAAAGTAAACACTTCAGAGATGATATTTAGAATCTCTGAGATTGAAGTGTATCCAAAGTATTTAGAGCAGTACAAAGGAATTTTTAATTATGAGGCAGAAGCCTCTGTAAAATTAGAATCAGGTGTCATTGCCATCTTACCTATGCATCAGAACACCCACCCTAATCAATTTAGAATTTTAGAGATCTATTTGAATCATGATGCTTATAAAGAACATCTTCAAACACCTCATTTCAAATATTATAAAGAATCAACCTTAAAGATGGTGAAGTCCCTTGAATTAGTGGATATGGATGTGCTTAGTCAAGAAAGTATTCCGCTGATATTCAAGAAATATTAATAGTGTTCCTTTGACTAACATTAATTAATAGAAATTATGTTCCAGAAAATTATTCATTCGAACTCCTCTAAAACCACCATTATCATTCGTTTAATTGTCGGTACAGTTTTCCTTTCCGAAGGCATTCAAAAGTTCTTATATCCGGCCGTTCGAGGTGCAGGAAGATTTGAAAAAATAGAGCTTCCTTCTCCAGAGTTTCTAGGCACGTTTGTCGGATCTTTCGAAGTTGTTTGCGGTGTATTAATTTTGCTCGGTTTACTGACTAGATTAGCGAGCATTCCAACACTTATCATAATGTTAGTCGCCATCGCAACAACAAAATCAGAAATCTTGGCCAATGATGGATTTTGGGCGGTGATGCACGCAAGTAGAACAGATTGGGCAATGCTTTTGGGAAGTTTGTTTTTGATTATACAAGGTGGTGGAAATTGGTCCGTCGATAACTACATCCAACAGCTGAAGAGCAAAACAATTCCCCAAACACCACTATAGCCCTTCTTTCAACAAACACTATGGGAACAAAAAGTAATTTAAAAGAAGTAGCAAAATTATTTTTCAAATTAGGAAGTATTGCCTTCGGTGGTCCTGCGGCTCATATTGCAATGATGGAGGATGAAGTTGTAAAAAAGAGAGAATGGATGACCCAACAACATTTCTTAGACCTCGTTGGCGCAACTAATCTTATCCCCGGTCCTAACTCTACAGAAATGACTATGCATTGTGGCCACGAAAGAGCAGGTTGGAAAGGGTTGATCGTTGCAGGAATTTGTTTTGTATTTCCGGCAGTTGCAATCACCATGGTTTTTGCTTGGTTGTATCAACAATACGGACAATTACCAAACGTTGAACCATTCATTTACGGAATAAAACCAGCGGTAATTGCCATTATCCTTGGTGCTGTTTACAGACTTGGAAGAAAAGCGTTAAAGAATGCCCAATTGGGAATCCTGGGCGTATTGACTCTAAGTGCCTGCCTTCTTGGTGTTCATGAAATTTTAGCCTTATTCTCCTGTGGCCTTATCGGCATAGTGTGGTACCTCATTCAAAACTCAAAAAATAACTTAAACAGTTTCTCCCCTATGCCTCTACTCCAGGTAGCAGTATCTGCAAGTACCTTAAAAATCCTATGGATCTTCTTAAAAGTAGGTGCTATATTATACGGGAGTGGATATGTATTATTTGCCTTTCTCGATGCAGAACTCGTAAGCACAGGATTATTGTCCAGGCAAGAATTGATTGATGCCGTTGCAGTTGGTCAATTTACACCAGGTCCTGTTTTATCAACCGCTACTTTTATCGGTTGGCAGCTTGGTGGCTTTTGGGGTGCGATTGCTGCCACAATTGGAATCTTTCTTCCATCTTTCATTTTCGTTACTATATTAAACCCATTTGTCCCTAAAATGCGGAAATCCAAGGTTTTTACAGCATTTTTAGATGCTGTTAACATTGCTGCTGTGGCCGTAATAGTTGCAGTTTGCGTGGATATGGGAAAAGATACACTGACTGATTGGAAAACAGTGATAATTGCACTAATGAGTATCATCTGTGTATTTGTATTTAAAAAAGTTAACAGTGCATTCATTGTGATAGGAGGAGCAATAATAGGATACCTCTTGACATTTATATAGTGAAGTGGCATCGAAGGACACTTCTCAAGTTTATAGGTGAATATTACTCGAATATTTCAGCTGTAAATCACGCTAAAACCTAAGCAAAGGATCTATAGATTCTAACTGACACCCAAAGTAATCTTTCTAATTAATTATAAATCTCTAAATCTCCTACAAATTGCAGCGAACGAAATTCGCTTAATTCCAACGTTTGGTTTTCATAAAGACCATTAATAGGTTTAAAAATGGTGATATCGCATGGAAGTCTCATTGGTTCAGCAGTAAAACCTATAGTAAAGGTTTCATCAATATCAGCCAAAATAATAGTGTATTGAAATGTTGTTTTTCTGGGAATAAATAGCCTTAGCGAGTTATTTAATTCTCCTTTATCAGGATCAGAGGCAGCAAATTCGTTTACTGGTACAATTTGGAAGTTTGCTCCTGAAAAATCGCCTTCAACGCTAATATTCTTTGTGTCTATGGTTCCATTATCTATAAGGTTTGCCCCTGTGCCATCAACAACTCTTATATACAATGTAGGAAATACAGGGTCAAAACGTGAGCAATCAATTTTTTCATCGTCATTTGAACAACCCACAATAATTGTAAGTGCAATTGTTAAGAACAATAATTTTTTCATGTCATTAGGAAATTAAACCAAACACATCTAATCATTTAAAGGTTCTACAATATAATAATAATAATCTAGCTCAGCCCACTCTACCATGCATGACTTTCAAATATACCTCCTACTTCCTCTTTTCCCTTTTTGGCACATTAAAGGATAATTCCTCGGCTTGAATCAACATTGCGTCTTACATCGAGCCCATAGCTCTTCCATAGAAATAAGCAAATCCAACCATACAGCCATATTAATTTAATTGAACTCGCGTTACTTGGTATAAACATTCTGCACATTTCCTGTACTGAGGGCTATAAAAAGAATATTATATATGGATGGTGATAATGTTGATTTGTAGGCTTCCGCAATTACCATTAACATTAGCCACAAGGCGAGATCGTTGGTAACACGTTTCTTAGGTAGGCTTTAAGGTACTCACTTCATTTGGCGTTTAAAAAAAAGCTCATGTCTGCGACGTGACAGCGGTATAAGCGTCCCATCTTTCATTTCCAGTTGACCGCCATCTCTACGAAGGAAGCGCACCACGTCTGGCAAACTGACCAGATGGCTCTGATGGCATCTAAAAAAATAAAAATCAGACAGCAAGTCTTCAAAAACTCTGAGGGTTTTGCTCGATAACACTTTAAGGCCTGAACGCATATATAGGGTTGTATAAGAAGAACTTGCTTCTAAATGCACAATGTCTGAGACCTTGATAAACTCCACTGAACTCTCAGTACTTACGGTGATAGTTGGGTCTTCATGGTTGAATTTCAATAATCGGTCTATGATAGGTTTTAATTCACTTTGTGACAGGGACTTGGAATTAATGATTGCTTTTGATACAGCAGCCTGAAGTTCTTCAAGGTTGATGGGTTTCAGCAGGTAATCAATAGCACTAAAGCGAAATGCCCGAATGGCATATTCATCATACGCTGTTGTGAAGACCACTTGAAATGTCCTTTCATTCAACCGCTCCAATAATTGAAAACCAGTACCGTCTCGCATTCTAATATCCAGAAAGATAAGTTCAGGCCTTAATTTCTTTACGATGGTTATACCAGATTCTACCCCGTCAGCTTTGCCAATCAATTGAACGTCCTCGCAATATTTATTGATTAAATTTGCAAGTGATTTCCGACTGCCTTTTTCGTCATCGATAATGAGTGCGGTGATCATATTTTTTATTAATGGTGAACAATCTTAAAGTTACAAAAAAGGACTAGTCCTTCAATTGGGTTTCATAGGTATTTTAATATCAACGCGTGTTCCTGAGGGATATCCGCCAGGATCTTCGAGATCAGTAATGCGAATACTATCTCCCGATTTATTATCCTGATAGATGCTCAATCTGGCTACTACAAGTCCAACACCCTTGGATTCTTGTTTTATGGTTAACGCCCGTTTTTTAACCTGAGATGCTGAACGCCCAATCCCATTATCTTCAATAGTACAGAGAAGCTCGTTTTCAATATCTTTCATCCGGATAGTTAGATGCCCTCCAGAACCTGTTTTTTCTGCCAATCCATGATGAATGGCATTTTCTACAAAAGGCTGAATCATGAAAGGCGGTATCAGTAGCCGTTCCTCTTGTAGGATAGGATCGACCTCTATGGTATAGGAAAATTTATGGCTCAAGCGCAACTGTTCCAATTCTATATAATTTTCAAGTACGAGCAATTCATCAGACAATGGAATGTAGTCTTTAAAAGTTGTGTTGAGGATCGTCCGAAGGAGTTTTCCGAATTTATTGAGATAGAGCATGGCCTTTTTTTCGTCTCCGTCAGAAATCAGATACTGAATTGAATTCATGGCATTAAACACAAAATGTGGGTTCATTTGGGCATGCAAGGCTTGTTGTTCCAATTGTAACAACTTTTTGTGGATTTGATTTTTCTCGTTTATATGGGCTATTCGTTTTCGATATAAAATATATAAAATTAAACCTAATAGTAGGACTAGACTTGCTTGAACCCACTGGCGTTGGAAAAAAGGGGTAGCAATAATAATATGCAGTGATTTGATTGGGCTTTGCACTCCTGCTCCGTTTGTCGCTTGGAGGAGAAATCGATACTCACCACCAGGAAGATGGGTGTATGTGGTGTTTCGCGAGGTCCAATCTGTTTCCTGCCATTCGCTATCAACACCTTCAAGCATATAGCGGTATTGGATACTTTTTGCATTATCATATCCGATATTTGAAAACTTAAAGCTTAGGGTATTTTCTTTAGCAGATAGACGTATACTTTGTGTATTGAAGAGTCCGAAATCCAATTTGGCAGGGATACCATTGATTGCCAATGCGGTTAGATAAGCGGTAGGGGCGATACTATCACGTACCAGATCTGATACCCGGAACAACGAATATTCTTTGCGCCCTCCTAGAATAAATTGATTATTAGTGATTGGCTCGAAAGCTTCATAACCGTGTCTCCCTGGATCAATCAATCCATCTTCCCCGTCATAGTGTATCACTTTGCCGGTATTTTGGTTTAAATGTGTCACTTTTTTCCCTGTGAGCATCCAAATATTGCCTAAATCTATATGGCCGATATCGTTTACACCACCATCATATATTTTTTCCATTCTACTTGCCAAAGGATTCATTAAAGGGACTCTCCACAATCCGTGGTCGCCGGCTATCCACATTTCTTCTTCTGTAGCATACAACGAATGGATATCTGGACGCCGGCCTTGTGGTAGTTGAAACCCTGATGTTAGATTTATGAATTTATTATCATCAGGATGTCCGTACCATAGGTTCTCATTGGTAGCAATCCAGAGGTAACCTTTTGAATCCATCATCATATACCGTCCCTGATCCCGTAATAATGAAGGGTGCTCAAGATGGAGCGAATCATGTGACCGCAGTGTTTGTTCATGAAGATCGACAATAAGAATCCCTGAGTTTAGTGTTTGCACCCAAAACCGACTGGGATTCACTTGTATAAATGCGATGAAGTCATAATATGTTTTTTCAGATATAAGCTGCGTCCGAACCAATGATCCAGATCCTATTTTGTGAGAATAAATGTCCGCTTGATCGAGTAACCATAGGGTATCTACGGACAGGTGTAGATCCAGCGGTCTAAAGGATTGATTTTCTGTCCATGATTTGGAACGTATGACTCTCCATTTCTGATTTTCCATATCGAAGATAAATAAGCCATCACTATCGTACACCCCAAAATAAAGTTTGTCTTCATAGCATATTATTTTTTTCAGAATATACCATAACGGATTCTGCATCAAGGGGCAATAGAGCGTATTGACCGTGGAGGAATTGGCATCTATCATGTTCAATCCGTGCGAATATCCACCCCATCTTCGACCCTGATTGTCAATATAGTGTGGCCCTGTGTCTAGTTTCTGAACTGAGTTTACGCCTTTTTGATGCCATATAACTCGGTCTTCCGATCCATCGTAGAGCATGGTGCCCAATGTAGAAGAAAACCACAATCGCCCTTGTACATCCGGGACAATAGCAAAGATATGGTCCACAGGAATTCTTGATGTATCTGGAGTTCTATCTTCTACAAAGCGTTGTAGATATGTTTCGGTTTTCTTATCAAATATAACCACGCCCGAATGCCAGGTGCCAAGATATATGCGATGATCAACCGGAACCACTGTTGTTATGGTGTTAATTGAAGAAACTAGAGGAGGTTGTTGGCTTTCAAACAGGTATTGTTTTTGCTTGTGGGAGGCAAGTTGGTATCTGATCAAGCCAGAGTTGGTACCAATCCACAGTAGGTCCGGGTTTTCTATGTCTCGAACAATTTCGGATATAACGATGGTCTGCGCCAATTCACTTTGAATAGGGTGAAATGTAAAGCTTCTTGAAGAAGGGATGTACCGTGTAAACCCTTCCCTGTGACCAATTAACAGACTACTGTCGGTATCAAAGAATGTACATTGGATGTCAATATCCAATTGGCCAATATCCCGTTCCGTGATGTGGGTAGAGGTCTCGTTTTCATAATCGTAGAGATAGACACCCTTGACATGTACAAAAGCCAGTGTGTGTGTTTTTTTATTCAGTTCAATAGCTCTAAAACGGCCTGCAAACACTTCTACCAATTCAGTACCATCATAGCGGTAGAGACCATTACTGGCAGCTATCCAGATAAATCCACGCGGGTCTTCCTTGATAGACTTTATGGTCTGATTCTTCAAGATGGACGTCCCTTCAGGTACTGTCAAACGACTCATATTCGGACTTGGTTGTCCAATTATCACGGCAGATATCATAAATGTCAAGACACAAGCCAACATATAGTCACACCGAAATCTGCTTTTATTTTTCGATGGAGTTTCGATACTAGCGATTGCGGGTACTAATGGTTTTTTGTTCATGTTAATATCGCTATAATTTATGGTATCGGTGTATTTGCCTTATCTCCTGTCCATAAATCCCATGTCGAATCACAGATATGAAAATTGGACCATAGCGCTTTATATTATAAATATAACCAATTTTCAGTTTGTTATAGCAGACAAACAGCGTTCGGTGAGGTTGGTAAAGTAAGCGGTAAAGAGCAATCAAGATTTAATATTTTGAAACCATTAAAGGGCTATAAGTGAATATTTTACCAAAGACATACTCCATTGTGCCAAATTCTTTATAGACGCTACCGAATGTTAGTTGATGGTTTATTGGAAGCTGTAGTTTTCATAAATTACATAAACTTTAAAAATCCAATATTATGTCAATAACACTTTTTGATCGGTTAGGCGGTAGAAATGGTATTTCAAACATTGTGGATGACACGATTAAAAACCACATGAACAATCCAAAGATTAACGCACGATTCCTTCCTTTTAAAGACAAGCCCAAAGAGTTAGCCGTTATTAAACAACACACAATAGATTTCTTTAGTGCTGGTAGCGGAGGCCCAGCAACATATAAAGGAAAAGATATGGTAACTACACATACGGGTATGAATATTAATCCATCAGAATATATGCATGTGATAGATGACATTTTTGAAGCTTTGGATAAAAACAATATTGATGAAGACACAAAAAAAGATGTCCTTGCAATTCTATGGTCCTTAAAAGGGATGATAATTTCGAAATAAATCTAACGAACATGAAAACTTTAATTAAAAACTTAGACTCTTCAATCATTGAAACCTTTTCTTCACAATTAAGGGGAGAACTTATCAAACCTACAGATACAAGCTATAATGAAACCCGAAAGGTGTACAATGGTATGATTGATAAACATCCGGGGCTATTTGCAATGTGCGTGGATGTTGCCGATGTAATAGCTGCAGTAAATTTCGCCAGAGAAAATAACTTGTTGCTTGCTGTAAGAGGAGGAGGCCACAACGGCGGCGGCTTGGGTATTTGTGATGATGGATTGGTCATAGACCTATCAGGAATCAAATTTGTACGGGTCAATACACTTGACAATACGGTACGAGTTGGCGGAGGCAATCTTTGGGGTGAGGTGGATCATGTAACACATGCTTTTGGGCTTGCAGTTCCTGCCGGAATTATTTCTACTACTGGCGTTGGAGGTTTAACACTTGGTGGTGGAGTTGGCCATCTATCACGAAAATACGGACTTACAATAGACAACTTATTAGAGGCCGATATGGTGTTGGCAAATGGTTCTTTTGTAACGGTAAACGCCGATCAAAATAAGGATTTGTTTTGGGCTATTCGTGGTGGAGGTGGAAACTTTGGAATTGTAACCTCTTTTAAATTTCAGGCACATGAGGTAAAAACTGTTATTGGTGGTCCTACTTTATGGCCCATTGAAAAAACAGAAGAAATAATGGAATGGTATCACAATTTTATAAATAATGCACCGGATGAATTAAATGGTTTTATTGCAACTATGATTATTCCGGGAGCACCATTTCCAGAATTTTTACATGGAAATCAATATTGTGGAATTGTATGGTGTTATACCGGTAGCCAGGAAGAATTTGATAGACTCATAAAACCTGCTATGGATTTAGCTCCTGTTTTTCAACATGTTGGAGAGATGCCTTATCCTTCTATTCAATCCATGTTTGATGGCTTGTTTCCCCCGGGAATGCAATGGTATTGGCGAGCCGATTTTTTTAATGAACTAGGGCCTGAGGTGAGTGCTCGGCATTTAAAATTTGGATCCAACATACCAACTCCGCTTTCGACAATGCATCTTTACCCCATCAGCGGGGCGGCCGGCAGGATTGCAAAAGACGCAACCCCCTGGGCCTATAGACATGCAAAGTATGCAGGGGTAATCGTGGGGGTTGACCCCGATCCCACCAATGCTGAAAAAATTACGAAATGGTGTAAAGATTACTGGGGAGCTTTGCATCAATATTCTGCCGGAGGTGCGTATGTGAATATGATGATGGATGAAGGAGAAGATCGCGTGAAAGCCAGTTACAAACACAATTATGACCGACTAGTGAAGATCAAGAAGTCATACGATTCCAAAAACTTATTTAGGGTAAACCAAAATATTCAACCATAATTTTAAAATCTGTAATCATGGAAAAAGCAACTTTTGTAAAAACAATTGAGATTGCTGTATTTATTTTAATTTGAATATGAGCCAATGCCCAAGATCAAAGCATGCAAGTTGCTTCAGAAGACCAAGCTGCTTTGAAAACCTATATTATAGGGCGTATTACTCCTAATGCAGGAAAATTGTGAATAGCCGACTTAAAAGGGATTTTCCCCTGTTTTTTTTATGTTCTGATATTAGAATTTTGGTCTTGCTCCACTAGCTAATGTTCCTATTTTGAATACATTGAGTAATGATAATTCACTGATATTTTTAGCTGTAGTGTCTTCATTTAGTTTAAGAACCTTTACTAAGACAGTAATTACCTCATAAATATTTACATTTGTAACATCGGGCAATTCTGTGATAGGTTTATATTCTAGCGCACCCATACCACGATCTGCCACATAGGCCAATTGCTCCAGAGGTGTTACCTTTTGTATTCCTCGTGTAGTCAGCCACTCCTGAAATATAATATTACCAAAAGTATCGGGTAAGGAATCTGCTATCATAGGAGGTAAGCCTTGAAACCTATCTTGTTGGTATTCTGTTAATACCTGTGCTTGTTTTGAGCGTTTGAAAATAAAGGGAAATAGTTTTGAGAACTTTCCAGAATCTAAGAATTCTGGATTGTATTGAAAAAAGGATTTTCTCTGATCTAGGTTAAAACCTAATTTTCCAATTTCTAAATCAAAAGCAATTATATCTATGATTTTATCGCTAGCCATTTATTAATACAGGGAAATATCGTTTTGATTTATAATAGTCTTATCTATTTATTTACCGATCACAGCAATAACCCAAAATGATCTGCTACTTTTAAAACATTGTCAAGCGTAGCATTTTTACCATTCTCTATGTTTTGAATGGTTGTACTGGAGACACATAGTGCCTCTGCTAAATCTTCTCGCGATAGAGCATTTGATTTACGAAGTGTCTTACACGCTTCTCCAATCTTGACTTTTACATCTTTTATTGTGATTATCTCTAACATGTTTACCAATATAATGGCTAAATACAAGTGTTTTAATCCATATTAGCCATTATAATGCCAATTATATTATTATTCGGAATAGACATTCTAAGCTATCCCCTATAAAAGAAAAAGAATTCAGTTATAAACTTTCAGTGCAAAACCCGGTAAAAACGGACACCCATTCCGCTGGAAAGCTCAAAGATTTTGATTTTAACTCCTCATAAAGAGGGGAACAACATACTCCAGAATGACACAATCTAAAAAACCTATAAAATTTCAAAGGGGGTCAACATCCGCCAGAATGGCAGTGCTGAAAATGACCTCCAATAGGGGGTCAACATGCTCCAGTGTATCCAACTAAGGCAAAATATTAAATTATTTTATTCTTTAAACCGCACCAAACCCAAGGTCTTTATTATTTCTTTGTCAATTATTTTTGGATCAATAGCATCAGTATAAAAATAATATATCCTCGCAATCCCCCTATCTTTTTTGTGGGTTATTACATATTTACATTTGGTATATTTATCGTGATAGGGGTTTGTTATTTTCATGGGAAATACCACTACTGTATCTGTATTGCTTTTCCGTTCATAAAATTCACACATGCCTTTAGCTATGCCTTGTAAACTATCAATATTTACTTTTATAATGTTCTTCCATTGATTTGCCAAATCGCCAAAATCCTCACGTGTTTTTTGGTTATTAGGATTGGCAGCATTATACATTTTCAACATTAATTTCTTCCTTGATTCACTAGTTTCCTTGTAGGGAGTGAAAAACAATCCTATTAAAATATCCCTTGTATTATTGGTTAGATTAACTGGTATCAACCCCATAAAGTTTCCTGGAAATGGTACATACATTTTTTTTAAAGAATCAACTTCAGTATAGCCAAAAGGTTCCTTGTAAACTGCTCTTGCATGTTTAAGGAAGTCATTTGTCATACTATCCCCCGTTTGAGCAGATAATGAATATGAAAAAAAAAGACAAATACAAAGAAATAATATTCTCATAAAATGTTAAAAATATTTTCTGATGAATACCTCATTGGAATGTAGTTGAAGATTTATTTATAAACAAGTAAGCACCTTTTATTCACTAGTTTAGATGTTTAAACTAAGTAAAGTTTGTTTTCTAAATATAATATTTTTTTCAACAATACAAAATTCTATTCATACTCTTTATGCTATGTCTACCATAGACAGTCCTGTATAGCAGGAAAACACAAAACAATCCTTTATCCGTTGTAAACGCTCACTTGTAAACTCTGTACTTTCTAACAGTTCCAATTCCCTTTCGCTCAGGTAAGCCCTATCATATTTCTGATACTGCAATTGAAATTGGTTAAATGGGTTTTTGTGCATCCATTCCAGTTTAACGGCAAGGTTTACCATTTTTTTAAACCATTCCAAATACTTCATAACCCCATTGTTACTTAACATAAGCTGTTTCCTGGAGTTCCTGTAATTGCGAAGGAAGTGTTCAAAATCAGTAATAAATTCGTAGTTCAACTGTTTTAGGTAGATGTCCTTTAATCTTCTTTTCTTTAGCAGGAATTTGTACAAGTATTTCTCGGTAGTATAATAATTTTTAATTGTCCCCCTTTTCAAAACAAATGCCATATTTCCGTGATGGTAGGCAACGAGTTCCCGTAGGGTCTTACTATTATCGTCTTCTCCCAGATATCGGGATTTGATGGCTTCCGAAGATATAAACTTATCTTCCTCCAGGAGTTCTTTATGTCATTCCAGTAACCTGTTATATACCTCGTCTAAATAGACGTTTAAGGTTCTTACCTTTTGGGAACTGCCCCTGCCACGGTTTTTGTTACTGTCCCAATCTTTGTTGGAAATGGCACTCTCTAAACTGATTTCTGCACGTTTTCCATTAATTGTAATACGCACATAGATGGAAAGTTGTTTGGGATTGCTCCTTGATTTTCTGGTAAATAAAATTACCGTAAAAGTGCTTTTTGTCTTCATTTTCAATGACTTTGAATTAAACAATACGTTGTTAAATCGAAAGTCAAACCATACCCGAAAGCTCTTTAAAGATAGTACAATTTTAATGAAACATTGCACACCGAATTGCACACCTTTTATATGGTTTTAAATGAAATCAAACAAATGCATGAAAAACAAAAAACACTGAAAATCATACGATTAACAGTGTTTTGTTGTGACCTATTTCTAAGTTTGTCGGGGTGGCAGGATTATACCCTTTCCCCATAATATTATATATATCAATCAGTTACAGATTCCGGAACCAAACTGTTAGCCGATTTGTTGACGATATTATAAATGAACTTAAAGTAAAATGCTTTACTTTCTGATGGTGCAAATATATAATTTGTATTATTTCAAACCAACATAAAAAGTCATTTATTTTATGACTCTTAATACTGCTTCAAATTTGGTTCATTATGCCTTATCATTTCTACTAAATATCTTTAAGTTAATCATTCTGGAAACACATTAAATCGAGTAATCAACTATTTCATTATAGGTCTTTTAAGTGATGAACTTCTATAGAAAAATTTGAGGTAGAGAGTATTCATACAATATTACCGAAATATAAACGTCGCAAAATATTTTTCGGAAAAGGGACGGCATAAAGCCATCGCTTCTTCCCTCGCTTATTTATTCCGTTTCCTTTCCACTCTAAAATTTTGTCTTCCGTTTGGGTTTTGCTCAAATATTGTTTAATCTAAAATCATTTAATTATGGAAACAAAAGTAAAATCAAACGGAACAGCAAAAAAAG
This sequence comes from Galbibacter sp., assembly GCF_048266365.1. Taxonomy (NCBI): domain Bacteria; kingdom Pseudomonadati; phylum Bacteroidota; class Flavobacteriia; order Flavobacteriales; family Flavobacteriaceae; genus Galbibacter; species Galbibacter sp. Next base: position 12,928 of record NZ_JBLWZP010000013.1, on the reverse strand, counting down.
TAAATGCAACCGTTAAAAAGGAAGTTCAAAAGAAGTTGACCGAGGAAGCTATCGGAAAAGCTGTTACACCGGAAAAGCTCGTGGTAGCCAAAAAACCAGAGATTAATTTGGATGACAGAATTCAAAAGTTTGAAAAATTGAGAGGTTTGGCCAATCAACGTGAACGGTTGACGGAAACATTGAACGAGCTTACCAAGTTCAATTACAATCAGGATGGTTCGAGTTCCTTCCATATAAGGGACTCACGTAATCTGGAATTCAAGACGACCAACACGAATTTAATCAAGTTGGTAACTACACATTTACAGTCCACTTTGGAACAACGTAAATCAGAGATTGAAGAACAGATTCTAAAATTTGAACTTTAATGAAGCTAATGTCTTCAAATGTGAAAGCCTGCTCGCAAGAGTAGGCTTTCTTTTTTTAATCATATCTGTCTTCAGACAGGTCTAAAATCAAATATTATGTATTTAAATCGTTTACAACAAGATGAAATTTTCGTTTCAAATGAAATGAAATCGTTAAAAATTATTACTGGTATGGAGTCTCGAAGAGGACTTGAAAATGTCGTTATTTCCAATGACAAAATTGTGAATGTGGTCTCGAACAGTTATGGCCATATTCCAAATGAATTGTTTTTCAAAAAAGCCGAACAGCTATTACTGGATGCCAATCTGAAATATCATAAACGCACGATTAACAGAAATGACAGGTCTTTCATTGCCGACTTTATAATCGAGGACCATAATCAGTTTTCGTTGAAGAATGAACAGGATAAGATATTACCGATGTTGCGTTTCAAAAATTCCTATGACGGAAGCGAAAAGACTTCCGGGCATTTTGGATTTTATAGAGAAGTATGCACCAATGGCTTGCACGTTGCTCAATCAGAAATAGCATTTTCAATAAAGCACAGCAAAAACAATACAGATTTAATAATGCCGAAATTGAATTTTCTATTCGAGAAGTTCTTGGATAACGAATACTACGAAATCACAAGAAAATTCAGGGAAATGGAAGAAATCGTACTTATCGACACCAAAGCATTCGTAAAGGAAATATTGGAAAAAACGAAACTGTTCCGATATGAATGTAGCGACAAAAACGATAATCCTTCAAAGAAATCCAGGGAATTATTGGATATGATAGCCGAAGAAGGACACGATTATTATAAAACGCCCACATTATGGGATGGGTATAACGCCTTTAATTGGATGCTTCACAATACCTTGAAAAAAACTTTTTCGCAACAGGAAAAATTTGATAAGATATTGTTTGATGAAATATATGCAATGGTTTAAAGAAACATTATAAAAAGGTTCATCCAGTACCTTAAACTGGATTTTCACCTTTTCTAAAAGAGATTGAAGTACTCTAAATTTTCACAAATAAGAAATAATGGTATCTTTGTACCTAATGCAAAAACCAAATAAAATAGCGGCATTTTTCTTTTTAGGCTTGTTTAGCCTAATGATGCTGCATCAGGTTTTTCCGCATTTGCACCATCAACACGAGGACGCTCATTCCCATTCAGATATTGCCCATACTGGCGAACATCATCATCACGATGATGATTCCCACGAAGAAGAATCCCCTTATGGGTTTTTTGGGTTCGTTATGGATATGCACATCCATTCCACGGTATCCAGCGATATAGTCTTACTTGAAAGGAATACAATCGAGCAACAAACCGTTGTTGAAAAGGATGTTGCAAAAAGTTCTTTTGAAACCCAAAATATCTTCTTAATTGATTACAGGCAAAATAGTAAATCGCCTGTCTATCATCCACCCAATAAATACTTTAATCCCTACCTCTCTTCCCTCGACTCACGAGGCCCACCATCTTTAGGTTAATCGTTTAGGACTACGGTATCGCTACGGTACTGTTTCCTTTTATAAATGTAGACCTGTCAGCCGACAGGTAAGATTAAACCTAAAATTTCACACAATGAATAAACACATCGTGTCCGCAATTTGCGGATGCCTGTTCTTTGTTAGTGGTTTCTCACAGGATAAAAATATAGAGCAACTACTTAATGAAATAGAACAGAATAACACGGAGTTAAAAGGCTATCAATCATTCATTGAAAGTCAGCAACTCGAAAACAGGAGCAACAATAATTTGCCCGACCCACAGCTTTCTGGCTTTTATTTGCCATTTGGCGACAATAGAACTGGAGATTATACCGAATATCAACTATCGCAATCTTTTGAATTCCCAACGGTATATGCTGCTCGTGGCAAATGGAACGAGTCTAAATCGCAACAGTTAGCATCAGCCTATGCTAACAAGAGACAGGAAGTCTTGTTGAAAGCGAAGAACACGCTTTTGGAACTTGCTTACTTGCAAAAACAAAAAACTGTTGAAGCAGAAAGAAAAACCCAGAGCAAGCAGGTTTTTGACCAAATCCAAAAACTTTTTGATACCGAGCAAGTAGGCATTTTAGATTTGAATAAAGCGAAAATTGCTTGGATTCAAGAGCAGTTTGCCGTGGAACAGATTGAAACCGAAATTCAAATTTTGCTGTCAAAACTCAAAACGTTGAACGGCGGTAATGAAATTAGTGGCATTTCGACAGGACTTGCATTGCCTATTGAAGTTGGTGCGGAGGAAAGTCTTTGGCAGGAAAAATTATCAAATGACCCTTTACTGCAAGAATTAAAGGCTATTGAGACATCTTCACTTCAAAAAGTAAAACTGGAAAAAAACAAAGTACTACCAAACGTAGCACTTGGCTACAATTATCAAGGCGTTAGCGGTAGTCATTATTCTGGTTTTTATGGCGGTGTCTCGATTCCCCTTTGGAATAGCAAGAACAAAGTAAAAGCTGCCGAAGCCAATTATGAGTATCAGCAGTCCAATACGCAAGTAATTAGCACTTCGCTTTACACACAGTTTCAGGAAACTTATAATCGATACGAATTGATGCTCAAAAAATACAATGAGTATCAAACAACAATGGGCAATTTAGAAAGTGAGGATTTACTTTTTAAAGCCTATATGTTGGGCGAGTATTCGTTTATGGATTACTATGTAGAACTTCAGTTTTACAGAAATGCTTCAGATAAAATGTTGCAAATGGAAAAGGAACTGCAACTGCTTCAAGCACAATTATTAAAACATCAATTATAAATTTTAAACATACAATTATGAGGATTTCCAAAATAATATTCGCAATTCTAACAGTTTCAATTTTCACAATGACATCTTGTAGAGATACGAAATCAAAAACAGAAACCACTGAAGAACACGGTCACGACCACGATGCAGACGGCAACCATATGGGCGATGAAACCATAGAGCAAGAAGAGTTTCAAGTAGAAAAAGATTCTATGGAAATGAAAACGGATAGCCATACCCACGATGAGGGGAAGGAACACCAAGACCACTAAAAAACAAATAGATATAACAGATGAAATATATACTCATAGTGCTTGCCTTTTTGGCAATGTCTTGTAACAACAAGGCAGAAGACGCACACGCACACAATCCCGATGGTAGCCACGAAGGAGAAGAAATTCCACGCTTGGACCACACCATTTGGACAAACAAAACAGAATTATTCGTAGAATTCCCTGCTTTAATAGTAGGCAGTCCAAGCAGGCTTGCAGCCCACTTTACGGTGTTGGACAAGCATCAGCCCGTTCGCGAAGGTTCGGTTACGCTTAGTTTGATTAAGGGCGATAAAGGCATTCGCAATATCGCAGATGCACCTTCATCACCAGGCATATTCTCGCCTACCATTCAACCAAAAGAAGCTGGTAGTTACCAACTTGTTTTTGAATTGAAAACGCCAGACTATTCAGATAAAATAACGATTGACGATGTTACGGTCTATAGTAATGCAGATGAAGCCATAATGGCATTGGGTACTGCCGAAGATGATGGAAGTATCTCGTTCTTAAAAGAGCAGGCTTGGAAAATCGATTTTCAAACCGCACCTGTCGTTACGGGTAAAATTTACGATGTTATCAATACGTCCGGTGTTTGGATGCCATCGCCAGGTTCTACAAAGTCCTTGGCGGCAAAATCCAATGGTGTGGTAGATTTTAAAGTAAATAACCTAACCGAAGGTACAGCGGTAAAACAGGGTCAGTTGTTGATGAGCTTGAACAGTCAAGGTTTGGCATCCAATAATTTAAGTACGGATATCGCTTCCGCGAAAGCGACATTCCAACAGGCCAAATCGGAATATGAAAGGAAGAAAGAGCTATACGAATCCAAAATAGTCCCGAAATCTGAATTTGAAAAAGTAGAGAGCAGTTTCGAGATAGCCAAAGCCAACTATCAATCATTGGTGTCTGGTGTCTCGGGCGGAAGCAAACAAATACGTGCACCTTTTGATGGTTTTATCAAATCCATAACTGTTTCAAATGGCGATTATGTAGAACAAGGTGTTACACTTGTAACCGTTGGGACGCATCAATCCAGAGTTTTAAAAGCGCAGTTAGCACCCAACTACGGACTTACGATGGGTAATTTACAAGGTATATGGTATCAGGATAATGATAACCAATGGAAAGACGTAACTGATGCCGAGGGCAAAATCCTTTCGATTGGTAAGGACGTGGAACGTGAAAATCCTTTGATTTCTGTTTTTACAGAAGTCAATGCCACCGTCGATATGCCAATAGGAAGTCTAACACCTGTTCAGATAGCGATGGGAAATGCAACACAGAACACAATGATTCCTGTGAATGCTCTCTTGGAAGACTATGGAAGCTATTCCGTTATCGTTCAACTATCAGGCGAAAGTTTTGAAAGACGACCTGTTAAGCTTGGAAAGCGCAATGGCGAAAATGTAGAGATACTGGAAGGTCTGCAAGTTGGCGAAGTGGTAGTAACTACAGGAGCATATCAAGTTAAAATGGCTTCAATGTCGGGTTCAACACCTGCACACGGTCACGAACATTAAAAACGAAGAGAAATGTTAAACAAAATATTATCAATTTCACTTCAAAACAGATTGCTCATACTATTGGGAGCGGTTGCATTGAGTGTGTTGGGCGTGTATTATGCACGTACAATGAACGTCGATGTATTCCCAGACCTTACAGCACCAACGGTAACAATCCTTACCGAAGCGCACGGAATGGAATCTGAAGAAGTAGAAAAATTAGTGACCTATCAACTGGAAACTGCCTTAAACGGTTCGCCCAATGTGAGACGCATCCGTTCGTCATCGGCAGCGGGAGTTTCCATTGTTTGGATAGAATTTGAGTGGGGAACCGATATTTATCGGGCACGACAAATTGTAAGTGAACGTATTCCAATGGTACGGGAAAATCTACCCGAAGGAATTGGAGCACCAACAATGGCACCTATTTCATCCATTATGGGCGAAATAATGCTCTTGGGAGTGACATCGGATAGTCTTTCGCCAATGGAACTGCGAACCTTATCCGACTGGACCATCAGGCCTCGTATAAAAGCCATTGGCGGTATTGCAAACGTGGTGGTTATTGGTGGCGATTACAAACAATATCAAGTATTTGCCAATCCCGAAAAGATGAAGTATTACGACGTGAGCCTCTCAGAATTGGTAGAACACGTTAAGGAAGCAAATCAAAATGCGCCCGGTGGTGTCATCAATCAATATGGCAATCAGTACATCATTAAGGGAAGTGGTAGGGCGTATGCGCTGGAAGACTTACAGGAAGCGGTTCTAAAGGAAGTGAATGGTCAAACCATCAAGATTAAAGACGTTGCAACCGTACAAATTGGTGCAGCTGATAAAATTGGCGATGGTTCATTAAACGCAAATCCCGCTGTGATTCTTACTATTTCTAAACAGCCCGATGTGAATACATTGGAGTTGACAGACCGACTGGATGAAGCCATTGCCGATTTGCAAAAAACCCTGCCCAAAGGTGTCAACATCAAAAGTCAAATCTTTAGGCAGTCTGATTTCATAGATGCTTCTATAAGTAATCTAAATATGACTCTTTTAGAAGGTGCGTTCTTTGTAATGATTATCCTTTTCATTTTTCTGATGAACTGGAGGACTACCGTTATTTCCTTGCTGGCTATCCCAATTTCTTTATTGGTGTCCATCATCATTTTAAAATGGCTGGGTTACACTATAAACACAATGAGTTTGGGTGGTATGGCCATTGCGATAGGTGCGTTGGTAGATGATGCCATCATCGATGTGGAAAATGTATATAAACGCTTGCGGGAAAATATCAGAAAACCGAAAGCGGAGCGGGAATCGACCATAAAAGTAGTGCGTGACGCTTCAGTAGAGATTAGAAGTTCCATCATTATTGCAACCTTAATTATCATCGTATCATTTGTTCCCTTGTTCTTTTTAAGCGGAATGGAAGGTCGATTATTGCAACCGCTGGGCATAGCCTTTGTAACATCGGTATTGACCTCATTGGTTGTTGCCGTAACGGTTACGCCTATTTTGTGTTCCTATTTATTGGATAACGAAAAGCTTTTGAACAAGCAGGCAGAAGGTACACGCGTGGAGCGATGGCTACAGAAACATTATGGCAACCTTTTGGAACGGGCAACACGAATACCCAAAACCATTATTGGCGTAACTGTGATTGTTTTTCTGTTAAGTCTTTTAGTGGTCACACAATTGGGAAGGAGTTTTCTTCCTGAATTCAACGAAGGCTCTTTGGTAATTAGTGTGGTTGGTCCACCGGGAATGTCTTTGGAAGAAAGCAACAAGACAGGTAAATTAATCGAGACTATACTATTGGATATGCCCGAAGTAGAGGTTGTTACAAGAAGACAAGGCCGTGCCGAACTGGACGAACACGCGCAAGGTGTCAATGCTTCGGAAATTGATGTGCCTTTTGTTCTTGAGGACAAAACAAAAGAAGAATTCTTTGAAGAAGTCCGAAACAAATTGAGTGTTGCACCAGGTGTCAACATTACCTTGGGGCAACCCATCGCCCACCGTATCGACCATATGCTTTCCGGGACACGCGCCAATATTGCCATCAAGATATTTGGTTTCGATTTACAACGACTGTTTGAAGTAGGCAAAAGCGTAGAACAGAACATTGAGGATATTGATGGACTGGCAGATGTTGCTGTTGACCAGCAAATTGAAGTGCCTCAAATTCGTATTAAACCCAAGCGCCAGATTCTCTCGGCATATGGTATGACGGTTGGTAATTTGATGGAACAAGTAGATATCGCTTTTGCAGGAGAAGAAGTGGGCGAGATTTATGAAGGACAGCAATACTTTGATTTGGTAGTGCGCTATGAAAAACCGTTTCGGGATGATATTGAGAATATCAATAAAACCTTGATTAGTTTACCGAAAGGTGGACAAACTACGTTGGGCGAATTGGCAACAGTTCAATCGGTAAGTAGTCCAAACACTATCAATCGTGAAGATGTACAACGAAAAATTGTGGTCGCTGCCAATGTTCAAGGTAGGGATTTACGTGGTGCAGTAAACGAAATAAAGGAAGTCGTCGCCAATAACGTGAATATGCCAGAAGGCTACCGTGTACAATATGGCGGACAGTTTGAAAGTGAGTCCAAAGCATCACAATTGCTTTTGATAACAGCCATCATCGCGATAGCCATCATTTTCCTGTTGTTGTATTATGAATTTAAGGTCATAAAACTGGCGTTCGTAGTTTTAATCAATTTACCTCTGGCATTGATTGGTGGTATCTTGATTGTGTACTTTACATCAGGTATTATCAGTATCGCTGCGACCATTGGATTTATTAGTCTTTTTGGAATAGCAACCCGTAATGGAATTTTATTGGTTTCTCGTTATGAAGATTTACGAAAAGAAGGAATCCAAGGCTTTCAATTGATAAAGAAAGGAGCTTTGGATAGATTAAATCCAATCTTAATGACAGCCTTTACAACAGGATTAGCATTAATTCCATTAGCCTTAAAAGGTGGCGAACCGGGTAGTGAAATACAAAGCCCGATGGCGGTTGTAATTTTAGGTGGTTTGTTGTCAGCTACGATATTGAATTTGGTGGTAATTCCTTGTGTGTATCAATTAGTTCTGAAAAAAGAAAAATAGTAAATTGATTATAACTGTAAAACCTTCTTACTCTGGTAGGGAGGTTTTTTATGCCATTAGATTTATAATCCCATTCAGCACATTCCCCTACATTCCGCGAAAGCTTCATTCCGGGAAAAGCGCTTCACTCAAAAAAGGTCTTGGACACAACTTCAAAGATTCCGATTTCCATTCCACTTGCCTACTCATTCCCGAGAAAATTCGGGAAGTGGTCAAACTCTATTCCAATCTACATCTTTAAAGTCAAGTCCGCTTTAAATCCTACTTCAAAAGAATAATTTGGTTCTATAATCCGTTCAGCACTTTCCCGCTACATTTCGCAAAAAGCTACATTTCGGGCAAAGAGCTTCTCTATAAAAAATCTTGGACCCAATTCCCGTTTTTGGTTTTCCATTCCGCTTCCCCTTCCCGCTTCGCTGGGAAGGAACGCTACATTCCCAAACCAAAACCGTGAATCCAGTCCGCTTGTAATCGGAAAGTCAAAGCCTCGATTTTCTTAACAGAATTAACGGCAAAGCCTACTTTGGTCTTTACTCGATAATTCTTAAAAACCGAACCTTTGCCTCACACATTTTAAGGGGTTTATAATAGATGAAGCCTTTATTGTTTTTCGGGACAGCGAAAAACAGGTATGGCATAACCAATTCTAAAATAAAGCCATTTGCTCTGTTCGCTTAACTGTCGGTACGCTCTCGTCACAAATGGCTTTATAAGAATTGCTAATACCATTATGGAACTTGTCAAGACTGTACAAGTTTTAGGCAAAAATAAGGTTTCTACTTCCTTGAAAATCCAAGGATTTTACTACGTCGCAAACACACCTGATTTATTCCCTAAAAGTCTTGACAAAACCCACTTCATCCATTGTGCGGAGCACGAAAGAAATCATACAAACACCCCTTAAAATTTAATTCAGTTTAAATCAAAAAGGGAAATATTAATCTTTTAAATCTTTTATTATGAGTACTATTAAAAATCACGTACAGTTAATTGGAAATGTTGGGCAAGAACCAACTATTACGAACCTTGAAAGCGGTAAGAAAGTAGCCCGTTTATCATTGGCAACCAATGAATACTACAAAAACGGCAAGGGCGAAAAGCAAACGGATACCAATTGGCACACCGTTGTCGCTTGGGGCAAAACTGCTGAAATTATCGAAAAGTATGCCGAAAAGGGCAAAGAAATCGGAGTTGTTGGAAAACTAAAGACCCGAACCTATACCACGGACGATGGCAATCAACGCTATGTTACCGAAGTGATAGCCGATGAAATCCTATTATTAGGTAGTAAGTAAAAAGTAAAGAGGGCACTAATACCAGTTTTCAATTAGTTTGTGCCCTCTTCTTTTCATCATTAATTCTAAAAAGATATAACAATGAAAGCACAAGTTAACGAAATAAAAGAAGGATTGCAACATTTTCACGGTTCTGAAATGTTCTATCAAATCCCATTAATACGCACCCGATTTACAAACGGACTGAAATATTTAGCCAACGTAGCAGAGTGTTTTTGGCTCATTACCGATGTTTCAGTAATCGCCAAAAGTTTGCTAAACCGAAGCCATTTTATAACAATAGATTTTAAAAGGCTATCGGAAGAGGAACAGGATTATACAGGCTATGAAGCTGAAATAATTTACAGCGATGGAAATGGGAATATATTTGAAATACACCGATACAATTTTACCGATTTTCCTTTGGATGAACTACGGTTGTATTTTGTGGATAATACGTTGATGCTTACAAGCGAATATTAAAAAGTAAGGCTATGATTTATCTAAATTATAACAACCTCGATGACGAAACCCAACAACATCTACTTTCCGTTTCAAAAGAAGATATAGAAAGCAAATTTGGGAACGACCTTAAAGCCTACGCCAATGAACATCATATGGATTATGATAAGATATTGGACGAAGAAGCGATAAAAAATCTATATTCATATCAGTACGTTTTTAACATCTAAAATAAAAACAAGAATTAAGACCTTTGAACTTTCAGAGGTCTTTTTTTGTGCTTTACTTTTTTCAAATTTACAAGAGCCAATATTCAAAAACTCGACGTCTTAAATTTACTTTTTTATAAAAATCCTATTTTTTGGTATCAAAACTAACCATTTGGAAACAATCTGTATTTCAATATTATATCTAAATAGAATATCTTTAAAAGACTGTTAGCAGTATCAATTTAAAGTATCGTTATCCCATTTTGATTTGACTTTCGCCGATAATGATACCCATCAAAAATTAAACATATCGGAATTTTTTATTCCGAAAAAAAGCAACTGACTTTTCAGTCAGGTTGTTTGAAAAATTTTGTCCCTGCGGGACGAATTTGAGAAGCAAGAGGGTAACACGCCAAGGCGATGTTAACGATTGGTTTTTAGTTGTAATTATTTGATATTCAAATAATTACTGGTTATATAAAATAGAGAAATAACAAAGTTTTACAGTAAATCCTTTTGAAACCCCTATAAAACGGCAATTTTTTACAGTAAATGAGTTCAAATCATCAAAAGAAATACAGTTTTTCTGCCATTAGTATTAAACCTAAAGTGGCAACTCGCTTTCGGAAATTTTCCAAGGAAATTACCCATTCACATACTGATACGTTGGAAGCAATGATGAACTTTTTCGATTTGAACGAGCTATCCCCAAATGAATCTTTGGGTGCAAATATGAAGACTTTAGAGAATAGCTTAAAAAAACGAATCAATGCACTTGTAGCCATTATTAGGGATATTGAAAAAAACCAGACCAAACCCACCAATGCAATGTTGGAACTGCTCTTTCAGGAGAATCCAAAAGAGGAAGAAGCACAAGAAGAATTATTTGAATTTGAACAACAGGAATTGATTACAGAAAATGAGGAACTGAATCATTATCGAAATCGGTACGAAGAAGTTCAACAACAATTCCATTCCGTAAAATATGATTTAGAAAAAATCATTGATAAGACCACTTATGTTAAAAGCAGTTTTGGAGGTGGCTATTTAAAACTGGATTTAAGCAAAGATGAATTTGAAAACATTAAACAAAAATTATAATGTATATCACAGTAACCAAACAGACATTAGATGGCAATTATGCACAGAGCGTTTCCGATTTTGTCGCTTATCTCGAAAAAGAAAACGATGACAAATCCATTGATGAAATGGAACATTTTTTCAATCAGTATGGCGAAGAAATATCAGGTAAGGAAGTCATTAAAGAAATTGACGGAAATACGGCTAAACTCAAAAAGACCGAACCAAAGTTTTATTCCATTACAGTCAATCCGAGTGCTTATGAATTGAAGCGATTGCAAAATCATTCCGAGGAACTGAAAAAGTACACCCGAGAATTGATGAAAGAGTACGCTAAATCTTTTAATCGGGAAATAAACGGACGAGCTGTTACTGTAGATGACATTATATACTATGCCAAAATTGAGCATCAGCGTACGTATAAGGGAACGGATAGGAAAATTCAGGAGAACCAACCTTATGCCACCAAGATACTTCAAATTAAGAACGATATCCGGAAAATTAAAAGTGGCGAATTAGAAGGCAACATCAAAAAATTACAGCAAACGATGTCCCGATTGGAAAAAGAAGCACCACATCAACAAGATGGAAAACGCATTGTTAGAGGGATGCCTAAAGAAGGCTCTCAAAGCCATATCCATATTATTGTGAGCAGAAAGGATATGTCCAATAAATACAGTTTGTCCCCTGGTAGCAAGTACAAAGCTTCGGAAACCGTTTTTAATGGCAAACCTGTAAAACGTGGTTTTGATAGGGACAAATTCTTTAAGGCTTCTGAAAAAACGTTTGACACTCTATTTCAATACAAACGAAACTATGTTGAAACTTATAAGGCACGTAAAACATTCCTGAAAAATCCAAAGTTGTATTTCTCAATTCTTTCGGGATTGCCAACCAATGAAAAGGCAACTGCCTATAAAATACTTGCCAAATCTGGTGTACCCATAATGAATATTCCAACAAACAAAGTACAGTTGGCATTAAAGATAATCAACAAGTTTAAAAAAGGGATTGACCGAGCAATACAGTCGGGTTCTATTGGGATATGAGTATGTCAATACCACATATCATCCTTTTTATTGTTGTTCCGGTATTGTTTGTCAGTACAGTTTTATATGTGTTTCTTCATCAAGAAGAGCCCAAAAACGGAGATAAGAAATATCAGGTACGCTTTAAACTTCGTCGTGGAAAATTTCAAATCGAAAATATCAAGCGAGGTGCATCGATTATTGGCTCTGCGGGAAGCGGTAAAACAGAAAGTGTTATCTATAATTTTTTACAGCATTTTAGTACCCATCAATTTTGTGGTATCATACACGATTACAAGGATTTTGAACTTACCGAAATTGCCTACCCATTATTTAAAGAAAAGGATATTAAATTCTATACCATAGCTTTTGACCAAATCCATTATTGTGTAAACCCAATTACCCCAAGATATTTGCCCAATGAGGAAAGTGTGAATGAATTATCCAAGGTACTCATTGAAAATCTTTTGGAGTTCAACGAATCCAGTACAAACAGTACCACAAAATTCTTCAGTGATGCTGTTGAAGGTTTGATGGGTGGAATGATTTGGAAACTAAAAACGTCCTATCCTCAATATTGCACCCTGCCCCATTTGATTGCTATTTTTCAATCGATGACTACCAAACAGTTGGTTACTTTTGTGAGCTCAAATATCACTTCCCGAAGTATGGCAAGTGCTTTTATCAACGGAATGGATTCTGACAAACAAACGGCAGGTGTGAAAAGCACATTGGCCAATGCCTTTAAAAAGATAGGTTCACAACAGTTGTTTATGGCTTTGTCAAAAGATGAAGTACCATTGAATATCAACAGCAAGGACAATCCTGCTGTTATCTGCATCGTGAACCATCCCAAATATGAA
>NZ_JBLWZP010000012.1:0-90936 GCF_048266365.1 Galbibacter sp. | reverse complement strand
CTTAATAAAATCTATTGGTTTTACAGGCAAACTATGCCTTTAATTAACTAAAATGAAAATAAAACACATATGAAAAGTTATTGTCTATATAAAAAAACGAAATGTCAACATTGGCTATAAGTAATTTCTTGTTCTCGCCTGCTCCTGAAAATCCTTACGGATTTTCAGTTTGGTTTATACTTGCAAAGTTAAGTGCTAAACCACGGAACTATTCATAGCAGAGACCGTCAGACTATCTCAAAATTCTATGATATTTAAGATTGATTTTTTATCTTGAAGAATGGAATATTTACAAGGAGAAGACAGGGGTCAATTAACTTTGTATGCCACTTGTTTGGATGACATGGTTCCCCTAGATAACACTGTTCGTTTAATAGATCAATTTATGACAACTTTGGATTTGGAACAAATGGGGTTCCAATCTTTAGCATCACAAGGACGCCCACCATATCATCCTTCCGATTTACTCAAGCTTAACAATTATGGGTATATGGACCGCATGCGATCCTCTCGTCAGTTGGAAAAGGAATGTCAGCGAAACCTTGAAGAGATTTGGTTATTGAAAAATCTTAAAACTAACCATAACACTATTGCACGTTTTAGAAAGGCCAACCACAAGGCCATAAGGAGAGTGTTTAGACACAGCGTAGAAATGGCCAAGAACTTCAACCTTATCGGCGGGCAGCTCATAGCAGGTGATCCCACCAATATCCGAGCACAGAACAGTAAGAAGAACAACTATAACAAAAACAAGCTAAGGGGCATTACGGGATTGGTGGGGTGGATACCCAACTATTATATAGCCATGGTAGTTAAAAAGCCTTCTAACAATTAAAAACATCTAAACACCTCTGCATCCAATAAAGAGTATTAACAGTTCTATATAGGCTTGGATTTAATACCCTCTTTACAATTAATTAATATGAGTTGGATTTAATTTTGATTATTTTGCATAATCCCAAACCCTTTATCAAAAGTGTATTGGGAATGCCTATAATAACAAAAAAACACATTACATCAGGGATTCGAAGATCTGTAATGTTTTGTAACTATTGAATCATGAAAAGAAGAACCTTTGTCACACAAACTGCCCTAGTATCTTTAGGGTTTTTAGCATTATCAAGATGTACTTTAAAATCATCCAAAACTTCAGACGCCACCGGCTTAATTCCTCTAAAAACTGACCCACAAGGGTATTTGGATCTTCCTGAAGGATTTACGTATAAGATTATTTCCAGACATGGGGATCAGATGAGCGATGGTCTTAGGGTGCCTGGGCGTCCTGATGGCATGGGTGCATTTAAAGGTCCCGGACAAAGAGTAGTTCTGATTAGAAACCACGAGAATAACCCTTCTCCCATATCGGACAGCCCGTTTGGAGAAAACAACCAATGGATCCATAAGGTAGATATAAGTAAGCTATATGACGCTGGGAAATCGGAAAAGCCTGGTCTTGGAGGCACTACAACACTCATCTATAATGAAGCCACTGGGATGGTAGAAAAGCAATTCCTAAGTTTGGCAGGAACCTATCGCAATTGTGCCGGTGGTGTTACCCCCTGGAATTCCTGGTTAACTTGCGAGGAAGATGTTAGTAATGCTGACGGAGAATTTGTAGAAAAGGATCACGGCTATGTATTTGATGTACCAGCGGATGCGGATGGTTTGATAGAAGCAAGACCTATTCTTGAGATGGGAAGGTTTAATCATGAAGCAGTTGCCGTTGACCCTAAAACCGGATATATATACCAAACAGAAGATAGGCATGATAGTCTCATTTATAGGTTTATACCTCATGATAAAAACGATCTACATGCTGGGGGAAAACTCCAAGTTTTAGCGATCGTTGATCAAAAAACTATGGATACCCGAAACTGGGAAGAAAAAACAGTAGCGCTCAATAAAGAAATGCCGATCCAATGGATAGATATCGACAATGTTACTCCCAAAGAAGATGACCTTCGTTACCGAGGAATGAAATTAGGTGCAGCCTGTTTTGCCAGAGGTGAAGGAATGTGGTATAGTGATAATGAGGTTTACTTTGCATGTACCAACGGAGGGCCTAAGCGTTTTGGTCAAGTATTTAAGATCAACCTTAAAACAGACACCTTAGAACTCTTTGCTGAATCTGAAGATAAAACGGTCCTACATATGTGTGACAACCTTACCATTACTCCATGGGGTGCAGTTATGGCATGTGAGGACAATGGTGAATTCAATCGCCTACACATCATAGATCAAGAGGGGAACATCCAACTTTTCGGAATTAACAAAAGCAGTAATTCAGAACTCGCAGGAGCTGTGTTTTCACCATCAGGTAAAACCTTGTTCGTAAATATACAGGAAAACGGAGAAACAGTAGCCATTACCGGACCGTGGGAAAAATTCCACAGCTAAGTAAAACGGAATTCACAATCCTATTGAACCAATTCTAAAACGACAAGGTACGCACAATGATCCGAAGCTATTTCATCGCAAATAGTTTCGGCTTCAAGTACTTTCCAACGGTTTTTAGGAGTGTACATGACATAGTCAATTTTGGCTCTAGGAGCGTCAGACGGAAAGGTATACTCCAATTTGGTATCCTTGTAAGCGGCACCCCATTTTGACTCTAAGATGGTAATAGGTTTACTTTCTGGAATATCGTTAAGATCGCCGACTAGAATAGCAGGATAAGGAATGTCGACTAATTTTTTGTTGATTTCCTCTACTTGCATCATTCGATCTTTAGAATCCTTTAAATGATCCAAATGTGTTCCAATGAAACGGATCGTATCTCCAGAGGTGATTACTACTGTAATTTCTGCAGCAGCTCTAGGTTCACTATTTGGTTGATGCGGTAGTGCAACATTGCGAGCAGCCAAAATTGGTCTCTTAGACAAAACACCCTCACCATAAGCTCCACCATCGTAGTCCATTGCTCTAGCATAGTAGGATGTCATTCCTGTACGCTGTGCTAACTCCGTGGTCAGATCAAGGTTTCTTGCACGTTTGGTTTTAAAATCCACTTCCTGTAAGGCGACAAAATCTGGATTGGCTTTATTAATGACATCTGACAGGACATCTAAATTAAAATCACCTTTGGTTGTGGCTCCATGTAGGATATTGAAGGTCAACACACGTACAATTTTACGCTCTTGCGACTGTTGCTGTGCTGATAATTGCATTGGAAAGTAGAGGGTTAAAATCAGTAGGACTCTTATCGCAAATTTTCTAGCCATGGCATTTCGGAAATAAATTATCAAATGATTGCTTGTACAATCACAGTGTGCTGCCGCAATTGCATACTGCAGTGAAGTTATAACAATCTGTTAGATTTATCAAAAAGCTTGCGTGTAATTTTAGCAGATTAACATTCAATTTATGGGGTATCACAAAAAATTCCCTTAAGGTCAGCTGATCCAAAAAGGAATTTATATGATGTCAAGTTATTCACTTGTTGTATAAATTTAGCAAAAGCAGATTACTTTAAGACTGATCGTTATGGTTGATCATCCAGTGAACTCCAAATTTATCCACAAAGCTCCCAAAGTAATCTCCCCAAAATTGATCTTCCATGGACATTTCTACTGACCCACCTTTGGAGAGGCCGTCAAACAAGCGATCCGCTTCTTGACGACTATCCGGATGTACAGAGATGTAATTCGTGTTCCCTTGCTTTAAAACATGACCGGCAGAGGGCACTATATCCGAAGCCATCAATACAGTATCCCCACTCAATGGCAAAGAAATATGCATGATCCTGTTTAGTTCGTTCTTAGCTAGCTTTTCACTATCAGGGGCATCTCCCATTTTCATATTAAAGGTGAACTCACCTCCGAATACCGATTTATAAAAATTAAATGCCTCTTCAGCATTGCCGTCAAAGTTTAGATAAATGTTGACTTTCATAAAAGTAGTGTTTTGATTTGTGTTACGGTGTTTTAATGTACTGGTCTTAAATCGCCTTGAAATCTAATACTCCTCAGGGTATTGTTGCCAATAACAGACTTATAAAACAAAGTTAGAAAATAAAATCACACGATTAAGGGTAGATTCCGCCAATTCTAAGTGGGGTATACGACAATTCGTAAGTAGACTTTTGAAAAGTGGGCATCTTAAAGATTCTTAACGAATTGCAGTAAAAATAAAATGGATGCCAGCGAACCAACATCCATTAATATTTTGAAAAATTATATTATTTAGTGAGTACTGTGAGACCCGGATTAAAGTTTTTTCTTAACCTCAACCTCTCGGAAACTCTCAACAATATCTCCAACTTGAATATCATTATAATTCTTGATTTGAAGACCACAGTCGTACCCTTTTGAAACTTCTTTAACGTCGTCTTTAAAGCGTTTAAGAGATAATAGCTCTCCGGTATAGATAACCACACCATCACGAATCAAACGAATTTCAGAATTTCTGTATACTTTACCATCAGTAATCATACATCCTGCAATAGTACCCACTTTAGAGATTTTGAAGGTTTCTCTAATTTCTGCGGTTCCGGTAATTTCTTCTTTCAATTCAGGTGACAACATTCCTTCCATTGCATCTTTGAGGTCGTTAATCGCATCATAGATGATAGAGTAAGTTCGGATATCAATTTCTTCTTTATCAGCAATGCTTCTCGCATTACCCATAGGTCTAACATTAAATCCAATAATAATTGCATCTGAAGCAGTCGCTAATAAAACATCGGATTCCGTAATAGGTCCAACTGCTTTGTGAATAATATTGATATGAATCTCCTCAGTAGAAAGCTTCTGGAAGGAGTCAGTCAAGGCTTCCACCGATCCATCAACATCTCCTTTAAGGATAATGTTTAATTCTTTAAACTCACCTAGTGCGATACGTCTACCGATCTCATCGAGAGTAATATGTCGCTGAGTCCTTACAGATTGTTCACGTTGTAATTGAGTACGTTTTGCTGCAATTTGTTTTGCCTCTTTTTCATCCTCATAAACGTTAAACTTATCCCCGGCTTGTGGTGCACCATCCAATCCTAAAACTGAAATTGGTGTTGAAGGACCTGCTTCCGGTATATTGTTTCCTCGCTCATCCTGCATGGCTTTTACCTTACCACTATGAGTTCCGGCTAGCATATAATCTCCGATTTTCAAGGTTCCTCCCTGAACTAATACCGTCGATACATATCCTCTACCTTTATCTAAGTATGCTTCAACTACGGCACCTACAGCATTCTTATTCGGGTTAGCTTTCAGTTCTAGCAATTCTGCTTCTAAAAGAACTTTTTCCAGCAATTCTGCAACTCCTGCACCAGTTTTAGCTGAGATATCTTGAGATTGGATTTTACCACCCCAATCTTCAACTAACAGGTTCATATTTGCAAGACCCTCTTTAATCTTATCTACATTCGCCGTTGGTTTATCCACTTTGTTAATAGCAAACACAATTGGGATTCCGGCTGCTTGGGCGTGGCTTATTGCCTCCTTAGTTTGAGGCATCACATCATCATCAGCAGCAATTACGATAATCGCCATATCGGTTACTTGAGCACCACGAGCACGCATCGCCGTAAAGGCTTCGTGACCAGGTGTATCAAGGAAGGTGATTTTCTGACCATTTTTCAAGGTTACCCCGTATGCACCAATATGCTGTGTAATACCTCCGCTCTCTCCAGCGATAACGTTCTCTTCACGGATATAATCCAATAAAGAAGTCTTACCGTGGTCAACGTGACCCATCACAGTAACAACTGGAGCTCTTGACTCAAGATCTTCAGGAGCGTCAACTTTTAATTCTTCACCTTCCTCAAGGTCAATTGTTATAAACTCAACTTCATATCCAAATTCATCAGCAATAATGGTTAGGGTCTCAGCATCTAGACGCTGATTCATTGTTACCATCATTCCCAGTGACATACAAGCTGAGATAATTTTAGTTACAGGAACATCAATCAATGTTGCTAACTCACTAACGGTAACAAACTCAGTTACTCTAAGTGTTTTACTTTCAGCCTCTTGTTGTGCAAGATCCTGCTCTGTTTTCTGTTTGTGAAAATCTCTCTTCTCTCTACGGTATTTTGCACCTTTAGATTTAGAGGCTTTACCTTGGAGTTTTTCTAAGGTCTCACGTACTTGTTTTTGTACTTCTTCCTCAGTAGGCTCCACTTTTTCAACTGGACGTCTGGTAGCAGCACCACCTTTACGTCGGTTGTTTCTATTGTTATCCTTATTAAATCTGTTGCCGCCAGTACCGGTATTGTTATTATTAGGACGAGTGTCCTTATTGTCTTTACTTATTCTTCTGCGACGTTTCTTTTTATCATCAGTAGAACTTGTAGTTTTGGCTCCTTTTTTAGCAGGATCATCTTTAGTTTCCTTTTTCTTTTTAGGCTTATTAAACTGAGATAAATCAATTTTTTCACCTGTAAAATTAGGACCTGAAAGTTTAGTGTAGTTGGTTTTGATTTGCTCAGAATCCACCACCTCATCATCAATGATTACCTTTTTGGTTTTAACCTGAGATTTAGGGGTTTCCAATGGTTTGGGCGTTTCTGGCTTCTTCACCTCTTCTGTTTTAGTGTCCTTGACTGGAGCAACCGGTTTTTCTGGAGTTTTTGCAATTGGTTCCTCCTCCTTTTTAGTATCAGCAACGGTAGTTTTAACTTCCTTAGCTTTTTCTTCTTTGGCAGGAGTTTTTTCCTCTTTGGCAGGAGCTTTTTCAACAGCCATTTCAACAGCTTTTTCTTTGGGCTCTGGCTTAGGTTTGTCTTCTAATTCTTGAACTGGTTCCGACGCTTTATCTAATGGCTTATCTTCCTTGCGAGCTTTAGTTGCATCGTCCTTTTTCTTATCACCAAGATCGATTTTTCCAACAGTTTTAGGTCCAGAAAGAGTTGCCCGAGCACGGATAACCACCTGTTCCTCTTCCAATTGTTTTTGGCGTTTTACTTCGTTCTCCTTCTCCAATTCTTGGCGAATGGCCTCTTTCTCCTTACGTTTTTCCTCACCGACTTCTTTGGAGGCAACCTTTTTACTCCTATCTGTTTGAAATTCGTCTAAGAGAACATTATACACCTCACTAGTGATTTTGGTTGTAGGTCTAGCCTCTATGTCAAAACCCTTTGACGATAGATGTTCTACAGCCCTGTCTAAAGAAATGTTTAACTCTCTTAAAACCTTATTTAGCCTCAATTTTGCGCTTTCAGCCATATAATTCTTGTTATCCTAATTTTATATTCTTAATGGAAAAGTTAGTCTTCAAATTCTTCTTTAAGAATCCTAACTATCTCAAGAATAGTCTCTTCTTCAAGATCTGTTCTTTTAATAAGATCTTCAATATCGTTATCCAGTACACTTTTTGCAGTGTCAAGACCTATTCTTTTAAATTCATCAATAATCCATTGCTCTATTTCATCAGAGAATTCCGTTAATTCAACATCTTCCTCAACACCCTCTCTCAATACATCTATTTCATAGCCTGTTAATTGACCGGCCAAACGAATATTAAAACCACCTTTACCAATTGCTTTAGATACCTCTTCAGGTCTCAATAGCACCTCAGCGTGCATGGTTTCATCGTTCAAAGTTACTAAACTTACTTTAGCTGGGCTCAATGCTCTACTAATAAATAATTGTGGATTACTGGTGTAATTGATCACATCAATGTTTTCATTCCCCAATTCACGTACAATTCCGTGAATCCTGGAACCTTTCATTCCCACACATGCTCCTACTGGATCAATACGATCATCATAAGAATCCACAGCAACCTTCGCTTTTTCTCCAGGAATCCTAACCACCTTCTTAACGGTAATTAAGCCATCAAATACTTCTGGGATTTCTTGCTCGAACAATTTTTCCAGAAATTCCGGTGCCGTACGAGACATTACAATCATAGGCTTATTACCTTTTAGCTCTACTCCTTCAATGATACCACGTACATTTTCTCCTTTTCTAAAGAAGTCCGAAGGAATCTGCTTGTCTTTTGGCAATATAATTTCATTTCCTTCATCGTCCAGTAGAATAACTGCCTTATGACGGATATGATGTACCTCAGCAGTATAAATCTCTCCAATAAGATCTTTAAATTGCTTGTATATAGTTGTATTGTCGTGCTCGTGTATCTTAGAGATAAGGTTTTGGCGTAAGGCCAAAATAGACCTTCTTCCAAGATCAATTAACTTTACTTCCTCAGAAACATCCTCACCCACTTCAAAGTCGGGTTCGATTTTTCTTGCCTCGGTTAGTGATATCTCTTGATTCTCATCCTCAACCTCATCATCAGCTACCACTATACGATTTCTCCAGATCTCCAAATCTCCTTTGTCTGGATTGATAATAATGTCAAAATTATCATCAGATCCAAACTTCTTTTTTAGCGCATTTCTAAATACATCTTCTAAAATGGCCATTAGGGTTACACGATCTATAAGCTTATCATCTTTAAATTCAGAAAAAGATTCGATCAATGCCAGATTCTCCATGTCTGTTCTTTAATTAAAATTTTACCATTACTTTAGCTTCTTGTATATCCTCAAAAAGGACTTCTTTCTCGTACTTAACAGTAACTTTACCCTTACCTACCGGTTTAGGTTCCCGGGCCTTCCAAGCTAATTGCAATCCATTGGCGGTTACCGCTGTAAGTTCGCCTTCAATCTTATTATCACTGGTAGTCACCTCAAGTGTTCTGCCAATATTTTTTTGATATTGTCTGCGATGTTTGATAGGTTCTGTAGCACCTGGAGAGGTTACCTCTAACGAAAAGTCAATTTCTTCTCGATCCAAATTGTGTTCTACATGTCTACTAACATCCATACAATCCTTTAAAGAAACACCATTATCACCGTCAATAATTATTTTTATTTTATTGTCGGAACTTAGCGAAAAATCAATCAGAAATAGCGACTGTTTCTCTTCTAGAATTTCATTTAAAAGCGTTGTTACTTCGTCTCTCAACATCTATAGTTAGTATAAAAAGAGGGGACTGCCTGTCCCCTCTGAAATAGATTATTCACTTTCAACGGTGCAAATATACAAATTTTTTTTATACGACTTTACCCAGCAAGTAAATTGTTCGTTATCAAATTATTCCTGCTCCGAATTCGGCGAGCTTTTAAGGTCCTTTCAACAGACAATAAAAAATAATTAAAGCACTGAAATTGGGGCCTGGAAAAACCTCAATTACTCATCTTACATCCTACCCTTTTCAGCACCTAAGGAGGTGCCTTTTACACCTTTACTCTTTTTCCCTCCAAAATAATAAGTAACCTGGAGTTTAAACCTTCGTGTTTCCCATTTGTTAGTCCAATCGACTGTAACATCCTCTACACGAGAAATACTGGAGTACTTTGATTTCTTTAAAATATTGCTACAACCAGCAACCAACTGTACTTTTTTATTCCAAAGCATTTTTTTGACCGATAAGCTAAAATCATAATTTGGCCTGTTATATCCATTGGAAGATTCTCTTTTACTGTAGAAACCATTCCATTTTTAAAATGAGTAAACAATTAACTTGCATAATCGTAGATGACGAACCGCCAGCTATCAGAATATTGGAAAAATATGCTGAACAATTAACCGGTATAGGATGTATAGCATCTACGCGAAATTCGCTTGAAGCCTTGCAGTTGATAGAAAGGCATCAACCAGACATAGCGTTTTTAGATATTCAAATGCCTGGTTTGACTGGAATTCAACTCTTTAAACTCATAAACAACAACATCAAGGTTATATTCACAACCGCCTACACCCAATTTGCTATTAATACTTTTGAGCTGGATGCAGCCGATTGTACCTTGAAGCCCATCTCATTTGACCATTTTATCGCCGCTGTCGAAAAAGTGAAAAAACAAGAAAAAACACCTTATCCATCAACTCACGCGACAGAGGATGACTTTTTTTTCGTGAAAACTGATCGAATGAACAGGTCTAAACGTGTACGTATCACTGATGTTTATTACTTGGAAAGCATTAAAAATTACGTCGTTCTCCACACTGAAAACGAACAAATTGTCACCTATAACACCCTAAAGTATTTCGAAGAAAATTTATCTGCCACCCTCTTTATCAAAATCCATAAATCATTTATGGTAGCCCTTAACAAAGTTGAAAAAACAGACACTAACCAGGTATGGGTGTTCCAGAAAAACCTCCCGCTAGGAGATACTTATAAAAATGCCTTTTTTGAAAAAATAAATCAAAAGAAATTATAACACTAAATATTACTTTGTTTCAACAATTCTGAAAGGATAATTTTTGGGTACAGATCGGGCCTAAAACAGAAAATCCCAACCAAATAAATGATTAGGATTATTTTTAAATGTTGGCCTACAAGGACTCGAACCTTGAACGACTGAACCAAAATCAGCTGTGTTACCAATTACACCATAGGCCAGTAAACGTTTGCTTTCAAAAAGTATCATCCGTAAAAGCAGGTGCAAATTTATAACAAAGTTTGATATGCACAAACATTTTTAAATTATTTTTTATCCCTTCTCAGAATCACCCCAAATATTAAGCATGTAAGCCTCACGAAATGCCAACATTAGGCCTCTGGTTGTTAACATTAAACAAAAGTAATTTACTTTCGTATATATTTTCTTAAATTCGCCTGTTAAATACCATAATATTTTAGAAAATAACATAGATGTCTGCAGAACGATTTAAAAAATGGGATACTATTCTGGGATGGATAGTTTTTTTAATAGCCTTATTGACTTACCATCTCACGGTAGAACCAACATCAAGTTTTTGGGATGCAGGCGAATATATAGCCACTTCTGCCAAATTACAGGTAGGTCACCCGCCGGGAGCTCCATTTTTCCAAATGATGGGCGCGTTTTTTGCTATGTTCGCATCAGATACACAGGCCGTTGCGGTCACGGTTAACCATATGTCCGTATTCTCAAGTGCTTTTGCCATTTTATTTATGTTTTGGTCCATCACCAACATTACTAAAAAATTAGCAAAAAGAGGTGGAGACTTAAGTGTAGGAAATTATATTGCCATACTAGGAAGTGGTGTTGTAGGAGCCTTAGCTTTTACGTTTTCTGACAGTTTTTGGTTTAACGCTGTAGAAGCCGAGGTTTATGCCATGGCCATGCTACTAACCTCCCTGATGGTGTGGTTAGGGCTCAAATGGGCAGATGATATACATACACCGAGAGGACACAAATGGCTGGTGTTAATTTCCCTAGTCATAGGCCTTTCTTTTGGGGTTCACTTTATGGCCCTCTTGACCATTCCTTCACTTGGAATGATCTATTACTTTAAAAACACAGAAAAACATACTGCAAAATCCTTTATAATCGCCAATGTCATTTCAGTCGGTATACTGCTGTTTATTTTCAAAATGCTACTACCTAACGTGATGAAATTCTTTGGATATCTCGAAGTGTTTTTTGTCAACAGTATCGGACTTCCTTTTAACTCAGGTACAATTATTGCTGGGATTTTAATTATAGCCCTATTCTATTTTGCATTGACCTACACCAGAAAAAAAGATTACAAGCTTATAAATACCATTGTTCTGAGTGTTATGTTTATCCTTGTTGGATTTTCCACCTGGATGATGATCCCTATCCGAGCTAATGCCGGAACGGTTATCAATGAAAACAGTCCAACAGATGCCAGACAATTATTGGCCTATTACAATCTGGAACAATATCCCGAAACACATTTGTTTTACGGACCAATGTATTCTGATGCCTTTGCTGGGCAGGATCCGGACGACCCCTATATGGATGACAAGCCAAAATACGAAAGAGACTATGAAAAAGGGGCGTATGTAATTGTCAACCACTATAAGGACGCAAGAGTAGCACCGAATAGTGACCACTTAGGGCTTTTACCACGTATGTGGAGTAGTGAGCATGCGGCCAACTACATGAAGATAACCGGGCCTCTTAATATTCAGGTCAAACCGCAATACCGAGGTGAAAAGCAATTGACCGATGCGGTTTCCCAATTTAAACGGGATTTGGAAAACGGAACCGTTGACGAAGATCAATACATAGACTTTATAAAGCAGTTCAATAATTTTTTGACTATAGAGAAACCAAGTTTCGCACAAAACATGCATTACCTTTTTGAGTTTCAAATGGGGTATATGTATTGGAGGTATTTTATGTGGAACTTTGTAGGTCGACAAGATGATATTCAAGGCAAACTTGACAATCACGGTAACTGGTTAAGCGGGGTTAAGTTCGTGGATGAATGGCATCTAGGATCTCAAGACAACCTACCTAGCGATGTATTAGAAAACAAAGCGAGAAACACCTATTTCTTCTTACCACTTATCTTAGGGATTATAGGTTTGCTATTCCTGTTTAAATCAGACAAGCAACTGTTTTGGATCCTCTTTATGCTGTTCCTGTTTATGGGATTGGCGTTAAAAATTTATCTAAATGAACGCCCTTTCGAACCTAGAGAACGTGATTACGCCCTTGTAGGCTCGTTCTTTGTCTTCTCTATGTGGATAGGATTAGGTGTCTATGGTTTATTTGAAGAATTTAAAAAATACCTAAACCCTAAAATATTGGCACCAATTGTTACTGCAGTATGCGTAATGGCAGTTCCGGTGGTGATGGTAAGTCAAAACTGGGATGACCATGATCGCGCAGATCGTTATACGGCTCAGTCAATGGCAAAGTCCTATTTGGACTCTATAGAGGAAGATGCCGGGGCAATACTGTTTACTATAGGTGACAACGACACCTTCTCCCTGTGGTATGCCCAGGAAATAGAAGGGTATCGCACCGATGTTCGCACCATTAATACGAGTCTCTTTGCTACTGATTGGTATATCGACCAAATGAAAAGGGCGGCTTATGAGAGTAAACCTATCCCTTCACAGCTCACACACGATAAATATGTTTATGGTATTCGGGATGTGGTCTATTACCAGCAACTCACAGATGAACGTTGGGATATTAAACGATTCATGGATTGGGTTAGTAATGATGAGAACACTTTTAGAACATTGATTAAAAAACAAGGAGGAGATCCAAGCCAATATCCGGAAAGTTATCTCAATTTAATCTTCTATCCTACCAACAAAATAAGAGTTCCTGTCAATAAAAACACCGTGTTAGAGAACGGGCTGGTCAAGGCTAAGGATTCAGCGAAGATTGTAGATTATATTGATATTGATCTTCCAAAAACTGCACTGACTAAAAACAGATTGCTGATGTTGGATTTATTGGCAAACAACAACTGGGAACGTCCCATTTATTTTACCGGCGGAAGCTTTGATGCCGCAGAATATATGTGGATGAAGGATTATTTACAACTGGATGGCCTTGTCTATAAATTAGTTCCTATCAAAACCCCTGTTGACAAAAACAACCCATATCAGATGGGAAGACTAGATCCAGATTTGATGTATGACATTGTCAAACAATGGCATTGGGGTAATTCAGAATCGCCAGACATCTATCACGATCCTGAGACTCGAAAAAACAGTATCTCCTATCGTGGAAACTTAGCAAGATTAACAGAAGAACTCATTAAAGACGGTGACAAAGAACGCGCCAAGGAGATTCTAGATCTGGCAATGGAAAAAATGCCTTTCGGATACTTCGGCTACTATGTGTTCTTAGAACCATACATTCAAGGATATTATCAAGTAGGTGAAGTTGAAAAGGCCAGAGAACTTTATAAGGGTGTGGCTAAAAAATACCAAGAAAGCCTTAATTACTACAGCCAATTACCTTTGGAACAGCAGTATCAATACGCTTCAGAAATTGTTTCTGATGTACAACGCTACAGAAGTATATTGGATATTGTGGTAAGATATGATTCTCAAGATTTTGGAATGCCACAGACCCAAACCTTTAACAGCTACTTAGAGCGCTTTAGTAATTTATACGGCGCACCTGAACCAGCTGATCAAAAGGAGCAAACTCAGCAACCTATTATTGATAATGCAGTGCCTGAAATACAGATAGATTCTTCGATCATCGAATAAGTCACTATCTATGATATATCTTTACATCCTCCTGAGTACACCATATGTACTCAGGAGGATTTCTAATTCGAACTAAATTGCGTACATTGAAACTATATGTTGCCAAAACCCCAAAGCTTTTAAAATGGGTTTTTAAGAGCAAAATATGGGAAGTTAAAACGGATAAGAAAGAAGTCTTTATAACCTTCGATGATGGTCCAACTCTAGAGGTCACTGATTTTGTTTTAGATCAACTTGAAACACATAAGGCAAAGGCTAGCTTCTTTTGTATCGGAAAGAACATGCGA
The DNA here is from genome assembly GCF_048266365.1 of Galbibacter sp. Classification (NCBI taxonomy): domain Bacteria; kingdom Pseudomonadati; phylum Bacteroidota; class Flavobacteriia; order Flavobacteriales; family Flavobacteriaceae; genus Galbibacter; species Galbibacter sp. Next base: position 76,729 of record NZ_JBLWZP010000012.1, on the reverse strand, counting down.
GAGCACCCTGAAATTTTAAATCGTATAAAAGCTGACGGACACAGCATAGGGAACCACACCTATAATCATTATAATTGCTACAAATACTCCTTAGAAGAGTACCTGAAAAATATCGGTTTAACAGCCGAGCTTATAAAAGAGTATGAGCCCAGTTCTAAAAAATTGTTTCGTCCACCCTATGGTAGAATATCTTCCAAAGCTACTAAGGCACTTCAGGGACAAGGGTATAAAATCATCATGTGGGATGTACTGAGTGCGGATTTTGATCTAAGAAACACTGCAGACCAATGTGTAAGAAACGTGATTGACAATATTAAGCCTGGAAGTATCATAGTGTTTCATGATAGCATCAAGTCCTATCCTGTATTAAAAGAGGTACTACCTAAAGTCTTGAATGAATTGAAAAAAACGGGATATCGCTGTTCAGCCTTATAGCTGATTATTTGAGATACTCTTGAAGCAGTCCAATGAGGGTATCAGAATCCTGTTCCCCGGTTTGACGCCATACCATCTCACCATTTTTATAAATCATAAGTGTAGGAGAACCTTTTACTCGTAATGCTTCTGCAAGCTCTTGGTTCTTATCAATGTCGATCTTTACTACTCTAGCTTTATCCCCTAAGGAAGCAGCTACATCCCTAAGTACAGGGTGCATGGATTTAGATGAATCGTTCCAATCGGCATAAAAGTCTAAAAGTACTGGAACATCACCAGCAATTAACTCCCCAAACTTTGACATACATACTGAGTTTTAACGGCTATTCATCTCAAATGTACTAAAAAAAAGTAAAACTGCACATCAAATACTTTGATTGACTACATTTTGTGTGCGATATTACACAGCTCTTTTGGGTTTTTTCCTCAACTCAATAACACTAACTTCCGGCCAAATACCCACTCTTCCCGGATAGCCAATGAAACCAAGACCTCTATTGACATTAATATATTGTCCTGCGGTCTCGTATATTCCAGCCCAGTACTTATAACGATATTGTGCAGGACTCCATTTCACAAGACCTGGAATTTCAACACCAAATTGCATCCCATGGGTATGACCACTTAGAGTAAGATGGTAATGATAAGGGTGATCAAGCACTTGATGTTCCCAATGCGAAGGGTCATGACTCATTAGTATTTTGAAGTCTGAAGCTTTGACGTCTTTAATTGCTTTTTCCAAGTCTCCAGCCTTTTTGAATCCACCTTCGCCCCAATTCTCTACTCCGATTAGGGCGATCCGTTGACCATCCTTTTCTAAAAACCGATTTTCATTTAAAAGCAGTTCAAATCCCATCTCTTTCTGAATTTGTTTCAGCTCATCAAGATTAGCGGCTTTGGCTTCTTCCGAAGACCACTCGGCATAATCACCATAATCGTGATTTCCAAGAACAGAAAAAGTACCATCCTTTGCATTCAACTTACCGAAGGTCTCTTTCCAAGGATGTAACTCTGAGGCGATGTTATTGACTATATCGCCGGTAAAAAGTACAACATCCGACTCTTGTTTATTGATCAGGTCAACGACGTATTCAATTTTTTCCTTATTATCAAGACTTCCGCTATGGATATCGGAGATCTGCGTCAATCGATATCCATCAAAGGCCTCTGGAAGATCGTCAAACTCCAAAGTGTATTTCAATACCTGGTAATCATACTTTCCTTTAAACATCCCGTACAATAAAGACACGAATGGGACAGCTGCCACCCCTAGGGCTATTTGACTTATAAACCTTCTTCTAGAAGGGAAATCACTATGAGCCACATCATTTGAGACAGCAAACTTACCAATCACCCATCTTACCACACGAACAATATCTTCAACTAGCATAAAAAAACCACTGCTTAAACCCAATGCTGCAAACGCCAAAAAGAGTCCAATAGCCAATCCCATACCAGGAGTCAAGCCTTGCGAACGATCAAAATAATTAAATTGAAAATATAGATTCACTAGAATTCCTAAAAAGGCAAGACCGTAAGCGATTTGTAAATAAGGGTTTCTAACCAAGGTTCGGAATGCTTGAAATCCGTATATAGCACCAATAATATAGAGTATTCCTAGAACGATCATAAATCGTGACATACATTCAAATTTTTACTCAAAAGTACCTCATTTGCTTTTCAGTGGAGGTATTTTTAATTTTATTTAACTAAAGCAACAAGCTCGGCAACTTTAGTCGCATCGGTCTTACGAACATAACGTTCATCGTATAAATTTGCATTAAATGCTAAAGGAACAGTAGCTTTAAGTTGTTGGATCGGCTGGCTGGCGGAGAAGTGTATTTCTGGGAAACCCGCCTGCTTAAATGCCGTAATATTATCCTCATTAATCCCCCCTCCCGGCATTAATGTTATGTGGTTTCCATAATATTTATGGAGATGATTCAACATTTTAATCCCCTTATATGCAGTGGGTTGTTGACCACTGGTTAAAACTCGAGAACACCCCATATCAATAAGTTTTTTCAAAGCTTCCTCTGGTTCTTTAACCCAATCAAAGGCGCGGTGAAAGGTAAAAGATAGCGGGCCGCTTAATTGAATTAGTTCTCGTGTACGCTCCACATCCAAAGTATTGTCGTTGTTAAGAACGCCAGACACAATTCCTCGACATCCGATTTCCTTACACCATATAATATCCTCCTTCATCACCTCAAATTCAGAATCACTATAAGTGAAGTTTCCACTTCTAGGACGAATCAGTACAAACACCTCAATAGAAAGGGATTTTAAAACCTGTTTTAAGGTGCCATAACTTGGCGTAACACCACCGACCTCTAGCTCCGCGCATAATTCTATACGATCTGCACCACCTTTTTCTGCAGATCGTGCAGATTCCAAAGAATTTGAACAAATTTCTACCAACATATGCTTATATTTAAAACGTAAAAGTAAACAACAATCCGCTATGCAACGTCGAAAATTCCTGAAAAAGACTGGCTTAGGTGCCAGTGGACTGCTCTCTATACCACTATTATCATCTTGGAACAATCAACTACCCCAATCCCAAACTACAAACACAGGCACAGCCAAAGGTCCCGTTGTGGTTTGTACTTGGAATTTTCACAATGCCACAGCAAAAGCATGGGAGGTACTTGAGTCCGGGGGTGAGGCAATCGATGCGGTCGAACAAGGAGTCCGTGTAGAAGAAGCTGATGTAACCAATCAAACTGTCGGCAAAGGCGGTCGTCCTGATCGCGACGGACATGTAACCCTTGATGCCTGTATTATGGATAAATCAGGGAATTGTGGCTCTGTGGTATACCTGCAAAACGTCACCCATGCTATTTCCGTAGCAAGAAAGGTCATGGAAGAAACCCCTCATGTTATGTTAGCCGGTAAAGGCGCCGAAAAATTTGCCTACCAGCAAGGTTTTAAAAAGGAAAATCTACTGACAGAACAATCCAAAAAAGAATGGTTACAATGGAAAAAAGAATCCAAGTATGAAACCATCATCAATATTGAAAATCACGATACCATCGGCATGCTAGCCATCGATAAGAACGGAGATATTTCAGGTGCCTGTACCACAAGTGGAATGGCCTATAAAGTTGCCGGAAGAGTCGGTGATTCTCCGATTATTGGTTCTGGCCTTTATATCGATAATGAAGTCGGAGGCGCAACTGCTACTGGAGTGGGCGAAGAAGTTATGAAAACCGTAGGATCATTTTTAATAGTAGAATTGATGCGACAAGGCAAATCACCTTTGGAAGCCTGCCACGAAGCCGTACATAGAATTGTGTCAAAGAATAAAAATCACAAGGAATTCCAAGTTGGGTTCTTAGCAATTAATAAACAAGGAGAAACAGCCTCGTATTGTATTCACCCGGGATTTAGTTACAGCAAGTACGACGAAAGCGGTCAAAGTAATAATCCTTCCGATAGTTACGTCAAATCCTAGAGTATCCTTTAGAGTCACTATTAATAGGATGAAAAAAATTGATTTGTAAACTAAGGCAAACAACTCCTAGAACTTTTTTAACTTTACCGATTGCAATACAAAAACACAAACCAACATGTCCGAAAAGAAGAAATTATTCCTTTTAGATGCTTACGCCTTAATTTTCAGAGGGTATTATGCTTTTATAAAAAACCCTAGAATCAATTCTAAAGGCATGGACACATCCGCCGTCTTAGGGTTTATGAATTCTTTATTGGACGTCATTAAGAGAGAACAACCTGATCATCTCGCAGTTGCCTTCGACAAGGGAGGAAGTAAAGACCGTTTGGAAATGTTTGAAGCTTATAAAGCCAATCGTGACGAAACACCTGAGGCTATCAAAATTGCAGTTCCAATTATACAGCAGATTCTCGAAGCCATGCATATCCCTTGTGTTGTAAAACCGGGTTATGAAGCGGATGACATCATCGGAACTCTTGCAAAACAAGCAGAAAAAGCCAACTACACCGTATATATGGTGACCCCTGATAAAGATTTTGCACAATTGGTCTCTGAAAATATTTTTATGTATCGACCTGCCCGAATGGGTAACGGAATTGAAATTTGGGGAATTCCCGAAGTTCAACAGAAATTTGAGGTAGAGACCCCTGAGCAGGTGATTGACTTTTTAGGTATGATGGGGGATGCAGTAGATAATATCCCTGGATTACCGGGAGTAGGAGAAAAAACGGCCAAAAAGTTCCTGAAAGAATTTGGGAGCATGGAAAATCTACTGGCAAATACCAGTCAACTTAAAGGCAAGATGAAAGAAAAGGTGGAGGCCAATGCCGAGTTGGGGTTACTATCTAAAGATTTGGCCCGCATCATGTTGGATGTACCTGTAGAATTTGATGAGAAGGATTTCGAGTTAAACACACCTGATTTACCAAAAGTACAGGAAATTTTTCAGGAGCTGGAGTTTAGAAGACTAGCAGAAAACCTGATGAAAACCTTTAACCAACAGCCCAGTGATCAAGCTGAGCTTGCTAGCCATAAAGCTGCAACGGTTTCAAAATCTAACGAACAACAACTCGATCTCTTTAGCGACCCGGCCAGCACACAGACTGCTGGAACAACTATCGAATCAGGATATAAAACCTTGGATCAAGTTCCTCATTTATATCAGCATGTTGATACAGATTTGGCTCGCAAATTATTACTTCAAATGCTCCTTAAGCAGAAAAGGGTATGTTTTGACACCGAGACTACCAGCTTAAAGTCGCTTGAAGCGCAATTGGTAGGCTGTGCTTTTTCTTGGGAAGTCGGCAGTGGGTACTACATGAGTTTCTCTGAAGATCAACAGCAAACAAAACAACTGCTGGAACAGTTCAGAAGCTTTTTTGAAAATCCGAATATTATTAAAGTAGGTCAGAACTTAAAGTACGACATAAAGGTACTCTCTAATTATGATATCAGTGTAGAAGGCCCAATTTTCGATACCATGATTGCACATTATCTGATCAATCCGGACATGAGGCATCAACTGGATATTTTGGCTGAAACTTACCTCAATTACAAAACCATCCCAATAGAAGATCTGATTGGAAAAAAAGGTAAAAATCAAGGAAATATGCGCTCCACTCCGCTCGAATTGCAAACGCAATACGCCGTAGAGGATGCAGACATCACATTGCAATTGGCAAATGTTTTTGAACCACAGTTAAAGCAAAATAATGCTGAAAAAGTATTTACAGAAATAGAATCCCCTTTGGTCAAGGTATTATCCGCCATGGAAATTGAGGGTATTGGTTTGGATACGGATTTTTTAAACTCCCTCACCAAAGATCTCAATGCGGATATTATTCGATTGGAAAAGGATATTTACAGTCAAGCGGGTGAGGAATTCAACATTGCATCACCCAAACAGTTGGGACCAATCTTATTCGACAAACTCAAATTAGTAGATAAACCTAAAAAGACCAAAACCGGACAATATTCCACAGCGGAAGATGTGCTTTCTTATCTGGCTAAGGATAACAAGATCGTCTCGGACATTTTAGAATGGAGACAGCTGAATAAATTAAAAAGTACGTATATAGAGGCACTACCGACGGTAGTGAATCCGAAGACCGGTCGTGTTCACACCGTATATAGTCAAGCAGTGGCTGCAACAGGTAGATTAAGCTCTAACAATCCTAATTTACAGAACATCCCAATTCGAACAGAAAGAGGAAGACAGGTCCGAAAAGCATTTATTCCTCGTAGTGAAGACTACCTGCTTCTAGCTGCGGATTATTCTCAAATAGAATTGAGGATTATCGCTGCACTAAGTGATGAGGACACCATGATTAATGCCTTTAAAAACGGACAGGACATTCACGCATCTACTGCCGCAAGGGTATTCAAGGTTGATTTAGATAAGGTCACTCGGGAGCAACGAAGCAATGCTAAGACCGTGAATTTCGGTATTATATATGGAGTATCAGCATTCGGATTGAGCAATCAAACCAGTTTGAACCGAACAGAAGCCAAAGAACTTATAGACACTTATTATGAAACTTATCCAAAACTAAGGGCTTATATGAGCAAACAAGTTCATTTTGCTCAGGACAACGGATTTGTGGAAACTATACTAGGACGAAGACGTTACTTAAAAGACATCAATTCCAGAAACCAAGTAGTCAGAGGTGCTGCTGAGCGAAACGCTGTTAATGCTCCCATCCAAGGAAGCGCAGCGGATATCATCAAAATAGCAATGATTCGTATTCAAGAAAAGTTAAAAGCGGGTAATTTCAAAACCAAAATGCTACTCCAAGTACATGATGAACTGGTTTTCGATGCTCATAAAGAAGAAATTGATACAGTAAAGCAACTTATAAAATCAGAAATGGAAAATGCTTACACGCTCAAGGTGCCGCTTGATGTCGAAATTGGCATAGGTGAAAACTGGTTAGAAGCTCATTAAAGATAAACCACTAGGAACCAATTCATTTATAGTATAAAATTATTCACATTCCCTATTTGCTAATAATATAAATAATTGTACTTTTGCACCCCATTATCCCGACTTTACATTCGGGAATGGGAATGGAATGTTTAATTTTTTAAAAAAGTTAGTGTGGATACATTAAGCTACAAAACAATTTCAGCTAACAAAACTACTGTTAACAAACAGTGGGTTTTAGTGGACGCTGAAGGTCAGACGCTAGGTCGCCTTTCTTCTAAAGTAGCCAAACTACTTAGAGGTAAGTACAAGCCTAATTACACACCGCATGTTGACTGTGGAGATAACGTGGTTATCATCAATGCAGAAAAAATCAGCCTTAGCGGTAAAAAATGGGATGCTAAAGAATACATCCGTCACACTGGATATCCAGGTGGTCAAAGAAAAATAAACGCGAGCGAGTTATTCAAAAAAGACCCTACGCGTATATTGGAAAAATCGATTAAAGGAATGCTCCCTAAAAACAAATTAGGTGCAGATTTATTCCGTAACCTAAAAGTGTATGTTGGAACTGAGCACAAACAAGATGCCCAAAAGCCAACTGCAATTAACTTAAACGATCTTAAATAATGGAAGTAATTCACAAAATCGGTAGAAGAAAAACTGCTGTTGCGAGAGTGTACGTTTCTGAAGGAAAAGGAGATATCACCATCAACAAAAAAGAATTTACGCAGTACTTCCCAACACCAACTTTACAGTACAAAGTTCAACAACCACTTTCATTGACTGAAAATGTTGAGAATTTTGATATCAAAGTAAATGTTTACGGTGGTGGTGTAACTGGACAAGCTGAGGCTATCCGTCTTGCTATTTCAAGAGCACTTTGCGAAGTAGATGCAGAAAACAGATTGACCCTTAAACCAGAAGGATTGTTAACAAGAGATCCAAGAATGGTAGAGCGTAAGAAATTCGGTCAGAAGAAAGCGCGTAAGAAATTCCAATTCTCAAAACGTTAATCGATCGATTATTTATAATGCACTATTGCATTGTTCATTAATTATTGAATTTAAAAACATGTCGTTGCTTCTATTCCTTAGGGAAAGAAGATTGGTTTAGCATCCAAATGGTAAAGGCGATCGATCACTCGTGACCACTTTAACATTGCTAAATAAACAACACCCACAGTGTGGGCAACGGAACGTAAACTATTACAAAAATGGCAAATAACATAGAAGTTAAAGATTTACTAGAAGCAGGTGTTCACTTTGGTCACCTTACTAGAAAATGGAATCCGAACATGGCTCCTTATATCTACATGGAGCGTAACGGAATCCACGTTATCAATTTATACAAAACAGCTGCTAAGATTGAGGAGGCTAATGAAGCCCTTAAGAAAATCGCAGCTTCAGGTAGAAAAATTTTATTTGTAGCTACCAAGAAACAAGCAAAAGATATCGTTGCTGACAAGGCAGGTGCTGTAAACATGCCTTACATCACAGAGAGATGGCCAGGTGGTATGTTGACAAACTTTGTCACTATCCGTAAAGCTGTTAAGAAAATGACTGCTATCGACAGAATGAAAAAAGACGGTACCTTTGATACACTTTCTAAAAAAGAAAAACTACAAGTAGATCGTTTAAGAGCAAAATTAGAAAAGAACTTAGGTTCGATTTCTGACATGACCCGACTTCCAGGGGCTTTGTTTATTGTAGATACAATGCGCGAACACATCGCGGTTAAAGAAGCACAAAAATTAAACATTCCAATATTTGCAATGGTGGATACCAATTCTGACCCAAGAGAGGTTGAATACGTAATTCCATCAAATGATGATGCTTCAAAATCCATTGAAAAAGTTCTTACGCATGTAACCGGCGCTATCGCTGAAGGTTTATCTGAAAGAAAAGCAGATAAAGCTGAGAAACAAGCAGATGAAGACAATGAAAAAAAGGTAGAGCAAGAGGCTAAAGACAAAAAAGCCAAAGCCTTAGAAACTGAAGAAAACGAATAAATAATAATTTCTTAAAGTCGTTACCCTTTAATTTTCTTTGCTTTGTAGGCAAGAGATCAAGGATAACGACTTTACGAATTAAAACATAAAACAAAATGGCAAAAATCACAGCCGCAGAAGTAAATAAATTAAGAAAAGCTACCGGTGCAGGTATGATGGATTGCAAAAACGCATTGGTTGAAGCTGAAGGTGATTTTGATAAAGCAGTAGAGATCCTACGTAAGAAGGGTCAGAAAGTTGCTGCTAAAAGAGCTGACAGGGAATCTGCCGAAGGTGCAGTTATCGCTAAGGTTAACGGAGACACTACTAAAGGTGTTATAGTTTCTCTTAACTGCGAGACTGACTTTGTTGCTAAAAACGAAACTTTCGTGAAAATGGCAACAGAATTTGCAGAAATGGCTTTAAACTTCGATACTAAAGAAGCTCTTCTTGATGCTGATTATAATGGAATCAAAGTTTCTGAAAAATTAATCGAACAAACCGGTGTTATCGGGGAGAAAATTGAAATCGGTGATTTCAGAACTCTTGAAGCTCCATTTGTAGGTTCATATATCCACGCTGGAAACAAAATCGCTACCCTTGTTGGTCTTTCTGCCAATGTAGAAGGTGCAGATGTAGCCGCTAAAGATGTAGCAATGCAAGCAGCAGCTATGAATCCAGTAGCACTAGATGAAAGTGGTGTTGACCAAGAAGTGATCGATAAAGAAATCGAAATCGCTAAAGAAACTTTAAGAGCAGAAGGAAAACCAGAAGCTATGTTAGAAAACATCGCTAAAGGAAAACTTAACCGTTTCTTCAAAGACAATACTTTAGTAAATCAAGATTTTATCAAAGACAACAAACAAAGTGTTACTGCTTATGTGAAGTCTGTTAATAGTGAATTAACAGTAACTGCATTTGAAAGAGTTGCACTAGGATAAATAGTCTTTAACAACCATAATATTAAACCGCTTTTTAACTAGATTTAAGAGCGGTTTTTTTGTGTCTACAAATTCTGCGCACGGGACTTAATTATTTTGTTTATTTTTGCTTCGAAAATATATATTTAATATCCTTCAACAAACGAACATGCAATACAAAAGAATTCTCCTTAAATTAAGCGGTGAAGCCCTAATGGGTGAGCGACAATACGGAATTGACCCAAAACGACTAAAAATCTACGCAGAAGAAATTAAGTCAGTTGTTGATCAGGGCGTTCAGGTAGCCGTTGTTATTGGCGGAGGAAACATATTTAGAGGTCTTGCAGGTGCGAGCAATGGAATGGACAGAGTGCAAGGAGATCACATGGGTATGCTTGCAACGGTGATCAATGGACTCGCCTTACAATCCGCTCTGGAAGATGAAGGCATACAAACTAGACTACAATCTGCTATTAAAATAAACGAAGTAGCGGAACCTTTCATACGAAGACGTGCACTACGTCATTTGGAAAAAGGCAGAGTCGTCATCTTTGGTGGTGGAACTGGAAACCCATATTTTACTACAGATTCAGCAGCCGCATTGCGCGCTATTGAAATCAATGCAGATGTTATATTAAAAGGCACAAGAGTAGATGGTATCTATACTGCCGATCCAGAAAAGGATAAGGATGCAACTAAATTTGATAACATCACCTTTAAGGATGTCCTTCAAAAAGGATTACAGGTCATGGACACCACTGCATTTACATTGAGTCATGAAAACGAATTGCCAATTGTGGTATTCGACATGAATAAACCCGGCAACCTGTTAAAATTGGTTTCCGGTGAAAAAATAGGGACTAGAGTGAACCTATCCTAAATAGTATATTAGAAATTTTACAACTATTTTAAAATTCAATAGTTATGAACGAAGAAATCAATTTTATTATGGATGCTACTAAAGAATCAATGGAAGATTCCTTAGCACATCTCGAAAAAGAATTTGGTAATATTAGAGCAGGTAAAGCAAGTCCGGCAATGGTTGCAAGTGTAATGGTAGATTATTACGGATCGCCGACACCGCTACCACAGATCGCAAACATAAACACCCCTGACGGTAGGACTATCTCCATTCAACCGTGGGAAAAAGCTATGCTTCATGAAATCGAAAGAGGTATCATGATTGCAAATCTTGGATTCAATCCAATGAACAATGGTGAAATGGTCATTATAAATGTCCCACCGCTTACAGAGGAGCGTCGTAAAGATTTGGTCAAACAAGCCAAATCAGAAACAGAGGATGCCAAAGTTTCTATTCGTAACGCTAGACAAGATGCGAATAAGGACATTAAAAAATTAGAGGCTTCTGAAGATGTAAGAACTAAAGCTGAAACCGATATTCAGAAACTAACTGATATCTACATTAAAAAAACTGATGAAGCATTGGCGGTTAAAGAAAAAGAGATTATGACTGTTTAATGCTCCTAGCGTTAAACTTTCATAAAACTATAGGCGACTTTTACAAGTCGCTTTCTTTTTTCGTAACATTACAGCCCCAAAGGAATAAAGGTAAATAGCTCAGATGAAAGACATATTTCTTTTTATTTTTTATTGGATTGGCCTGTTGAGCTGCATGGCTCAGCATTCTTCTGGCTCCTCCATTGGTGATAGTGACCTACAATCTGTAAACAGGGATAGTCTAGCCAATGAGATCATCGGACGAGTCATAAAGAATAAGCCACAGAATGATCCTGATGCTATTTTAAACACCTACAGCTACAACAGTTACACCAAGGCAATAGTTAGCGCTAACAGTGAGGCTATTAACGGTACTGTGGACTCTATCTTCAAACGCAAAAGAAACCGATTAAAGTTCAAAAAGATTGACTCTACCAATTACATCATCAAAAAGCAATTGGAAAAATCACACCTATATATCATGGAAAAGGTTTCAAATTTTGCCTATTCCAGAGAAAAGGAAAAACGAGAAACCATTCTAGGGATCCATATGGCTGGTTTTAAAAAACCTATATATGAAGTGCTCGCTATTGAGATGCAATCCTTTTCACTCTACAACAAACGTATTAAAGTATTTGGCACCGATTTTACCAGCCCTTTAGGAGGTAGAGGTAAACAAACCTATCTGTTTAACTATGAAGGCGTATCAGAGATCCAGGGTCGAAAAAATTATATTATACGCTACACTCCAAAGGAAAACAAACAAGATGTAGGTATTCCCGGAGTACTCTACATCGATGCTGAAACCTATGCGATCCAAAGAAATGAATCGAAATTAGACGCTTCGGTTGAATTACAGGCCATACAAGAATACACCTACTTCCCAACCCAAAACATATGGTTTCCCAGCGCCAACAAAATACGAGTAGATAAGGGAACAACTGATAAAACAGTTACCCTCTTTGGAAAACTTCGTGTAGCCACAAGTGAGCAAATGAACGATTCTTCAATAATGAGCACCAACCAGGATGATATTAAGAATCACATCTATTTGGTTGCCCAGACTTCAAATTTTAATATCAACCTGAATAAACCGGTTACCATTGAACGAAGTGGAACGGCCATAGAACTTTTAAAAGTAGCTAGCAATAGAGGCGAAGATTTTTGGAAACAGTATAGAACACAAGAAATCACGGCCAAGGAAATAGAAACTTATAAGGCCGTGGACAGTCTGACTAGCGCTAGGAATTATGAGAACAAATTATCCTTTATCCGCAAGTTCATGGTTGGATACATCACCACATCCTATATTGATTTCGACTATAAATCACTGCTTAAATTCAATAGATATGAAGGCTTCAGGCTAGGTATGAGCGCAGTTACGAACAGTAACTTTTCTCACAAGTACACCATACATGCCTATGGTGCCTACGGCACAAAAGACAAGGATTTTAAATATGGCTTTGGTATTGAAAGACGGCTTGATCGTTATGATGATACCAGAATCGGAATCACACATAAGAACGATTTGGAAGAAAGTGGGAGTCTTACGTTTTTAACTGATGGACGAGCCTTCTATTTATTCGAACCCCGTTTATTCAATCTGACATATTTCCACAAGATCAAAGATGTTAGTACCTATTTAACTCATGATTTTAATCCCAAGTTGAATTCCAGATTTCAACTCTCCTATCAGGACGTAACGCCAACTTACCAATACAGCTATGCCAACGATGGAGAATCTTATCACAATTATCAAAATAGTTCCATAACGGCCTCAATACAATGGAATCCTTTCAACAAATACCTCCAAAGCGATTCGGGAAAAACTGTCATTGAGAAAAACTATCCGCAATTCAGTTTGCAGTACAGTCAAGCGTTTAAAAATGTGATCAACAGTGATCTCAATTATACAAAAATCGCCCTTAGAGCAATGCATGAACTGAGGCCTTTAAACAAAGGGGTAACCTCCTTCCAGGTAGTTGCAGGCATTAGTTTTGGTGACCTTCCGGTAACTGAACTTTATAATGCATCCCCTAACCAGCCAGGGGGTGAAGCTATTTTAAATCGTTTTTCAGTAGCGGGTAGAAATAGTTTTGAAACCATGTATTTCAATGAATTTTTATCTGATAAATATGCCATTTTTCAGGCAAGACACACTTTTAACAGATTCAACATTAGCTCTTGGTTAAGACCAGAGTTTGCACTTATATCACGATTTGGAATTGGATCTACTGCAGGCATGCAAAAACACCATGATATTGAATTCAACTCCATGGAAAAAGGATATTCGGAAAGCGGATTAGAAGTCAATAAATTATTCAAAGGTTTCGGCTTAAGTTTTATGTATCGTTATGGCGCTTACCATCTTCCAAGTTTTGACGATAACATTTCTTTAAAGTTTACCTATTATTTAACGCTTGGTTTTTAGCACACTTCAATGGGGATTTCTAACTTTGCACGGAAAATTTTTTAAATGGCCAAGAAAGTAACAAGCGGGTTTTGGGGGACTACGTCTCGAATCATCCTGCGGAATCGTATTGTAATATTACTTATCCTTTTTGGAATCACTTTGTTTTTATCTTCACAATGGAAGTATATACAATTCACCAATACCGAGGCGAATCTTTTACCTGATCACCATCCAGTAAATGTAGATTATAAAAAGTTTTTAGATACTTTTGGTGAAGAAGGGAATGTCATGGTCATCGCCATTAAGGATAGCGCCATTTTTGACTTAGATAATTTCAACAAATGGAATAAACTAAGCAAACAAATTCAAGCAGAACCTGAGGTAGACCTAATTCTATCTACTGACAATCTTCAAACTCTCGTAAAGAATACTGAGAAACAAAAATTTGAGTTAACACCGCTGATTCAAGGGGAACTAAGCTCACAACAACAGCTCGACAGTATTAAGGATGAAATCTTTCACAAGTTACCCTTTTATGAAAGTTTGTTATACAACAAAGAGACACAAACGATACGGTCTGTGATTTACATGGACAAAGAAATTGTCAATACCGCAGTTCGAAAGAATTTCGTGTTGAATAATTTCATCCCTATGATTGAGGATTTTGAAGCAGATACTGGAATAGACGTTAAAGTTTCCGGTATGCCGTATATCCGATCGCTCAATGCCGATATTATTATTGGTGAAATCGGTTTGTTTATCGGAGCCACGCTTCTTGTTACATCTCTGATTTTCTTTCTCTTTTTCCGGTCCTACAGGGCCACCTTCATCTCGATGTGTGTCGTGATTATAGGGGTGATGTGGGCCTTTGGAATTCTGGGTCTACTCGGCTATGAGATTACCATTTTGACGGCGTTAATTCCACCTCTTATCATTGTGATTGGTATCCCCAATTGTATATTTCTAATCAACAAATACCAACAAGAAGTTCAAAAACACGGAAATCAAGCAAAATCATTACAACGAGTCATTTCGAAAGTTGGTGATGCAACCCTGATGACAAACCTAACGACGGCTGCAGGTTTTGCAACGTTCATAATCACTGAAAGCACACTTTTAAAAGAATTCGGTATAGTGGCCTCTATCAATATCATCGCGATATTTATCCTTTCCATTCTTATCATACCGATTGTGTACAGTTTCATGTATCCACCTAAATACAAACACCTCAAACATCTCAACAAACGCTGGATAGGCAAGTTTGTCAAATGGATGGAAAGCACGGTTCGACATCACAGAATTGCTGTATTTATCAGTGTAATAATCGCTATAATCCTAAGTATAATAGGGGTTTATCAGATTCGAATATCTGGAAGTCTGCTAGAAGATATGCCAGAGGATGCTTCGTTTTTTGACGACATTAAATTCTACGAAGATGAATTTGATGGTATTCTTCCCGTCGAAATCATGGTAGATACTAAACGAAAAAATGGGGTAATGAATTTGTCCACTTTAAGAAGAATGGATGAATTAGAAACACTTATCAAGGAGATTCCAGAACTATCGTCACCGATTTCTGTGACGAACTTGGTCAAATATTCCAAACAAGCATACTACAACGGCAATCCTAATTATTACCAATTACCCAATAATCAGGAAAAGGCCTTTATCTTATCCTACGCTAGAAGCTCTACCAACAACACTAATTTGCTGAAAAGTTTTGTGGATAGTACTGGGCAGATCGCTCGAATTACCACCTTTATGAAGGATATTGGTACAGAGCAGATGGAAGAAATTAAGGCTGACGTTGAAAAGAAAGTCGCCAAAGTACTTCCGGATGATCGTTATGAGGTTACTCTTACCGGGAAGGCTCTAGTGTTTATGCAAGGTACCAAGTACCTGGTCAAGAACCTTATGACATCTTTAGGCTTCGCCATATTCTTGATATCATTACTTATGGCCTACTTATTCAGATCCTTTAGGATGATTATCATCTCATTGGTTCCAAATATACTGCCATTACTCATCACCGCCGGAATGATGGGATTCCTTGGCATCCCTATCAAACCATCAACTATTTTAGTATTTAGTGTTGCCTTTGGTATATCGGTGGATGATACAATCCATTTTTTAGCCAAGTACAGGCAAGAACTTATCAAGAACGATTGGCGCATACGAAAATCAGTCTTCGGAGCCCTTCGTGAGTCTGGAATCAGTATGTTTTACACCTCAGTAGTCCTATTTTTTGGGTTTTCAGTCTTTATGTTGAGTAGTTTTGGAGGAACTAAAGCACTTGGAGGACTTGTTTCATTTACCCTCTTAATTGCGATGTTATCCAACCTTATCGTATTACCTTCTATGCTTCTTGCCTTGGAAAGAAATATTGCAAACAAGAAAACATTGAAAAAACCGAGCATCAACGTACTTCCAAAAAACAACGAGGAACTGGAGGATAAAAATTAAAAAAAGTCTGCCGAAACATAATGTTCCGAACAGACTTTAAGGTTCCCCCAAACCTACAATCTTAAATATTTTCGAAAGTCAACTTCAAATTGACTGGTAATTTCCTACAAAACAAAAATAGATTATTATACCCTTACAAAACAAGTAAAATCTAGATTTTTATATGCTCATCATGTTAAATGTACAAATTTTTTCTTACAATATAATTTTTTAAAATAAAATAATAATAAATATCTGCCACATTAATCTATGGTCGGCATTAATTTTCTAATAACTCAGGTGTTGACTTTAAATCTAGTTTTAAAGTTTTATCTTTGCAGCCTTATTTATAGTTAGCATTACACAATGGAATTAAAAAGTATTAAAGAGCTGTTATCAAGTGACCAACTTCTTCAAGAAGTTGGTGTGAAAGGTTGGATTAGAACCTTTAGAAGTAATCGTTTTATCGCTTTAAATGATGGATCCACCATCCATAATATTCAGTGTGTAGTCGATTATGAAAACTTCCCTGAAAATGTGCTAAAACAACTCAACACCGGAGCTGCGGTATCTATCGTAGGAACTTTGGTTGAAAGCCAAGGTAGAGGTCAATCCGTAGAGATTCAAGTTAAGGAAATTGAAATTTTAGGTATAGCGAATCCGGAAGAATTCCCAATACAACCTAAAAAGCATTCTCTTGAATTTTTAAGAGAGAAAGCGCATTTGCGCATTCGCACCAATACCTTCGGTGCAATTATGCGAGTACGTTCTGCCCTATCTTTCGCGGTACATAACTATTTTAGAGAACATGGGTTTAACTATGTGAACACTCCTATCATTACAGGATCCGATGCAGAAGGTGCGGGAGAAATGTTCAGAGTTACTACATTGGATGCTAAAAACCCACCTTTAAACGATCAAAAGGAAGTTGATTATAAAGAAGACTTTTTTGGTAAAGAAACCAATTTAACAGTTTCTGGACAACTTGAAGGAGAGGCTTATGCCATGGCCTTAGGAAAGATTTACACTTTTGGCCCTACTTTTAGAGCCGAGAACTCCAATACCTCAAGACACCTGGCAGAATTTTGGATGATTGAGCCTGAAGTTGCCTTTTTGGATTTGGACGGTAATATGGATTTGGCTGAGGATTTTATAAAGAATGTATTGAGCTATGTCTTAGAACATTGTTCAGACGACTTGAACTTTCTAGAGGGACGATTACTTGAAGAAGAAAAATCAAAACCACAGGCAGAGCGTAGCGAAATGAAACTCATTGAAAAATTACGCTTCGTCACTGAAAACAACTTTAAAAGAGTAAGTTACACAGAAGCCATAGATATTCTAAAGAATTCAAAACCCAACAAAAAGAAAAAGTTCAATTATATCATCGAAGAATGGGGAGCGGATCTTCAAAGTGAACACGAGCGTTATTTAGTTGAGAAACATTTTAAAGCTCCAGTAATCTTATTTGATTATCCAGCTGATATCAAAGCATTTTATATGCGCCAAAACGAAGACGGTAAAACCGTACGTGCAATGGATATTCTATTCCCTGGCATTGGTGAGATCGTTGGAGGATCGCAACGTGAAGAGCGGTATGAGGTACTTAAGGACAAGGTAAAAGCGATGGGTATAGACGAAAAAGAGTTGTGGTGGTACATGGATTTGAGAAAATTTGGAACTGCAACCCACAGTGGATTTGGACTTGGATTTGAACGTTTGGTGTTGTTCACTACAGGGATGTCAAATATACGAGACGTCATCCCTTTTCCAAGAACCCCTCAAAATGCTGAGTTTTAATTAAAAATAACGTATATTATCATTAAAAACTAGCTTTGGATTGGCTTCATAAGGCTAGTTTTTTTAAATTTATACAAAAAGCAAGGTTGAAGGATAATGCTAAAACAACAATTACAGTTTAAACTATCTCAGAAATTATCGCCGCAGCAGATACAGTTGATGAAACTGATTCAGTTGCCGACTCAAGCTTTTGAACAACGTCTCAAACAAGAACTCGAAGAGAATCCTGCTTTAGAAAGTGGTAAAGAAGAATCTTCAGAATATGATTCTGATGAATATGAGGATGATTTCCAAGATGATTTTGATAGTGAAAAGATTAATGCAGAGGATATTAATGTAGATGAATATCTAAGTGATGATGAAATTCCTGAATACCGACTACAAGCAAATAACTACAGTAGTGACGATGAAGAAAGATCAGTACCTTATGCAGCTGGAACTTCATTCCATCAACATTTATTAAATCAGCTCAACACCTTTAGTTTAAAAGAAAATGAACGTGAAATTGCAGAATTCCTAATCGGCAGTGTAGACGAAAGTGGATACATACGTAGGGAAATCGCCGATATCGTAGATGATTTAGCGTTTACCCAAAATATTTATAGTGAGCAAGAGCAAGTTGAAAAAGTGTTACTCATTGTTCAACATTTAGATCCTGCCGGTGTTTGTGCGAGGGACCTCAGAGAGTGTTTACTCCTGCAACTACACCGAAAAGAGCCAACTGATGCAGTAGTCTTAGCAACCGATATTTTAGAGCGTTCCTTTGAACAATTCACCAAAAAGCATTACGAAAAGCTAATTGTAAAACACAATACTACTGAAGAGGATCTTAGAAAGGCAATTCATGAAATAGAACGGCTTAACCCAAAACCAGGAGGATCCTATGCCGGTAGTAATCGCATGGTAGAACATGTGGTTCCGGATTTCACGATTCGCATTATGGACGGCGAGCTTGAATTAAGTTTGAATGGTAGAAATGCGCCTGATTTACATGTATCGCATACCTACAACAATATGCTTAAAGGGTATAAAGACAGTAAGATCAAATCAAAAACTCACAAGGATGCTGTTTTATTTATTAAACAGAAGTTAGATGCTGCTAAATGGTTTATTGAAGCCATCAAACAAAGGCAAGAGACCTTATTTGTCACCATGAATTGTATTATGCATTATCAACAGGAGTATTTTTTAACTGGGGATGAACGCAAATTAAAACCCATGATCCTCAAAGATATTGCTGAGGCCATAGACATGGACGTATCGACAGTCTCCAGAGTTGCCAACAGCAAATACGTTGACACCCCTTATGGTACCAAGCTCATCAAAGACTTCTTTTCAGAATCAATGAAGAATGATGAAGGTGAAGATGTATCCACTAGAGAGATCAAAAAGATTTTAGAAACGGTAATCTTGGAAGAAGACAAAAGAAAGCCTCTAACAGATGATAAACTAGCAGCAATACTCAAGGGTAAAGGATACCCGATTGCACGTAGAACGATCGCTAAATACAGGGAACAGCTTAGTATTCCAGTGGCGCGCTTAAGAAAAGAAATCTAATGCGGTTTGCTTCAAAGGCCATAAGTCTTTTATTTAACCCTATCCTGATGCCCTTAGCAGGTGCGCTGATCTATTTTTTCATATCACCTCGATATACACCAGAGCGAACCAAACGATTGGTACTCTTGGGGATTCTAATAATCACCGTTGTAATTCCGTATTTATTTTATTTGCTATTGAGAAACTTAGGCTGGGTGACGCACAAGGATCTCACCGATATAAATGAACGCAAAATCCCGTTATATCTATGCATTATAGTGACCTACATCACTATAGTAAAGATTACACCGAGTTCCATATCACATGAACTGTATTTCTTTTTTATGGGGGTCCTAGGCACCCTTATAAGCTGCCTTTTCTTAGTGTACATGAATTTTAAAGCAAGTATGCACATGATGGGCATTTGGGGCGTGACTACGTTTGTAATTGGGCTCTCAATACATTTCCAAACAAACCTTATTGTATTAATTGAGGTGCTTATAATGTGTGTGGGAGCCGTCGCCACCTCGAGACTATATTTGGAACGCCACAGCGTGACAGAAATAGTAATAGGATCCGTTATAGGTATATTGCCTCAGTTTACCTTATTTAGTATGTGGTTATAGCAAGACCATCCTAAAAAATGTAGAAGATCAAGCCTGCTTTAATAAGATTGATATCCAAGGGTTCTCCATCCATCAAATATCGCTCATCTTCGAAGATATTGGTAAGATTGTATTGTGCATAAAAGTTCCAGGTATTATATCCAAAACTAAGATAGATTCCGTATTGAAAATCTCGTATGTCACTATTTGAGAAGCTGATTCGTTTAGTATCAGTAACAAACTTTGAACCGCCACTAAAAAGGTATTGAAGTCTAATACCAGAATAGATTCTCCAGAATCTATAGTCTTCAGCTCGAGAGGAACGCCATCGAAACTCCAATGGAAACTCCACAAAATGCATGGTTAGCTTATTTCTATTGTAATCAACATCTTCAGGTACTTCTTGATAGCTAATGGTACCATTGTCGTTTTTAGTAGCCATCAGATCACTATAAATAGTATTGATGGACAAGCCCACCCCAAGACCAAAACCGACATTTCTTCTTTTATTCAATGGAAAGTCTTTGATAAAACCGCCCATAATACCTGAAGAAAAACTATTTTGGCTAATTCCTTTGGGTGCTCCAACTAGCACATTGTAATTCACCCCAAAGTAGAATTGATCCTCGAAATATTTTGCATCAGGATCTACAATAACGATAGTATCTTGTTGTGCCCAGAGCCATCCACCACAAAGGAAGAACAATGCAAATACTAGGTGTTTATAGGATTTTAAAATCATATGTCAATTTCGATTAGGACAAAATAAATCATCTTAGCTAACGTCATTGTAAAATTAATAAAAAACGCTTCTGAAATCAGAAGCGTTTTTTAAACATAAGTTTATATGAAATAGAACTACTTATTTTACATTCTCAAAAGCACTACCACTTCTAGTTGTATAGTTAATTTTAAGTGCATTGACTTTTCTTAACTCTTGTTTTATATCAGACACAAGACCCATATTGGTCTCATAATCTACTTTCAAAGCTGTAGTAAGTACATTTTGTAACTCCTCTCGCTTTGAAGCTCTTTCTGCAAGTACATAGTTAGCCACCTCATCAACATTAGCGAACTTATCGTTAAGTTGAATTTTTGGTAGATTACCAAATTGATCTTGGTAACGTGCGCTAGGTTTTCCTGCATAAATATATATCACCCTATCCTTTTTGTCAAGCGTTTGAACCTGATCTGCATAAGGCAATTCATTTTTGATCATAAGAGAACTATCCTTCATTGAGGTTACCGTCATGAAGAAAAACAGCAACATGAAAACGATATCCGGCAATGATGCGGTTGAAACCGCTGGTAAATCCCCTTGTTTTTTCTTATTGAACTTTGCCATAATAGATTGTACTAGTTTTAATTAGTCTTTGGTTCTGCTTCAGATAATTTCTGAGGATACATCTCCTGGATTTTCTCCAACTTAGGCTTCAAGTCATCCTTGACATCATCCGGTGTTTTTGGATCTAAAAAAAGCGTATTCATATCGGTAAAGGTCTTTCCGTATAAACGCTCCCCTTCACGATTTCTTAGCTCATTATATGCTCCAACTAATTCATTCTGAACCGCAATATAAGTTCCGTATTCCGTCAACCTGTCATTCTGCAATGAAATAATCGCTTTAGATGGATGATCTGAAGATTCAGGATCTCTGGACCCTTGACAATAATCACATGCCTCACCATCCTGACCTACTCCACCACCGTTATCTAAAAAATCAACAGCAGCAGCTCTCAAGTCTTTAAGCTCCATTAACTCTTCCTCAACAAATAACTGATTGTCTTTATTGACAACCACGGTGAAGATATTTTTCTGCCTAATAACAGGCGGATTTTCTGGCGGTTCAATAGGTGGTAATTTACGATCTAACCCCGAGTCAGTTTCTATGGTAGTCGTTACCAAGAAAAAGATCAGAAGTAAAAATGCGATATCTGCCATCGACCCTGCATTCACCTCTGGTGGTGCATTTCTATTTCTTCCCATAATTACTTATTTATTGTTTTTTAAAACTTCCTAGAACCATGGCTAACACTGCCAATACAGCAAGAATATAAAATGTCCATAATCCCGCGTCAACCAATTTAACGGTTCCCGTTGAGACTGAGATACCTTTATCCGCCATTTTATCAAAGTCAAATCCATCAGAAGTAGCAAGCAAGTAACTTATCAAAGCAACCACCGCAAAAACACCAACTGAAAGTAGCGCTTTTTTGAGTTTAGCTGGTTCCGATGCAAGTCCTACCAAAGAAAATAACAATGTAGCAATGGCAACAATAATAGTAGTCCAAACGCCCAAAGTAAGCATTAAACCAACAACATTGTTGGCGCTACTACCAGACTGTGCTACCACATCGCTATCAGCTCTAGCAATTAGCACCCAAAGGATCAATCCGACCACTCCAAGTATAATTGCTATAATTTTAGCTATTTTATACATAATTTTTTAATTTAATTGATCTTTAAATCAGTGTTATACTCTTATTTCTTGTGCGATACTAACAAATCAACTAAAGTAATAGAAGCATCTTCCATACTGTTGATGATACTATCGATTTTAGCGATAATATAGTTGTAGAACACCTGTAGAATAATAGCCACGATAAGACCAAATACTGTAGTCAATAATGCTACCTGAATATCACCTGCGATCAAAGATGCGTCAAGTCCACCAGCAGCACTAATTTTATCAAATGCCTGAATCATCCCGATTACTGTTCCCATGAAACCAAGCATCGGTGCGATAGCGATGAATAAAGACAACCAAGAAACATTTTTCTCTAATTGACCCATTTGAACTCCACCATAAGCAACAACTGCTTTTTCAGCTGCGTCAATACCTTCGTCAACTCTGTCAAGACCTTGATAGTAGATAGAAGCAACTGGACCTTTAGTGTTTCTACAAACTTCTTTAGCAGCTTCAACACCTCCAGAAGCCAAAGCATCTTCAATTTGTTGTGCTAGTTTGTTAGTGTTTGTAGTTGCCATGTTCAAGAAAATAATTCTTTCAATAGCTACAGCTAAACCAAGAATCAAACACAATAGTACAATACCCATAAAGCCTGCACCACCTTCAATAAATTTATCTTTTAAAACTTGGTGAAAACTTGGTGAAGTTTCTTCAGTCGCAGCAGAAGCAGCGTCATCTTGTACGAATGCTGTTGTAGCACCATGAAAAGCAACAATTTCTGAAATTTGTTCAGGACCTTCAGGAGTCAACTCCTTAGCGTTGGCTGTAGTTGCATTAAAAGCCAATAATCCAGCGATAGCCAGAATAGAGAATAGTTTTTTCATTTCTTCTAAACTTAAATTTGTTCGTTAATAGGGTTAAATATAAAAAAAAAATGTTATTAAACATTAAAACTACAGCAGAGAGGAAGGGATTCGAACCCTCGATACGCTTGTGACGTATACACACTTTCCAGGCGTGCGCCTTCGACCACTCGGCCACCTCTCTGTAATATCAATAGCTTTAAGGCGCCAAATAACGAATTTTTTTTTAGTTGTTAAAATATATGTAGTTAATTTTAACTCATTTCTCCTCTTAATGAGGCTTCATATATGGTTTTGAACACTTTAGGCTCAATATTACTACCCAACAAAAACATAAGCTTGGCAAGTGCAGCCTCCGTTGTAATGTCTTTTCCGCTAATAATTCCTAAATTTTTTAGGTGAGAACTGGTCTCATAACGACCCATTATGACGCTTCCACCTGAACATTGTGTAATATTTACAATTATTTTACCAGATTCAATCGCATTTTTTAACGCTTTTTCAAACCATTCTGCGGTCGGAGCATTACCAGCTCCATAGGTTTCTAATACAATTGCTTTAATTTTTGGGTTAGTAAGAATGCAATTTAGGGTATTTTCGGTGATTCCGGGGAACAATTTTATTAAAGCGATATTGGGATCAAGATTTTTATGGACTTTTAACTGTTTTTTGTTTGGTTTTAGCAAATATTCCTCGTGAACCCTTAAATGCACTCCACTCTCAGCAAGCGTTGGATAATTCAAAGAGGTAAATGCCTCAAAGTGCTCTGCATTAATCTTTGTTGTGCGGTTAGCACGATACAATTTGTATTCAAAATACAAACAAACCTCTTTGATAATAGATTCACCATTTTTTTGTAGGGATGCAATTTGAATGGAGGTAATTAAATTTTCTTTTGCATCGGTTCTCAAATCCCCAATAGGGAGTTGTGATCCAGTAAAAATTACAGGCTTGGACAGGTTCTCAAGCATAAAACTCAATGCAGAGGAAGAATAACTCATCGTATCACTCCCATGTAAAATAACAAAGCCATCAAATTGATGATAATTATCTTCTATTATTTCTGCCAATTTAACCCAACAATCTGGATTCATATTGGAAGAATCGATGGGTGATTCAAAGGACATGCTTTGGATATCGCAATCCAGTTGTGTAAGTTCAGGAATTCTGCTTAGCAATTGATCGAAATCAAAAGCGCGAAGTTCACCTGTTTCAAAGTCCTTCACCATTCCTATGGTTCCTCCAGTATATATCAACAGAATTTTAGCCTGCATGTTCTTGATTTAGCTGATTGACTACAGGATTGGCATACATGAGCAAGAAGTTTTGAAGCGCTATTTCATTGTTGTCCTCAACCCGTCGGTGAATTCTGCGTTGAAATTGCCGCATTTCCTTTTCACTGTATTTATCCTTGAAGGTATCCACCTTATTCAACATATCATAGGCCATATAATTAGAAGGCCAAAGATGATAGTTTTTGTGAATTTTATTGTCGATTACATCCGCCAACAGCTGATACTGCTTATTTAGCGTTTCTCCGCTTTGACCAATGCTGTCCAATTCAGCCTCCATTACCGTTCCAGCTGTGATATGAATTCGCTTCTTATGACCAGTAGCTCCTTTGAGAATACTATTAAAATCCTCATTATTTGACTTTACATATTCAATATCATGATGTTTGGCCATCAATTCAGGAATCTTCAATATATCTGTAGGATCAAATTCATATGAGATAGACACAGGAACGATCCTTAATTTCTTAAAATAATCCATCACTGATAGTTCGTTGTGCGCTAGAGCAATCATTTTAAGTACCCCTTGTTGAGTGAGGTCATTGCCATCTTTTGTCCTGCCTTCTCTTTGCGCAATCCAAACCGATCTATCGTCTTTTTCCAATAAATCTCTTATATACTGAGAAACCATTTTAGAGGCTTTCAACATCTCTCTTGGCGGAAGATCCCTCATAATGAGAAAACTCCTGTTCAACTTAGCTAATTCCATCAAAAATGGCTTCTTGACAAGGTTATTGCCTATAGCCGATGCGGTCATAACAAGTCCATTATCTAATAGCGCAACGTTTAAAAGTGACGTATCAAGTATAATGTCCCTATGGTTGCTGATATATAAATAAGTCTGATTAGGATCCAACTTATCGAAGCCTGAGGTGGTAAAACCTTCCGAACTTTTATCGATAACCATGCGGACACTCGCATATATGATCTTAGATTGAAAATCTTGAATAGAGTTACAAGAGCGTACTAATTCATAGATTTCATCCCAGGATTTATCCGGAAATGTAAATTGTAACAAAGCCTGAATCATAGGATGACCCAGCCCTTTTTCAAGTGCGTCATTTACCTCGTCATCTAAATAAGGCCGAATATCATCAATAGTAATCACTTCTGTCTAACTTTTTGACAAAGGAACAAAATTTAGTCGATTAAATTTTCAAACTAGCATTAAACTCCAAAAACTTGTTTTGAGTTGTCCGTAGTTATTTGGGCAACTTGCTCGATAGGAATTTGATATAGTGCAGCAAGCCTCGCCGCTACCTCAATTAAATACGCACTTTCATTACGTTTTCCCCTATACGGGACCGGCGCTAAATACGGAGAATCAGTTTCAAGAACAATGTTCGAAATCTCTATTTGATCTAAAAATTGATCGATTTTACCATTTTTAAAAGTGGAAACGCCACCAATTCCAAGTTTCATTTGATAGGATATGGCCAGTTTAGCCTGCTCAAAGGTTCCTGTGAAACAGTGAAAGATCCCAAATAAATCCTTACCCTTTTCTTCTTCTAGAATTTCAAAAACCTCATCAAAGGCATCTCTACAATGGATCACTATAGGCAATTGATACTGTTTGGCTAATTTTATCTGCTCTCTAAAGGCAAACTGTTGCTGTTTTAAAAATGTTTTATCCCAATATAAATCGATCCCAATTTCTCCAACTGCGACAAATGAACCTTGTTTCAAAAGGTTTTTTACCACCTCAAGCTCCTGATCATAATTTTCCTTGACATGTGTCGGATGAAGACCTGTCATTAAATGAACATACTCAGGATAGCGCTGTTTTAAATCAAACATCCCTTGGTTGTATGTAGAATCAATAGCCGGTATAAAAAAACGTTTGATTCCTAAATCCAAAGCACGTTGAATCATTTGGTCTCTGTCCTCATCAAAGGATTCGCTGTATAAATGTGTATGCGTATCTGTTAAAATCATGCTGCAAAAATAACAGTTTAAACGGCTATATTTGTATAAAATCAAATAGAATGCAAAGTTTAAAAAAATTCCTAAATACCAAAGGATATATCAGAGTACCCCTAACACTCACCAAAACAAATCACCTGGAAATGCTTGCAAAAATAAATGACATTGAAGGTCGCTTTATCCTGGATACAGGAGCATCTAGTACTTGCATTGGCCTAGACAGCATTGATCATTTTAACCTCAGCACCCAAGAGTCCGAAATCAAGGCTTCAGGTGCAGGAGCCTCCAATATGTTGACTCATATTTCCAAGAGAAATAGTATTGTAATCTCAAAATGGTCGCGGAAAAAGATCAAAATTGTCTTATTCGATCTCACTCATGTCAACAATGCACTAACCAGACATGAGGCACTTCCTGTTCACGGAATTATAGGTGCAGATATTTTAAAAAAATCAAAGGCTATTATCGATTATCAGAAGAGGGCGCTCTTCTTAAAGATATAAAAAAGAGCAATACAACATCTTATAAAGGTGTTTATTGGACTATATGATATATAGGTTGAAACTGTATATTTCCCTTAGATCAGCTCGATATCCCCCTTAAAATAGGGTGATTTTCCCTGTTGACAACTACTTCGATTTGTTGCAACTTTACATCAGCAAATTAAACAACAAGTCATGAAAACCACAGCCGACCACCACCTTCACATTATCAGAAATCAAGATCGCATACTCACAAGCAGTATTCTATGCTTGATCATAATCACATTCCTAATCAATATTCTTCTACTGTTTATCTTGTAAAACATACAACAGTTAATTAATTCACTGGCCTACGTTAAAACGCCCAGTACTACTTAACATATGTAGTCTGGGCGTTTTTAATACCGTGTTTAACCGACAACGATTAATGGGCTACTATTTTATAACTCCAATGCTCTTTTAACATTGCCATCCATAAGTAGTTCCTCTGGATTCTCTAGAGCTTCTTTTACAGCTACTAAGAACCCTACAGATTCTTTACCATCAATAATTCTATGATCATAAGATAATGCTACATACATAATAGGTGCTATAGCTATACCTCCATCTCTTACTATTGGACGCTCAACAATATTGTGCATTCCAAGAATGGCACTCTGTGGTGGGTTAATAATAGGAGTGGATAACATAGAACCAAACACACCACCATTTGTAATGGTGAAGGTTCCTCCAGTCATCTCATCTACAGTGATCTCACCATCCCTTACGCGTAATGCCAATCGTTTTATTTCAGATTCAATTCCTCTAAAGCTTAAATTCTCAGCGTTTCTTACCACAGGAACCATAAGACCTTTAGGACCAGAAACTGCAATACTGATATCACAGAAATCATAGCTGATCATTTCTTTACCATCGATCATAGAGTTCACCGCCGGGAATTGCTCAAGTGCTCTTACCACTGCTTTAGTAAAGAAACTCATAAAGCCTAAGCCTACGTTATGTTTGGCTTTAAACTCTTCCTTATATTGATCTCTTAATTTAAATATTGGACTCATGTCCACTTCGTTAAACGTAGTCAGCATAGCAGTCTCGTTCTTTACAGAAACAAGACGTTCTGCTACTTTTCTACGCAACATAGAAAGTTTTGAGCGCTGTGATGTTCTGCTAGCAGATCCAGGTGTCCCCATAGATGGCACTGCGTTAATGGCATCCCCTTTGGTGATTCGTCCATCTTTTCCAGTTCCTTGAACATCTTTAGGCTCTATTCCTTTTTCACTAAGTACTTTTTTAGCTGCAGGACTAGCCGTTCCCGTAGCATAAGTTGACGCTTTAGCAGCAGGCTTCTCAACCTCTTTTCGCGTTACCTTAACCTCTTCTTTTGGAGCTTCAGTCTCTGTTTGCTCTGCTTTATCTTCTTTTTTGGCTGCGGCACCATCTGGCTTAGCTGCCGAAGTATCTATGAGACAAACCACTTCTCCAACGGCTACTGCATCACCTTCTTCTGCCTTTAATGTAATAATTCCACTTGCTTCCGCAGGGAGTTCAAGAGTTGCCTTATCTGAGTCAACCTCAGCTATTGCTTGATCTTTTTCAACATAATCTCCATCCTGCACCAACCATTCTGCAATCTCTACCTCTGTAATGGACTCCCCTGGTGAGGGAACTTTCATCTCTAAAACCATTGTTCTTTATTTTAGTTTTATTTTTTAGTCTTTTATACCAGTTTTACTATGTAAATATAATCTTATTTTGGTTTGCGTACCATATTGTCCAAGGTTTTATCAAAGACGTAATCAATGACTTGCGCATGTCTACGTTTAGATCTTGTCGTACTTCCTGCTGCAGGAGCGGCATAAAATCTTCTAGATGCAACTCTAAAATTTCTAGCCTCTTCAAAATGTAGCAACAAGTGACTCCAAGCCCCCATGTTTCTAGGTTCTTCTTGTGCCCATACTACTTCTTCAGCGTTGGTATATTTCGCAAGGACCTCTTTTATTTTCTCCACCGGTAGCGGGAATAGTTGTTCCAACCTAACCAAAGCCACATCTGAACGCTTTCGCTCAATCTTAGCCTCTAAAAGATCGTAATAGAACTTCCCGGTACACAGTACTACAGATTTGATTTTCTTAGCTTGAGCGTCAACATCATCAATTACCGTTTGAAAACTTCCATTTACAAATTCATCTACTGAAGAAACTGCTTTTGGATGCCTCAACAAACTTTTAGGGGTAAATACGATTAGTGGTTTTCTATAATCAACTTTCATTTGTCTACGCAATAAATGGAATAGGTTTGCAGGTGTTGTACAATCTGCGACAAACATATTGTCCTTAGCACATAATTGCAGGTACCGCTCCATACGCGCAGAGGAGTGTTCCGCTCCCTGTCCTTCATAACCATGTGGTAAGAGCATCACCAATCCGTTTTGTAATTTCCATTTATCTTCAGCTGACGATATATACTGATCAATCATGATTTGTGCGCCATTACTGAAATCTCCGAACTGTGCTTCCCAAATCGTCAAGGTATTGGGCGATGCCATAGCGTAACCGTAATCAAAACCAACAACTCCGTATTCTGATAGCAAGGAATTATAGATATCAAAATGGGCGTTCTGTTGATCTTTTAATTCATTTAAAAGCACAATTTCTTCCTCTGAGTCTTCGACCTTGATCACAGCATGTCGATGAGAAAAGGTTCCTCTTTCTACATCCTGCCCTGAGAATCGAACTGCAAAACCTTCTTCCAATAGCGAAGCATAGGCTAATAGCTCACCCATTGCCCAGTCCAACTTATCATTCTCAAAGAACATTTTGTTACGCTCCCCAATCAGTCTTTCAATTTTACGCAAGAATTTTTTATCCTCTGGTAGGGTTGTAATCTTCTCTGCTAATTTTTGAAGTTTTTCTTTTGAATATGTGGTGTCTATTTGAGACAACATTTTATCTTCTTGAGCAGGCACAAACCCTTTCCATTCGTCCCTCATAAAGGGTGTAATTACAGTAGTTTGTTCCTTTCTAGAATCTTCGAGCTCTTCTTCTAATACCTTCTTGTAGTCAGCCTCTATTTTTTTGACAAATTCCGGATCAATAACTCCTTGTTCGATCAATTTTTGTGCATAGATCTCTCTTGGGTTTTTGTGCTTAGAAATAGCCTTATACAATTTAGGTTGGGTAAATCTAGGCTCATCACCTTCATTGTGCCCATACTTTCTATAGCCCAATAAATCGATAAAGACATCCCTTTGAAATCGCATGCGATAATCCAATGCAAACGTAGCCGCATGCACTACAGCTTCGGCATCATCTGCATTAACATGAAGTACTGGTGAGAGTGTCACCTTTGCAACATCTGTACAATAGGTCGAGGAACGACCATCCAAATAGTTGGTTGTAAAACCAATTTGGTTGTTGACGACGATATGGATGGTACCTCCGGTTTTATAACCGTCAAGCTGTGCCATTTGCACAACCTCATAGGAGATTCCCTGACCGGCAATCGCAGCATCACCGTGAACGATAATTGGCAAGACCTTAGAGTAATCATCTCTAAAGTGTCTGTCCTGTTTCGCTCGGGTTATACCTTCTACCACTGCACCTACAGTCTCCAAGTGTGAAGGGTTTGGTGCAATATTCATATTTATTTTCTTGCCGTTATCTGTTTTTCGATCACTAGTCCAACCCAAGTGATATTTCACGTCTCCGTCAAAAACTTGTTGTTCGTAATCTTTACCCTCGAATTCGCTAAAGATGTCCTTAGCTGCCTTACCGAAGATATTGGTCAACACATTTAACCTCCCACGGTGTGCCATACCCATAACAAATTGTTCAACGCCCATATCTGAGGCTTTTTCTACCAATTTGTCTAAAGCGGGAATCAGCGATTCATTCCCTTCCAAGGAGAATCGTTTCTGACCCACGTATTTTGTGTGAAGAAAAGTCTCAAAAGAAACAGCTTCGTTTAACTTTCGAAGTATGTTTTTCTTTTCGTCAGTATTGTAAGCAGGGTGATTATCATTGACATTTAACCATTGCTGTATCCATTGCACTCGCTCCGGATTACGAATATACATATACTCAATGCCGATGGCATCACAGTAAATGGCTTCTAAATGTTCTATTATTTTTTTAAGGCTCGAGGGGCCTATTCCAAGAATCTCTCCAGCGTTGAAGACCACATCTAGGTCTGATTTGTCCAGACCAAAGGTTTCTAAAGCTAGGGTTGGGAAGTATTTTCGACGATCTCTAACAGGATTCGTTTCGGTAAACAAATGCCCTCTGCTTCTGTAACCGTCAATGAGTCGAACG
This sequence comes from Galbibacter sp., assembly GCF_048266365.1. Classification (NCBI taxonomy): domain Bacteria; kingdom Pseudomonadati; phylum Bacteroidota; class Flavobacteriia; order Flavobacteriales; family Flavobacteriaceae; genus Galbibacter; species Galbibacter sp. Next base: position 45,473 of record NZ_JBLWZP010000012.1, on the reverse strand, counting down.
ACTTGGAATTCCTTGTATACATCTTGTGGAACCTCAACCTTCTTATCAGAGCCGGGAATACCGACGGTGATTAATTCACTTCTATTTATGGATTCAAATTCTTCTGAATCTACACTTTCCATTCCAAAATCAAATCCTTGAAAAAAAGCCCTCCAACTGGGCTCTACACTATCTGGGTTGATTAAATATTGATCATACAAATCCGCAAAAAAAGCGGTATTTGCCGCATTTAAAAAGGAATACTTATCCATGATATTTGTTCAATGTCTTTTTTAGACAATATTTATACAAAAGTACAATATTTACAAAACTAGGTGAACGGAATCGATAGAATTATATGTAAAATTTAGAAAGGGTTAATTTATTTAACATCTCGAGTTTAAATCGTGCTCAAATTGTTAAAATTGTTAATGCAATAGGTTATTTAAAAGCTTGCTCTCCAGTTATATCAGCACCAGTGATCAATAAATGAATATCGTGTGTGCCCTCATAAGTGATGACACTTTCCAAATTCATCATATGACGCATTATACTATAATCGCCAGTAATCCCCATAGCACCAAGAATTTGTCTCGCTTGCCGAGCAATTTCCAGCGCCATATTTACATTATTCCGTTTTGCCATTGAGATCTGAGCGGAACTTGCACGTTCTTCATTTTTCAATTGTCCTAGGCGAAGAGTCAAAAGCTGCGCCTTAGTTATTTCGGTTATCATCTCTGCTAATTTCTTTTGTTGAAGTTGGGTTGCTGCAATGGGCTTTCCAAATTGAATACGTTCCTTGGCATACCTGAGTGCAGTATCGTAACAATCCATTGCTGCTCCAATAGCGCCCCAGGCAATACCATAGCGTGCTGAATCCAAACACCCCAATGGTGCGCCCAACCCGCTCTTCCCTGGAAGTATGTTCTCCTTAGGCACTTTCACGTTGTCAAAAATCAACTCACCAGTTGCTGAAGCTCTTAAGGACCATTTATTATGAGTCTCAGGAGTAGAGAATCCTTTCATTGACCGCTCTACAAGTAAACCGTGAATTCTTCCATTTTCGTCCTTTGCCCACACTACGGCTAGGTCCGCAAAAGGAGCATTAGAAATCCATAATTTTGCACCCTTGAGCACATAATGATCCCCAGCATCAATAAACTTAGTTTCCATGCCGCCAGGGTTCGAACCGTGGTTAGGCTCGGTGAGACCAAAACAGCCGATGAGTTCTCCACTGGCTAGTTTAGGTAAATATTTTTTACGCTGATCCTCGGATCCATATTTCCAGATGGGATACATTACAAGGGAAGATTGAACAGAGGCGGTGGACCGAATTCCACTATCACCGCGTTCAATTTCTTGCATAATTAAGCCATAACTAATTTGATCCAATCCAGCTCCACCGTATTCTAATGGAATGTATGGGCCAAAGGCTCCTAATTCAGCTAATCCTTGGAGTAGTGGTTTTGGGAACTCCGCCTTTTGCGCATACTCCTCTATAATAGGCGAAACCTCTTTTTTCACCCAAGCGCGTGTTGCCTGGCGTATTAATTTATGATCTTCGGATAAAAGATCATCCATATTATAATAATCTGGGGCTTCAAAAAGGTCTGGTCTCATGGCGATAAATTTGATTTGCTTACTATTGATGGTAAATATAAAAATATAACATTTCAAAAACAAAATGTTATATTTTATATATATTAAAATTATCAGAACGAATATTAAATTTAACACTTAATTTTAAATTGGATTAAATTTTAATTTTTTAGTCTATTTATTTTTAGTAAGATTGCACTTATCCCATATAGACATCAAAAAGCAATGAGTAAATTCACCGCCTTCTTAACAAAGATCGCATCGTCATTAAATATCGAAATAGGAAACTATGATGATGTTAGTCAAGTCATAGGAAGCTGGGAAGCTATCTCATATGAGGAAAAACTGTACGAGAATGGCAAATTGAGTAATGAAGATATTCTCATGTACGGTCGCGATTCCTATTTTGAAATGATATTCAAGAAGAATAATCGATTTATTCAAGTCGAGAAATATAAAAATATCGGTCAAAATACAATTGAAAAGTCATCAAAAACAGGCACCTATACCTTAAAAGAGGACCAGATTATACTTGTTTACGGATCCTTTTCTGATGGAAGCAATACGGTTACTCTAAACTATTCTATTTCCAAAAACGAACTCATTACGGTCAATGATTTCTCACAGAAAGACCTTGATGATGTATTTCGCCATGTAAGCAAACGTGTCTTTTTAAAAATATAGAACTTACTGCCTTTATATTAAATTGATTAAAAAAAAAGCCACCCCCTATTTTCATGTCTACAAAAAAAGGAGGCAGCCCGATAAATCAATAAAAACCAAAATCTTTAGACCTTATAATTATCCCAATTTGCGATTTCGTTACGTTCTTCCGGTTTAATACTCACCTCTAAGGTGCGTTGGTCGTATTTCAAATTGTATTGGGCCAGAACCTCATCAGGTACACCATCCCAAACATTTGGTTGATTTCCAACATATCCTAAATATGCAATCCCTTCTTTACTGGTAAAATAGCCCGTTGAAACTAAATCACGTAAACGTGAGAAGAAGCGTTCTCCTTGAATATGCGCCGGTTTTACCTCCTCCGGATAGGCGATATCATCTACAATTTGGATTTGTTCTTCAGCAGTAGCGTTCTTGAACAACTTGTTAAACCGTTTATTACTTTGATGGTCAATCCACATAATCCCCCCGCGAAGCGGCAGCTGATGATGTGGCATATCCAGAACGATATAGGCGATAAAATCAATCACACCAACCTCACTTGCCGCATGGTATTCTCCTTCTGCGGGAATAATGATATCCGCAAGCACCGTGAGAGTATCTAACTCGTGTTGGTTAAAGTACTCCTTTGACCGTAGTTCTTCTTCCCTTTTTAACTCTCCTACGGTTCGGGTAGTGTCGTAATTATCATCTACTTTGGGGGCCGCCGGTAAGCTCTCAGGTGTTTTCTCTTCCGTATCTGTAAGACAGGCAGAAAACATAAAACCTGAGGTCACTGTTCCTGCGAACATGGCTTTTAAACTTTTTCTTCTATCCATGACTGATTGATTTAGATATTCATTTTTTTCATTTCTTGAGTCAAATACTCTGACGCTCTCCAAGCTAGGGCCAAAATAGTCCACGTTGGGTTTTTATCTGCTTGAGACACAAAAGCACCGCCGTCCATCACAAATAAGTTAGGAACATCATGAGCTTGATTATACTGATTGAGCACTGAAGTTTTAGGATCACTACCCATTCGAGTCGTTCCTACCTCATGTATAATTCTTCCGGGAGCCTCCAAACCATAATCACTTTCAGCACCAGGTTTATCACCTAAAGCGACAGCTCCCATATTGTGGAATAGCTCTTCGAAGGTATCCTGCATATGTCCGGCTTGTTTAACCTCATCATCCGTCCAATTGTAATTAAATCGCAGTACTGGAATACCGTATTTATCAACAACATTACTGTCAATCTCACAGTAGTTATCATATTGCGGAATACTTTCACCACGGCCCGCCATACCGACCATGGCTCCGTAATATTTATAAACATCTTCCTTGAGACCAACACCGTATCCTCCTGCCTTTTTATTTTCTCCTTTACCTTGGAAACGACCATTAAGGTGTTGTATACCCATACCGGCACCATAAGCAGGCATACCCATACCTCCCCAAAATTCGATGTGGTATCCTCTTGAAAACCCAAGATTCTTCTTATCATTAAGCCACCATGGGACATACATATGCATTCCGCCAACACCATCTTCATTATAGCGTTTACGATCCATAAGCTCAGGAATAATCGCAGAACGAGAAGCCCCTGTTGAATCATGAAGGTAACGACCAACCACTCCACTAGAATTCGCTAGTCCATCGGGAAAACGATCTGATTTAGAGTTTAACAATATTCGTGCAGAACCACAAGCACTAGCCGCTAGAATAACGACTTTGGCTTTTACGGTATATTCCTGCATGTCTTCTTTATTGATATACGAGACCCCTGTTGCCTTACCCGAATCATCAGTAAGTACCTCACGCACCATGGCATTGACATATAAATCGACATTATCATATTCCAGAGCAGGCTTCACCAAAACAGATGAAGAAGAGAAATCACCGTATATACTACAGGAACGAGAACATTGGCTGCAATAAAAACATGCACCACGTCGGTTGTCTACTCTTTTGGTCAATATGGACAGTCGTGAAGGAATCACGGGCAGCCCCATTTGATTTCCTGCCTTTTGCAAAAATAATTCGTGCAATCGCGGTTTTGGCGGTGGAAGAAAATATCCATCTGGTTCATTTGGGATATTCTCTTTAGTTCCGAATACACCAACTAACTTATCCACCTTATCATAATAAGGCTTCACATCATTATATCCAATGGGCCAGTTATCTCCTTTGCCATCAAAGTCTTTACGTTTGTAATCCAATGGACCGAATCTCAAGGATATTCTGCCCCAGTGATTTGTTCTTCCTCCTAACATTCTAGAACGAAACCAATCGAACTTTGTACCGTTCTTATGAGTGTAGGGTTCTCCGTCGATTTCCCAACCTCCGTAAGCCATATCAAAATCTCCAAATGGTCGCGTTGTCCCTGCACCTCTACGAGGAGATTCATAGGGCCATTTAAACTGGGTTTGTTGATCTGAATTAGCAGGATCAAAATTAGGTCCAGCTTCTAATAGGGCAATCTTAAAACCCGCTTCGGAAAGCACCTTAGTCGCCATCCCACCTCCGGCACCTGAACCTACGATAAGGACATCGTACACTTTGGCTGCTTCTTTAATTTGAAAAGACATTTAAACTTGAGTTTAATTAATAATTACATTTCTTCAATGGTTTTTATACCATCCTTTATTGGGTCGGCTCGTCATATAAAAATGTAAACGACCACCTTGTTTAATATCACTGTGTTTTATAAATGGTGTATGTAGGGGTTTACCATTAAGAGTTACTTTATCTACAAACACATTTTCTTCAGATTGATTCTCAACTACAACCTCAAAAACCTTTCCGTTTTCCAGTTGTATCTTGGCATCTTGGATTGCGGGGCTGCCCAGTGCATACACAGGCGAACCTGGTGCAACCGGATAGAACCCTAGAGAGCTGAAAATATACCAAGCACTCATTTGTCCAAAATCATCATTTCCTCCAAGCCCATCTTCGGCAGGCTTGTACATGGCTTTTAATATCATTCGGATTTTGTCTTGGGATTTCCAAGGAGAATCCGTCCAATTATATAAGTAAACCACATGATGTGAAGGTTCATTTCCATGTACATAATTCCCTATTATCCCCTCTCTAGAGATATCCTCCGTATTGGCAAAATAGCGATCTGGAAGTTCCATGGTAAATAGGGAATCTAATCGGTTGACAAAAGCTTCTTTTCCGCCCATCATTGTGATCAAAGTATCTGGTTGATGAGGGACATATAAGCTATAATTCCATGAGTTTCCTTCTATAAATCCTTGTCCATGGGTATCCATGGGATCAAATTCTTTTTTAAAACTACCATCAGAAAGTTTAGGGCGCATAAACCCCGTAGTTGTATCAAACACATTTTTATAATTTTCAGACCTTTGGATAAACGCATCATAAACAGCAGTATCACCAACGGCTTTTGCAGCCTGAGCAATTGCCCAGTCGTCATAGGCATATTCTAAAGTTTTGGATACTGAAGCTCCATTTTTATCCTCCGGTACATATCCCTTATTCATGTAATAGTCCAAACCATCATAATAGGGGACACTGGCAGTTTCAACGCTTGCCGCAATAGCAGCATCAACATCAAAACCTGTATTTCCTTTTACAATAGCATCGGCAATCACAGAAACACTATGGTACCCTATCATACACCAATTTTCATTGGCATAATGTGACCAAATGGGGAGCATTCCATGGACACTCTGCTTCTGATGTTCCAACATCGAGGTGATCATATCTGCATTGCGCTTCGGTTGGAGAATGTTAAACAGCGGATGCAATGCTCTATAGGTATCCCAGAGAGAAAAACTGGTATAGTTTACAAAATCCTTTGCCTGGTGAACATCCATATCCAAGCCGCGGTATTTTCCATCAACATCCATATAAACTGTAGGGCCCAAGAAGGCATGGTACATCGCTGTATAGAAATTGATCATTTCATCCTTGTTTATAGGTTCAATTTGTACCTTATTCAGTTCTGTATTCCACTGTTGCTGAGTTTCAGATTTCACTTTTTCAAAATCCCAGTGGGGGATTTCTGCCTGGATGTTCTTAATCGCTCCTCGAGTGCTAACCGGTGATATGGCGAATTTTATTTTAAGCTTTTCTGCGTCAGTTGTTTTGAAATCAAAAAACACCTTTAGATCTTCACCGGCGAGTTCAGGGAAGTTTTTAGTTTGGTCGAACTTCCTCCAAAACCCTCTATAGACTTGTTTAGAAAGTTCATTCCTTCCGAAACTTTCGATGGGTTTATTAAAGGTCATGGCAAAATATACTTTTCGCGTTCTCGCCCAACCGTTCGTCTGACGATAACCTGTAACTAAGGTGTCGTTTTCAACGCGTAAAAAGGTCCATACATTTTTTCCTTCGTAATTATATATACCGGAGGTCAGGTCCAAAATGACATGAGCTTGATCACTCTTGGGAAAAGTATATTGATGCATTCCAACTCTCGTGGTAGCGGTCAACTCAGCTTTAATATTATAATCCTCTAGTAATACGCTGTAATACCCAGCCTCTGCATGCTCATTGTTATGCGAAAATGTAGAGCGATATCCACTATCAGGATCTGCCTCTGTTCCCGGATTTAATTGTAGCTTACCTACTGTTGGCATGATTAAAAAATCCCCTAAATCTGAATGCCCCGTCCCACTAAAGTGCGTATGAGAGAACCCTACAATGGTAGAATCATCATACTGATAACCTGCGCAATATTTATAGACATCAGGATTGTAGTTTCCTTCAACTGCATAGGGTATTGTATCGGTATCAGGACTTAATTGAATGCTCCCAAATGGCGCTGTTGCACCAGGATAGGTATGACCCATTTTAGCAGTACCAATCATTGGATCTACAAACTGTACCAAATCTCGTTGTTCCAAAATAGGGATAACCTGGCTAGGTTCTATTGGCGCTTTATTTTGATTTTCACATGAAGAAAGCAAGCTATAAACGGTCACTAAACCTATGCTTAAAAATAAATTATTATGTATTGATAACGAAAAATCCATCAATTAAAATTGCTGTTTTAATATTGCTAATCAGTTGATAGGGAAAAAGGTACATCTTCTTTTTTTATCCCCCTAGATTTATTTGGAGAACTTCCCATGTCAAATTTAATTTCAGCCCCTTGCATCAGCTCTTTATGACTGATGTAGTTTTTAGAATAGGATTTCCCGTTCAAATAGGCCTTCTGTATGTATTTATTTTCATGATTATTCTCAGGAGCTTCAATGGTAACTGTTTTTCCATTTTGAAGACTTAAAGTCATTTTTTGAAACAATGGTGTTCCTATAACATACTCATCCGTAGCCGGACAAACAGGATAGAAGCCCATAGCTGAAAACACATACCAAGCGGAAGTTTGACCGTTGTCTTCATCCCCGCAATATCCATCCGGAGTAGGCAAATACATCCGATCCATGGTCTCACGAATCCAGTATTGTGCCTTCCAGGGCTCAGATGCGTAATTGTACAAATAAATCATATGCTGAATAGGCTGATTTCCATGAGCGTACTGACCCATATTTGCAATTTGCATTTCGCGTATTTCATGAATAACCCCTCCGTAATAACTATCATCAAATACAGGAGGTAATTCAAAAACCTTATCCAACTGAGCTACAAAAGCTTCTCTTCCACCCATGAGATCCATAAGACCCGCGATATCGTGGAAAACCGACCAGGTATAATGCCAGCTGTTCCCTTCTGTAAAAGCATCTCCCCATTTGAAAGGATTGAAAGGCGCCATAAATTCCCCATTTTGGTTCTTACCGCGCATGAGATTGGTTTGTGAATCAAATAGATTTTTATAATTTAAACTCCGCTTTTTGTAAAGCTTAATTTCTTTTTTTGGTCTATCAAGTGCCTTTGCCAATTGGTAAATAGCAAAATCATCATAGGCATATTCCAAGGTACGCGCAGCATTTTCATTAATACCAACGTCATAAGGAACATAACCAAGCTCTTTATAGTACTCCGCTCCGGCACGACCAACAGCGGTCATTGGGCTTTCGTTATTAGCGCCGTGAATAACAGCCTCATAAAGGGTTTCAATATCGTACTTGGCGTCTGGGTTTTTTAAATAGGCATCCGCAACAACGGAAGCAGAATTATTCCCTACCATTATATTTCGAAGACCAGGGCTTGCCCACTCCGGTAACCAACCACTTTCTTTATAAGCATTCACCAAGCCTTTCTGCATTTTCACATTTAGCTCTGGGTACATCAGATTTAAAAATGGGAAGAGTGACCTAAATGTATCCCAGAATCCAGTATCCGTAAACATATATCCAGGCAATACTTCGCCATTATATGGGCTGTAGTGAACAACCTCACCATTTTGATCATACTCATAAAACTTTCTGGGGAATAATAAACTACGGTAGAGTGCAGAGTAGAATGTTTTAAACTGGTCTATGGTTCCACCGCCGACCATGATTCTGCTTAATTCCTTATTCCAAATCGCACGTCCATCAGATTTAACGGTTTCAAAATCTTTGCTGCCTATTTCTTTTAAATTGCGCTCAGCTTGTTCAAAGCTAATAAAAGAAGAGGCTACTTTTGCTTGAACCACTTCTCCCTTTTGGGTTTTAAATCCAATCACAGCACCCACGTGATCAGCATCGGCCTCAGTGGTGTTTAGTAATTGATCACCATTAAAAGTATTTACCTGATCAAAGTCCTTATCGAATACTAGAACGAAATAGTTTTTAAAATTTTCAGGAACACCGCCACTATTTTTAGTGGTGTAGCCAATGATCTTACGCTGCTGTGGAATGATTTTTATATAAGAACCGTTATCCAAGGCATCAATCACTACATGAGAACTATCAGACTTTGGAAAAGTAAAGCGAAAGAAAGCTGCTCGCTCGGTTGGTGTAAACTCTGTGGTTATATTGTGATCTGCGAGATACACACTATAATAATACGGTTTTACTATTTCAGATTTATGAGAAAACCAACTCGCCCTATCGTCTTCATTAAAAACTAATTTTCCTGTGGTTGGCATTATAGCAAATTGACCATAGTCATTCATCCAAGGAGAAGGTTGATGGGTTTGTTTAAACCCTCTCAATTTATCTGCATCGTATTGGTAGGCCCAACCATGACCCATAGTTCCTGTTTGAGGGGTCCAGAAATTCATCCCCCATGGCATAGCAATGGCGGGATAGACATTCCCATTAGACAAACTAGGTTTAGAATCTGTTCCAATCAAAGGATCCACATAATCAACAGGATTGTCAATGGTTTCAATAATTTTATGTTGCGCACTCAGGATACAGCAAGTCAAAAATAAGAATGTAAACGTAATCGTTTTCATGTAAATTAAATTTTACTAAAAGGTTTTAGGTAATTCCCAAATTTAATACGAATGGGATAAATTTAAGGAATTCAATACAAAAAAAAGTTAAATTAAAAAGATTCTCCCACCTGATACTACACCAAGTGAGAGAATCATCAAACTAACTTCTAAAAAAAGAACAATCTAATAACCTGGATTCTGTTTTAAATTCGGGTTATTAGCAATTTGGTTGGATGGTATTGGATATAAGTTTTTGTTAGGATCACCATCCGGCTCCTTATCCCACCACGAACCTGTGGTAAATTCACCAAAACGAATTAGATCCGTTCTACGTTTTCCTTCAAAAATAAATTCTCTGCCGCGTTCAGCTAAAAGTTCATCCATAGTCAATGTAGCTGTCGTGTACATCGCACTTGCCCAATCTGTGTCAGCAAAAGCACGTTCTCTAGTTGCGTTGATTAAATCAACCGCTTGTTGAGTTGCAACTCCACCATTTTTACGCATAATAGCCTCAGCCTTATTGAAGTATATTTCAGTTAGGCGGTAAATAACATATTGGTTCTCCCAATAATTTTCGTCATCAAGTGTACCAGATTTATATTTATCAAATCGTGCTCCACTATTTTCTTCACCTTCTGCCATACTACCCACTGAAGAGAGGTCTCCTTCGCTCTCTCTACGAATGCTATTTACATAAACAAGCGGCTCACCATTATATTCCTCTGTACCCAAAACAGGTTCTTGAGTTCCATAAATGTATTGAGGTCCAAATAAAAACCACTCTTCTTTCCTGAGGTCATTTTCAGCATAAGCATCAAAAGCCGTGGGTACAACCACAAAGGCATTCCAACCGGAGTAACCAACATTCAAGGCCTCTGACATATTACCATATCCGAAATAAAATCCTGACCAGTTAAAGGTGAATCCGCCTTTACGACTATAAGCAATTTGATACAAATTCTCAGAAGCCATTTGATTCGTGTTTCCAAAAGTCTCAAGCACATTGTCTGCTAATTGCGGAGCACCGCCTAATCCTCCGGCCTGACCATCGATGATCATATCACAGGCCGCAATACACTCATCCCACATCGCAGTACCGTTCCACTGTTCGGCATTTAGATAGAGTTCGGCCAGCATTGCATAACCGGCGGTTTGCGTTGTACGTCCTACTAAATCTCCTGAATACTTTGGAAGTTGCGGAACATAGGTTTCGAGTTCGGATTGAATAAATGCAAATACCTCTGATCTAGGAGCGGTCTCTGGATTTAAGGGCGTACTTTTTGCATTGACAGTAACAATAGGGATGTTACCCCACAAATCCATAAGCTTTATATAATGAAAGGCTCTGAGTACGTACAATTCAGCTAAAATAGAATTAACTTCTTCTTGGCTCATTCCAATTTCTTCTGGATTTTTAAGAGCAGAAATGTCCTCAATAGCACCATTAACGTAACCAACTCCAGTCCACATTAATTCCCAAGTGCCTCTCATTCGGCCTTCATTACTGGTCCAGGTATGGTAGTGTTGTCTAAAGTGATCTCCACCATCGTATCCGTGACGCCCCTTTTGAGGCCAGGCCACTTGATCAGAAGATAATTCACTGTGATAGTAATATCCACTTGAACCGGTAGGTGCTAACCAAGCTTGCAAATGGGTAAAGGGTCGTAGTGCTGCTTGCAGCACCTCAGTTTTATCATTGAAAAACTTTTCTTTCTGTATTTCACTGTAAACGTTTTCATCCAAGTCTGTACAGGCGCCTGTAAAAACTAACAGGCTTGCAATCAACAAGGTATATATGTTATATAAATGTTTTTTCATCATTTTAAAATTTTGTTGTTAGCTTAGAATCTGAAATTAAGTCCAAGTGTCCAGGTTTTGGTTCTTGGATAAAAATCTCTACCGTCAATACCTGTTGTAAAACCAGTATCTTCAAGTTCAGGATCGATTCCACTGTAACCGGTGAATGTGGCTAAATTTTTTCCGGTGACATAGACACGCATACTCTCCAAATATTTAGACTCCAAAGGCACGTTATATCCAAAAGTGATATTGTCTAATTTTACAAAATCTCCACTTTCTATATAATAGTCAGAGTATTGTGGATCATCATCCAATTGGTTATGTTTGGTCACTGCACTCTTTAATAAGTTATTAGGTAACCATTTTTTATTACCAAAATACAGATCCTTTGTATTTAATATATCGTAGGCAAATTTTCCTCTAAAGAAAATAGATAAATCGAAGTTCTTATAGGTGAATCGATTACCCAATGATGCTTGATATTTAGGCACCCCATTACCGATGATGGTTAAATCATTCTCATTCATTTCACTTGCCTGAGCAGTGCTTCCATCTGCCTTATAAAACAACCATTTTCCGTCATCTGTGAATCCTGCGAATCGCTTTCCATAGAAATTACCGACAGAACCGCCTTCCTCAAGACGTATGGCATCTCCCAAGTTACCTGGAGACGGTAAGCCCCCAAACTGCAACCAATTTGCCTTAAAGTTATCATCTGAGAGTTGTGTGAGTTTATTACTTTGATAGCTTCCGGTAAAATCAACATTCCATTGGAAGTTCTCACTGCTAACCGGAGTGGCAGAGATCACCACCTCAATCCCTTTGTTCTCCAATTCTCCCACATTTGTATAAATAGAATTTCTCACAAATGCCGGTTGCTGAGCAGTATAATTGTACAACAAGTCCTTAGTTTTACGTTGGTATACATCAACGCTACCTGACAATCTATTTTGCAATAGCGCAAAGTCCAATCCGAAATTGAGTTCGTGTTTTTCTTCCCATTTAAGATCAGGGTTTGCGTTTCTGGCAGCTCCATAGGTTTGGTAGTATACTCCACCTTGAGGATAAACGCCTCCTTCACTTAAAGTAATCATAGATTGGTAATTCGGAATCCCTTGGTTACCGGTAACTCCGTAACCCACTCTTAATTTAAGTTGATTAATAACATCAATATTTTCTAAGAAAGACTCTTCACTAATTGCCCAACCTACTGAGGCCGCAGGGAAGTTACCCCATTTATTATTGTCTCCGAAACGTGAAGACCCTTCTCTTCTCAGTACAAATTGCGCAAAATATTTATCGTTGAATCCGTAGTTAATCCTACCAAAGAAACCTACTAATAAGTTATCATCTTTAAAGCTATACAATTGGGGTCTTGGAAGGCTGGTATCAGTAAGTGCATTACCAGATTCGAGCTTCCAGTCTAAAAATCCATCATTGGTAAAGCCTGAATTATCAGCACTAAATTCCTCTACCGTGCTATATTGATAACTATAACCCACAATAGCTCCTAAATTGTGCTTTTCCGCAATAGTGGTTTTGTATTCTATTGTACTTTCCAAGGTTTTACTCCATTCCAGATGATTGAATTTTTTGGCATAAGCTGTACCTTGATACTCGGTTGATTCTCTTTGATCCCAATCATTTTTAGATCGAAAAACTCTGTCATTGTAGTTGCTTCGCACATAAGAGCCAAAAACACTAGCATTCAACCCTTTGGCTAGTTCCAAGGTCAATCTTAAGTCTCCAGAGATAACCTCTTCTTGTCTTTCATAAATTCGATCCGCTAACCTGTGTAAAGGGTTAAAGTTATTATAAGCCTGAGTCTCATAAAAAGTTCCATCTTCGTTATAAATAGGAGCAGTTGGATTTCTTTGGATCGCTTGCTCAAAATTCGCAGTCGCTCCTCCTAATAAATCTGTACCATCTCCTGTTCCACCTCCTAAAAGGTTTGCATTTATAAAATTAGCCGCCAAATGAGACTGGATGGTCAATTTATCATCTAATGCTTTGTGATTAATACTAAAACGACCTCCAAATTGTTCTCTTTCATTTTCTTTTGCAATACCCATAGCTTCATTGTAAACAATGGAAGCCCTAAAGGTAGTTGACTCACTCCCCCCTGACATGGAAAGATTGTGATATTGGCTCAGATTGGATTTGTTTATCAGTTCATCATATAAATCTGTAGAGTATCCAAAATCCTGATCCTCTGAAATCACGCCTTGAGCAATTAAATCTCTAAACTCAGAAGCCGATAAATAATCCGGTTTTTTGTCTACAAATTCTGACTGAATGTAGGTGTTGTATTCTGTGGTTGTCTTTCCACTTCTCCCTCTTTTAGTGGTGATCAAAATCACACCTGCGTTACCACGAGTACCGTAGATTGCAGCAGCAGATCCATCCTTAAGAACATCGATTGAAGCGATATCATCTTGTTGTAATAGATCCAAATCCCCACCAGGTATTCCATCAATTACAATCAGTGGAGCAACGTCCCCTCTAATAGATGAAACCCCACGAAGCTGAATAGATGTGCTTGAGTTAGGGTTGTTACCTCGTGTTCTGGTGATGTTTAATCCCGCAACCTTACCCTGGATAAGATCCATTGGCGAGCGAGCACCACCTTGATTAAAATCCTCAGCCTTTACAGATGCAACCGAAGAGGTTACTTCCTTCCTTTTCTGAGTACCGTAACCTACCACGACTACTTCTTCTAGAGATTGCGTATCAGCCTCCAGAGTAATAGTCAAGGTCGTCTGCCCATTAAGTGGTACTTCCTGGGTCTTGAAGCTAACATAACTGAACACTAAAATAGCGTCATCAGGCACGTTAGCTAATTGATAATTACCGTCAAAATCGGTTTGAGTTCCGTTGGTAGTGCCTTTGACTACCACGCTGGCCCCTGGCAAGGGACCGTTCTGGTCAGAAACAACTCCTGACACTGTTGTTTGTGCTTGCACAAACCCTAAGCACAGAAATGCTAAGGGAAGTACAATGCTCCGTAAAAGATTTGTTTTCATAAGTGCAGTTAGTAATTAAATTAAAAATTTGTACTAAAACGTTTTAATCAAATTAGTTCAGTAGTATATTAGATTTAGGACTAAATCGATTTAGTATTTCATTGAAAAAAAAGTGTTGCTCCTCACCAACAACGCTGAGTTTTAATGACAATACGAAATAAACTCACTACGATATTACGAAAAAACATGACTATCACAAAATAAATCGAATTATTTTGCGTTTTTCACAACAATATACTTCAGTTATTTACACTACATATCGAGGTAAAAATCTTTGGTAAGATTTATGTACTCTTCCGTATAGACATGCCTTTCGAGCTCTATAACTAATTTGTCAAAAACTGCAGAAACCTCATGAAAAGAAAATGCCATTAGGACCAACTTAGTTTCTCTATCTGGAGTGCCTTTAACATAAGTCAAACGCGAAGGATAAAGACCTACGTTTTCAGCCAAATCTATAAAATTAAGATGTTCTTTATAAGGAATAATGGTGTTGAATTGCCCTTGTGGAGTTAAAAGTTTAGAGACTCCAAGCACCAATTCTTCAAAAGGGAGGGAAGCTACACGTCTAGCTCTATCTCTTTTTGGATCAGGAGAAGCCGTGTTTTCACTAAAAAAAGGAGGATTACAAATAATGAAGTCATATTGGTCTTCAACCTCTTCTACGAATTCATTAAGGTCAGTATGGAAGCAAAACAATCGTCCAAAATAGGGAGAGTTATCAAAATTTTCAACACATTGTTCAAAAGCATCAGGTTCAATTTCTATACCATCAATGAGTTCAGCAGAAGTACGCTGCCCCATCATTAGTCCTAAAATCCCGGTTCCTGCTCCGATATCCAATATCGAGTAAGGATTAGAAGTAATATCTGCCCACGCACCGAGAAGGACTGAAGCAGTACCAATTTTCATTGCACATAGATCTTGATGCACTTCAAATGCTTTGAAACGAAATGGTTTTTTGGACATTAGTTGTGATTTTAGGGGTAGCTTCTATCAGTATAGAATTTACAGGTATAGCTCTATAAGCCCACCAGGTGTTTGGACGACAATTTCTTTTTTTGTCCGATCTAATCGCACCATAAACTCATCGTTCATAGGGATTAAGATTTGCTTGTCATCTCTTTGTACTTCAAACAACGCTTGGGCAGTGGAATCATTCACCGCGGTGATTTCTCCGACTTCTCCAAATTCTACATCTATCATCTTATATCCAATGATCTCATGGAAATAAAATTGATTTCCAGATAGTTTGGGCAACATATCTAGCGGGAGAAATAGTTCGCTTTTTATAAGCGCATCAGCTTCAGCTTCCGTATCGACATCCTCTATACGCATTCGTAAAAGTGTCGATTTGTGTAGAGAGGACTTTTCAATAAAAAAAGGAACCAGATCATCGCCAATGGCGATGAATACTGATTCCAAATTTTTGTAAAGTTCAGGTTCATCGGTGTCCAATTTGGCCAACAATTCACCCTTAAAGCCGTACTTTTTAACTATTTTACCGAGATAGAAGCAATCTTCTTTTCTCATTTAAACTAATTAAGCGTCAGCGTTTTTTTCTTCACCATCTGCAGCTGGAGCTTCTTCAGCCTCAGTAGCAGCAACTTCTTCTGCAGCTTCTGCAGCTTCTTCAGCCGGAGCTTCTGCTTCTGCTTCTTCTGCTGTAGCTTCTGCTTCTACCTCAGCAGCAGCAGCTTTACGTTTTTCGTTGACTTCTTTTTCAGCGGCAAGAGCTATTGCTTTCGCTTCCTCTTGTGCTTTGGCTAAATCACCTTTTTTACCTTCAACTTTTTGCTCTTTATCTTCCAACCAATCTTCAAACTTTTTGTTTGCTTGATCTTCAGTGAGTGCTCCCTTAGCAACACCGCCTAAAAGGTGATGTTTCAAAAGTGCTCCTTTATAAGAAAGGATTCTTTTTGCAGTATCAGTAGGTTGAGCTCCATTTTGAAGCCATTTTACTGAACCGTCAACATCTAAGGTAATTTGCGCTGGGTTAGAGTTTGGATTGTAAGTTCCTAATTTCTCAAGAAATTTACCATCTCTTTTTGAGCGAGAATCCGCTGCTACGACCCAATAAAAAGGTTTACCTTTTTTACCACGTCTCTGTAATCTAATTTTTACTGGCATAATCCATTAATTAGTGGGGTGCACGACCCCTGTTATTAATTATTAAACTTCAACCCCACGGTCAAAGCGGGTGCAAATATACACTATTTCAAATCTTTATCACTCAAAAAATTTAATTTTTGTATTAAAATATTAGGCTATGTTACACTTGTTGACCGTATTAGTTTAAACACAAAGTTTTCTACAGACATTTTCCCTGCCACACCCCACAAACAGATCAATATCACTATAAAGACAAAGCGTTATAGTTCTAAGAAACCCATAATTTCACTTACCTTTGCCTCCTATGGCAGGAATATACATTCATATCCCTTTTTGTAAACAGGCGTGTTCATATTGTGACTTTCACTTTTCGACTTCTCTGAAAAAGAAAGATTCCTTAGTGGATGCTCTCGCTAAAGAACTGTTACTCCGAAAAAACACCTTTGATGAGTCCATAGATACCATATATTTTGGTGGTGGGACTCCAAGTCTTTTACCAGCCCGGCAGATTGATTTTTTGATCAAGTTGATTTATGAGAATTATCCAGTAAACCCTTCGCCTGAAATAACATTAGAAGCAAATCCAGACGATCTTGATGAAACAAAAATCATTGCTTTAAAAAATATTGGCATTAACCGATTAAGCATTGGAATACAGTCATTTGATAATCAAGATTTAAAGCTCATGAACCGAGCACATAGCGCAGAAGAAAGTTTACATTGCTTAGAAATAGCCACCAGGCATTTCGACAACATTTCCATAGATTTAATCTACGGCGTTCAACATATGACTGATGAACGTTGGCGCAAAAACATACAAAGGGTTCTTGACTTTAACATACCACACATATCAAGTTATGCCTTGACGATTGAACCTAAAACTGCCTTAGCCTCAAGAATAAGATCCGGACAAGTGCCCAATGTAGACGATGCAGTAGCTGCGGCACATTTTGAAATTTTAATGCAGGAATTGACCTCCAAAGGATACATCCACTACGAGTTATCTAATTTTGGAAAACCTGGTTATTTTTCCAAAAACAACACGGCCTATTGGCTGGGGAAAAAATATTTAGGCATTGGACCATCGGCCCATAGTTATGATGGTAAAAACAGAAGTTGGAACATCAACAACAACACCATCTACTTGAAGTCACTTGAGATGGATAAGATTCCATCGGAAGTAGAAACACTTTCCATCACCGATCGTTATAATGAAACGATTATGACAGGGTTACGTACCATGTGGGGAGTCTCGCTAACCATGGTTGAAAATGAGTATGGAGAGTTGTATCATAATTACCTAATATCGCAGGCAAAAAAATATACTGAGAATGGTTTACTCAGCCAAGACAAGGAGTCTAAAATCATAAAAGCAACTCCAAAGGGTAAATTTTTAACCGATGGAATTGCCTCAGATTTATTTTTTGTTGATTAAGTTTTAGTCTCTTCCACCGAAGACTTGCATTGCGAAATACAACAGTGTCGCTAATGAACCAATGGCAGCTACGACATAAGTTCTTGCTGCCCACTTCAAAGAGTCTTCTGCTCCCTTATATTCTTCCGGGCTCACTATATTTTTAGTTTTCAACCATGCCAAGGCTCTATTACTTGCATCGTATTCTACTGGAAGTGTTATAAAACTAAACAGCGTTCCAAATGCGAACATAATAAGTCCAATTACGGCAACCGCGAATCCAAATTGCGTGGTAGCACCCAATACTA
Organism: Galbibacter sp.; assembly: GCF_048266365.1. Taxonomy (NCBI): domain Bacteria; kingdom Pseudomonadati; phylum Bacteroidota; class Flavobacteriia; order Flavobacteriales; family Flavobacteriaceae; genus Galbibacter; species Galbibacter sp. Next base: position 27,276 of record NZ_JBLWZP010000012.1, on the reverse strand, counting down.
AGCCACCGAAAATCACCCAAACTGACATTCCAGAAGCAACACTTACGACCGGAACCAATTTGGAACGCATCTGTAACCATTCATACCCTTTTGCATGCTGTACGGCGTGTCCGCATTCATGAGCAGCAACAGCAGCAGCGGCAGCATTTCTTTGGTTGTAAACCCCTTCACTTAAATTAACAGTTTTCTTAACAGGATTGTAGTGATCTGTCAACATTCCAGGCGTTGAAATAACCTGCACATCGAAGATTCCATTATCATCAAGCATCTTTCTTGCGATCTCCGCACCACTCATACCATTTCTAAGATGAACCTTAGAATAATACTTAAACTTGTTCTTTAATTTGGAACTCACCAACATACTGATTAGCGCTATTCCTCCTATTATAATCCAATAACCTATTCCCATTTGCTTTCTTTTTAAAAGTAAATCTACAACTAAATATACAAAAACCTCGCCAATATTAGCGAGGTTTTAACACTATGACGTTACGTCAGTATATGATTCTTTGCAGTTAGTTGTACCGTGATTAACCCACGATATTAACAATCTTTCCCGGTACTATAATCACTTTCTTAGGCGTTCTCCCTTCTAATTGTGCCTTGGTCTTCTCATGCTCCATGACAACTTTCTCAATTTCATCCTTACTCAAGTCCATTGGAAGGTCCAGGGTAAACCTCATTTTTCCATTGAAAGAAATTGGATAAGTCTTAGTACTTTCCACCAAATATGCTTCGTTAAAGACTGGGAATGCCGCAGTGGATACAGATTCCTTATTACCAAGTGCAGACCATATTTCCTCTGCAATATGAGGTGCGTATGGTGATATCAGTACCGCCAACTGCTCTAGAACAGATCTACTACTACATTTTTGCGCGCTTAATTCATTGACACATATCATAAAAGTTGAGACACTGGTATTAAATGAAAAATTCTCAATATCCTCTTCTACTTTTCTGATGGTCTTATGCAATGTTTTTAAACTTTCTGCTGAAGCCTGTTGATCTGTAACCCGAACACCATTATCGTCGAAATACAATTTCCACAGTTTTTTCAAAAAACCATGAACTCCGGTTATCCCAGCAGTATTCCAAGGTTTTGCTTGCTCAATCGGACCCAAGAACATTTCATACATCCTCAGTGTATCTGCACCGTAGTTTTCACAGATATCATCAGGGTTTACAACATTGTATTTGGATTTGGACATTTTTTCCACCTCTCTACCCACAATATATTTTCCTTCTTCCAAGATAAATTCAGCGTCTTTAAATTCCGGCATCCAGCTTCTGAAAGCATCCAAATCCAATTCATCGGAAGTATTTACAATGGAAACATCTACGTGTATAGGTGTCACCGATTTTTCGGAAATTAGATTTTTTGAAACATAGGTGTTTTCTCCTTCCAACCGATACACAAAAGCACTTGTTCCAAGGATCATCCCCTGATTGATGAGCTTTTTAGCAAATTCATCTACAGCCAATCTTCCGCTGTCAAACAAAAATTTCTGCCAAAATCTGGCATATAACAAATGTCCGGTAGCATGTTCACTTCCGCCGATGTACAAATCAACATCTTTCCAGTAATTCAAAGCACCTTCTGATGCAAATTCATTTGAATTATCAGAGTCCATATAACGGTTGAAGTACCAAGAACTTCCTGCCCAACCGGGCATTGTATTCAGCTCTAATGGGAATATCGATTGTTGATCGATTTTAGCATTGCTTACTACTTTATTATTTTGGATATCCCATGCCCAAGCGTTGGCATTTCCTAAAGGAGGCTCACCTGTTTCGGTTGGCAAGTACTTTTCGACCTCCGGCAGTTCTATAGGTAGGTGCTGCTTTTCAATCATTTTAGGTAGTCCATTCACATAATACACCGGAAATGGTTCTCCCCAATACCGTTGTCTTGAGAACACAGCATCTCTAAGTCTGAAATTTATTTTTCCATAACCCTGATTGAGCTCCTCAAGAGCTGCTATCACTTTGGTTGTGGCTTCTTTGTAATCCAAACCATTTAAAAAATCACTATTGGCCATCTTACAATTGTCTTTGCTCGAATAAGCCTGCTCGCTTATATCAACCCCTTCAAAAATGTTGGGAATATCTAAATCAAAATGTTTGGCAAAATCATAGTCGCGGCTATCACCACAAGGTACCGCCATAACAGCCCCTGTACCATAACCTGCAAGCACATAGTCTCCGATCCAGATTGGCACCGGTTTCTTAGTAAAAGGGTGTTCTGCATAGGCACCGGTGAAGACACCACTGATATTTTTGACATCTGCCATACGCTCACGCTCACTGCGTTTTGAGGTGGCTTTAACGTAGTCTTGTACGACTTGCTTTTGCTCCGCCGTTGTTATTTTATCTACCAAAGTATGCTCTGGAGCCAAGGTCATAAATGACACTCCAAAAATCGTATCAGGTCTGGTGGTGAAAACTTCGATATACGCATCGACATCCGATGAAAGCACATTAAATTTAACCTGAGCCCCTACCGATTTTCCAATCCAGTTTCGCTGAATCTCTTTTAATGGTTCAGGCCAATCCAATTGATCTAAACCTTGAAGTAATCGATCTGCATATGCAGAGATTCTCATACTCCATTGCATCATCTTTTTACGAACCACAGGATGACCTCCTCGTTCTGAAACTCCGTTTACAATCTCATCATTTGCCAAAACTGTTCCTAGTGCTGCGCACCAGTTCACTTCAGTTTCTGCCAAATAAGTCAATCTGTATTGTAATAATATTTGTTCTTGTTCTTGCTGCGTAAAACCATTCCACTGGTCAGCGCTAAAGGATATGGCATCATCATCACAAACGGCGCTTACATTAACAGTTCCGGACTCCTTAAACTTAGAAATTAAGACCTCTATTTTTTCGGCCCTATCAGCTTCTATATTATACCAGGAATTAAATAACTCAGTGAAAATCCATTGTGTCCATTTGTAATACTGTGGATCAGAAGTTCTTACTTCTCGACTCCAATCAAACGAAAAACCAATTTTATCCAATTGTTCACGATACCTGTTTATATTTGTACGAGTCGTAATTGCAGGATGTTGTCCGGTTTGAATTGCGTATTGTTCTGCAGGCAATCCAAAACTATCATAGCCCATAGGGTGAAGTACATTGAACCCCTTATGCCTTTTGTATCGTGCATAAATATCACTGGCAATATATCCTAATGGATGCCCAACATGAAGGCCGGCTCCCGAAGGATAAGGAAACATGTCAAGCACATAGTATTTAGGTTTATCGCTTGAATTATCTGCTTTAAAGGTGCCGTTTTCCGCCCAATATTTTTGCCATTTGGCTTCAATTGTATTGAAATTGTACTTCATTGTCTACTACTGTTTCAAGAATCGTTTACGAATGGGCAAAAATAAGCTTCTTCAGCGAAAGTGGAAAGTAATAGCGCATTAAACCTATTAAAGTCTTTGCTGGACTAAAAATCGAGTTTTCATAAAAGGTAAAATACGTTTTAGACTAAAATTATTTAGAAATACAGAAGAACATTATAACTTTGAGCAATACAATATTAAAGTTATGGAAAACTACGAAGAATTAATCGCTCAATGTCAGTCAAACAGCAAATTAGCCTCATCAGTGGTCGACGACTTTTTAATTTATTATGCTGGAATAAAATTGAATTTATCAAAAGTAGCTGATAAGAACTTGGGTGTCTATAATCACATCACTAGAAATCACAAAGAGTGGCTTTCGTTATTCAAGTCTCAATACATTGTTCATCATATTTTTAAAAAGGGAGGAGTGGGAAAGAAGCTCTTAAATCACAGTACTGTCAAGGAGCAATTAGACCAAGAAGAACTCGCCTTTTTCCAACAACAAATCGATAATCCCTGGAAATTCAGCTTTAGTGAGATTGTAGATAATCCCAAAGAAAACTTTTTTAAAATGTATGATGTTTTCACTCAAGAGGAATTTTTATTGTACTCTCCAAGCGTACAAGATATCACCAATGAAAATTCTATTCAACTATGGCTGAACCTCATTCAATATAACGGTTCTTGTTGGCAGTCATTCGGCCCCATTGGTTCCTACAGTAGCTTTAAAGCAGATGATATCTATTTTTTTGCTACAGAATTGGATCCTACAATAGTTACTGATCAAGATATTTTAAATCATATAGAGTATAATCCTGCGCCATATATGATGCTATTTTCAGGATCAAGATATCCAGAGATTTACTCTAAAAACCACCTGACAATACATGCACGGTCAATCTTTGATGATGTACAAATAGATTTTGAAAAGTTAAAAGAATATTTTGAGATAGAATCCAATTCAAATATATATAGATTCAAAGCCCCAAAATTACATTCGCATCCACATTTTGCAGTGGCCTATTACGACGGAGACACCAAAGAGTTAATATTTGAAGCAATGACCGGACATGGGTTTATTAAAATTGTAAAGTTATGGAACAAAGCCGGCTACAATTTACGACCAGTTCCTGATTTATGTGTTAGACCCTCTATGCTTACGACAACTAAGAAAATAACCGGGAAAAATGCAGAGATATTAGCCTATGACAAGTACTTCGATACTGAAGATGAAGTAACAGAGGCTGAGGCTAATGAACTCAAAAAAATAAATGATTTTATGAAGTTGGTAGTACCTATGGTTAATTCAGGTGAAAAGCCAGATATTGCCAAACTAGCCAAAAAGGCAAATCTGGAAGCTTCTGTCGCTGAGCAAGTATTTGAGCAGATAAAAGGACAAATTGAAAAGCTAGATAAACGGTAGATAATCAAAGCATCTAAACTCTAGGTCGTATTTTTAAAATCGCAGTAGAACCATACTTAAAAACCATCCATTTAATTAGACACATTTGTGTTTTAAAATAGATAATATATTAGCTATTTTTTGTATTTTAGCATATTAACAGCTAATATATTATCCGTAAAGATGAATAGGTACAGTATTGAAAAACTTCCTCTAGATGTACAGAATGATTTAGCGCAGAAGATTAAAGAACTTCGAAAACAAAAGAAATTTACCCAAGTAGAACTGGCCGAACGCTCCGGTGTTTCACTTGGGAGTCTTAAACGTTTTGAATCAAAGGGTCAAATTTCCCTGGAGTCCCTACTTAGACTCGTCCAAATATTAGGACGATTATCTGACTTTGAAGACATCTTAAAACCAGAGGGGAATTTAAGTCATATTGAAAGCCTGTTTGACAGAACAAAAAAATAGGTAATGGAACAAATACAGCTGATCAAAGTATCCTTGCAGTTTTCTTCAAACCCAATCCCAGTGGGTCAATTGGTTATTAAAAATAGATCTATTTATTTTAAATATGATGATTCATTTTTAGAAACAGGTCTTGAAATTTCACCGTTTAAACTAAAACTTTCCGATGGAGTTTTAACCCCCATAACACAAATTTTTGATGGCCTATTCGGTGTTTTTAATGATTCCTTACCTGATGGATGGGGTAGGTTGTTACTTGACAGAGCCTTACTTTCAAAAGGCAAATCGATAACTAGTATAACTCCATTAGACCGATTAGCTTTTGTAGGTAAAACTGGTACTGGAGCACTCACTTATAAGCCTGATTTCCTATCTGATGAAACAATCGACAAACAATTGGATTTAGATGAGATATCACAAGAAATGACACACCTCTTAGAGGGATCTCCTTCAGACATTATAGATGAATTATTCTATTTAGGAGGTTCATCCGGTGGAGCTAGGCCTAAAGCATTTGTGGGCTATAACCCCAAAACAAATCATCTTATCCACGGAAATCCTATACTACCACCAGGTTATGAACACTGGATTTTAAAGTTCCCCTCTAATAGTGATCCCCTGGATATTGCTCAAATAGAATATGCCTATCACCAAATGGCATTGGATTCGGGAATTGAAATGTCGCAATGCAAATTATTTCAAGGTTCATCAGGTGCTTCTTATTTTGCCACTAAAAGGTTTGATAGAGAACAAAACAACAGAATTCACCTACATTCTGCTAGCGGATTATTAAACGATAACTTTAGGTATAGTACCCTTGATTATGGCAACCTCATGGATTGCGCCTTTCGATTAGAAAATCATGTAGACGCCTATTCTAAGGTCCTCAGACTCGCAACTTTCAATGTATTCAGTCATAACAAAGACGATCATAGTAAGAACGTTTCTTTTCTAATGGATTCAAATGGAAAATGGAAGTTAGCACCAGCTTACGATCTCACGTATTCGAATTCATCACACGGAATGCAAAGCACCATGGTTGCCGGCGAAAGTAAATCCCCCGGAAAACAACACTTATTTGAATTAGCCAAAACATTTGGAGTGAAAAAACCTGAATTAATACTACAAGAAGTAAATGATGTCATTTCAAATTGGAACACATACGCCAAAAATGCAGGGGTAAGCGAGCATTCAAGAAAATTAATTGCAAAAACAATTAACGAAATCAGCAAAAATTAAAACTAAAGACATATTCTTTTTTGTATTTTGGTCAATTCAACCAACCAATTCCAATAATGCTGAAACAAATAATACTCTCAGTTGTAACTCTTATTTCAACTCTTTCAATTAGTGCCCAATCGACAAACATCCATCTTAATTCACTTGGTTTTCTTCCTGATCATAATAAAACGGCAACAATTTCTGAACCATGTGAGGTGTACAATATTTTAAACACGGATGGAGAAGTGGTTTTTACCGGAAAAACAACGGGTCCGAGATATCAAAAGGATGTCGATCAAAAGGTCTGGAATGCTGACTTTTCAAGATTCACAAAACCAGGCGAATACACCCTTGAAATAGAAGGGGTTGGAAAAACAGCACCATTCAACATTGCTGCAGATGCATTTAACCTTGCAGCAAAGACAAGTATGAGAGGATTCTATTTATGGAGATGCGGTGCTGAAGTAGACGGCACTTTTAATGGGAATCATTATCATCAAAACGTTTGTCATTTGGAAGATGGTTATGAAGATTATATTGGGAATAAAGGTGTCAAACATGATGGTACAGGCGGATGGCATGACGCAGGGGATTATGGAAAATACACTGTGAATGCCGGGATTACTGTAGGTGTTCTTTTTAAGGCTTGGGATCATTTTAAGCCGCAGTTAGAAAATTTGAATTTAGACACTCCAAATGCTACTTCAAAATTACCCGCTTTTTTAGAGGAAATTAAATGGGAAACTGACTGGGTTTTAAAAATGCAATATCCTGATGGCTCTGGAAGAGTTTCACATAAGCTAACCCGTGTGAATTTTTCACCATTTATCATGGCAGATAAAGACCATGAAAAAAGATACTTTACAGAATGGAGTTCTGCAGCAACAGCTGATTTTGTAGCAATGATGGCTATGGCAGCTCGGTATTTTCAACCCTATGATCCGGTGTACGCCCAAATATGTCTTGAAGCCGCATGGTTGAGTTATAATTTTTTACGTGACAATCCGGAAGACAAAGGTTTTGTACAAGGAGATTTTAAAACCGGCGGATACCAAACAAGTGATAATGACGACAGATTATGGGCAGCTGCAGAAATGTGGGAAACTACGGGAGACAAAAGCAGTCTGGACGATTTTGAAAAAAGAGCTAAAACGATCGATTTTAGAATAGATGAAAATTGGGATTGGGGGAATGTGTCAAATCTAGGCATGTTCACCTATATCCTTTCCAGTAGAGAAGGAAAAACTCCTGGAGTTGAAAAAGCAATAAAAAGAAACACAATAAAAAATGCAGATCAGTTGGTCGAAAAGGCCAATAAAGATGTATACTCTCGTGCACTTGGCTCGACATACTTCTGGGGTTGCAATGGCACTGTTGCCCGTCAAACAATTAATTTACAAGTAGCAAATCGTATTAAACCTAAAGAAGAATACATAAACACTTCTCTAAGCATTATAGACCATCTCTTTGGCAACAATTACTACAACAGATCCTTTGTCACAGGTTTAGGGAATCACGCACCAATGCATCCACATGATCGTCGTTCTGGAGCCGATTCAATAGAAGAACCTTGGCCGGGATATTTGGTTGGAGGAGGCCATACCGCAACAGATTGGGTCGATGAGCAAGAATCATACAGTCATAATGAAATAGCAATCAACTGGCAAGCTGCATTGGTTTATGCCTTAGCTGGGTTTATTAGTAAATAAAACCTGATTCAAGGGAAGCTTTCTAATAGCACATAACCCAACTGGCTACCTGGATATAATATTATAAACTTTCGAATACTCAAGATACGACCTAGCTATATGGTAGCTGCGCCGTACCCCATAAATAAAAAGCCAGTCTATTTCTAGACTGACTCCTTTTTTTCAACTTTGGTTTTGAATAAAAATCAACACTCTGCTATTCGAGTCGTTCAGCATTCTTATTCTCGATAACCAGGTAAAACCATACTATGATTCTTCTAAGTGGCCCCTATACTTCTTTAACAACAGGGCTCCCAAATGATTATTTTTTGTACAAATAATTTGTAGTATACGTAAAACTTTCACGTTCACTCTCATCCTCCTCAAGTGAGGTTGCCACTACTATTGCGGAAATTGGATAATTTTCAGCATCATATTCATAAGTCACGTCAATTTGATATGAAGGAATTCCGTTCTCATCTTTATAAACAATCTTCGTAGGATTGTTGACTGGGAATAATGCTCTTGCTTTGACCAAGTCAGAATTTTGTGGCGTCATATTAAAATTTAGCTGAATTCTATCCATAACATCTATAATACCTGCACTTTCTAATGTATAGAAATAAGGATTATGAACATTGTCATAGCTAATTTCTGCAGTGGTCTCTAGAACTTCAGATGTATTTGTGGTATAATCATAATCTTCTTCAAGAAGTTGAATTTTGTACGGATTTCCGTTATCGTCATATTCAAGAACATGACCTGTTTCAAATGCATCATATGGAGACTCATATAATTCTTCAATATTAAAAGGATCAGCACCTTCTCCACTAATATTGGAAAGCTTATTGTCTTGGTATTCTAATGTTCTTTCACCTTCCCCGTTAGATACTGTAGTTAGACGCCCATCTGCATTATAGTTGAAATAAAACTTTTTATCATCCTCTGGATATTCACTTGATTCTATAGAAATTTGCGTGATATATTTTTTCGCTACATCACCATTAACTTCATCGAATTCTTCAGAGGCAGAATCACTGCAACTCATTAATAACGCAAAGCTAAAACTAGATAAAAATACATAATTCATTTTTTTTAATGATGCCAATGAGGCATTAGAAACGTTTTTACTTGTCATTTTAAAATATATTTAGGTTAATAAATTCACGTAACATATTGGGGATGAACGTGTCTTCTATACCCGAGATAAATTGCACACCGATGACGGTGACTCGAATTTATATAAGATGGATTTCATAATATCTTTGTAAGAAAAAACTTAAAAAACACCATAAGTAAAAGCTCTTTACTAAAGAACTGCTTATGACTGATTTGGATATTGAAATATCCCAAGTTTTAAGAATTGAAAGTAGGGAGATCAATCCTTCAGTAGGTCGAATAAATGTCATTACACTTAGTATAAGTCCGAAATAAGATTTGTTAGCTCAAAACTATATAAAATAATCTAGACTGTACTATTTTTAATTACAAAAGTAGAATTTTTCCTGATTATTATATTTTATAGTTGTTATAAACCAGACAATAAAGGGGATTACTTTAAGCTCCTAAAAGGGTCAAAATATAATTTAAATCCGATGCCAACGGCTCTTGTTCCTTGATCATTCTCAAAATCGTTAATATCATGTCCCTTAAAGGCCTTACGAGTATCAAAAAAACTATACTGGAAGGTGAAATTTAATGTAAGCTTGTCAGCCTCAAAAACCCTCCCTTCAATCCCAAAACCAAGCGAAAGAAATGATTGATAACTATCCATTTCTTCACGTTGTTCCCGTTTATATACACTTCCGTCAGGGGTTAATTTGTATTGACTTAAATAGCTGTTAACATTTGAGAATGAATACTTCGGAAGAAAAACGAAGGCGAATTCAGCGTTTCCAAAAATTAGTTTAGGTGAAAAACTGTATACCATTGCTTTAAACCCCCCGGCAATATATTCAACTGCCTTTGGAGCTGGTCCATCATAGCCATCTGGCAAATTAGAAATATCGAGTTGCTCTTGCTTTTCAATTGTACCACCATAAAAGCTCACTTCAATTTCCGGTGCTATAAATTTAAATTTTAAAACTTCTGCACCTATAGATATTCCATAATACCCCTGATCATTAAAAAATAAGTTCTCATTAAAGGCGTCTACCCCAATATAAAGTCTAGGTTGAATGGTGGATTGTGCTTGGGCAATAACTGAAAAACCGAAAAGGCAAAACATTATAATTCTTCTAATCATATCTCTACATTTAAATGGGATATTAAATGCCTTTTTCACATGTCTATGCCTTCTTTATATTTTAAATGACCTCACTGCCGGTATTCAACTGCTTTTGATCCTTTAAATGGATTGCCCGAAGTTAGTGTTAAAAAGTATAGCCTATTCTGAGATGAATGTCAGCCGCTAACTCTTGTTGGTCATCCGTGTAAATAGCTTCATTTGAGAAATAAAAGCGATAACCCAAACCTATTCCGGCTTCATAATTAAAGTCTTTGCCGAGATTTCTTCGTATCCCCCATTTTGGTATAAAGGAAATGTTATCTAATACTTCTACATTATCTATGCTTGAAATTACAAACCAATCCGGTGAATAGCTTATATCAAATGAAATAAAATTAGCAGCATTATTAAATGTAGACTTCCCTTTACTACTTCGTTGATCTATATTGTAATAATATCTAGGCTCTAATGTTATTATTGGTGCAAATATAAGTCCATCTTCAACAAAAGCTCCTCCAATTAACCCTGCATTAAAGCCTACCTCACTTCTCAAAGCAAGGTTAGGAGCTAAGCGGGATTCATTATGAACCCAAACACCTAGGAATCCCGTTTGTATACCGTAGAAAGAATTTTCAACATTGTTATTCTGAGAAAACAAAAGAGTGGAAGAGAGCAGCATTGCTGTCAAGCAAATAATTTTTTTCACAAACATGCGAATATATACTACAAATATATCATTAATTTTTTTATTCTGCCAGAATATCTTTAAATGAGAATTCAGCAGCTCTGTATTGATATATTCAATAAGACGTATACGCCTGAATTTGTTTATGGATTTGATCGTTTAATTTATATTTATTTTGAAATTTAACAGGCTTAAACACTATTTCATCCTCGACATGATGAAAACGCAATGGCTTGCATTAAACATGAAGTTATTCGCATAATAGTTGGAAAAAATATTTTATAACATTATTTAGGTCTGGATCACCTCGATTGTTTACCTCATGTACATTAAAGTGTCCGAACATTGGGAAGTCTATTGTTTGAATTGTATTTCATATTGATTAGCGCGTTGATGTTATAACGATAAGCAGCTTCTCTATATACCTAATAAAGCAGTTCATCAATCTTTTCCTTTGTTAGTTTCGCCCCTGGAGAGAGGTGCCTTCCTTTTTCAACAATATTTTTGTCCTTGTCAATCAAAATATACTCCGGTATCGCTGGAATATCCAAATCCTTTCTAAAATAACTACTTTGCTCCCAGTTTAGGAGATAATGCTTTCCTCCTCCAAGATTAAAATCTGAGACCATTCTCCTCCATAGGTCATCCTCAGATTCAATACAGATATATATAAACGCAACTTCCTTGCCTTGATATACTTCTATCAGTTTCTTTGAATCTGGCATTGCCTTTATGCATGGCCCACACCAAGTTGCCCAAAAATCAATAAATAATACCTTTCCCTGGTTTTCTTCCAATATCGTTGAAAAAGTATCCTCCATCGGAATTCCATTCATATTCTTCAAAACCTCTTTAGTATAAATATCTGGCTTATTTAAGAATGCTCGGGCAGATGAATAATTGTTTTTTAGATTATTCATTATGAGTGGCGTTTTAATCATTGTAGCTATTTCTGTTTCGTGCTTTTCGAATCCCTCTATTCTATTTCCTTCTAATTGAGATCTATAATAACGTGCAATAAGAAGCTCGGACAGTAGTTTATCCTGAATGTTTGAGTTGAAATAATTCAGTAGCAGCGAGTCAGCATCAAAATTTTTAGCCCCCTCAATATTATCTGGCGCTGAAGCCACAATGTTTTTTACAACAATATTCATCCAGTAGCTATTAATTCTTGAGCTCAAGTTACTCCATCCTACAAGTTTCTCTGGGGTTAATGGTAGAATCTCCTTATTATAATCGAAATAATCGCAAGGAAGATTCTTTTTCCCCATTGAATATTCATCAAGGTAGTTGTAATAAGACTGTAGGACATACTGTCTTGTCCATTGTTTTACTTCATCATTCGGTAAAAGCTCATAAATGAAATGGTTGTAGAATTTTAGCTGATTTTGCTTTACAGTATCCATCTTTTGAATAAACTCTTTTACGTCAAGTTGATATGCCTTAGTTGGATCTATAACATCATACCCTAGTCTATTCTCTTCTCGTAATCGTTGAAACAGGATCAAATCATTATTAGTTTCCTTCCTGTCTCCAGTAAAACAAACTGTTTTGAGAAGTGACATGCTGTTATCAACTGCAGAGAATTCAATGTTAATACTATCTCCGGGATGGTAGATAAAATTAATAAATGACATCGTTTTTTTATCAACTATCAGCGCATCCATTGGAAGCGAACTTTTCAATTCAAACCTGAATTTCCCCAGACTATCCAACGCAATCGGTATTTTTTCTTGTTTCCGTCCAGGTTGTGAGAAGAGGTAATACATTTCAACATTATTCCGGTCGAATTGATGTACTGTACCCGTAATTATAACGCTATCTGTATTAAGTGGATTATCTTCTTTTAATTCACAAGATGTATATATTATAAAGAATGTGAAAAGTGCGATTAGATTTCTAAGCATGGTTGGTTCGGTATTAGTAGATCAATAAAGATTACATCTACTAAATATACGAATGTTGATTTAAATATGAAGCTAGTGGGTGTTGAATGCTCCCATTACCAGACCTCTCCAAATAACAAGAACACAACTCTTATGAATAATCTTCCCAACTTGAGGCAGGCCTCAACATCAATTGTTCCTCCCATGTAAGGTAATGATAAAAAATCATTGAATGAAGGTTATCCTCTATCAGGATTATAATTCATGTTAAGGCTCCAATTACCAGATTGTCGTACTTCTTCAAGGTCAATCAAAAGGAATATTTAGAAAAGGACTGTAAAAGTTTTTGATTAATTTAACCGAAATTTTTTTGGAGAAGTGTCCGTTTTCATTGGGATAAGTATATAGATGTAGAGATTCATTGTTATAGTAATATGAATCAGGGTTACGGATTGAAAATTCCAGGAAGGAATGAAAAATGAATTTTGAGTTTAACTGGCTGGATAAAAGAAGAAAAGCCATTCTTTAAGATTAATAAAATTTACCATGAAAAAAATATTCATACTCTACTTTTTTTTAAGTTTAACACCATTTTATAGTCAAAAACAGCCTAATATTATCGTATTTATAGTTGATGATATGGGTTGGATGGATACGTCTGTTCCCTTTACAGATACTGCTTATCCATTGAACAAACAATTTCACACACCCAATATGGAGCGATTGGCAAAAACAGGGACGAAGTTTACCAATGCATATGCAACTCCCATTTGCACACCATCGCGGGTGAGTTTATTAACTGGGATGAATGCGGCACATCATAAGGTAACAAATTGGACCATGCCCCACAGGGATCGAAATTCTGACCAGAGCGATGAACAATTTGAAGCAGCAGAATGGAATATTAACGGCTTAAACCCTTCTGGAGATGTTCCCAGAAGTGTGCAGGCTAATCCGCTTCCAGAGCTATTAAAAAATGAAGGTTACTATACTATTCATGCTGGTAAAGCACATTTTGCTCCAAATGGAACGCCGGGATCAAATCCTGAGAATCTTGGTTTTATGATAAATATTGCCGGAACTGGCGCCGGTCGTCCACTAAGCTATCTTGGTCAGGAAAATTATGGTAATATTGATGGTAAGGCACATAATGTTCATGCCGTACCGGGGATGACTGAGTATTTTGGGAGCGATCTATACCTTACGGAAGCCTTAACTCAGAGGGCCTTAAATTCCCTTAAAACGCCAATTCATCGAAAGGAACCATTCTTTTTATATCTTTCTCATTTTGCAGTACATGATCCTTATGAGGCAGATGAACGATATTTACAAAAGTATCTTGATGCTGGACTTGAACGCGTGGAGGCAATTTATGCCAGTATGATTGAAGGCATGGATAAAAGTTTAGGGGATATCATGGATTTTCTTGAAGAAAACGAGATTGAAGAAAATACAATACTACTATTTATTAGCGATAATGGCGGCTTAAGCATGGCCCCCCCAAGAGGAGGAACGGAAAATACACAAAACTTTCCACTTAGAGCGGGTAAAGGATCAGTTTACGAAGGAGGAATTCGTGTACCAATGATAGTCAAATGGAATGGAGTTACAGAACCATCATCTGATTATCACCAACCAGTAATTATAGAAGATTTTTTTCCTTCAATTTTGCAAATGGCAAGCATTAAACCAAGCAATATCATTCAGAGTGTAGATGGAAAAAGTTTTATTCCATTGCTTAAAAAACCTCAACTAAAAAAAGAGGATAGATTGCTTATTTGGCATATCCCTAACAAATGGATAGCGAAGGACAATTTAGGAATAAATTATCGATCCGCCATCCGAAAAGGCGAATGGAAAATGATTTATAACATGCGGGATGGAAGTAATGAATTATACAATTTAACAACTGATATCGGAGAACGTGAAGACTTATCCTCTAAATACCCTGATAGAGTAAAGGAATTATCAATTTTGCTTTCTGAACGATTGAGAAAATGGAAATCGCCTATGCCGATTATAAAATTATCCGGTGTTGAAGCACCTATGCCAGATGAAGTTTATAAAAATTGATCTTTTCTTAATAAGCATAGAAAAAGTAAGGGTTTAGTAGTTTAGGTTAGATTTGTTTATTCCAGCTTGTAAGTCAAGGGAGTGTATAGTAAACTGTGTCAAACCCCAATTGTGAATTGGCATTGTCCATTTCTTAGAAACATCTTTAACGGTTAGATACACAATCTTTAGCAATGCTTGAACAGAGATGAAAGCTCCTTTTGTTTTGGTGACTTTTCGTATTTGTCTGTGCATGGATTCGATCGCATTGGTTGTGTATATAGCTTTTCTGATATCCGGAGCATACTCAAAATAGGTAGATAAATGTCCCCAATTATCCATCCATCCTCTTACAGATAGCAGATATTTTTCATCCCATTTTTCATCAAACTCAATTAATTTCTCAAAGTCTTTCTATATCTCAAATAGTCCGTAGATTAAAACAACAGTCTACAAAGTTAATATGGCAGAAACACCCTGTATCTTTACAAAAACAATGTTGGCGTAAGTGTACTTTTTGGTCAGAAGGATATTTCGTTTGCGTTATTGGCGAGGCTAGTCCAGATACCATACCTCAGTACATACTTCCACAAGGTTAGTGTGTCGATTACATCCCATCCACGCTAAAAAGCGATGAATGGGTTTTACGCTCCGTTTCATAAATATTTATATAGAGTGTAAAAGCAAAAAATCCAGCCTATTTTGTAGACTGGATTCTAATTTTGCTCCCCCTCTTGGGCTCGAACCAAGGACCCTCTGATTAACAGTCAGAGAAAAGATTGTTTCCTAAGTTTTCATATTTCTTCATAAGCCCTTATTTTATGAGGGATTTGATATATTCTGATTTCATTTATTTTCTTTTGTTATCCCATTTTATCTAAATTTGTTGTACCTATGTTGTACCCAAAGTAATATTATCTATTATGGCATCAATAAAAATCATTCAAAGAACTAAAGCATTATCCAGTGGACTATTTCCCATTTTCCTCAGGGTCACGAAAGATAGAAAATCTAAATTTATTTCTTTAAATCTAGCCTGTGAAAAATCTCAGTGGAATAGCTCTAAATCCGAGTTTCGGAAAAATTTTATAGACTATAGACAATTCAATGAAACATTGGGTGATATAAAGAAAAGAGCCGAAAAAATAATATCTGATGCATTGGCAGAACAAGATGATATTACTCTAGATGAATTCCATGATAGGTTTTTTGATTTTAAATTGGATAAGAAACTTACTTTTTTACAAGCCTTTGATGAATACATTACTGAACTTACAACCTCAAACAGGACAGGAAATGCCAGATATTACAGTGATTCCAAAAGGAGTTTTGAAAATTTTTTAAATGGTAAAACAGTATCATTTAAAGAAGTAACCCCTAAATTGTTAAAAGAGTATGAGGTTTTTCTTAGGAGTAATGGAAATTCTGATACAGGTGTAGCTGCAAAAATGAGAGCTATAAGGACAGTTTTTAATGATGGAATCAAAAAGAACTATACCAAGCCAGAACATTACCCCTTTAATGTTTATAAAATATCCAAGCTTAAAAAAACGAATAATAAGAGGGCTATCAGTACAAATGCTGTTAAAAAGATAATTCAATTGGATATTAACAAGAACCCTCACCTGATAGATAGCAAAAATTATTTCCTGTTTAGTTACTATACAAGAGGGATGAATTTTTATGATATGATGTTATTAAAATGGGATAATATTAAGGAGGGCAAAATTCAATATGTTCGAAGAAAAACTAAAACAGCTTTTACTATTGAAATTTTAAATCCTGTTGCGGAAATTCTAGCATATTATAAAGCCCAAAAAAGACCTACAGATTATGTTTTTCCTATTCTTTTAAGAAACAATATGACACCCATGCAGATTGAAAATAGAAAAGCTAAAACATTGAAGCGATATAACAAACAGCTTAAAGAGATTGCCTCTAAATGTGGGATTGAAGAAAAATTGACGAGCTATGTAGCTCGCCATAGCTTTGCTACCAATTTAAAGCAAAAAGGAATTTCTACTGATATTATTTCTGAAGCTATGGGACATCAAAATTTGGCTATTACCCAATCCTACTTAAAAGACCTTGAAAATAATGTAATTGATGATGCCATGAAAAGCTTACTGGATGAAAAGTGACGAAGTGATCTTTTTATCAAAAAGTATTTTTTTTTGCATTTGTATTTTCATGTTAATCTTTACAAACTTAAAGAGTTGTCTTTAAGATAATTTCCAAAAGCATATAAAATCAAACAAGAGCACCTTACCAAAAGTGATAAGGTGCTCTTTTCATTTTCAACATATTTCATTAATTCTAAAACTTTAAAATCATGCAATTAAGACAATCAGAACGCAAAAGAGCCAAGATAAAAATGGCTTTACAAGGAAGTGCTGGGTCAGGAAAAACCTATTCAAGTTTGCTTCTTGCACAAGGGTTAACTAATAAGGATTTAACCAAAGTAGCTATTATAGATACAGAAAATGGTTCAGCAGATTTATATGCCCATTTAGGCAACTATAATGTACTCACTCTAGAGCCACCATTTACACCAGAGAAATATATCAAAGCTATTGATGTATGTCTAAGGGCTGAAATGGAAGTGGTAATTATAGATAGTATATCTCACTGTTGGGATGAGCTATTGGACTTTCATTCCAAATTAGCAGGAAATAGCTTTACCAATTGGGCAAAGGTGACCCCAAGACTTAATGCCTTTATTAATAAGATTCTTCAAGCAGAAGCTCATGTTATAGCTACTATGAGAACAAAGCAGGACTATGTCCTTCAACAAAAGGATGGTAAATACATACCTGAAAAAGTTGGACTTAAAAGTGTAATGCGAGATGGAACAGACTATGAATTTACTTTGGTTTTTGATATAGACATTAAACATTTTGTCTCAGCATCCAAAGACAGGACAGGCTTATTTATGGGAAAACCAGAATTTACCATTAACACAGCCACTGGAAGAAAAATATTGGATTGGTGTAATTCAGGAACCAACCTACAAGAAGCCAGAGCTAATATTAAATCTTGTAATAATCTAGAGGGATTACGGGAACTCTATACACATTACTCCAATTGGAAAGAGCATTTGGAATATGACTTTAAAGTCCAAAAGGATACCATTTTATCCAAACAAACATTGTTGAACCCACAAAACTTTAGCCAAAATGGAAGCACAAATCATTCAGCCTAGTATGCAGCTTAAAGCTGTAAATTCTACTACCATAATAGAGAAAGCACCTGATGTAGCCCCTACACCAAGAAGAATCCCAAAGAATTATGGGAGAAAACCATTTATAGAGGCTAACACATCAGAAGTTAGCCTCTCTCATTTAAAAAAGGATTGTATTATTCCTGTATTTAGCAAGGATAATGAACGTACAATTGCCCATACTGAGTTTATTGAAATAGCACAACATTGTGCCAATAAGGTATTTCCGCATCATCATTTTAATACACCAGAAGTAAGGGTATCCCACCAAATTAAAGGTAGAATTCCTTCAGCTATACATAAGTCCGTAAAGGAACTCCTAGACCATGAAAAGACCATTTATTACGAAAGGATGGCTTTTATTATTCAAATCCCCAGTATTACAGAAAATATCAATGGAAATGATATTACGTTGACTTTAGGAGGAGTAAGAGCCTATAACCAAGAGAACTTATACAGTAAAAAGACCTTTGAAAAATTCAAGTTCTTTATTGGATTTCAGAATATGGTATGCTGTAATATGTGCATCTCTAGTGATGGCTTTGCAGGAGAATTAAAAGTAGATGGTTATGATACCCTAAAAAGTAAACTGCTTAAAACCCTACAGGAATATAAGGCAGAAAAGCATCTAGAACAGATGCAAGAATTTAGCAAGCATCATCTTACTGAACATCAATTTGCACAGCTTATTGGGAAATCACGGCTGTATAATTATTTGCCTAGAGGGGAAAAATTAAACATTCCAGAATTACAGCTTAATGATGGGCAGATATCTACAGTAGCTAAGGATTATTACCAAGATGAACCTTTTTGTAGAAATGAGGATGGAGATATTAATCTTTGGAAAGTGTACAACCTATTTACACAAGCCAATAAGAGCAGTTATATTGATACTTTTCTGGATAGGAATGTCAATGTTTTTAACTTCTCCAACAGCTTATTAAAGGCTCTCAGTGGTAGTGGAAATTACCATTGGTTTTTGAGTTGAAAAGGATATCTTGTCTTATCTAATAAGGCAAGATATTTATTTTTTCTTTAAACTTGTATTCATAACTTCAATGTTTTTATTGGATTCTCCTGATAGAGAAAAGCTTTCATTATGACCAGTAGTATCTTTTTGGTTAATAGGTGAAAACTTATTTGTTTTATTGTTCAGACGAATATTTATTAAACTGTCCAAATCTCTAATATTAATAACATCTTGTTCAATTTTCCCTTCTTTTTCTGGATTAATATCAAAATATATTAGAGTTCCCCAAAAAAGTATAAATAAGACAAATAAACCAGCTAACCATTTCCAATTATTTATTAATGTATCTTTTCCTCTAATAAAAATTATTAAAACACATACAAATGAAATTAGTGACAGTGCTAAAGCTACATTAAACATTAAAACTTCTTTTGCACTTTCTAAAAATTGAAAAGTTGAGATAGAGCCAAAAACAAATGCAATTAATGCTGTAAATATTCCAAGAATTTCAATAGATTGAGTTTCACGTCTCTGAATTATAGCTTTATGATCACTAATTTCATTATTTAGATTTTTAATTTTATCCGTATCAGTCTTTAGTACTTTAACGGATTCAATATGAAACAATAGATTGTTAAACTTTGATTTTATTAAATTGAATTGTTTTTCAATTTTTTTGTTAGAAGGAGGAAGTACAAATGATGATGCTATAAATATATAATCTAATTTATTATCCTCAAGACTAAGCTTGCACTCTTCAAAAGGTAACTGGAATATATAATTATGGTGATTTATAGACCATTTGTGATTAAACTCATATTTATTAAATATACCTTTTAACTCTGTTTTTATATATTCCTCATTTTCTTTTAAAAAATCATCGTTGTCTTCTTCTTCTAGTTTATCATTTAAAATCTGTATAATTGAATCTAAGAATTTAAATTCTATAAAAAAGTTGTTGAGGTAAGAATTAGTTTCAGACTTTATTTTAGCATACTCGCTCTTAAGATTATTTATGTCCTTATTCTTCTCTACAAATAAAGAAAAACTATTATTGAGAGCGTAATTACTCATTACAGAGAAGGCAAACTCATTAAAGTAACTACAATCTTTCTTCTTTTTCTCTAAGATTAAAATTTCCTTTAAAAAGTTAGAAATTTTTTTTAACTCCAAATAATTTTTTGATTCATCCTTATGATATTTTATCATTCGATGAATCTGAGTAAATGTTAAATCACTTAAATCTTTATTATGAAACTTTCTATAATCATTTTTAATTTTGGAGACCCAATTTATCTCCAACTGATAGTGCTCTTTGGAATACTTGATCCATTCTTCAAAAGAAGCTTGATTTTTAACATTTTCTATCTGATGTTCTATTCCATCTACTATAAAAGTAGATTCATCTGGAGCTTCTTCTTGTTTTCTAAGAAACCATTTTGATTTAAGGAAACCACATTTAGCTAAAATAACTTCTGATAATGCACTTAGACCACTTATTTTTATATCACTTAAGGCACTTTCGATATTATATAATTGAACTAAAAAAGAATCATCATGAGAAAAAAGATGGTCACATCTAGCTGTTAAAATATTCACATGAAAGTATCTAAAATATTTCAAAGAATCTTCAGAGAGTTTCTCGTTTCTATATACAGAACTTAAAATTGAATTGATACTAAAAAAATAATCATTTTGATTTAATGAATACTTATTTTTAATATCTGTAATGAAAACAAAGTAGTAGTCTATAGTCTTATCTAAACACTCCACAATTTGATAGGCCATATTTTGGAGTTCACCATTAAACACAAAATAACTTAGAAGCTCTGAATATTTAGGCTTTAAAAAATTTAAAAACTCTTGAAAATCATCACTATTAATATATTCTCCTGACAACAAAGAATAATTTATGTTTTGATGAGAGAGTCTTTGAAACTTTTGAAATTCAGCTTTTAATACTTCAATAGAATCAGCCCTTTCATGTTCATCATAATCACCATTATCTTCTGGAAAAACAGAATCTATTTTTTTTTCAAATTCTTCTAGTAAGCTAAACGCCTTCTTTATAAATTTCATTTCCTCAAATTTCTTATGCTAAAGAGAAGAATTTATCTTCTTTCTTAATGACTGAGAGAGGAATTATATGACTATTAATGTTAGATTCTTTTGCTTTGGAAAAATAATATTTCCATGAATACCACGTATGGCTCAAGTCAACCAATTCAAAAGAAGAATATTTTATTATTTTATTATTATTTTCTTTTAATGCCTGAATATTAGAATCAATTTTAGATCGTATCTCCTTATCTAGGTTTTCATCACTAAAAGTATCAATGATTGTCGTACTTCTTCTATCTATGATTATGTTGCTATGCAATCTGTTCTTGATGTTTTCATACACATCACTTTCAACATGACCATAAGGCATTGCAACAAATTCATTAAAAACCGTATCTAATAAAGTTTCTCCTGATTCATCTGTATTAGCAGCTGAAACAAAAAAAAGCAGCTTTAAAGCTTTTAAAACACTAATATCATTCTGTTCTTCATTTGTCACTTCTTTGTGCCAAATGACCAACTTGAATAATAAATACTCAAATGCAGAAACTTTATTAATTTCCATTTTGGTTGTAGTAATTTTAAATTTTATGCAAATGTAATATATTATTTTTAATGATAATTCACAAATTCTAAGCTTAAATAATGGTAGGCTCTTCATTCCATTCTTTTCCCATAAGGATCCTGCCATTAGCTTTTTTGCTTCTTTTAACTCCATCTGCTCCCCATGTTCCCCATTGTTTAAAGAAAAATGCAACATCTTGTTCATCACATTGTCTTTGTACGTCTATCGCCCATTCAGGATCCATTGGTCTAGCTTTAGAGCCGCTTTCTCCACCAACAATAACCCAATGTATATTATCTAGGTTAAGTCTTCCTGTTGCTTCAATTAAAGGTTCAACAGAAAGGAATCTTATTCTTGCATCAATATTTCTTAAAACATCAATTCTATGTTTTGTCTTTGCAGATTCAACGGTAACACCTAGCCATACGTTATTAGGAACTTTTCTAGTGGAAAAATAATCTTTAAGGATGTTTTCTCGTTTGGTAAGCATTTGATATTGATGTCTAGGGGTTTCTTCAATAACTCTAAATACTTTGTCTAAATAATCGTAAGGCATATCTTCGTGAAATAAATCACTCATGGAATTCACAAAGAATTTTGTAGGTTTTTTTATTTTTTTAGGAGCATCTAGTCGGCTTGGCATTAAAGTAAATTCAAAACCATTTTCATAGCCTGGAGTTCCCATAGCCTGTAAGCGCTTAGCCATTACTTCTGCATAACAGTTTTTACATCCAGCACTAACTTTATTGCATCCAGTTGTTGGATTCCAAGTAGCCTCAGTCCATTCTATTTTAGAGTATTTCACTTTAGTTCTACTTTAATGTCCTTAGGTGGAGCTAAGTTATGGATTTTTTCAGTCCTAGTAGACACTTTACCTATTTTCTTTTCTTTTTCAAGTTTCCTCAATATTTCATTACAATGTTTTGGGAGACATCCAAAATTCAATGTTTCATGATATAAGCGATAAAGAGACTCTTCTTTTTCTTCTATGATTAGGCTTCTAACTTTAGAGTCTAATAAACCCAATTTTTTTATGGAATTTTCCTCTTCAAATATAGATAATTGCCCATCTATAATTTTTTCTTCATCTATATTAAAATTTGCATCTCCAGTATTTGGATTAATTTTCCATGCCACTTTTAAAAACTTTTCAATTCCTAAGGTGTGATTTGAACCAAAGATTAATCCATAAATGTTTACTCCCTTTTTAATTGAAAATGGAGCCAACATATAGTTTGTATTGATCAAAGATTTATAATATTCAAATATAACTTTATGTGAGTGAAATGGTTTTGTATCAATAAATTGTTCCTTAGTGATAGAAAGATAATTTTGAAATTCAGGAAGCTCATTAAACCTTCTTACAAATGAAGAAGAAATAAAGAAAATAAAATCAGTCCTTTTAAAACTTATTAATTTTATAAAAATCTCATTTGTTATTTCTTTAATACCAAATTGATCTAAAAACATAAGTTTCGGAAGTTTGTCATAATTTAACATTTTAGGATATAACTCCGAAAAAAGGTCTTGGAATGACTTATTATAAGTATGAATATTAATTTTTTCTTGATTGCTATACTTGAAGTTTTCAACATTTCTAATTAAACACTCGTACGTCTTTTTGTCTTTTTCATTAAAAACAATATTAATATTAACATCTGTTAAAGAAATAAATTCCTCAAAGCTGTTAAGTACTTCTAAAATTATTAAAGGACTTCCATATGTGTTTTCACAATCTTTTCCTTTCCCTGCAAAAAAATCATAAATAAAAATATTTTTCCAATAGGCTTTTTCATTTGAAGATATAAAAGTAGGCAACCATTCTATTAAATAACTTCTAAAAAGTTCTAATTTTGCTTTTGTCCCAACGTCGAATGGTTTTTCAAAATGTTTTTTTGCCATAGTAGTTTAGATTACAATCAAATATAGATAAAATTCTAAAAACTCACCTCTCACTAAGTACCCCCACCTTTTTCTGAGGGGAAACACCCCGTACCTTTTTATTTGAAGAACTTTTTTTCAGCAGCATATATAAAAACTTAGGTGATAGCAAGTTTTTATATGCAAGGTTTTTCAGAAGGTATTTTATTCAACTCAAAAATTTTAAACCAATGGTACGTATTGTAAACTATCAAAAAAGACAAGCAGAGGATGGAAGGGAATTCTTTGCTTTAGAACTTTCAGGAGGAGTGGAAATGGTATTAAGCAAAGACACTGGGCTTTATTACGCCACATCCAAAAAAACCAGTATTCCATCTACTTTTGATGAAGAAACCTGTAAACTCCTTATAGGCACTAAAATGCAAGGTAATGTAGTTAAGCAGGAAGTAGAGCCTTATACCCATATTGTAAAAGAAACAGGGGAGGAATTAATCCTTAGACACAAATGGGTGTATGTTCCAGTGGAAGATGCAGTTTCCTCTAGAGAAAAAGAATTCAAAGCAAATGCCAATGTATTCTCACAAAATGGCATCCATGAATTAGCTGGACAGGCTATTTAAGTATAAAAACGTCCATTTCTCGTAATAGTATTATATATACATACGGGTTTAGGACATTTTTAATGCAGTGCTAAAGTGACAAAATATTGCAAAACTTTATAATTAAGGAATTTACCATACTGATACATCTTAAACTTTATTCAGATTAATCTTTAAACATATTCCTTACAATAAAAGTTTCTGTAAAAAAGGTCACTTTGGCACTTTTTAATTTTTTTCCAGTTTTGGTTTCCACTTTATATAGGGTATTACCAAGATTGGAATTTTCAATTCTAACTAATATGAAAGTATGTGAAATAAATGTGTCCTATTCTAATGGGAATAAGGATAAAGTAAAAATACATAGTAGCCAAGATGCTTATAAAATAGCATTAGAGCATTGGGATATGAATACCATAGAGTTACAGGAAGAAGCTAAAGTATTATTATTAAACAGAGCTAACATGGTAATTGGGATATTCAATTTGGCTAGAGGGGGCATTACATCTTGTATTATAGATATAAAGTTGATACTTAGTGTTGCACTTAAAACAGTGGCAAGTAACATCATTTTAGTGCACAACCATCCAAGCTCCAATTTAAAACCTAGTAAAGCAGATATAGATATTACCAATAAATTGAAAATTGCCGCTACTACATTAGAAATAGTACTGCTAGACCATTTAATTATTACTAAAGAGGGATATTATAGCTTAGCGGATAATGGAGATATGTAATATAATTATTCTACCCTATTATGGTAGTAGTTTTTGCAATTTTATGTGTATGCATAAGTACCCCATATAGTTCAAAAACCTATATTTTTTAGTGGTCAGGGGAAACTTAGATATTATTAGTATAGCGAAATGTTACATTTTGTAATTCAATAATAGAGTAAATCCAGCTATATTTTTAAAAACGATATAATTTGTACAGAAAATATGGGATTTGGAAGGAAAAGTAATAAATAGCTAAATCTTATTCTTCAGTTGGTTCAATATCTATTATATCCTTTAGAGGAACTTCTAAAGCTTCAGCTATTCTATATAAGGTATAAAGTGTAGGGTTGGTTCTACCTGACTCTATCCTTGAGACATTGGTAGTATCAAATTCTCCCTGAATTTTGCCAGCCAAATCTACTTGAGTAAATCCTTTTTGCTCCCGTAATTCCTGTATTCTTTTACCTACATTTTTAAGCAATTCTGCTTTTTCCATTACTTGACATATTTGACAAGTCAAGAAATGGGTTATATTTGTTTAGTTTAATGCCATATATGACAATATTAATTTTAAAACAATTCTATGTTATACGTTGTAATGTTTATTATAGGCTTTGTAATAGTCTATTTTATTTCAAAAATTAATGGAGAGTCTAAGACTCTAAAAGAAGAGCCTTTTTCCAGAAAATTCAAAATATTTGTTGATACTTTAGGGCAACAATTATGGAATGGGCAGCAATTTATTTTGATGAAAAAAAATGAAAGACAATTTTTTATTCAAAAAAGTAAAATACCAAATAACGAAAGTCATGTTTCTATTATATATAGGTTAAGTAGCTTACATCTTGAGTACTATGAAAATACTGCTGGAGTAATAACGGATTATAAAAAAACCTATAACATTTCTAGGGATATTACAGGGGAAAGACAAAAACAACTAGCCCAAGATTTTGCCCAACAGGTTATGTTGTATGGAAAAATAAGATTATAGAATGACTTTTTTTCAATCTATTCCATATAAATTAGGCTCTACACTTCATAAATCCAATACTGATATAGAGTACATAAAAACCTTAAAAAATGATACTGAATTTTATAGGAGTGACAAGTATTCAGAGGTTTATCTCTTTGGAAAGTCATTTGAATCTGTTTGTTATTTATGGTTTAAAGAAAATGTATTGATACGGATTGAATACAGGATTCATAACAAGTATTTTACGCTATTCCTCAATTCAATAAATGCTGAATTACAGCAAGGAAATAAACTAACAAAAGACCCTTTTGTTAACCATAGGAGTTATTTTACTTCTTTGGGCAATTTAGCAATTGGACTAGATGAAATAACCAAAGACTATTTTATGCTCAGGTATTGGCTCCCCAAGGAGTTTAATACATCTGTTACAATAAAGAAATGAAAATAATTACACATTAATATTTAAAATTTTAAACATGAAAAATACCCTATTTCTACTATTATTATTCTGTGGATTAATTATTAGTTGCTCAAATGAAGATGATTCATCAGATTTAAACACATTAGACTCCAATTTAGTTGGTTCATGGAACACTTCAGAAGATTTATCAGGAAACACCTATACTTATAATGCAGATGGAACTGCTGTTTATGAAAATCATTATTCTAGTACAGAAACTGACATTTATAATGGGGCTTGGAATATAGTTGAAGAAAATGTATTAATTGCTTATTACCCTGATCCAGATGAAGAATGGGATGATAATTGGAAAGACCATCCTACAATGAAATATTATTTTGAATTTTTAAATGATTGTACATTACAGCTAACTGATTATAATAATGCATCTGATATTATAATTCATTATAAAGAAGGAGAAGATAATTGTTATGATGATATAAAGGAAGCTAGGGAGTATGAAATATCCTTTAGGGGTTATAGCTCTTCTGAACAACAATATCCAATGGTTATAACATATTATTCAGATGATGAAAATGGAGAAGTTTCCTCAACAGTAGTTAATACCCAGACTAATACAGATGTAGGAGGAAGACAAACCTTAAAATGCTACAATCAAATAGGTTTTAAATATGGAACTTCAGATAATGGGGAAACTATTGTAAATAACGTTTCAATAAAAGATGTGAAAGCAGATAATGTCATTTTTAATAATACACTACTCCCCATCTGTAAGACAGTTTAAATATATATCTAATTATTTATGATGCTATTCTTTTTGTATTATAAATTTGATCAGGTGGTACTTTTCCTATTTCAGTATGCCTTCTTTTGGTGTTATAGAAT